>NZ_JNJP01000039.1 GCF_000701705.1 Bilophila wadsworthia ATCC 49260 | reverse complement strand
GAGGGGAAACTTTCTCCAGAAAGTTTCCCCTCCCCCTCCCCAGTTTCTCTATGCCCCTCCACATCTCCTATGATAGGCGTGTTGGATGAACCGTACGAGGTCGCCCTTGCGGGTAGCCCAGTCGGGGGCGACGAGTTCGCCGGGGGCGGGATCGGCGACGACTCGGTGGATGATGATGTCGGGGCGCAGCTCCGTGAGGGCATCTACGGCAAGCTCGACGTAGGCGTCCTCAGTCAGCGGGACGTACTCTCCGGCGCGGTAGGCCCGCTCGAGCGCCGTGTTCCGGCAGACATAGACGTTGTGCAGCTTGACCCCGTGGACGGGCAGGTCGTTGAGGCGGCGGACGGTGGCGTGCACGTCGTCCGGGGTTTCACCGGGAAGGCCGAGCATGAGGTGCGCGCAGACCTGCACGTCGGTTTTTTCCGCCAGCTCAATGGCCTTGGCCGAGGCCGCCGCGTCGTGCCCCCGGTTGATGCGGCGCAGGGTGGCGTCGTTCAGCGTCTGGACGCCAAGCTCAAGCCATTTTTCTTTCCACGGCGCGGCGCCGAGGATAGCCATTTTTTCAGGATCGAGGCAGTCGGGCCGGGTTCCCACGGAAACCCCGGCGAGAGCGGGCAGGGTGCGGAAAATCTCCAGCATCGCCGCGAGCCGGGAGGCGGGGCCGTAGGTATTGGAAAAGGATTGCAGATACGCGAGGAACAGCGAGGCCCGGTTGGACTTGCGGAAGTGCTCGCGCCAGTGCTCCCACTGGGCGGGGAGGTTCATTCCGGCAAGGCCGAGCCCCGAGCCGGAACCTATGGCGTTGCAGAAGGTGCAGCCCGCGCGGGAGAGCGTCCCGTCACGGTTGGGGCAGCTTGCTCCCGCGTCGAGAGGGATCTTTTGGACCCTCTGGCCGAAGCGTTGGCGGAGATGGACGGTGAATGTATTCCATGTATGCATCAAAACGGGCCTTTCGGTCGGATAGCCGCCAACGCCGTGGCGGTACATATATTTTGACCTTGATTGTTATACATTGAAAATATTTACTATGTGTTGTAGGTTTTCAAAACCCGCCGGAGGTTGCTCTTGACAGCGGGGCGTTTTTGGACCAACACTTCGCGACTGAACTTAAGCTACCCGCAAAACGGAAAGCTGAAAAGAGCGTGCGGTTTTTCAAACGGACCGGCTCGCCAGTTCCCTCCGGCTCTCCTAATTTCCACTTCCGGTACTGATTGAAGATCGATAGATCTTGTTTGGCCCATAGAGAAGACAAGTGAGCAATCCTGTATGCCAAAACTCGTGAATTTTATTCTCGGCGCGTTTTCCAACGATCTCGCCATCGACTTGGGGACCGCCAATACCTGCGTGTATGTGAAGGGGCAGGGCATCGTCCTGCGCGAACCCTCCGTCGTCGCCGTCAAGAAGGACTCTCGCGGCAACAGCGTGGTGTTGGCCGTCGGTCAGGACGCCAAGCGTATGCTCGGGCGTACCCCGGGCAACATCCAGGCTATCCGCCCCATGAAGGACGGGGTCATCGCCGACTTTGAAGTGACCGAAGCCATGCTTCGCCATTTCATTTCCAAGGTGCACAATTCCCGCCGTCACCTTGTCCGGCCCCGGATCATGGTGTGCGTGCCCACCGGTATCACGCAGGTGGAAAAGCGCGCGGTGAAGGAATCCGCCCAGAGCGCGGGCGCCCGTGAAGTCTATCTTATTGAAGAGCCCATGGCCGCCGCCATCGGGGCCAACCTCCCGATTCAGGAGCCTACCTCCAACATGGTGGTGGACATCGGGGGCGGCACCACGGAAGTCGCGGTCATCTCCCTGTCGGGTATCGTGTATTCCCGTTCGGTGCGCGTCGGCGGCGACAAGATGGACGAATCCATCATGACGCACGTAAAGCGCAAGTATAACATGCTGATCGGCGAATCCTCCGCGGAAGAGATCAAGATCAAGATCGCCTCCGCCTACCCGATGGACCCCGAGCAGCAGATCGAGGTCAAGGGCCGCGATCTCGTGACCGGCATCCCGCAGAACATCATCATCACCTCGGAGGAAGTCCGCAAGGCCATATCCGAACAGGTGGACAGCATCGTCCAGGCCGTGCGCATCGCTCTTGAACAGACCCCTCCGGAACTTGCCGCCGACATTGTGGATCGCGGCATTGTCCTCACCGGCGGCGGCGCGCTGCTCAAGGGGTTGGACCAGCTCCTGCGCGAAGAAACCTCTCTGCCCATCACCGTGGTGGAAGATCCGTTGTCCACGGTCGTTATGGGCACCGGCCGCGCGCTCGACAATCTCAATGAGCTTGGCGACGTCTGTATTGACTGATAGTGCGCCTGCCGGGGGATGCCCCCGCAGGCTTTCCGGTCCGCAGCCCGGCTCCCTGCCGGTTCTGCGGATCGGTTCATCTCCGCCTTCCTCTGGATTCCGCCGCCGATCGGCGGGCCCTTCTCCGGACAAAGCATGTCTCCCAAGCACATCCTGCTGGTTCCCGCTCTCGCCCTGTTGATGTATCTCGGTATGTACAGCTGGAACCAGCGCACCCATATCCTCGATAACTTCGCGGCCAACACAGGGCTCGAAGCCTCGGGCGTCGTCCTCAAATCGGTGCGCATGGTGCAGGATACGGTCATGGGCGCGTGGAACCGCTATCTCGATCTCGTGGACGTGCGTGAGGAGAATGACGAGCTCAAGAAGCAGGTCGAACAGCTCCGCCATAAGCTGCTGATGGCCTCGGAGGAGCGTGCCGAACTCGTCCGCTTGCGCCGCCTGCTCACGCTTACGCCGCCGGAAGGCTGGCAGACGCTCGGGGCCCGCGTGCTCGCCGGGCGCATGGGGGCGAATTCCGCGCTGGCGTCCGTGCTCATCGGGCGCGGGTACATGACGGGAGCCATTCCGGGGACGCCGGTCATGACCCCGCAGGGCGTCGCAGGCCGTGTGCTGCGGGCCGGGCCGAGTTCGGCCACGGTGCTCCTGCTCGTCGATCCCGGGAGCCGTATCGCGGTGATCAGCCAGGAGAGCCGCATTCAGGGCGTACTCGTGGGCGGAGGCCCCGACAAGCCGCTGGAGATGCGTTTCGTGTCGCATAACGATGTGATTCGCGCCGGTGAAATTCTGGTCACGTCCGGCCTCGACGATGCATTCCCCAAGGGGATCCCCGTGGCGCGGGTGCTGTCGGCCACGCCTTCGGATCTTTCGCCGTTTCAGTCCATTCAGGCCGCTCCGTTGGCGGCGTTGTCCGATCTTGAAGAATTATTGCTCATTTCCCGTGTGGAAGGCTCCAGCGTTTCCGGCTCGTTGTCCGGTGTGCTGGAAGCTCCGCGCTCGCCCTCGTCTGATTCGGCGGGCAGCCCCGCCGCGCAGCGCGCACAGCCTCAGCCAGGCCAGCAGGGTTCTACGATTCCCGGTCCGCCCCGTCCCGACGCGCCGTTTTTCCTGAGCGGCCCGACGCCCCCGCCCGGGCTGCCGCTGCGGAGTCGTCCATGACGCTCAACATCCTGTGGTGGGTGGCCTTCTTCGTGTTCGGCCTTGCCCTCCAGCAGGCGCTGCCCGGTACGGATGTCCTGGTCGCCGGTTTGTTTCTGGCCTTGCAGGAGCGTCGCCCTTTTCAGCTTGCCGTGGTGCTGCTCGCGCTCATCCTCGTTCAGGAAGGCGTGGGCACGCTGGATTTCGGCACGTCCGTTCTCTGGTACCTTCTGGTCATAACGCTCTTTTTCATCGGGCGCTGGATGTTCGAGACGGAAAACTGGCTGTTCGTGCTGCTTCTCAGCGGCTGTATCGGCTTGGCGCATTACGGCGTCATCTGGCTGATGACGCGGCTTCAGTTTATTCCTCTCGACACGACGCAGCTGCTCGACGAAAGCATTCTCCAAGCGTTGCTGACGCCGTTTGTTTGGCAATGCAGCATGATGGCGCGCCGGTGGGTGGTCCCCAATGAAAACAATACAGCTTGAAACCGAAGGCTATCAGCCGCCTAAAAGCGGGCTTGTGCTGTTGCAGTGCCTCGTCGGCTTGCTGTTCTTCACGTTCGTCATCCGGTTTTGGTATCTCCAGATCCATCGTGGGGCCGATTTTGCGCAGCAGGCGCAGGCCAACCACCTGCGGCAGGAGTCGGTATACGCTTCGCGCGGCCTTATCCGTGACGTAAAGGGCACGTTGCTTGCCGAAAACCGGCCCGCCTTCGGGCTGGCCCTGATCCGGGAAGACTGCAAGGACATTTCCGCCACGTTGGCGCAAGTCAGCGAGTGGGCGGGCATTCCGCTGGAGCAACTTACCAACCGTTTTCAGCAGGACCGGCGCAAGGTGAAGCCTTTCGAGCCGATCCTTTTGCTCAACGACATGCCTTTCGATCAGGTCGCGCGTATTGAAGCGCAGCTCATGCACTGGCCGGGGCTGGAAATCGTCACCCGGTCCAAGCGCTATTATCCCGAAGGCAAGGAATTCGCGCATATTCTCGGGTACGTGGCGGAAGCCAACGAGCAGGAGCTTGCCGCCGATCCGTACCTTGCCCTCGGCGACACGGTGGGCAAGCAAGGGCTTGAGTATGTGTTTGAGCAGCGTTTGCGCGGGCACAAGGGGCTGTACAACGTCGAAGTCGACGTCCTTGGGCGTTCTCTGGGGAAAACGCTGGTTGAGGAACCGCAGAACGGGGAAAACCTTCAGCTTTGCCTCGATACCAAGCTGCAAAAGCAGCTCGCGGCGCTGCTCGGCGATCAGACGGGCAGCATCGTGGTCATGGAACCGCAGACGGGCCGGCTTTTGGCGCTGGTGACGAACCCTTCCTACGACAACAACGTGTTTGTCGGCGGTCTGTCCCAGAAGGACTGGGTAGCGCTGCGTGACGACCCATTCCACCCGCTCCAGAACCGGGCCATCCAGAGCGTGTACCCGCCCGGCTCGGTCTGGAAGCTCATGATGGCCGGGCTTTTCCTCAAGGAGGGCATCTCCCCCTCGTTCCGGGTCGTGTGTACCGGCGCTGTGAAGCTCGGCAACCGGGAATTCCGGTGCTGGCGGAAGGGGGGGCACGGTGCCGTGGATATGATCCAGTCGCTCCTGCATTCGTGCGACGTGTATTATTATGTGCTTGGCGAGAAGCTCGGCATCGACCGCATTGAGAGTTTTGCCAAGGCGTGCGGGTTCGGCGCGCCTACGGGCATCGATCTGCCGCATGAGAAATCCGGTCTTGTGCCGTCGAGGGCGTGGAAGAAGCGCCGCTCGGGTGAGGCGTGGTATCGCGGTGAAACGCTTAACGTTTCCATCGGGCAGGGATACACGCTGGTGACGCCGCTCCAGATGGCGAATTTTGTGAGTTCGTTGCTCAACGGCGGTAAGCTGATGAAGCCTCAGCTTCTGGTCGATGCCAAGCCGGAAGTGCGGGGGAACATCCCTTTCAGCGAAGAGGCCCGTAAATTGGTGCTGGAAGGTATGCGCGTTACGGCGGATGTCGGCACGGCCAAGGTTCTGCGCCGCACGGATGCCGTCATCGGCGGCAAAACGGGGACCGCGCAGGTCGTCAAGATCCGCATGGTCGGCGAGCGCCGGCAGCGTACGGCGGAAATGGCGTATCTGGAGCGCGACCACGCGTGGATTGCCTCATACGGCCGCAAGGACGGAAAGGATGTGGTCGTTGTCGTCATGCTGGAGCACGGGGGCGGCGGCAGTTCGGCGGCCGGTCCGGTAGCCCGCGACGTGTATAATATCCTTTATGGGACTCCGCTTGGGCCGCAGCCGCAGAGGGCGGTAACCCGCACGGTGCGCGAGGATTGATTTTGGAATGAAGCGGGGGAGGGCGCTTTTTGTAGAAAGCGCCCTCCCCCGGACCTCCTCCCGCAAAAACTTTAACGTTATCGAATCCCTGTTCGGCGGGTGGGGGTGCGAAACTACATCTTCCGCTAAAGTATTATCTCGTTAATCGTCCTATGAGGATAGAAGAAACATATTCGGGCGGTTCCGTTTGTGCCGGGGTCCGGGGGGCGGCTCGCCTCCCGGCGGGTGCAGGGCGGCGCCCTGCCGGGGTACGGGGCGGAGCCCCGTCAGGAGTTGCTACATGGCGATAGATCGGAGACTGCTGACGTATATCAACTGGGGGCTTGTGGCCGCCACGCTCTTGCTGTTCTGGGTGGGCATCGGCAACCTCTATTCCGCCAGCGGCGTCAGGGTGGAGGACGGCATCAGCCTTGCCCCGTACTATGAGCGCCAGATGATCTGGGGGGCGTTCGGCCTGATCGCCATGGTCGCCTGCATGAGCTTCGATTACCGCCATTTGCAGGCTATGGCACTCCCTTTTTTTCTGATTGTGCTCTTTTCCCTCTGCCTGATCCCTCTCTTTGGGAAAGTCATCTACGGCGCGCGCCGCTGGATCGATCTGGGATTCTTCCACTTCCAGCCCAGTGAAATGGCCAAGATCGCCGTGTTGCTCATGGGGGCGCAGGTGCTCTCGCTGGACGGCGAGCCGTTGTCGTGGAAGAAGCTTTTTCAGGTTTCGTGCGTGGGCGGTATCCCTGCGGCTTTCATCGTATGCCAGCCTGACCTCGGGACGGCCTTGACCGTGCTGGCTATTCTTGGCGGCATGATCTTGTACCACGGCCTCAAGAAGCGGGTGCTGCTCGTCTGCCTCATCAGCATTCCGTTGCTGCTTCCCATGGCGTGGTTCGCGCTGCACGACTACCAGAAGCAGCGCATCATGACGTTCCTCGATCCGTCCAATGATCCGCGAGGGGCGGGATACCACATCATCCAGTCAAAAATCGCCATCGGTTCCGGACAGATATGGGGGAAAGGCTTCCTTGAGGGCACGCAGAGCAAGCTGAGCTTTCTCCCGGAAAAGCATACCGACTTTGCCATCGCCGTGTTCGGTGAGGAATGGGGGTTTGTCGGCTGCGTCGCGCTCATGGCGCTGTTCAGTCTCTTTTTATTGAGTATTTTCGAGACGGTGCGGGGGGCCAAAGATCGGTTCGGGAGCAACCTCGCGGCGGGGATTTTCATTTACTTCTTTTGGCAAATCTTTATCAACGCCGGCATGGTAGTGGGGATCATGCCGGTGGTCGGCATCCCCCTCCCTTTCATCAGCTACGGCGGCAGCGCCACGGTCGTCAACTTTTCCCTGATCGGGCTGGTCCTGAATATTTCCATGCGCCGTTTCTTGTTCAAAACATAACGGAGCCTGTTCTGTTCGCTTAAATAATATTTTTTTCACAAAGATGGGGAAAGGCGCTGTTCCGGAGAAAACGGACGGCATGTGCCGACTAGCCGCTTGAAATGGTGAATGTTCGCTGTGGAGTGCGGTAAAGCATCCGTTTCCCACAAAAGCGGATTGTGATCTTTTGCTTTTGCGGAGAACCTTTGACACATTTTGCTGGTTCGTATATAATGCCCGCATTCTATACGTTTATCCGTTTTGTATGAAGGGAGTTTCCGCGTGGTAGATCTTAATATTACGTTATGGATCCAGTTGGCGAACTTTCTTGTCACTCTGGTTGTGCTCAACTATCTTTTGATCTCGCCAATCCGAAAGATCATCCGTAAGCGCAAAGACAACGTGGAAGGGCTGATCGGCGAAATCGAAGCGTTCACCGCGGAAAAGCAGCAGCTTCTGGACGAGTACGAGTCGGAACTCCGCAAAGCGCGCGAAGCCGCCGCCATCTACCGCAAGGACGGCAAGGTCATGGGCGAACTGGAACGGGCGCGCATTTTTGATGCCGCCAGCAAGGATGCCCAGTCCGAAGTGCGGACGACGCAGGCCGCCGTGCGCGCCGACGCCGGTGTGACCCGCCGTGCGCTTCAGGCGAAAATGCACGAATTCACCGAAGCCGCCATGGCGAAGCTTCTGGCATAACTCAGAGTTCGGGGGACCCCTTGAAAGCGCTAGCCTCTTTTTTCTTGTCCAGAGACGGTATTGTGGCCGTGGCCACCCTGATTCTGCTGGGTGTCGTTTCCCATTTCAGTGATCCGTACAATCCGTGGATCAACTTGCTGGCCCGTGTCGGCAACGTGTGCGTCTTCTTGTACATCCTGTGGCGTGCCGCCGGGAAAGCGATTGTTGACGGCCTGAGCAACAGGCGTGCCGCCATCGTCGACGAACTCGACAGCCTCGCCGTCCGCAAGGCCGCTGCGGAAGAGCAGCTCGCCGCCATGATCGAGAAGATCGACAGCCTTGATGCCGAGTGCGAAACCATCCTCAAAGACAGCCGGGCCCGTGGCGAAGCCATCCGTGAGGCGCTTGTCGCCGATGCCCTCGAAGAGGCGGAAAAGATTCGCAACGCCGCGCACCGCGCTGCCGACAGCGAAACGAAGAAAGCCATTGAGGAATTGCGGAGCCAGATGGCCGACGAAATCGTGCAGGCTGTGGAAGCTACCCTGAAGGAGAAGCTTGATATGAAGAAGCATGTCAAGCTCATCGACAACGCGCTGAAAAAGGTGGTGCTCAATTGAACGGCGACATCGTGGCACAGCGGTACGCCAAGGCGCTTTTCGCCTTGGGGCAGCAGGAAGGCATGGCCAAGCTGGAGCAGTACGGGGAAAATCTGTCCGCTCTTGAAGGGGTTCTTGAAGACTCCCCTGAGCTGGTGCGGCTCTTCCACATCCCCGTCATCAGCGTCGCCGAAAAGCAGAAGGTCCTGTCACAGGTTCTCGACAAGCTTGACGTTGACCCCATGATAAAAAATTTCTGCTCGTTGCTGGCAGAAAAGGAACGCCTCCCTCTTTTTGAAGAGATTGCCGAAGCGTTCGGCAAGCTCCTTGATGAGGCTTGGGGCGTTGTTCGCGGCAAGCTCCTGACTGCCGTAAGCCTCAGCAAAGAGCAGCAGGCTGGCATCCTTGCCAGACTCGAAAAGCAAACCAGCAAACAGATCGCGCTGAAGTTCGAAGTGGATCCCTCCATCCTCGGCGGGGTCGTCCTTCAGGTGGGGGACAACGTGCTGGATGCGAGCCTTCGAGCTCAATTGGCTATCCTCAGAGACATCATCAAGAGGGGTGAATAGGATCATGCATATCAATGCAGGCGAGATCAGCAAGATCATCAAAGAGCAGATCCAGAACTACGAGCAGCGTGTCGATGCCACCGAAACCGGCACAGTGCTTTCCGTAGGGGACGGGATCGCCCGTGTATATGGCGTGCAGAACGCCATGTCCATGGAGCTTCTCGAGTTCCCCGGCGGACTGTTGGGCATGGTGCTCAACCTGGAAGAAGACAACGTGGGTGTAGCCCTGCTTGGTGAAGATACCGGCATTAAAGAAGGCGATCCGGTCAAACGTACCGGCCGCATCTTCTCCGTGCCGATCGGCGATGCCGTCATGGGGCGCGTTCTGAACCCCCTCGGTATGCCCGTCGACGGTCTCGGACCGGTTGAAGCCACCGAATTCAGCGCCGTGGAAGTGAAAGCTCCCGGCATCATCGCCCGTAAGAGCGTGCACGAACCCATGGTTACCGGGATCAAGGCCATCGACGCCATGACCCCCATCGGCCGCGGGCAGCGCGAACTGGTCATCGGCGACCGTCAGACCGGCAAGACCGCCATCTGCATCGACGCCATCCTTGCCCAGAAGAATTCCGACGTGCACTGCTTCTATGTGGCTATCGGGCAGAAACGCTCCACTGTCGCGCTCGTGGCCGACACCCTGCGCAAGCATGGTGCCATGGAGTACACCACCATCATTTCGGCTACCGCTTCCGAGCCGGCCCCGTTGCAGTACATCGCGGCCTACTCCGGTTGCACCATGGCCGAATATTACCGCAACAACGGCAAGCACGCCCTCATCGTGTACGACGACTTGTCCAAGCAGGCTGTGGCCTATCGCCAGATGTCCCTGTTGCTCCGTCGTCCTCCGGGACGTGAAGCCTACCCCGGCGACGTCTTCTACCTCCACTCGCGCCTCCTTGAACGCGCGGCGAAGGTGAACGACAGTCTGGGGGCCGGTTCCATGACCGCTCTGCCCATCATCGAAACGCAGGCTGGCGACGTGTCCGCGTACATCCCCACCAACGTGATCTCCATCACCGACGGTCAGGTGTACCTGGAACCCAACCTCTTCAACGCCGGTATCCGCCCGGCCATCAACGTGGGCCTTTCGGTATCCCGCGTGGGTGGTTCCGCGCAGATCAAGGCCATGAAGCAGGTCGCTGGCACGATGCGCCTGGATCTCGCCCAGTACCGCGAACTGGCCGCTTTCGCCCAGTTCGGCTCCGATCTGGACAAGTCCACGAAGCAGAAGCTGGAACGCGGCGCGCGTCTGGTGGAACTGCTGAAGCAGCCCCAGTACCAGCCCATGCCCACTCAGGAACAGGTCGTGTCCATGTATGCCGCCACCCGCGGTTTCATGGATGATGTGCCGGTTGCTTCCGTGCAGGCTTTCGAACGCGACTTCCTTGACTTCATCCGTGGCGCCAAGTCGGACATCTTGGACGACATCGTTGCCCGCAAAGTCTTGGACGCCGATCTCGAAGCCCGTCTGAAGGACGCCATCCTTGAGTTCAAAAAAGGCTATAATGCCTAGGGGACGGTAGCGCATGCCTTCGTTGAAAGACGTCAAAATGAAGATCGTCGGGGTCCGTAAGACCAAGCAGATCACCAAGGCCATGAACATGGTGGCCTCGGCGAAGCTGCGCGGCGCCCAGTCCCGCATTGAGCGTTTCCGCCCCTACGCGGAAAAGTTTCAGGCTGTGCTCGGCGATCTTGCGGCCAAGTCCGACGGCTCGGCTCATGCGCTTCTTGAGCGCCGTGCCGAGTGCCATGTCTCGGTGATCATTCTGGCTACTTCGGATCGCGGACTGTGCGGCGGCTTCAACGCCATGCTCATCGCCAAGGCTCTTGACGCCGCCCGGACGAAGACGGCCGAAGGAAAAACCGTCAAGTTCATCTGCGTGGGTAAAAAAGGACGCGACGCTATCCGCAAGACCGGCTTTGAAGTCCTGTCGTCGTATGCGGATGTCATGGGCAGCTTCGACTTCTCCCTTGCTTCCGGTATCGGTAAGGATGTGGTGAGCGGCTACACGCACAAGGCGATGGATGAGGTGACCCTCATCTATGGCAAGTTCGTGTCCGTGGCAAGACAGGTTCCTCTCGTTCAGACCCTGCTGCCGGTGGAGGCTGCTGCGCCCGCAACGGCTGATTCCGCCGCAGACGGCACTTCCACTCAGGGAGTGTCCGAAGAATACACTTACGAACCCGAAGTGACGAAGCTCCTTGCCGAAATCCTTCCCCGGTTCGTCAATGTGCAGATATACCGTGGCCTGCTGGACACTTCCGCGAGCGAAAACGCTGCCCGGATGTCCGCTATGGACAACGCCACGCGCAATTGCGACGAAATGGTGGGTGCGCTGACGCTGCTCTTCAACAAGACGCGCCAGACATCCATCACCAACGAGCTCATTGATATCGTTGGCGGCGCGGAAGCTCTGAAATAAGGGAGCGAGCAATCGTTATGAGTGAAAACATCGGCAAAATCGTTCAGGTCATCGGCGCAGTCGTTGACGTGGCGTTTCCCGACGGTCATTTGCCAAATATTCTGACCGCTCTGGAAATCAAAAACCCCAACAATAGCGATGCGCCTGATCTGATCTGCGAAGTGGCCCAGCACCTGGGCGACGACGTTGTACGCACCATCGCCATGGACGCGACCGAAGGTCTCGTCCGCGGCATGGACGTCGTGGATACCGGCAAGCCGATCATGGCTCCGGTGGGCTCGGCGTCTCTTGGGCGCATCATGAACGTGGTGGGCCGTCCCGTTGACGAAATGGGCCCCATCAAGGCTGAAAAATATCTGCCCATCCACCGCGAAGCCCCGAGCTTCGTGGAGCAGAACACTTCGGTGGAACTGCTGGAAACCGGCATCAAGGTCGTAGACCTGCTCGTTCCCTTCCCGAAGGGCGGCAAGATGGGTCTGTTCGGCGGCGCCGGTGTGGGCAAGACCGTTATCCTCATGGAAATGATCAACAACATCGCAAAGCAGCACGGCGGTATCTCCGTGTTCGCCGGTGTTGGCGAACGTACCCGTGAAGGGAACGACTTGTATCATGAAATGAAGGACGCGGGTGTTCTCGAGAAAGCCGCCCTCGTGTACGGCCAGATGAACGAACCTCCGGGAGCCCGTGCCCGCGTGGCTCTGACCGCCCTCACCTGCGCGGAATACTTCCGTGACGAGGAAAATCAGGACGTGCTGCTGTTCATCGACAACATCTTCCGCTTCACGCAGGCTGGTTCGGAAGTGTCGGCTCTGCTCGGCCGTATGCCCTCCGCGGTGGGCTATCAGCCCACTCTCGGTACCGACCTCGGTTCGCTGCAGGAACGTATTACCTCCACCAACAAGGGGTCCATCACCTCGGTGCAGGCCGTATACGTGCCCGCCGACGACTTGACCGACCCGGCTCCGGCGACCACCTTCTCGCACCTTGACGGTACGCTCGTGCTTTCCCGTCAGATTGCGGAACTGGGCATTTACCCCGCCGTGGACCCGCTTGACTCCACCTCCCGTATTCTTGACCCCAATGTTGTGGGTGAAGAGCACTACGGCGTGGCTCGCGGCGTGCAGCAGGTGTTGCAGAAGTACAAAGAGCTTCAGGACATCATCGCCATCCTCGGCATGGACGAATTGTCCGACGACGACAAGCTTGTCGTGGCTCGTGCGCGTCGCATCCAGCGTTTCCTGTCGCAGCCTTTCCATGTGGCCGAAACCTTTACCGGCACTCCCGGCGTCTATGTGAAGCTGGAAGCCACGGTCAAGGCCTTCAAGGGCATTCTGAACGGCGACTATGACCATCTTGCGGAAGACGACTTCTACATGGTGGGCGACATTGATATGGCTCTGGCCAAGTACCAGAAGCGCCAGGAAAACTAGGAGCCTGATATGGAATCCACGCTTCAGCTCGAAATCGTCACACCTGACAAAGTTGTGGTCAGCCAGACCGTGGATTACGTCGGTGTTCCGGGTATCGAAGGTAAATTCGGCGTCCTGCCGCATCACATCGCGCTTCTGTCCGCTTTGGCCATTGGCGACCTCTATTTCCGCGTCGACGGGAAGACGGAGCATGTGTTCGTCTCCGGCGGGTTCGCTGAGGTTTCCGACAACAAG
The DNA here is from genome assembly GCF_000701705.1 of Bilophila wadsworthia ATCC 49260. Classification (GTDB taxonomy): domain Bacteria; phylum Desulfobacterota; class Desulfovibrionia; order Desulfovibrionales; family Desulfovibrionaceae; genus Bilophila; species Bilophila wadsworthia. The sequence continues at coordinate 22,416 of NZ_JNJP01000039.1, read as the reverse complement.
CTGAGCATTCTGGCCGAATCGGCCGAACGTGGCGAGGACATTGATACTGCCCGCGCCAACGCGGCTCGGGAACGTGCGGAAGCGCGTTTGGCCGCCAAGACTGCCGAAACGGATATGCTCCGGGCGCATCTTGCTCTCCAGCGTGCTGTGGAGCGGTTGCACATCGCATCACTGGTTTAGTTGGTTTTGTTTTACGATTAAAGGGCGCGGGGCTTCGGCTCCGCGCTTTTTGTTTGGTGTTGAGCTGATTGGTTATACGGGGAAGATTGGGGAGGCTGCACGCAGGGAGTCCCGTTGTATGGCGGGGAGAGGAAGCCGTAGCGGAATATGTATCGTGCGTGATTGGGGCGTGCTGGCCTGTAAGGGGGAGGCGGCGTTAGGATGATTTCCTCATCGGTAAAGGCAAACGCGCGTGCGGGTGAAAAGGGATGAAGGAAGAGAGGGAAAATGCTTTGATTGGGTAGGAGTGGCTGGAGTGAGCGTTTCGAAAGGACGTGGCGGGTGGCTGAGAGAAAAAATCCGTTTATTGGCTTTGTTGCAGTAAGAGAAGCTGGGGGCTGAAGCAGGGGAGAGAGCGTTGGTGTGAAGGCTCTCTCCCCTGTCCGGTTATTGCCGTTGTTTTTCTGGCAGGGCAGCAATGATGACGCCCAAGAACGTGAGCCCGACACCGAGGGTTTGAGCCAGCGTGAGGCGTTCCCCGAGGATGGTAAAGGCGAAGATAAGGGTGAATACGGGGATGAGGTTGCCGAAGAGGGCGACGATGCCCGCTTCAAGATGCTTGAGCGCGAAGTTGAAGCTCAGATACACGAGGAAACCCACGCCGAGGCCCATATAGAGCAGGCCGCCGATTGCGGGCATGGTGACGTTGACGGGCATGGGCGTCGTAAACACGAAAGGCAGGAATACGATGGTCCCGCCGAGCGCTTGAATGGCTGAGATGCTCAGGAAGGAGTAACGCCGGGAAATGAAGCGCACGCACACGGCGTAGCCCGTCGCGGACAGGACGGCACCGACCATCAGCAGGTTGCCGAGAATGGGATTGGACGCCTGATCCGAGCTTTCGGCGGCGAGGGAGGCCCCGGCCACGCCCGCCACGGCAAGCAGCATGGCGATAATGGTCTTCTTGGTCAGCTTTTCGCCGAGGAACAGCCATGCGGCTACGGCGGTGCAAAGGGGGAAACAGGCCGCGATGACGCCGCCCTGCGATGCCGTGGTGTAGGTCATGGCGAAGGTTTCGCAGAGGAAGAACAGGCAGGGCTCGAACAGGACCATCGCCAGCAGGTATTTCCAGTCGCCCTTTTGATAGGGGATATGACTCCACAGGCGGTACAGCGCCAGATAGATGACCCCGGCGAACGCCACGCGGGCAAAAACCACCTGCATGGCGGTGAACGACTCGAACGCGTATTTCATGGCGATCATGCCGCCGCCCCACGTTGCATAGCTCAGGATCAGCAACGCCATCAGCACGTTCTTGGATACGGTCATGGTTCTCTCCTCAAAGTGCCCGCCGGTTGTGAAAGAACGGGCTATCATGATGTTTCCACGGACTTTAGATGGTTGTGCCCGACAAATCTGATGCAGATGCGACACTTTTGCAAAAACGGGGAGATGAAAAGAATGGGGGCGGAAAGGGGGAAAACGCAAAACGCGGCGGTCTTGTTCAGAAAAAACCGTGAAGGCTATGTGGCCTTCACGGTTTGTGCATATACGGTACGTTGAGGATAATCAGGCCATGCGTTCGCGGAGTTTGCGGCGTTCGCGGTCGATTTGTTCGTCCGTGGCTCCGAAGTCGCGCATCAGATGTTCGGTCATGGCGACGGCGACTTCACGTTCGCCGGAGAAGACGGCTGATACGCCCTCGGACTTGAGGTTTTCCGCCACGCGCAGATAGGTGGTGTGGACGAGGATGCGCAGGTTGGGATTGATGGCGCGGGCGACTTCCACGATTTCCCCGGCCGGGGCGCTCGACGAGGAAATGATGAGCCCCTCGGCCTCTTCCGCGCCCGCATGGAGCAGGACTTCGCGTTGTGTGGCGTCGCCGTAGATGATCTTCTCGCCGAGCGCGCTGACCTGCCGCACGGTATCGATGTTCATTTCCACGACCACCACGTCGAGGTTGTTGTCGCGGAGGATGCCCGTGAGCTGCTTGCCTACGGGGCCATACCCTACAACAATGATGCGCTGTGCGCCTTCGGGGTGGGAAAGCTCGTTTTCATCGAGGCGGGGGAGCCCGATGCCTTTGGATTCCAGCCAATGGGCCGCCCCGTTGATGCGCCGGTAGAGCAGGGGGTTGAGGGTGATGGAAACGATCGCGGTCACGATGATCGCGCTGGAAGCTTCCTTGGGCAGTACGCCGAAGCTCACGCCCATCGCGGCGAGGATGAAGGAAAATTCGCCGATCTGCGCCAGTGCGACTGCGACGGAAAGGGCCATGCGCAAAGGCTTGCCGAAGAGCTTGACCACAATGAAGGCGGCCAGGGGTTTGCCGATGAGGACGATTCCGAGCGTGGCGAGGATGAGGGGCCAGTCGCTGATGAGCGAGGCGGGGTTGAACAGCATCCCCACGGAAACGAAGAAGAGGACGGCGAAGGCGTCGCGCATGGGCAGGGCCTCTGCGGCCGCCTGCGAGCTGAATTCGGACTGGCCGACGACCATGCCGCTGAGGAAGGCGCCAAGGGCCATGGAGGCGCCGAAGAAGTTGGCCGCGCCCACGGCCACGCCGAGGGCCAGGACAAGGACGGAGAGGGTAAACAGATCCCGGGTTCCGGTGCGGGCCACATAGGCAAGGAGCTTGGGGATGATCCGCTGGCCGACCACCAGTGCGAAGACCACGAGCGCCCCGAGTTTCAGTGTCGTAACGGCAAGGACGTGCCAGACGCTTTCGGACTGTTCGTTGCCGCCCACGATGGCGGGCAAAAGCACCAGCAGAAGGATGGTGAAGAGATCTTCCACCACCAGCCAGCCGAGGGCCACGTGGCCCGTTGTGGTGTGCAGCGCTTTGTTGTCGGAGAGGACGCGGGTCAGGACGACCGTACTGGCGACGGAGATGGCCATGCCGAAAACCGCCCCGGCGGCCCATGACCAGCCGAAACCGTGCGAGACGACCATGCCGAGCAAGGTTGCCGCCCCGATCTGGGCGGCCGCGCCGGGCAGGACGATACGCTGGACGGCCAGCAGGTCTTTAAGATGGAAGTGGAGGCCCACGCCGAACATGAGCAGGATGATGCCGATTTCCGCGCATTGGGAAGCCGTGTCCGCATCGGCGACGAAACCGGGGGAATAGGGGCCTACAATAATGCCTGCCAACAGGTAACCCACAATGGGGGACATGCGTAGTTTCTGGGTGATGAATCCGAGCACGAGGGCTGCGCTCAGGCCACCGGCAAGCGTCAGGATGAGATCGACGTTATGCAGCATAGAGTCCTTTGCATGTGCGGTTGTCCGTTCACGTATTCATGATTGCGTTCTTTTTCAGAAAGAAAGAATGCCGAAACGGGGAACGAATATCAAGGGGATGGCTTTGCCCGTTTCATGATTACCTTCCAACGCCGCCATAAGGCCGGAACTGGCCGTCTGAAAGAGGTGCTTGCTCCTCTTCACGATGCGTCGGGGCGGAAGGGGGCTTGCGGCGCGGAGCGGCTGCCCATACGGGAGAGGCCCCGAAAGAGGGGAATGGATTATCCTGCGTTTTTTTTCGATCGGAGTAAAGGTTTTGGGAAAAATTTTGATGTCGGATGCTCGTGCCGTTTTTGCAAAAAAGATACTTTTAAAGAAAAAAACGGCGTTGATATGATACTTTTTATAGCCTTTTCCCCTGTTTTTTCGAGAAAAGCGCTCCTGTAGGGATTGTCTGTGAAAAATATCGTTAACAAAAGAGAAAGGAGGAATTTCTGTTGAATAAAAAAATGAAAAGGACTATCCTTTTTTGAAAGAAAAGTTCTTGCAAAAAGCGTACTGGTTCTGGGAGTGTATCCCGGCTTTCGCAAGTCCCCGACCCATCGGAATGTCATGAAAACCAAGCTCGACGAAACCAATCTGGCAATTATCAAGGCGCTGCGTAATGGCCGCGCCTCTTTTCGAGACATCGCCGCGGATCTGGGGCTCTCCGAAGTGACTGTCCGTACCCGCGCAGCCCGGCTCATCGAAGACGGCGTGCTGGACATCTGCGGTCAGGTCGATGTGGAAAAGCTTCCCGGACACACGCTGGCGCTGGTGGCGATCAAGCTGCGTTCCCCGGATCTTGTGGGCGAGGGCGAAGTGTTCTCCCACTTGCGGGGCGTGGTTTCCGTGGCTGTCCTGACGGGGCGGCACGACCTTATCCTGACCGTGCTGCTCAATGAGGAGTTCGGCCTGCTGGATTTCTACACCAACGAGTTCTCCAAGTGTCACGACAGGGTGTCTTCCATCGAAACCTTTATCGTCTATAAGGGATTCAGCCTGAAGGTGCCCTATATTCTGTAGCCGCCCCGGCGGTCTGCGGAGTTTTTCGAGTCGGCGGGGCGTCCCGTCGGCTTTCTGGCGTCGCACAGGCGGCGCGGGATTTCGCACAAACAGGGACTGTTAAACGGAGTCATTCATGTTGCATCAAACGGCATTACACGCAACGCATGAGGCCCTCGGCGCCACGCTGGTTGATTTCGGCGGTTGGGATATGCCGCTCTGGTATCCCACCGGCGCGGTGAAGGAACATCTCGCCGTCATCCAGCACGCCGGACTGTTCGATATCGGGCATATGGCCGGGCTCATGGTTTCCGGCCCCGACGCGCTGGAAGCGCTTCAGTGGGCCTTTACCAAGGATTTGTCCTTGTCCGGTCCGCGTGCCGCTTACGGCGCGTTCCTCGATGCGTCCGGCGGCGTGGTGGATGACGCCATCGTATACCCCCTGAGCGAAGGCCGTTACTTTGTGGTGCTCAATGTGGGCAAGGGAGAACGCATTGCCGAATCGCTCAGCGCATGGGCCGTTTCCGAAGGCAAGAGCGTAACGATCCGCGATCTCGCCGGGACGTACGGCAAGCTCGACCTTCAGGGCCCGGCTACGGTCCGCGTCATGACCAAGCTTCTCAAGGACCCCGAGTCCGTGTTCGACAAATTGCCCTATTTCTCCTTCAAGGGCGACATCGAACTTGCCAACAGCGATATTTTCCTTGCCGACGGTACGCCGATCTTCCTGTCCCGTACGGGGTATACCGGCGAGCAGGGCTTTGAAATCTTCGTTCCCTACGACAAGATCGTGGATATTTGGAACCGGATTCTCGAAGCCGGGAAGGACGAAGGCGTCATCCCCTGCGGTCTGGCCGCCCGCGACTCCGTGCGCGCCGGGGCTGTGCTCCCGCTTTCGCAACAGGACATAGGCCCGTGGGCGTTCGTGAACAACCCGTGGCCCTTCACCCTGCCCAAGGATGAAAACGGCAATTGGACCAAGAATTTCTTTGGCCGTTCCGCCCTTGAGGAAGCGCTCGCTTCCGGCAATGTCACGTATACCTACGCCTACTGCGGCTTTGACCCCCGCAAGGTGACGTCTCCCGATCACGACACGCATCCGCAGGTCCTGCTGGATGGCGAGGTCATCGGCGACGTGCTCACCTGCGTGGCGGACGTGTCCATCGGGCGCGTCGACGGCGTGATTACGAGCGTCGCCAGCCCCGAAAAGCCGGAAGGTTTCGCGCCCAAAGGCCTTGTCTGCGGCTTTGTCCGCGTGAACCGCCCGCTGGAGAACGGTACCAAGCTTACGCTCGCCGACCCGCGCCGTAAGATTCAGGTCGAGACCGTGACCGATATCCGTCCCGCCCGCACCGCCCGCAAGAAGCTGGGAAGCCTGTAGGAAGGGAAAAGATTTTGAGATTGGGGAGGGGAGGGAGAAGCCCTCTGAAGAAGGGCTTCTCCCTCCCCTCCCCAAACCCACCTCTCCCTCTCCTAAGACGTTTGTAATGGGGGCGGGGGAGGCGAGTGAGCCTTGTTGAAAAACGAAGAGGGAACTCCTGACGCGCTCGGGGCCGTCTGTATCCGCTCCGGTTGAAACGTTGTTTCGGCCGGAGCGGATACAGACGGTTTTGAGGGGGTCCGGGGGGAATCATTCCCCCCGGGCGGGGTCAAGGGGCGGCAGCCCTTTGCCGCCGGAGGCATACCGCAAATATCAACCGCACGAGAGGAACACGATCATGTCCAACATTCCCGCCGAACTGCGTTACTCGGAAGATCACGAATGGATCAGCACCTCCGCCCCGTGGAAGATCGGCGTGAGCGATTACGCCCAGAACGCCCTCGGCGACCTCACCTATGTGGAACTGCCTTCCGTGGGCGACACCTTTGAGAAGGGTCAGGAGTTCGGCACGCTCGAATCCACCAAGTCCGTGAGCCCTCTGTTCATGCCCGTCGCCGGCACCATCAAGGCCGTCAACGAAGCGCTGGTGGATGCCCCTGAAAAAGTGAATCAGGATCCCTACGGCGAAGGCTGGCTCATCGAAATCGAATCCGCCGAGGGCGTGAGCGAACTGCTGGATGCCGCGGCATACAAGGCGCATCTGGAGACCCTGTAATGCATCGTTATTTCCCCCACACCGCGGAAGACGAAGCGCAGATGCTCGGCGTCGTCGGCGCCGACAGGGTGGAGGACCTGTTTGCCTCCATCCCGGCGGATTGCCGCCACGAAGGCGCGCTTCCTCTGACCGCCATGACGGAGTGGGAACTGACGGCGCAGGCTGAAGCGCTGGCCGCTTCCATGCCCGCGGCCGGTTCCGCGTGGATCGGCGCGGGAAGCTACCAGCACTACATCCCCGCCGTTGTCCCGGCCCTTGCCGGCCGTTCCGAATTTTACACCGCCTACACGCCTTACCAGCCGGAAATCAGCCAGGGTACGCTGCAGGGCATCTTTGAATTCCAGACGCTCATCGCCCGTCTGCTCGGCATGGAAGTGGCCAACGCCTCCATGTACGACGGCGCGACCGCGCTGGCCGAAGGTGCGCTGATGGCCTGCCGCCTGACCAAGCGCAACGCCGTGGCGGTTTCGCAGGCCCTGCATCCTCATTACCGCACGGTGCTGGACACGTACTGCAACGCCAACGGCATTGAAGTGCGCGACCTTACGATGACCGAAGAGGGCGGCACCAGCCTTGAGCACCTCAAGGACGATGCGGAACTCGCCGCGCTGATCGTGCAGTCCCCCAACGTCTTCGGCGTGGTCGAACACCTTGCCGAACAGGCCGAATGGATCCATGCCCGCAAGGGGTTGTTGATCACCGGCTTTACCGAAGCGATGGCCTATGGCCTGCTGGCCACCCCCGGCAGCCAAGGCGCGGATATCGTGTGCGGCGAAGGGCAGAGCTTCGGCCTGTCCCAGGCGTTCGGCGGCCCTTATCTGGGGCTTATGGCGACCCGCAAGGCCTTCGTCCGCAACCTGCCGGGCCGTCTCGTGGGCCAGACCGTGGACAACAAGGGCAAGCGCGCCTTCGTGCTCACCCTGTCCACCCGCGAGCAGCACATCCGCCGCGAAAAGGCCGTGTCCAACATCTGCTCCAACGCCGGGCTATGCGCCATGACCTGCGCCATGTACCTTGCGAGCATGGGCGGCACGGGCCTCCGCCATATGGCCCAGCTTAACCGCGACAAGGCCGAATACCTCAAGGCCGGCCTCGCCAAGCTTGGTTTCCGCCCCGTGTATTCCGGCCAGACCTTCAATGAGTTCGTGATGGCCGCTCCCGCCGGTTTCGACGCCAAGTGGAAGCGCCTCCTTGAAGAAAAGAAGATCATGTTCGGCATGGATCTGTCCAAGTGGTACCCGCTTGCCGACAGCTACCTCTTCTGCGTTACGGAAACCCGGAGCCGCGCCGACATCGACGCCATCCTGAAGGAGATCGCCTGATGAGCAATCAGTCTTGGCCCGGGGTGTCGAGTCTCGTACTGAACGAGCCCCTGCTGTGGGAAAAAGGCCGCCCCGGACGCGTGGGCGTGAGCCTGCCCGAATCGGACGTGCCCGCCGCCCCCTATGAGGCGGAAGGCATGGTGCGGACGGATCTGAATCTGCCCGACCTGGCTGAGCTGGATGTGGTGCGCCACTACACGCGCCTTTCCACGTGGAACTTCGGTGTGGACACGGGCATGTATCCGCTCGGTTCCTGCACCATGAAATACAACCCCAAGATCAACGAAAAGATCGCCGCGCTGCCCGGTTTTGCCGGTGCGCATCCGCTGTTCCCCTCCGAATATTCGCAGGGCGCGCTGCGGGTGCTGTACGAAACCGAGCAGATGCTGTGCGCCGTGACCGGCCTTGAGGCGTGCAGCCTCCAGCCTTCCGCCGGTGCGCACGGCGAACTGACCGGCATCATGCTCATTCAGGCATGGCACCGGGCGCAGGGCAACACGCGCACCAAGATGCTCATCCCCGACACCGCGCACGGCACCAATCCGGCCAGCGCCGCCCTGTGCGGCTTCTCGTCGGTAAAGGTTCCGCTCGGCCCCGACGGCATCCTGACCGTTGAGGACGTGGCCGCCCTGATGGATGACGACTGCGCCGGGATCATGATCACGAACCCGAACACGCTTGGCCTGTTCGAGTCCAACATCAAGGAAATCGCCGAACTCGTGCACGCCCGCGGCGGCCTTGTCTACGGCGACGGTGCGAACCTGAACGCGATTATGGGCTATGCCCACATGGGCCATATCGGGATCGACGTCATGCATATGAACCTGCACAAGACGTTCTCCACCCCGCACGGCGGCGGCGGCCCCGGCTCCGGCGCGATCTGCGTGAGCAAGACGCTTGTGCCGTTCCTGCCCGGCCCCCGTCTGGTCGAAACCGACGGCAAGCTCGACTGGGTGGACAATTCCGTCGACGCCGGAGGGCAGTCCATCGGCCGTATGCATCCCTTCTGGGGGCAGTTCGGCGTGGTCTTGCGCGCGTGGGCCTACATGAAGACCCTCGGCCCGGATCTGAAGCGTGCCAGCGAGCTGGCCGTGCTCAACGCGAACTATATCAAGTTCAGCCTCAAGGATCTGTACGATCTGCCCTTCCCGCAGCCGTCCCTGCACGAATGCGTGTTCACGGACAAGAAGCAGGAAGAGTTCGGGGTCAGCACGATGGACATCGCCAAGCGCCTGATCGACTGCGGCATCCATCCGCCGACGATCTACTTCCCGCTGGTGGTGCACGGCGCGATCATGATCGAGCCCACCGAATCGGAAAATCTCGAGGATCTGGATGCGTTCATCGAGGCCATGCGTTCCATCGCGGAATTGGCCGAGACCGATGCCGACCTGTTGCATGCCTCTCCGACCCGGACTAAAGTGGGTCGCGTCGATGAAGTCGGCGCAGCCCGCAAGCCCGTTCTGACGGGCGATATGTAAACGAGAAACAGCCAAGGAGAGGGGAAGGGATCCGCAAAGAACGCTTTGCCGCCGTCGTCAGGATTACGGGCGACGCCCGACGGTTCGCTGTCGGGGATTCCTTCTCCTTTCTTTGCCGTTTTCTCGGCCCTTTGGGACTTTCATAATGGGACTGCGCCATTATGAAAGTTTTTTATGGAGTTCCGCATGTATTGGATCGTGAATCATTCCCTCGACCCGACATTCAACCTCGCGCTTGAGGAATATTTCTTGGGCCGGATCGAACCCGGCCATCCCGGTTACGCCATCCTGTGGCAGAACAGCCCGGCCATCGTGGTGGGGCGGTTCCAGAACACCCGTCAGGAAGTGAACGCCGATTTCGTGCGCGAACGCGGGATCAGCGTGGTGCGCCGGATGACGGGCGGAGGCGCGGTCTATCACGACGCCGGGACGCTCAACTATACCTTCATCCATCATCTGGACAAGGAAGGAGCCCTGCCCGCCTTCAGCGAAGCCGGAAAACCCATCGCCGAGGCGCTGCAAAAGCTCGGGTTGCCCGTGACTTTTTCCGGGCGCAACGATCTGATGCTGGACGGCCTGAAAGTGGCGGGCGTGGCGCACTGCCGCCGGGGGATGCGTTATCTGCATCACGGCTGTATTCTGGTAAACAGCGACCTCGATGTACTGTCTCAGGCGCTCAATGTGGATCCGGCCAAGTACAAGTCAAAGGGCGTGGCCTCTGTCCGCAGCCGCGTGGGGAATCTGGCTGAGTATCTGGCCGTGCATTCTCCGGATCTGCCGCCGCTGACGGTGCAGCGCGTGCGCGATGCGATCATGGAGCACCGTTCCGGGGATGAATACCGGATGAACGCGGCGGATTTCGTCGCCATCACCCGTCTGCGGGACGCCAAATACTCGACGTGGGATTGGACGTACGGCGCGTCGCCTCCGTTCACGGAGCGCAAGGCGCAGCGGTTCCCTTGGGGCAAGGTGGAGGTTTCCTACGACATCCGGCAGGGCAGTGTGGTCGAGTGTCATTTTTACGGCGATTTCTTCATGGCCGGGCCGGGCAAGAGCCTGACCGACGAGGTGAGCAGTTGCGAGATCTATGATCTGGAAGAGGCCATGCGCGGCGTTCCCTACACGAATGAGGCCCTTTCGCCCGTGCTTGACCGTTTTCCGCTGCATCTGCTGTTCGGCGGCTGTGACCCGGATGAGCTGAAAGCCTTTTTATTGCCGGGTAGATAGAGTAGGTTGGAAATATTGTGGAAGGGAGGGGAAACTTTTCTGAAGAAAAGTTTCCCCTCCCTTCCACAAACCCCATCCCTCCCTTTCCAAAGACTTTCGTGTTTATTGAATCCCTGTTCTCAGCTTTCCTTGGAGCAGATCCTCTTTAGAAAAGGGAACCTGCCTCATTCTTTTTCTCCTTTCTTATTCCAGAATATGACAAAAGAGCCTTCCCCCATACGGAGGAAGGCTCTTTTATCCAGTAAAATCGAGAGCGGGGATTCGATAAAGTCGAACGTCTTGGGAGGGAGAGGGGGGAGGTTTGGAGGGGGAGAGGGAACCCTTCTCCAGAAGGGTTCCCTCTCCCCCTCCAATCTTCTGCTCCTATTTCAACAATCTTCCCAGCGCCTCGTTGACGAGGGCGGGGTTGGCCTTGCCCTTCATCTTGCGCATGACCTGCCCGACGAAGAAGCTGATGAGCTTGGTCTTGCCGCCCTTGTAGGCTTCGGCTTCGGCGGGGTTCTCCGCAATCACTTCGGCGACGGCGGCATCGATGGCGGAAGTGTCGGACACCTGCACAAGGCCTTTTTCACGGACGTAGGCTTCGGGCATGACGCCGTTGGCGTACAGTTCACTGAAAATATCCTGCGCGATCTTGGCGCTGATGAGGCCGCCGTCGACGATCTTGGCGAGTTCGGCAAGGGCTTCGGGCTTGAGGGCGGAGTCTTTGAGCTCCACGCCGGTCTGGTTGATCTCGCGGAGCATGGGGCCGGTCATATAATTGGCTATCTTGCGCGGCTCGTTGTACAGGGCCACCGCCGCCTCAAAGAGGTCGGCCTGCGCGCGGTCGGATGTGATGATGTCCGCATCCTGCTCGGGAAGCTTCCATTCATCCATGAACCGCCGGCGGCGCTGCGCGGGCAGCTCGGGAAGGCTGGCCTTCCAGCTTTCGAGCTGCTCGTCCGTGATGTGCACGGGCACGAGATCCGGGTCGGGGAAATAGCGGTAGTCGTGGGCCTCTTCCTTGTCGCGCATGGACATGGTGACGCCCTTCACGCTGTCGAACAGGCGGGTTTCCTGAATCACCTTGTCCCCGTCCTCCAGCACGTCCTGCTGGCGGGAAACTTCGTATTCGATGGCCTTCTGGACGTGGCGGAACGAGTTCAGGTTCTTGAGCTCGGCGCGGGTGCCGAATTCGGCCGCGCCTTTGGGACGGATGGACACGTTGGCGTCGCAACGGAAGCTGCCTTCCTCCATGTTGCCGTCCGTGATGCCGAGGTAGACCACGATGGCGTGCAGGGCCTTGAGATAGGCCACCGCTTCCTCGGCGCTGCGCATGTCGGGCTCGCTCACGATTTCGATGAGCGGCACGGCGGCGCGGTTGAGGTCGAGATAGCTGTGGTCGCCTTCGTGGATGTTTTTGCCCGCGTCGGTTTCCATGTGGATGCGGGTAATGCCGATGCGCTTGGTCTCGCCGCCGACGTTGATGTCCAGATGCCCGAATTCGCACAGCGGGCGCTCGAACTGCGAAATCTGGTAGTTGTACGGCATGTCGGGGTAGAAGTAGTTCTTACGGGCGAACACCGAATCGTTGTTGATGGTGCAGTTAAGGGCGAGGCCCGCGCGGGTGGCGTACTCCACGGCGGTCTGGTTCAGGACGGGCAGCACGCCCGGCATCCCGGCGCACACCTCGCAGACGTTGGTGTTGGGCTCCACCCCGAACGTCGTGGGGCAGGAGCAGAACAGCTTGGATTTGGTGCAGAGGTGAACATGCACTTCAAGGCCGATGACGGTTTCATAAGCGGACATAGGGCGACTCCGAAAGGCCGAACGATTATTCTATTCAGGCATCAAACACTTTTGTTTTTCAATTCCAGACGCTGGAGACGCCCGGAATTCAAAACGTAAAAGTCTTAGGAGGATAGGGGATGGGGTTTGGGGAAGGGGAAAGGAAGCCCTTCTCCAGAAGGGTTCCTTTCCCCTTCCCCGATTCCTCACGCTTCCTCTATTTTCCATACAGCTCAGGGTTCAACGTGGGGTCGTTGTACATCTTGAACTGGAAATACAGCTTGGGGGTCTTGGCCCCCTCGACGAACTCGGTGACGAGATGCTTGACGGCAAGGCTGAGGTCGGCGCGCTGCTCCTTGAGGACCGCGAGCTTCTTTTCGCAGGAGGCGATGTGCTCGGGCGTCACGTCGGTGCGCCGGACCTGCTCGTCCATGTGCCAGATCTTGAGGCTGAGGATGGAAAGGCGGTCGATGGCCATGCCGAGGGATTCCGTATTGATGTGCGGCGCGGGCGAGGCCGGGAGCAGCGGGGAGAGCAGGGCCACGAGGCAGGCGTCCACGCGCTCTATGCGGTCGTTGCGCTCCTGGTTGAGCCTGTCGATGCGGTACTTGCAGTCGGCGATGACATCGGGCGTCACGTCGCGGCGGCGGGCCGTGTCCTCAATGTGCCAGAGCCGGAAATTCCGCAGGTGCTGCGCGCGGACGAGGGCAAGGAGCGTCTCGGGGGAGGCGGAGGCGTCGGGGGCGACGTCGTCGGCCTCGGGTTCCTGGCTGTGCCAGAGGGCCGTGGCTTCGTTTTGGGCGTCGAAACAGGCATCCAGAAGCGTGAACAGTTGCGTGGGTGTGGTCATGGCTATTCCTGATTGGCGTTGGAGATGGTGGCGTCAAAGAATTTGCCGACGCCGTAGTCGCCGCGGCGGAAAAATTTTTCCGGGCCGGGGCCGACGATCTGGAGTTCGGGATGGGAGCGCTGCATGTCCAGCGCGATGCGCATTTCCTTGGTGCACCCGGTGGAGAAGGTGGCGTCCTTGCCGGACCAGACGGGCGGGACCTTGAGCCCCATGAGCCCGAAGCTGGCCTCGATGTCCTCCATGCTCTGGAAGCGCCAGATGTTGATGAGGCCGCTGCGCTGCACCTGCTCCCACATGAACATGAGATCGTCCCCGTCCATGCCGGGCTCGAAATATTCCGCCGGGTTGATGATGAAGACCTGATCAAGCCGCTCCCGCAGCGACCGGACGAACGTGTCCGCCACCTTGATCGCCGTGGCGGTCTGGCCGGGGATGCTGCCGATGATGCAGCTGTAGAACATCACGGCCTTGCCGCTGTCCTTGGAGGCACGCATACTCTTGATGATGGTCCGGGCCTTGGCCGTGAGCGCCTGTTCGCTGAACTTGCGGATGCCGGGCGCATGGGGCTTGAGCTGCATACGCACTTCGCCGCGATCTTCCCAGAAGCAGAAGACGTCGCGGGTGAAGAGGTGGCTCGTGCCGAGGAGCACGTCGCGGTTGCAGCGTCCGCGGGCGATGATGGCGTCGCTCTCTTTCCAGGCGCGGGCGAAGGTGACCGAGGTGCGGTACAGGTTGAGCCGCTCGCCCGTGCCATCCGAAATGATGAGCAGGCGGTTTTCCCGCAGGCGGCGGAGCAGTTCGTTCTTGGATGCGGCCGGAGCCTTGAATATATGGGATTCGGGCAGATTGTCCACCAGCAGGGGATCGCGGTCCACGTCCCACACGGTCGGGGCGTAGTAGACCGGCGCTTCCTTGAGCGTCAGGATGACCTTGTGCCCGAGCCGCAGCAGCGTCTGGATGATCCGCAGATCAAGGGCAAGGCCGCCCTCCATCGCGCAGATGTAGAGGAACGTGCGCGGCGGGCCGGGGAAAAGCTCCTCCACCTGCGGGATGAAGGCTTCGGAACCGGTAAAGATGTCCGGGAGTTCGCACTTGCCGCTTTCCGCCGCCGCGCAGTTGTGGATGAGCTGGGTGAGGGTATGGTGCGAGCGCCCGGCAAGGTGGAAGAGGCGGGCCAGCTCAGACAGATCCAGCGCGCGGCGCAGATCGGGGATGCCCTCGGCGCTCAGGCCGTCGGGCAGGCGTCCGAGGGCCTTCTGCAGGGTCTGCGAACGGAGGAAGGAGGCGAGCGTTTCGTTGTAGAACAGGCGCTCGTTCAGCCACGGATCGCCCGCGTCGAAATGGCTGATGAGCGTGGTGACCAGCCGCTTGACGAGGCGGGAGGGCAGGATATTGCCGAGCGCGAGGCAACCCCGGAAACGGTGGCGGCAATAGTTGATCATGTCGCGGCGCTTCTGGCGGTCCTTTTCGTAGCGGACGACCCGGATGATGGAGCGCCATGCCGCGATATACTGGCTGCGCACGCGGGGCGGAAAACTGCGGAGGTGGAAGGAGGCCGCCAACTCCCGGAAGGTGGCGTCGGAACACGGCGCGTACACCTGCCGTTCGTCCATGGCGACCATGAAGCGGAGCTGCTCCGGGCTGGCGACGCCGCTGGGGTTGATGCCGTGTTCGATGTTGTTTTCCGCGCAAAAGCTGTAGAACCACGCATCAAAGCCGGGATGGTCGCCGAGCCGGAGATCGCTGACCTGCCCGATGTCGGGAAGCCTGTTCATACGTGCTCCGGGGCGGACGTCCCGTCCGTCTGGATAAAGCCGCGTTCACGCAGCCGCTGGAAATAGGTGCCGGATGAGCAGGAAAGGACCCGCAGCCCGGCATCGAGGCTTTGCACCCGTATGACGTCGCCGCCGCACAGGGGGATGCCCTCCTGCCCGTCCACGGTCAGGAACGCGTCGGGCGCGGCGGCGTCGGTTTCGAGGCGGATGCGGGAGTCCGCGGGCAGGACGATGGGCGGGAAGCTCTTGAAGAAGGGCGAAATGGGCGTCAGGGTGAGGGCCTGCACCTTGGGATGCACCAGCGGCCCGTGGGCGGACAGGGCATACGCCGAGGAGCCGAGGGGCGTGGAGACGATCACCCCGTCGGAGCGCACGACGCCCATGTCTTCGCCGTCCACGAACACATGGACGGGCAGCACGCGGGCGATGGCGCCGCGCCCGACCACCACGTCGTTGGCGGCGTGCCCGCTGGCGATGGGCGTCCCGCCACGCAGGAGCTCCCACGCGAGCAGGAGGCAGGTGCGCGTGATCATCTTTCCGGCGAGGAGGCGTTCCAGCGCGGGTTCCCAGCCGACGGCGGAGAGTTCGGTCAGAAAGCCGACCTGACCGAAATTGATGCCGAGAAGCGGAATGTCCAGCCCGGCAAGCTTGCGGCCCACGCCGACGAAGGTTCCGTCGCCGCCGAGGATCAGGATTGCGTCGGAGGTGCGGGCCCTGCCGACGAGTTTTTCGGAAGGGCAGTCGGCGGGAAGGGCGGAACAAGCCACACCGTGGGCTTCGAGCCACTGGCTGACGGCTGCTGCGGTGGCTTCGGCGGCGGCGTGCCGGGCCTTGGTGACGAGAAGTATGGAGGTGACGGAGTGCATCTGCTTTCAGTAGTAGAATCCCTGTGATTCTTCAATAGCAAACTTGGGAGCCCGGTACCGCCGCCGTATCGTTTCGGCGGGTTGGGGAATGCCGCACGGCCCGCATGGAGTTGTCAGCGGGGGCTGTTTCGCTTATATCTCAAAGTTCGCCGCAAGCGGGTTGCAGAACGGGAATCAGGGATTATCTGTGCTTGTAGCCATGCGGTTCGAAGGAGCGTCTTATGGACAAAGCCCTGCAAATGATTTCCCAACATGCGGAAGACGGCGCGAAACTGCGCCGCGATTTTTTTGCCGTCCACGGGGGCAAGGTGGCCGAGGCCGCCCGGCGCATGGCCGTCGCCGTGGCGCGCGGAGGCAAGATTTTGCTGGCGGGCAACGGCGGGAGCGCGGCGGATGCCCAGCACTGGGCCGCGGAGTTCGTCAACCGGTTCCTGATGGACCGGCCGCCGCTTCCGGCCATCGCGCTGACGACCGATTCTTCCGTGCTGACGTCCATCGGCAACGATTTCGGTTACGATCTCGTCTTCACCAAGCAGGTGCAGGCGCTCGGGCGTCCCGGCGACGTGTTCGTCGGCATTTCCACCTCGGGCAACAGCGCCAACGTCATCGGCGCGTTGCAGGCGGCCCGCAAGCAAAGCCTGTTCACCATCGGCCTGACCGGGGACGGGGGAGGGCGCATGGCTCCGCTGTGCGACATCCTGCTTGCGGTGGGGCATCCGTCCACGCCGCTCGTGCAGGAGACGCACGCCGCCATCGGGCATATGCTCTGCGCGCTGACGGACTACTATCTTTTCGAAAATGTGATGGCCATCAAGCCCATGCTTGACTGAATACGTTTACAGGAGAAGCGTCATGCCCATGTTTGAATACCGTTGCACGCGCTGCGGTCATGAATTTGAAGAACTTGTTTTCGGCGACGAAAATCCGGTATGCCCGGCCTGCCGCGCCGAAGCCACGGAAAAGCTCATCTCCAAGCCGTGCCGCCATTGCGAAGGCGGAAGCCTCGGCGATTTCGGCGCGCCCTCCGCGCCGTCTTCCGGAGGCGGATGCGCCGGTTGTTCCGGCGGCAACTGCGCGAGCTGCCACTAAATTTCCTAAAACCGGGGAGGCGCGCTCCAAAAGGCGCCCCTTCCCCGGATTCCTCTTTCCCGAACATTTGTGGGGGGGGGGCGGCTCCGGTACGGCGGCGCCCCTCAAAAAGGCACCGTGTTCACCAGCCAAGGATCGTTATGGAAAAACTCGTTATCGCCACCCGTGGCAGCCGTCTGGCCCTCTGGCAGGCGAACCATGTGAAGGACAGCCTCGAAGCCGTACATCCCGGCCTTGCGGTGGAACTGAACATCATCAAGACCAAGGGCGACATCATCCTTGACGTGCCGCTGGCCAAGGTCGGCGGCAAGGGGCTGTTCGTGAAGGAAATTGAGGAAGCGCTCCTTTCCGGCGCGGCGGACATCGCCGTGCACAGCATGAAGGACGTTCCCATGGAGCTTCCTGAGGGCCTCATCCTCGGCATCGTGCCGGAACGCGAGGACCCCACGGACCTGTTCCTTTCGGTGGACTACGATTCGCTGGAAAACCTGCCCGCCGGGGCCGTGGTCGGCACGAGCAGCCTCCGCCGTCAGGCGCAGGTATTGGCCCAGCGGCCGGATCTTGAAGTCGTCTCCCTGCGCGGGAACGTGGACACCCGGCTCCGCAAGCTGACCGAGGGGCAGTTCGCCGCCATCATCATGGCGACGGCGGGCATGAAGCGCCTCGGCCTGTCCGTGCCCAAGGAGTGCCCGCTCGCCCCGCCCGCGTTCATCCCCGCCGTGGGGCAGGGCGCGCTCGGCATCGAATTCCGCGAGGACCGCAAGGATCTCGCCGAAATGCTGTCTTTCATGGAACACCGTCCGACCCGCATCTGCGTGGAAGCCGAACGCGGCCTGCTCGCCGGGCTCGACGGCGGCTGTCAGGTTCCCATCGCCGGACATGCGGAAATGCTTGACGACGGCACCTTCGAACTGGAAGGCCTGGTCGGCGAAGTGGACGGCTCGGTGATCATCCGCCGCAAGGTGACGGGCCGCGCCGATGAAGCCCGCGCCGTGGGCTTCGCTTTGGCCCGGTCCCTCGCCGAGGACGGCGGGGCCGAGATCCTCGCCCGGGTGTACGCGCGGTAAGTTTTCCGCCGCCGGGTTGTTCCGGCTGCCGCTCTCTCGCTTTGACTTCCCGGCTTGCGCCGCAAGGAAAGCCGATACCTTTTGAGACGGGCCGCGTTCTTTTCAAGGCGAAAACCTTTGGAAGGGGCGGGCATGGGGAGGGAAGGGACAGTCTTTCTTCAGAAAGGTTTTCTCTCCCCTCCCCGCGGTCTTTTTAATCCATATTTAGGAATATCATGAGTAAAATAAAGTCTCTGCCTGGTCAGCGCCTCTGTTCGAGTCTGCCCCCGGATCGCGTCCCTTGGGAAACGAGCGACGCCATCCCGCGCAACGGACACCGTAAGGTGGCCCCGCAGCCCCGCGCCCTCAAGGCGCTGGAGCTGGCGTTGCACATCCACACGGCAGGGTACAATATTTATCTTTCCGGCGAGTCGAACCTTGGGCGGACCTACATGCTCCGGGAGTTTCTCGAGCCCCGCATCCGCAAGGCCCAGACGCCGCCGGACCTGCTTTACGTCAACAATTTCGATGATCCGGATCGTCCCATGCTGTTGTCCGTCCCGGCGGGGCAGGGCAAAAAGCTGCGTTCGGTCCTTTCGCAGGCGCTGGCGGATATCCGCAAGGAACTGCCCGTCCGTCTGGACAACGAGAAGTACGTCAAGAAGCGTTCCGAATTGCAGGATCGTTTTCAGGCCGTGCGTTCCGGGCTCATCAAGCAGATGGACAAGACCGCCGGGAAAGAGGGCTTCAACCTCGATATGGATGAGCAGGGCAGCCTGACCCTGTATCCCCTGGTGGAAGGCAAGCGCCTGAGCGAGGACGAGTACGAACATCTCGATCCCACCTTGCGTCAGGGGCTCAAGCAGAAGGGCGATACCCTCCTGCGGGCCATGTCCGGCATGGTGCGCAAGCTGAATTCCGCCGAGCAGTCCTTCCGCTCGGACGAGAGGACGCTGGAGCAGGAAGTGATCGGCTCGGTGCTGTCCGCCGTGCTGACCCCTGCCGTGGAGCGCATCCTGAAGAACTGCGCCGGGCCGGACGGTGAGCCGGATTCCACTCTGAAAAAGTATTTTGAAGCCCTGCGTCAGGATATTCTGGATCACCCGGAAGGTTTCCTGCCCCGTGAAACGCAGCCCGCGCAGGCCCTGAGCGCCGCGCTGTCCGGCGATGCGCAGCATCCCGAGACGGACACGTACCTCTATGACGTGAACGTGTTTGTGGACAACAGCGGGAACAAGGGCGCCCCCCTGATCATCGAAGACCACCCCACCACCGCCAACCTGCTTGGCTGCGTGGAGCGCGAGTCGGAAATGGGCGCGCTGGTCACGGATTTCACGCTGATCAAGGCCGGATCCCTGCATCGGGCCAACGGCGGTTTCCTTGTCCTGCATCTTGAGGACATTCTCCAGCATCCCGGCGCATGGGAAGGGCTTCTCCGCGCCCTGCGCGCCGGTTCCGCGCGCCTTGAGGAGGCGGGCGACGTGCCGGACGGCGCGGTCCGCACCAAGGGCATCGAGCCGCAGCCGGTCCCCCTGAACCTCAAGGTCGTGCTCATCGGAAACGAGGAGCTGTACGAAGCCCTGCTGACCAATGACGACCGCTTCGCCAAGCTGTTCAAGATCAAGGCGCACATGACCGAGACGGTGGAGCGTACCGCCGCCGACATCCGGTCGTGGCTCATCCGTGTCGCCGGGATCATCGACGAGACGCATCTCCTGCCGTTCAGCCGCACCGCGCTGGCCGGGCTTGTGGATTTCAGTTCCCGCGTGGCCGAGGACCAGCGCAAGCTGTCGCTCAAGTTCCCGCTCATGCGCGACGTGATGATTGAAGCCTCCGCGATGGCCGCCATGAAGCAGTCCGCGCTGGTGGAGGCCGAGCATCTGGAAGAGGCGCTCGAAGCCCGCATGTACCGTGCGAACCTTGTGGAAGAGCTCTACATGGAAGAGTACGACCGCGAGCTCATCAAGGTACGGACGTCGGGTTCCGCCGTCGGGCGGGTCAACGGCCTGTCGGTGTCGTGGTACGGGGATTTCGAGTTCGGCCTGCCGCATCAGATTTCCTGCACAGTGGGCGTCGGGCACGGCGGCATCATCGACCTTGAGCGCGAGGCCGAGCTTGGCGGCCCCATCCACACTAAGGCCATGCTTATCCTCAAGAGCTATCTTGTGGACCAGTTCGCCCGCAACAAGCCGCTTGTGATGACCGGAAGCCTGTGTTTCGAGCAGAATTACGGCGGCATCGAAGGCGATTCCGCCTCGGGCGCGGAGCTGGCGGCGTTGCTGTCGGCGCTTTCCGGCGTGCCGCTCAAATTGTCCCTCGCCATCACCGGCGCGGTAAGCCAGTCCGGCCAGATCATGGCCGTGGGCGGCGTGTCCCGCAAGATCGAGGGCTTTTTCGGCATCTGCTCCCGCCGCGGGCTCACGGGCGAGCAGGGGGTCATCGTCCCCCGTGACAACGTGGATCATCTGATGCTTTCCCCGCGCATCCGCGAAGCCGTGGACACGGGCAAGTTCGGCATCTACCCGGTGGAGCACATCACCGAGGCGCTTGAGCTTCTGACCGGCATTCCCGCCGGGAAGCCCCTCAAGAACGGCGGGTTCACCCGTGATTCCCTTTACGATCTCGTCGATCGCCGTTTGCAGGAGTTCGGCCACAGCGCCGAGCACGCGTATTCGAAGCCGTTGAGGAGAAGGAAGAAGTAGGCGTTGGGATAGCAACGCCATTGGGGGAGGGAAGGGGAAACTTTCTCTAGAAAGTTTCCCCTTCCCTCCCCCAAACCCCTCCCTTCCCCTTCAAAGATTTTTATGTTTATCGAATCCCTGCTGCCGTTTTTCCTTGTAAAGGGAGGATGGGGCGGGAGGATTCAGGCTGAAAACGCCCGCTGCCCATTGTTTGGAGAGCGGGCGTTTTCTATTGGGGTGGAAAATAGGGATTAGCGGTTGGTATAATTGAATGCATTCGGGAAGGGGAAGAGGGGAGGCAGGGGAAAGATTTTTTGAAAAACGGTCTGTTACTCTCTGTTCTTCAAGTAGGCGACCGAAACGGCGCTTGCCACGGACATGGCGGCGATAGTGAGGAAGGCGAGGCCGAATGTGTAGTATTCCCCGCAGTAGCCGATGAAGAAGGGGATGCCCCCGGCGGAGATGAGCCCGGCGAGGGGCATGGTCAGCGAGAGCAGGATGGGCTGCTCGTCGGCCGAGAAGCATTGGGCGAAGACCTTGAACAGCGGCGGGAAGACGAAGGCCATTGAAGCCGCCTGCAGGAACACGCCGCAGAGCGCGGGGATGCGGGACACCGAGGCGTCCACGGACATGAGGCACAGGGCCACGGCGTGGAGCAGGAAACAGGCGCTGACGGTACGCTTGGCATTGAAGCGGTCGGCGGCCCATCCGGCGGCAATGACGATGACCGGCATGGCGAGGCGGGATATGGAGAGGCCGAGGTTGGCTTCTTCCGGCCCGAACCCTGCCGCGCTGACGAGGAAGATTTGCAGGATACTGTAGATGGAGAATTCGCCGATCATGGAAACGGCCATCAGCAACGCCACGATCCAGCTTGCGGGGTTTTTGAGGAGCACCCCGCATCCTTTGAAGGACGGGGCATCGGTGCGTGTGTTGCCGCCGCGTCCCCAGAGCAGGAATGCCCCGGCGGTACAGATCATGAGGACGCCCATGATGGCGAAGACGCCCCGCCAGTCCGTAAACATGAGACCGGCCTGCGCGAGCAGGGGGATCAGGATAAAGCCCGTGTTTGGGGCCAGTTCATGAATGGCGACGGCTTTGCCCCAGTCTTTGGGAAAGACAAGCGAGGAGAGGGTTGCCATGCCCGCCGGAAAATAGAAACCGACACCGAGCCCGAAAGCTATGAAAACAAGCCGCGCCTGACCGAGCGTGTGCACCAGCGGCATCAACAGAAGGATACCCCCGGCGATGGCCAACGGGATGGTCGCGATCTGCCTTGGTTTGAAGCGCGAGAGGAGAAAACCGGAAGCGGCCAGTGCCGAACTGAACCCGGCGCTTTGCATCAGGAGGAGGCTCGTCGCCTGCGCGTGCCCGATTCCCAGATCTTCCTCAATGGAGACAAGCAAAGGCGTCAGCGTGGAGCGCGACATGTAGTTCAAGAGAAACAGCAGCGCAACAAATCCCGTCCACGGCAGGGCTGTCCGGAACGGCATGGGAATATCTTTCGGGGGCATGAAACACTCCTGACGGTAATCTCATGTACCATAGCCGCATCTTCCCTGAAAGGCCAGACAGCGGATGGAGGCCCCGGCGAAGAGGCTCCCTGAACCCCTCTCGATCTCCCATAAAAGAAAAACCTCCCCTCATATCAAGGAAGGCTCTCTTTCACGGTACAACCGGGAACAGGGATTCGATAAAGTCGAAAATCTTTGAAGAGGAGAGGGAGGGGTTTGGGGAGGGGGAGGGGAAACTTTCTCTAGAAAGTTTCCCCTC
>NZ_JNJP01000038.1 GCF_000701705.1 Bilophila wadsworthia ATCC 49260 | reverse complement strand
GTTCGGGGAGGGGGAAGGGAGCCCTTTTTCAAAAGGGGTCCCTTCCCCCTCCCCGATTTATTCAACCATCCTACAGCTCGGGCGGGAGTTCCTTGAGCTGCTTGTTGGAGAATACGGGGCCGTCGACGCAGACGAGCTTGCCGCCGATGTTGCAGCGCCCGCAGATGCCGATGCCGCACTTCATGCGTTTTTCCAGCGTGGTGTAGATCTGGTCATCCGGGAAGCCCAGTTCGACGAGGGCCGCGAGGGTGAACTTGATCATGATCGGCGGGCCGCAGAGCACGGCGATGGTGTTCTTGGGCTTGGGGCCGATTTCCTTGAGCACGTTGGGGATGAGGCCGACCTTGTGCTCCCAGCCGTCGGCGGGGTTGTCGATGGTCAGGGTGACGTTCAGGTCCTTGCGCTCCAGCCACTCGGGCATGTCGGACTGGAAGGACAGGTCCGCAGGGGTCTTGGCGCCGTACAGCAGGCTGATGTCGCCGTAATCCTTGCGGTTGTCCAGCAGGTACACCATGATGGTGCGGATGGGGGCCATGCCGATGCCGCCGCCGATGAAGAAGACGTTCTTGCCCTTCCACTGCTCGTAGGGGAACCAGTTGCCGAGCGGGGCGCGCACGCCGATCTTGTCGCCGGCATTGAGCTTGTGGAGGGCGGCGGTGTTTTCGCCGGCCTTCATCACGGAGAACTGGAGGTAATCCATCCGGGTGGGGGAAGAGTTGATCACGAAGGTCGACTCGCCCACGCCGAAAACGGAGAGCTGCCCCACCTGTCCGGGCTGGAAGGTGAAGTTTTTCATTTTTTCTTCATCATCGAAACGCACGCGGAACGTTTTGATGTTGTGCGTTTCCTGCACGGTTTCGATGACGGTCGCCATTTCAGGCAGAAGGGGATTATGCGTCCCTGCCATGTTCAGACTCCTTATTTGGCTTCCGCGTCATCCGCGATGGCGTTGAGGACAATTTCACGGATGTCCAGCGACACCGGGCACTGCTTGATGCACCGACCGCAGCCCGTGCAGGCGAAACGCCCGTCGCTGTAATCGGGAGCGTACCAGTACTTGTGCGAAACGCGGTTGCGCATACGCAGGGCCTTGGCCGTGCGGGGGTTGTGCCCGCTGGCCTCGCGGGTGAACAGCGGGGACATGCAGTTGTCCCAGCTGCGCAGGCGGCGGCCTTCGAGGGGATCGCCCTCGTCGGAGATGTTGAAGCACTGGCAGGTCGGGCACATGTAGGTGCACGCGCCGCAGGAGAGGCACTTCGCGGTCTGTTCCGCCCAGAAGTCCACGTCGGTGAAACGCTGTTCGAGGCGGCGGGCCGCCTTGGACAGATCAGGGGCGGGCTGCTGGCTGGCGGCGGCCTTTTCGCGGGCTGCCTTGGCTTCGTCCATCTTGTCGGAGCCGTCGGCGAGTTTGGTCGACGCGAGGAAGGCTTCGCCTTTTTCGGACACGGCCTCAAGCACGAAGCCGCCGTTCACGGCCGTGAGCAGCACGTCGGAGCCGGTGGGATCGGCGGGGCCGCCGCCGGTCCAGTGGCAGAAGCAGGTGCTGCACGGGCTGTCGCAGGTCCGGGTGACGACCAGCAGGTTGTCGCGGCGGGCCTTGTAGTAGGCGTCCTGGAACTTGCCTTCGAGGAACGGCTTGTCGAGCACGGCGAAGCCGCGGGCGTCGCAGGAACGGCAGCCGAACACCATCCGGGCCGGAGCGTCGGGGGTGTCGTCGAGTTTCATGTTCAGTTTGGCCGGATTTTCCGGGTCCTTGGTGCCTGTGAAATGCACGAGCGTTTCACAGGCGGGGAAAACGGCGGCCTTGGGGGATACGGTGGCGCGGGCCAGCGACGGCGTTTCTCCGGCGACGAGAGGCCGGAACACAACCGCTTTGCCCTCCTGACGAGGGGCCAGCACCTGACGGGATGCCGCCACTTCGGCCAGCCACGAGGCCAGCTTGTCGGCAGCGAGGAATCGTATGGCGCTCATTGCGTTTATGCTCCCTCGATGTGATGTTCGTGAATGTTCTTTTCTTCCAGCTGGAAGCCGAGCAGCGGCGGCACGGCGTCAACGTCCATGCCGGGCGCGTATTCGAACAGCTTCTTCACGACGCGCCCCATCTGGAGCTTGAGGGCTCCGACCGGGATGCCCATCGGGCAGGCGCGGTTGCATTCGCCGCAGCCGGTGCAGCGTCCGGCGAGGTGCATCGCGTGGATGAGCTGGAAGAACATCTTCTGCGTGGGGCTGTCTTCCTGCGTGAGCCAATGCGGTTCGCGGCTGTCCGCCACGCAGTTGTCACGGCACACGCACATGGGGCAGGCGTTGCGGCAGGCATAGCAGCGGATGCAGCGGTCGATGTGGCCCCGCCAGAAGCCCATGCGGTCCTCGAGGCTCAGGCCGTCGAGGAAGGTCATGATGGCGGGCATGGCGGGCTGCGCGCCGTCCGGGATGTTCGTGGGCGAGCCCGCGAAGTGATCGTGGATGACGGCGTTGGGCACGGTGCAGGCGCGGCATTTGTCCTGCGCCACGTCCTGCATGGCGAACTCGTAGTCCTTGCCGTCGGCGCGGACCTTGAGGGTGGCGCCGGAGCCGGTCACGGATTCGACTTCCGTCACGTCGCCGATCTTGGCGAGCACGCGGTTGATGTCGATGGTTCCGTTGCAGCCCATGCCGAAGACGACCACGTCCTCACGGTTGATGAGGTTCTCCTGCAGGAGTTCCACGACGCCGCGGGAGTCGCAGCCCTTGACCACGATGCCGACCTTCTTGCCCTTGAAGAGGGGCAGGTAAGTGGCGAGGGAGTGGACGTTGAGCGGGCCCCAGATGAGCTTTTCGACGTCTTCGGGCTTGCGCATGTACAGGGGCGTGGCGTGCAGGCCGTCGAAGCCTTTCTGCCAGCCCATGACGAATTCCACTTCCTTGGCTTCGAGCGCGGCCTTGATCTGGTCCTTGAGCTCGGTCATGGCCGCGGGATTGACGCCGCAGCCGAGCGGGCGCAGAGGCGCGGGCAGGTCAAGGTTGGGCATGACGTACATCGGCTTCGCGTCTTCGAACTTGGGCGCGGGTCCGAGCTTGTGGACGCGTTCGGTGAACGCGGTGACCACGGCCTGCCAGCGCTGGCCTTCGGAGGCGGACACCCACGTGTACTCGAAGCGGCGGGGATCGATGCCGATGATGGGCAGGAATTCCTTCAGCGTTTCGAGGCGGCGGCGGGCGTAGTAGTTGCCTTCCGAATAGTGGCAGTCACGCGGGTGACAGCCGGACACGAGCACCCCGTCGGCGCCGGAAAGCAGGGCTTTCAGCGGAAACAGGGGATTGACGCGGCCCGAACAGGGGACGCGGATGATACGCAGGTCCGTAGGCTGGGTGAAACGAGCGACCCCGGCAGTGTCGGCGCCGCCATAGGAGCACCAGTTGCAGAGGAAGCCTACGATCCGGAGTTCTTTGCCTGTCAGAACCGACATAGAGCGTCTACCTCCGCAAGGATCTGGTTGTCAGTGAAGTGGGAGAGCTGGATGGCGCCCTGCGGGCAGGTAGCCGTGCAAAGGCCGCAGCCTTGGCACACGGCCTCGATGGTCTGCGCCTTCTTTTCGCCGCGAATTTCCTTTTCGACGATGGCCTGGAACGGGCACACCTTGATGCACTTGCCGCAGCCGACGCAGCGCTTGATGTCCACGACGGAGATCTGCGGGTCGCTTTCGAGGAGCGGCTTGGAGAGGAGGCCTATCACCTTGGCGGCGGCGCCGCTGCCCTGCGCGACGGAGGACGGGATGTCCTTCGGGCCCTGGGCGACGCCCGCGAGGAACACGCCGGCGGTGTTGGTCTCCACGGGGCGGAGCTTGCAGTGGGATTCCATGAAGAACCCGAAGCCGTCGTAGGAGATGTGCAGGGTTTCGGCGAGCTTGTTCGCGCCCTTGGAGCCTTCGATGCCCACGGCGAGCACGACCATGTCGGCCTTCACCTCGACGGGCTTGCCGAGCAGGGTGTCGGCACCGCGGACGATGTACTGCCCGTGGCCGTCGGGCTGGATGGCGGACACGCGGCCGCGGATGTACTGGGTGCCGTATTCCTCGACGGCGCGGCGCGTGAATTCGTCATAGAGCTTCGCGTTGGAGCGGATGTCCATGTAGAACACGTAGGACTGCGAGTCGGGGATGTGGTCCTTGGTCAGGACGGCCTGCTTGGCGGTGTACATGCAGCAGAAGCCGGAGCAGTAGGGGCGGCCGATGGACTTGTCGCGGGAGCCCACGCACTGGATGAACACGACGCTCTTGGGTTCCTTGCCGTCGGACGGGCGCTTGATGTGGCCGCCGGTCGGGCCGGAGGCGGACATGATGCGCTCGTACTGGAGCGAGGTGATGACGTCGGGGTACTGGCCCGCGCCGTATTCGCCGTAGACCGTCCAGTCCATGAGGTCGTAGCCGGTGGCGGCAACGATGGCGCCCACGGTTTCCGTGACTTCCTCATCCTTCATTTCGTAGTTGATGGCCCCGGTGGGGCACACCTTGGCGCACACGCCGCATTTGCCCGAGGTGAGCTTGCGGCAGAATTCGGCGTTGATGGTGGCCTTCTTGGGGATCGCCTGCGGGAAGGGGATGTTGATCGCCGTGGTGGGGCCGACGAACTCGTTGAACTTGTCCGGGGTCTTCTTGGCGGGGCACTTGTCCATGCAGGCGCCGCAGCCGGTGCACTTGGACCAGTCGACGTAGGTGGCCTTCTTCTTCACGGTCACGGTGAAGTTGCCCACATACCCGGACACGTTGGTCACTTCGGAAGCGGCCATGAGCGTGATTTTGGGATGCTGGGCGACGTCGACCATCTTGGGGCCGAGGATGCAGCTGGAGCAGTCGACGGTAGGGAAGGTCTTGTCGAGCTTCGCCATCTTGCCGCCGATGTGGCTTTCGCGTTCCACGAGGAGCACGTCGAGGCCCGCGTCGGCGCAGTCGAGGGCGGCCTGGATGCCGGCCACGCCGCCGCCGATGACGAGCACGCGCTTGGTGGATTCGAAGGACTTGGAGAACAGCGGGTTGTCGCGGCGCAGTTTTTCAACGGCGATGCGGACGAGTTCCGCGGCCTTGTTGGTGTTGGCTTCCTTGTCCTTGCCGATCCACGACACGTGTTCGCGGATATTGGCCATTTCAAACATGTACTTGTTGAGCCCGGCGCGTTCCACGGTGCGGCGGAAGGTGGGCTCGTGCATACGCGGCGTACAGGAAGCGACGACCACGCCGTCAAGCTTGTGTTCCTTGATGGCGGCGACGATTTCTTCCTGTCCGGGTTCCGAGCAGGTGTACATGGTGTCGGTGGAGAAGGCCACATCGGGATAGGTTTTGGCGATCTCAGCGACCTTGCCGCAATCCACGGTCCCGGCGATGTTCGATCCGCAGTGGCAGATAAAAACGCCTATTTTCATGCCTTGGCCTCCTCTGTGGCTTCATCGGCCTTGGCCGCGGCGGCCTTGGCAGCCTGCGCGGCGTCGATCTTCCGCAGAAGTTCGTCGGGGCTGACGCAGAGCTTTTCGAAGCCGAGTTCCTGATGCGGCAGGCCGAGGGCCAGCCCCATGAGCTGCGTAAAATACAGCACCGGCATCTTCATGCTTCCGCCCACGGCCTGACGCTGGCGCAGGTCAAGGTTCATGTGGCAGAGCGGACAGGCGACGACCACGGCGTCCGCGCCGAAGGCCTGCGCCCGTTCAAGGATGCGGCCGGTAAGGCGGGCGGTGATGTCGCGGCGGGGAATGCCCATGGCTGCGCCGCAGCATTCCGTCTTCAGGGGGAAAGGCACGACTTCGGCGCCGAGGGCGGTCATGATGTTGTCCATGGCCATCGGGTTCTCGGCGTCGTCAAACTGCATGATGTCCGCGGGGCGGCTCATCAGGCAGCCGTAGTAGCAGGCGACCTTGATGCCTTCGAGGGGCTTCTTGACCTTTTCGGCGATGGCGCCGGTGCCGTAGTCCTCCACCAGGACCTGGAGGATGGATACGGTTTCGGGCAGCTCTTCGGGGCAGGGATTGTCGAGAAGGGCGTTGACCTTATCGCGGAACGCCTCGTCCTGCATACGGTACTTGGCGGTCTTCAGGTTGGCGAGGCAGCTCGGGCAGGGCGTGCCCACGCGTTCGGCGCCTTCGGCGGCGGCAAGCGCGAGGTTGCGCGCGGAAAGCGCGGAGGAGAGCACGTGATCGCAAGCGTGGGCCGGCGTGGAGCCGCAGCAGCTCCAGTCGGAAATTTCCTTGAGGCCGATTTCAAGCGCGCGGCAGACGGCGCGGGTGGAACGTTCGTATTCGGCGGACGTCCCCTGACCAGAACAGCCGGGGTAATAGGCGAGTTTCATTTACTTGTCCCCCTCGGCGCT
Organism: Bilophila wadsworthia ATCC 49260; assembly: GCF_000701705.1. Taxonomy (GTDB): domain Bacteria; phylum Desulfobacterota; class Desulfovibrionia; order Desulfovibrionales; family Desulfovibrionaceae; genus Bilophila; species Bilophila wadsworthia. The sequence goes on along the minus strand of NZ_JNJP01000038.1, from coordinate 29,384 downwards.
GCGCTGCTCGTCGAAACGCTTGAAGATACGGGCCACAGCGTCCTTGCCGACGATGGTGTGGGGTTTGAAGGGCAGCTTTTGCTTGGGCAGGATGCGCGGCGCGAGATCCACATCGGTGAAAACCCGGCCGGTGCGGGCCATGAACATGGCCATGACGCCCAGTTCGTACGTGCGCCCGAAGTGGCGGACGGTGGTCAGGAAGGACTGCCAGAACGACGCCATGGCGTAGTTCGTCTTGCCTTCCTTCCAGGCCATGTGCCGCAGCACGTCCATGACCTTGGCGACGTCGATGTTGTTGGGGCAGCGGGACGTACAGGTCGAGCACGACACGCAGAGCCACAGCGAACGGCTTGAAAGCGCCATTTCCTTGTTACCGAGCTGGACGGCCCGCATGACTTGGCTGACCTGCAGGTCGTATTCAGGACCGCAGGGGCACCCCGCCGTGCAGTTTCCACACTGGTAGCAGTTGGTCACCTTCTGACCGCTTTCTGCTTCCACCTCGCGAAGAAACGCTTCGTCGCGCGTGGTTTCAAGATTGATTGTTTCCATGATTCTCCCGGCAGTAGAGTGGTTCAAAGACCAATAGACCTTCTTCACGAGAAAAAATCTAACATATCCACGCTAACGGGGCAACAGGGCTGGAGAAAAGAAAAAGGAGAACCCCTAGGTCTTCTCCTTGCCCGCCCCGATGCAATGCAAGGAAAAAAGCTTCCCCCCGGAGCAATGCAAAGGTGAACTTTCACATGCTATCAGACGAACCGCTAAGATGGAACCCCTTCTTGCGAAAAGGGACTGTTTGGTTGCTCAGAGAGTTAGAATCATACCGATTTCCAAAAAAGCAAGCCGGCCCCCTGTTACGGAGGGCCGGCAAGGGCAGGGTAAAGGGAAAACGGGAATGTTACTTGTAGTCGGGGATGGGCTGCTTGACGAGCTTGAGGAACTTGTCGGTGGCGTAGGAGCCGTCCTTGACCACCTTCAGCTCGTCAGGCGTGATCCGGCCCACGCCGGCGAAAAATTCGGCGATGTCGGCCATCCACTTGGCGGCCTTGCTCTGCCCCTTGGAGCCGTCGAACAGGGCGAGCTGTTCTTCAAGATTGAAAACGGGGTGCGTCTTGATGTCGAGCGCGGCCATTTCCGGCGTAAAGCTCTTGCCCACGAATTCCTGGAAGAAGCGGCAGTATTCCGGGGCGAGGGATTCCGGGGCTTCCTTCTGGAGCATGTTGGCGGAGCGCAGGAACACGCGCAGGAACTTGGCGACCAGTTCGGGGTTGGCGTCGCAGAACTTCTTGTCGCCCATGAGCACGGTGGGCAGGCCCACGCCGCAGGTATTGGGGGTTCCGGCGACCTTCCAGCCCTTGTCGATACCGAAGAACATGTGCGGTGCCCACAGGCAGACGCCGTCGCCGATGCCGCTGTCGAACGCCGCGAGGCCCTGCGCCTGATCGATGTTCTTGATGGTGACGTCGCTTTCCTTGAGGCCGAGCACGCGGAGCCAGTGGCTCAGGGTGAAGTGGGGGGAGGACATGGTGGTGATGAGGAACGTCTTGCCGCGCACGTCATCCGGATGTCCGTACACTTCCGGGTAGTCTTTGTTGTAGCCCTTGGTCTTGAGGATAGGGCTGTCGGGGCGGAGCAGGAGGGCGTTGGTGTAGGATTCGTCGTTGGTGACGGCGATGGTGTACGTCCCGTAGCGGAGCGCGCCCATCATGCCGGGCACGGCGCCGGTTCCGGCGAGTACCCACTCCCCTGCGGGAAGGGCGTTGAGCTGGGCCATGCCGGATGAGAAGAGGAGCATTTCGATGTCCAGCCCTTCCTCTTTGTCCCACCCTTTTTCTTTGGCATACCAGACGAGGAAGGCTTCGTGCTCGTCAAGCCATGCGGTGCGGAGTTTGACCGGGGCCGCCGCGAATGCCGCACAGGAAAATGTGATGAAAAGGACAACCGCAAGGGAACCCGTAAGCATTTTGAACCACCGTTTCATAAGAAACTCCTTCAGGTATGAGGTTCCAGTCCGTACAGCCAAAGCATGTTTCCGGTGAAAACATAAAGAAGGGAGACCCCTCTTTCCGCAAAAAGATAAAGGGTATTGTTCGCCGCTTAAGGTAAAGCCGCTGTTCTTGGAGGGTAAAAAGGAAAAAGCCCGTCCGGATAAAAGAGATAATGCGTTTATAGATAGGGATAGACGAATTGGATAACCGTGTCTCATGAGAAAATGCCAATGTATATCGAGAAACGGTCAAAGAGAGCCCGGGAAGATGCCTGCATTGAGGGGGAGTTGGGAAAAGGCGGCGGGGACGGGGGAGAAGAAGGGCGAAAGAAAAGGGAAGGGCGCTTCTTGAAGGCGGCTCCTTCCCTCTGCTTGGGGTAAGGGCTTTATTCGGGGATTTGGAACGGTTCACCGCGCATGAGTTTGACGAACCATTCCGGTGGGCGCACGGGGCGCCCGTCGCGTCCGGTACAGGCGTGTTCAGTCATGCCCTCGGCAAGCAGGGTCTTGCGCTCGGCGTCCATGACATTGTACACAAAGACGAGAGAGGCGCGCCTGACTTCGGCTATCCCCGCGCGGATATGGATCAGATCGTCATACCGGGCGGGCCGCCTGTAGCGGCACTGGGCTTCGCGTACGGGCAGCATGATGCCGAGGCGTTCGACCTCCGCGTAACTCATGCCCATCTGGCGGATGTACTCGCTGCGGGAACGTTCGAAGAGGTGCAGGTATTCCGCGTAATAGAGATACCCCATCGTATCGGTTTCTCCATAGGAGACGCGGTGGGCGAGCCAAACATCGGGAGTGGGAAAATCGTGCATGAACAGCATCCTTTGCTGAAGGTTCCACAAAAACGCGGTGCGGGAACGGCGGCTCTGGCCGCGGCCGTCCTTGCCCTCGGCCTGCTGGCGGGGTGCGCGGCTCCCCTTCCCGCTCCCTCAGCTCCGGTCCGGGACGTCGCGGGCGATCTTGTCCCCGAGAACGACGAGCAGGCCGCCGTGCTGGCGGGGAAGCTCGATCGCGCCGGGCAGCGCCTGCATTCGTGGAAGGAGCTGGCCCCGGCCCTGCGGGCCAGCCGGGCGCATATCGCTGGGCGCGAGCCCGGTCAGGTCGCGGTGGCGCACGGCGATGTGGCGGTGACGTGGGGCGATGTGGCCAAGACGCTGGATTGCCTTGAGGCCCTGCTGCCCCGTCTCGACGCCGAACCCGGCCTGCTGGCGGAGCGGTTCCGCTGGGTGAAGCTCAAGGATGGCGCTGCCTTTTCGGGATACTATGAGCCAGTCGTCAAGGCAAGCCGTACCCGCAAGCCCGGCTACACGGCCCCGTTGTACCGTGTGCCGCCGGATCTGCGCGAGCTGAATCTGGGGAGCTTCAAGAGCGAGCTTATCGGCCAGCGCGTCGTGTACCGCATGGAAAAGGGGAAGCCCGTTCCTTATTATACGAGGGCCGAAATCGACGGGCTGGACGGCAGGCCCGGCGTCCTGCGCGGCAAGGGGCTGGAACTGGCATGGCTGTCCGACCCCGTGGACGCTTTTTTCCTGCAGGTGCAGGGTTCGGGGCGGCTGCGCTTCGAGGACGGCAAGGAGATGCCCGTGCGCTTTGCCGGGTCCAACGGCAAGCCGTACCTGAGCATAGGGCGGTATCTCGCCGATCAGGGGGAAATCCCCACCGGACAGGTGAGTATGCAGTCCATCCGGCAGTGGCTGCGCGAGCACCCGGAATTGCGCGACGATCTGCTCCGGCGCAATCAGCGCTACATCTTTTTCCGCAAAGGGCCGGAAACCTCTTCCGGCAGCATCACGTCCGGCCCCGTGGGCAGCATGGGGTCGCCGCTCAGTTCGATGGTCTCGCTGGCCGTGGACCGCACGACTTTCCCGCTCGGTTCGGTGCTTGCCTTCGATGTGAATATTCCCGATCCTTCCTCCCCCGTGGAGGAAGGCCCCGTCTCGACCACGCCGCTTTTCGGCATCGGGTTGGCGCAGGATACGGGAGAGGCCATCAAGGGACGCCGCGTCGACCTGTTCTGCGGCAAGGGCGCGAGGGCGGCCTATATCGCGGGGCACCTCAACGGCCCCGGTGAAATCTGGATGCTGCTGGCGAAGTAACACTTGTTTCTGAAGAGATTGGCCCCGTTCCATGAGCGGGGCTTTTTCTTTTGGATGGATAAGGAATGAGAGGAACGCCCCGTTGTTATGGCTCTGTACGGTTCGGGGCGGAGGCCGCCGAGGTGGGTTGGCCTCTGGACAAAAAATAAAAATAGGAATAGTATTTTTTATCGTTAATTCATTACTACGTCCCCGTGGGGACAATATGCGCAGCCTCGCTGCAAAGGAGCTTCTCCCATGACCTACCGTTATCAGCTTTATAAATGCCCCATTTGCGGAACCGTGACCGAAATCGTGCACGACGGCGTCAGCGCCATGATCTGCTGCGGCAAAACGATGGAAGTTCTTGACGACCGCGAACCCGTTGGGACCAAGGAATCGCACATGCCCGTCGTGGAAGCCACGGAAAAGGGCTGCAAAGTGAGCGTGGGCTCCAAGCTGCACGGTATGGACGCCGATCACCTGATCGAATGGGCTGAAATCCGCACCTCCGACGACACCGTGCTGCGCAAGTACTTCAAGGCCGGGGAGACTCCGGTCGTTGAATTCCCCATTCCCTTTGATCAGGTCGTGTTCGCCCGCGCCTACTGTAACAAGCACGGCGCTTGGCGTGCGAAATAGTCCTGCTGTACTGTGATCTGTTGAGCCCTTCATTCCACGGAATGGGGGGCTTTTCCATTTCAGCGGACGGCGTCAGCGCAGATGGCCGCTGGATTGGGCAAGGATGAGGAAAAAGCCGCCCTTCGTGATGGCTTCGCAGGGGAGCCTCCTCCATGCGCCTATGGCTGTGGGATACGCCCGCATGGGAGGGTAAGGCTGGGGGAACTCTTTTGAGGCAAGGCGTCGCGCCTTCTCGAGAGGGATCTTGTCAACATTGTAAAATCGTCCTCCTCTGCCGGGCTATTCCTTTTCTTCATGGAATATGGAGAATAGTCGTGTAAAAAGAGCAGGTTTATTGCAGCGCCCTTCTTCTTGTGAAGAAGGGTACCATTCGTCACGGGCATTTGCGGCAAAGAAAATACTGGGCAAAAAGGCAAGTAAAAACCCAGTGTTATATAAAACAGTAATAAGAATTATTTCCGCATTATTCTCTAGTTGTTATGAATAACAAAAGTTCTTTCTAGGTCAAGTGGCTATATTGTTCGAGTGCACAAATAACACTCGGTTGACAGAAAAAGGAAAGTATCCTTTAAACCAAGAAGGAATGCCATTATACTTCAATAAGAAGTAAAGAGTGTTGATGCTTGCGGCGTCAGCTTTTGGCGGAATTGATAAAGGAGTTGGGAATAAGGAGAGGCGGAAGGATTTATAAGGTCTTTTTCATTCTTTGAGGAGGGAATCTAAAGATGGCTCAGGCGAACATCACTTCACATGTCAGATTGCGCAATCATATTTCAGGATACACCGATGTCATCCAGATGTTGACCGGTGTCCTTCTCTGCTGTTTTGTGCTGATGCATATGGTACTTGTTTCGAGTGTCATCTTGAGTCCGAAGATAATGGACTCGTTGGCCGTATTCCTTGAAACGTCTTATCTGGCGCAGATTGGCGGGCCGATCATTTTGCTTGTCATGATCCTGCACTTTATTCTCGCCGCACGGAAAATGCCGTTCAGCCCGCTGGAACTGCGGGAGTTCTGGCGTCAGGCCAAGATGATGCACCATATGGACACATGGCTGTGGCTGGTGCAGGTCGCCACCGCAATCGTCATCCTTGTCATGGCCAGCGCGCATGTCATCAATATCCTGTCGAATTTGCCCATCTCCGCGGATAAGAGCGCGGCGGCCATTCAGGGCGGCATGGTCCCCTTCTATCTGGTGCTGTTCGCCGCGTTGGATCTGCATATCGCCATCGGTTTGTACCGCGTCGGCGTGAAGTTCGGCATCCTGAACCGTGAAAACCGTTTGAAGTGGCGCAAGTATGCCCTCTATCTCGTTATCGGTCTGGCACTGCTGAGTCTGGCAACCCACTACAGCTTCGCCACGATGGCCATCTAAGGGAGGGCGTCATGAGAACGATTTATTCCGACGTGTTGTGCATTGGTGCCGGGCTTGCCGGCGAACGCGTGGCGCTCGCCGCGGCTATGGAAGGTTTCCACACCATCTGTCTTTCCGTCGTCCCTCCCCGCCGGTCGCATTCCTCGGCGGCGCAGGGTGGTATGCAGGCGGCCCTCGGCAACGCCGTCATGGGCAAGGGCGACAGCACCGACATCCACTTCGCCGACACCGTGAAGGGTTCCGACTGGGGCTGCGATCAGGAAGTGGCCCGCATCTTCGCGGACAGCGCGCCCATCGTCATGCGTGAAATGGCCCATTGGGGCGTGCCGTGGAACCGCGTCGTCGCGGGCAAGCACACCTATTATAAGGGCGGCAAGCCCTTCGAGGCCGAAGAAGAGGAAAGCAAACACGGGCTCATCCACGCCCGCGCCTTCGGCGGCACCGCAAAATGGCGTACCTGTTACACGGCTGACGGCACGGGACGTTCCGTGCTGAACACCCTCGACAGCAAATGTCTCCAGTACGGCGTGGAAATCCACGATCGGATGCAGGCCGAAGCCCTCATCCATGACGGCGAGCGCTGCATGGGCGCCATCGTCCGCTCCTTGCGCGACGGCGAGCTTGTCGCCTACATCGCCAAGGCGACCCTCATCGCCACCGGCGGCTACGGGCGCATCTACCGCGCCACCACCAACGCCATCATCTGCGACGGCGGCGGACAGATCTGCGCCCTGAATACCGGCGTCGTGCCCCTCGGGAACATGGAGGCCATCCAGTTCCATCCCACCGGCAGCGTGCCCACCGATATTTTGATGACGGAAGGCTGCCGCGGCGACGGCGGGACGCTCCTCGACGTGAACGAGTACCGTTTCATGCCCGACTACGAGCCGGAGAAGGCCGAGCTTGCCTCCCGCGACGTGGTTTCCCGGCGCATGACCGAGCACATGCGCAAGGGCTTCGGCGTGAAGAGCCCCTACGGTGACCACCTGTGGCTGGATATCCGTCACCTCGGCGAGCACCACATCACGACCAAGCTGCGTGAAATCTACGACATCTGTACGCATTTTCTCGGCGTGAACCCCATTCACCAGCTTATCCCCGTGCGCCCGACGCAGCACTATTCGATGGGCGGCGTCCGCACGGACAAGGACGGCCACGCCTACGGGCTCAAGGGCCTGTTCGCCGCCGGTGAGGCGGCGTGCTGGGACCTGCACGGCTTCAACCGTCTGGGCGGCAACTCCCTCGCCGAAACCGTGGTTTCCGGGCGTTACATCGGCAGCAAGATGGTCGAGTACCTCAAGGGTTCCGAAAGCGTGTTCAAGACCGAACCCGTCAACGACGCCCGCAAGCTCGTCGCCAAGACCATCGACGACATCATTTCCTGTCGTAACGGCAAGGAAAACTGTTTCGATCTCCGCAACGCCATGCAGGACATCATGATGGACGACGTGGGCATTTTCCGGAATGCCAAGGATCTCCAGAACGGCGTCGACAGGCTGCTCGAGCTTTCCGAGCGGGCTAAGCACATCGGTCTGCACGGCAGCGTGAAGGGCTTCACGCCCGAGCTGTCCATGGCCCTGCGCGTGCCCGGCATGATCAAGCTGGCGCTCTGCACCGCCTACGGCGCGCTTCAGCGCACGGAATCGCGTGGGGCGCATACCCGCGAGGATTTCCCCGCGCGCAACGACGCCGAATGGCTGACGCGTACGCTCGCCTACTGGAAGGAAGGCGACTCTCTGCCCACTCTCAAATACGAAGACGCTTCTCCGTGGTTCGAGCTGCCTCCGGGCGAGCGCGGCTACGGCGGCGGGAAGATCATCCCCGCCGAGATCCCCGCCGACAAGATCAAGACCAAGGAACAGGCGGAAGAAGCCATCAAGTAAATGCGGGTACGCCGCGGGGGAAGGGAGAAGGACCTCTTCTGAAGAAGGGCTTCCTTCCCCCGGCCCCCCTTCCCCTCATCCTCCTAAGACTTTTGTGTCTTGAGTGAGAGGAAGCGCGAAAGGCGCTCTGAAAAGCACACATCTTTTTTCAGATTCGGGAGTTAGAATGAGTCGCAAATTGCATATCGAGGTGTTCCGGTACAATCCGCTTGATCCCGCCTCCGTTCCGCACATGCAGTCTTTTTATGTGGAAGAATACAGCTCCATGACCCTGTTCATCGCGCTGAACATCATCCGCGAGCAGCAGGACCCGAGCCTCCAGTTCGACTTCTGCTGTCGCGCGGGCATCTGCGGTTCCTGCGGCATGGTCATCAACGGGCGTCCCGGCCTCGCCTGCCATACCCAGACCCGGGATCTGCCCGATCATATCGTCCTGCATCCCCTGCCGGTCTTCAAGCTGCTTGGCGACCTGTCCGTGGATACGGGCGTGTGGTTCCGTGAAGTGGGCCGCAAGATCGAAGCGTGGGTTCACACGCAGGACAAGGCGTTCGATCCCCGCGCCGAAGAAAAGCGCATGGAAAACGAGCTTGCCGAGCAGATTTTCGAGCTCGACCGCTGCATCGAATGCGGCTGCTGCATCGCGGCCTGCGGTACGGCTCGGATGCGCAAGGACTTCCTCGGCGCGGCGACCATCAACCGCCTCGCCCGTTTCTACATCGATCCCCGCGACAACCGTTCCGAGGACGAGTACTACGATGTGATCGGCAACGATCAGGGCGTATTCGGCTGCATGGGCCTCCTCGGCTGCGAAGACGTCTGCCCCAAGAAGATTCCCCTTCAAGACCAGCTCGGCATCATGCGCCGTATGCTGGCCCTCAAGTCCGTCAAGGGCATCCTGCCCAAGGCCCTGTACGAAAAGTTCAAGGGCTGCGGTTCGCACTGCCATAGCTAAAAAGATAGGCCTCCGGCGGCAAGGGGCTTACCGCCCCTTGGCCCCGTCCGGGGGGCGAGCCGCCCCCCCGGCCCCGGCACAACCGGAATCGCTGCAGCTCGTTTCCCCTGTATCGGCAAGAGAAAAACGGCGCGCCGTTTCTCTTGCGCTTGTGGGGGCGGCATGGGCGCGTTTTTGCCTTCGTCCTTTGCTCGGGCATAACCGAGGGGCCGTGGGGAATTCGGCCCAAAGGGGCGGCGAAGCCGTGGCCGTACCGCCGGAGGCGTCGCCTTTCACCTCTTTTATTATTAATAAGGAATACGTACATGGCCTTGTTTACGCGGGAAGAAGCTCTTGAATACCACCGTTCCCCCCGTCACGGGAAAACCGAAGTGGTGCTGACCAAGCGCTGCGAAAGCCAGAAGGATCTGTCCCTCGCCTATTCGCCGGGTGTGGCGGAAGCCTGCAAGGCCATCGCGGAGGATCAGGCGCTGGTGTCCGAATACACCGGGCGCGCCAACCTGGTGGCCGTGATCTCCGACGGCACAGCCGTCCTCGGGCTCGGCAACATCGGGCCTTACGCCGCCAAGCCGGTCATGGAGGGCAAGGGCGTCCTGTTCAAGAATTTCGCCGATGTCGACGTGTTCGACCTGTGCCTCAAGACGGGCAGCACCGAAGAGTTCATCGCTGCCGTAAGGACGATGGAACCCACGTTCGGCGGCATCAACCTTGAGGACATCAAGGCTCCGGAATGTTTCATCATCGAGGAGACGCTGAAGAAGGAAATGGGCATCCCGGTGTTCCATGACGACCAGCACGGCACCGCCATCATTTCCGGTGCGGCCCTGCTCAACGCCTGTGAACTCACGGGCCGCAGGATTGAAGACGTGACCGTCGTGGTGGTGGGGGCCGGCGCGGCGGGCATGGCCTGTGCGCGGTTCTACTGCGCGCTGGGGGTAAAGCGCGAGAACATCCGTATGTTCGATTCCAAGGGGCTCATTCACAAGAAGCGCTCGAATCTGGCCGAATACAAGCTGGAATTCGCGCAGGAGGAAGATCTGGGGAGCCTCGCGGACTGCATGAAGGGCACGGACCTGTTCCTCGGCCTTTCCACCAAGAATCTGGTTTCGCAGGATATGGTGCGCTCCATGGCCGACAAGCCGGTGTTGTTCGCCATGGCGAATCCGGATCCGGAAATCTCGTATGAAGACGCCAAGGCGGCCCGCCCCGATTGCATCATGGGGACCGGGCGCTCCGACTACCCGAACCAGATCAACAACGTCTCCGGTTTCCCCTACATCTTCCGCGGCGCGCTTGACGTGGAAGCCACGGAAATCAACGAGGCCATGAAGATCGCCGCCGCCGAGGCCCTCGCCGCGCTGGCGAAGGAACCGGTCCCGGCGGAAGTCTGTTCCGCCTACAATGTGGACAGCCTTGAATACGGCTTCGATTACATTATCCCGAAGCCGCTTGATCCGCGCATTTTGACGTGCATCACGCCCGCCGTCGCCAAGGCGGCGATGGATACGGGGGTTGCCCGCAAGCGTATTGAAGATCTCGACGGATACGCCCGTGAACTGGAACGGCGCGTGAAGGCCTCGCACGATCGCATTCGGCCATTCGTCGCTTCTTACGAATAAAAAAATGCCCGTCCGCGCCGTTGCAGCGGAGCGGACGGGCGCCTTATCGGGGAGGACGGCTGCATTTTGGGAGGAATAAGGCCGTCCTTGGGGAGAGTTTCCGTCAAAGGCATCACCAGTTTGATGACTTTCATACACTAACTGTTTTTGCTTTTTTGGCAAGCAGGGGAGAAGGTTTGTATGAAACGGTTTATGTGGAGTTTCTTGGCTCTTTTGATTGTTGCGTGTGTGGGCGTGTATCTGGCCGGAGGGTTTGAGTGTTTTGCGGCTTCCCCCGGGACGGCGGGCGCCGCGATCCCCGGTGATCGCACCAAAGCCTATATCACCCTTGGCATCCTCATCGTTGCCGCGCTGCTGTTCGTGACGGAAGCGCTTCCGCTGCCCATCACGGCCATGCTCGTGCCCGTGGGGCTTTCCAGTACGGGTGTTCTGACTTCCAAAGTGGCGTTCAGCTACTTCGGCGACAACACCGTAGTGCTGTTCATGGCCATGTTCATCATCGGCGAATCGACGTTCGTCACCGGTTTTGCCGATAGGGTCGGTCAGATGGCTTTGAAGCTGTCCAAAGGCGATATGAAGAAGCTGTTGCTCTTCTCCATGATCGCTGTCGGCGGCTTGTCCACCGTGCTTTCCAACACCGGTACCACCGCCGTGGCCGTCCCCATGATCATGGGCATGTGCGCCTCCGCCAAGGTTGCGCCGAGCAAGATTTTGATGCCCGTAGCCTTCGCTTCGTCCCTCGGCGGTACCGTGACCCTCGTGGGTACGCCCCCAAACGGCATCATCAACTCCATGCTTGATCAGGTCGGCATCCCGCAGTTCGGGTTCTTTGAATTCGGCAAGTTCGGCCTCATCCTGTTTGCCGTTGGCATGTTGTATTACTGGGCTTTCGGCTACCGCCTGCTTCCCGAGGACAAGGGCGGCGAAGACCATTCCTTCGGTTCCGAACTGAAGGAACGCCGCACCGCGAAGATGCCTTACTCCATGGGGATTTTTGCTTTCGTGGTCATCATGATGGTGACGGGGGCGCTGCCTCTGACGACCGCCGCCGTGCTCGGCGCGTGCCTTGTGGTGGCGACCCGCTGCATGACCATGAAGGAAGCGTTCCACTGCATCGACTGGGTGACCATCTTCCTGTTCGCGGGTATGCTGTCCATGTCCGCCGCGATGCAGAAGTCCGGAGCCGCCGCGCTGGTGGCGAACGCCGTGGTTTCCAACGTGTCCGGGCCGACCATGCTGATGTTCGTGTCCTGCGCGCTCACCATGCTGCTCACCAACTTCATGTCCAACACAGCGACCGCGGCCCTGATGGCCCCGCTGGCCCTTCCCATCGCCGTCGGCGGCGGCATTTCGCCCCTGCCGCTCATGATGGGCATCTGTATGTCCGCTTCCGCCTGCTTCCTGACCCCGATCGCCACGCCTCCGAATACCATCGTGTTGACCCCCGGCCGCTACACCTTCCTTGATTACATGAAGGCGGGCTGGCCGCTTCAGATCATCAGCCTCGCGCTGTGCGTGTTCGTCATCCCGATGATCTGGCCCTTCTAGCCCCAAATCGCGGCGTCCTGTCCCCAACCGGGATGCCGCATCTTCCCTCCCCTCAGACATTCCCCTTCGGCAAAGGCCGCAAGGGGAATGTCCCCCTCCTTCGGGGGGAGGACAACGCCTGTCGCTTGCGTGCGGCGGGCGTTTTGTTTGGGATTCGGAGAAGGGAGGTGAAGGACGCGACGGGGGGCCTATTCGGTGCGGCGTGACGGGCTGAAAAGAGAAGAGCGCTTCCCGTACAGGGAACACGTTGTGGCGGGAGAGCTTTTTTTGAAGGGCTTTTCCGTTGGGGGCTGCGGGCTTCGCGGGGGCCTGTTGCGCCGTGGGAAGGCTTCCGTGATAAAGGCCATCCACGTATGGGGGCCTGTGATTTCCCCGGGTGCTCCGAGGCGCGCTCCGTTTGAGCGCGGGTCGCCCTGTTACTTCTTGAGCCTGTCCTTGACGCGGGTAGGCAGCTCCGAGAGAAGTTCGGCGTGTTCTTCCTGAGGGACAAGCTGCTGGGCGGCCTGTATGCGGGCGTGCTTTTTCTCGTGGAAGTCGTGGAGGCGCTGGATGATGCGGTCGTCGCGACGTCCTTTGAGCCATATCTGGGCGGCGTTGACGATGTTCTGGAAGATGGAGTAGGCGGCCAGCGACACGGATGCGATGGGATCAAGATACTGAAACGTCAGCCACATGGGCAGGATGATATTTTTTTGCGCCAGCGCCTGTCCGCCCGCGATGCGGCGGTGGAAGCGGGAACCGATGGACTTGCCGAGGATGAAGTTGGCGGTGCAGACGGCGATCCCGGTAAGGGCAAGGAAGATTTCGAGCTGGTAGTCCTTTTCGCCTGGCTTGAGGAGCTGTTCAAAGGTGCCGCCCATAAGGATGACGAGCATCCCCGCCCACAGGTAGTAGGCCAGAATGCCCCAGCGCAGCAGCACGGCGTTGACCTTGGGGGCGGCGTATTGGATGAGCCAAGCGGCCAGCAGGGGGAAAAGCATGGTGGGCCCCACGCGCATGAACACGTTGGACATGGTTTCGAGGAAGGGCGTGTCGATCTGCCCCGTGGCGATGAGCGGCAGGACCAGCGGCGCGAGCACGACGATGGCGAGGTTGCTCAGGAAGGCGTAGGCCGCGAGGAAGGCCACGCTGCCGCCGAGCATACCGGTGATGATGGCCGCCGCCGTGGCCGTGGGCGTGAGGGCGGCCATGCATACGCCCTGCGCGATGGCCGGATGCCACGGGAGCGTCAGCGCGTAGAGGCCAAGGCTCATGACGATTTGAAGGCTCATCAGGATGAGGTGCAGAGGATGGAACCGCAGATCGCGCGGCGAGATGTTGCAGAAGGTCAGCAGGAGCATGGAGGCGAGCAGCCACGGCGCAAGCCACGTGAACTGTGAGAAAAAACTGTGCCCCACGGCGCCCACGACGATGGCGATGAGGAGTGTCCATTGTTTGAGCGCGCGCAACAGTTTTTTCATCCCAGACAGCCCCCTCTTTGTGCCCGCTTGGAGAACGCGGGTATGAGATGCCTTCACCATACATAACGGCCTACCCCTTATCAAGGAAGAATCCAGTCTGCTTCATCTTGTTGCATTTAAAAGAAATCTGCGAAACAACCGGAATGTTCCGAAAGGGTACGTTGTCTGGGGCAAACCGTTTTGAGCAAAAAGGAAGGAGGCTCTGAACGCCTCCCTTTTTCATACGCTATAGGCCCAACCGTTCCTTCCATCTCGGAAGTTCGGGATCGAGGGCGAGGTAGTCGGGCGGCAGGTCGGGGGCCTTGGGAGCGGCGAGGGCGGCGGCCACGTCGGAAACCGTGCGGACGTTGACCACGCCGGGGAGGCCCTGCAAGGGGCAGAGGTCCACGTCGTCCTCGGCGGCCTGCACCAGCACGGGCAGCTTGCGGAAAGCGGCCTCCAGCGCCACGGTGGTGGAGTTGGAAGCCCAGACCACGGTGCCCGGCGTGAGGAAGTTCCCGATGGGGCCATCCACGACGCTGGGCGGCTCGGCGCCGCCGTACAGGTTCTTGAGGCGTTCGACTACGGGCAGGTAGGGATGCGGCTTGACGACGACTTCCCAGCCGTCCAGCGTCCCGGCCTTGGCGGAGGCCGCCAGCGTGGCGAGGTGGGCGTCGGTTTCGTCGGCGAAGAAGCTGGTGACGATGAGCAGCCGCGTGGGCTTGGCGGGCGTCTCCGGAGCGGCTTCGGCATCGGGCTTGGGCGCGAGATAAAGATACCGCAGGGCTTCCACCAGCGCGGTGCGGTCCTCCGGCATGTGCCCGGCAAGCAGGGCATCCTGCGCGCCGGTCCCGTTGCACAGCCACAGTTCGGGCATGGCCCGGCGGCAGGCAGGATCGTTGATCATGCGGGGATCGTCGAAATAGCGGAAGTCCGTGGGGCGCACCGTGGAGTGCTGCGCGCCGTAGACCGGCCCGGCGTCCCCGTCGTGCATGGACTGGCAGAGCATACGTTCCCACGGGCAGTTTTCCTGCGGGAAGGTCGTCCACTCCTGCGGCCCGGCCCATTCCGCATAGCGGCGGAAGGCTTCGCGCATGAGGCAGCGTTCCAGCGCCCGCCAGCCTCGGGTGGAATCGCCCCAGTTGTCTTTCAGGACGGGCCAGAGATCCATCTGGGAACCGGGGAAACGGAACAGTTCCCTGACCTGTGGTTCCACGGCCCGGCTGGAGAGCAGGAGCTTGCCGAACCGGACAAGGCTCTTGGCGATGTCGCCGTTGGTGAGGAACTCTTCGAGGAAGTGGAACGAGGCGCCGTCCTGCCCGTTGGCGCGGAAGCGGTCGCGCAGCTTGATCGCGTCGGGGAAGGAGCACTGTGGGGCCGGGAAATAGAGGAAGACCCAGTTCACGCGGTTGGGCTTGCCGTCGGCGGGCTGGAGGGCGTCATGGAGCTTTTCCCAGTAGCGGGAGCGGAACCGCCCGTTCTTGGCGGCGGCCATGTCGATGTTGGGGAAATAGGTCACGATGCTCGCGGGCTTCACGCCTTCGGGCAGGGCGGGCCGGGAAAGCGGCGTGCGCGGCAGGCGGCGGCGTACGATCCACAGCCACGCCGGGAAGCGCACCAGCGCCTTCACCGGGGCGGGCAGGCGGTAGTAACAGGCTTTGAGCTTGGCTTTCAGCCCTTCCGGCTGTGCCGCTTCCGCGCTGCCGATACGGCGCACGGCGAACTCGCGCCCGGTAGCCTTGCAGAAGCGCCCCAGGACGTCTTCCATCCACGGGTCGGCCCCCGCCGCGGCGCACAGTTCCAGCCGGGTGACGCCCTTTTCGTCCAGCAGCAGTTCAAGGGCACGCAGCTTCAGCGCCGGGAACAGGTTATGCGTCACTTTGGGGTGCTTTTCCACCAGCGTGGAGCACCACCACATGGACAGGTTGTCGTCGGCGCGGAGGTGTTCTTCCAGCAGCTTGCCGTTGATCCGGGCGCAGCCCGTTTCGTAGGTCCATGCCGCCAGATCGTCACGGATGGGGAGCAGGCGTTCGTTCAGCTCCACGGGGATGGAAATCTGCCCGTCGGGGACGCTGCCTTTATCCCATACCGCCACCAGTGCCTCGGACGGCGTGCCCTTCGGCAGTTCCGTTTTGTTCAGCAGGATGAGTGTAGCCATAGAAAACCCTTTTGAAAGGAATGGTTGCCATGATTGGGGAAAGGAGGCCTTTCTGGAGAAAGGTTGCTCCTCCCCTTCCCCAAACCTGCCAGTGTGGCTCGCGCCCACCCCCTCATCTCTCAAGGCTTTTCACTGGTGGGGAGGCGGCGCGGCGGTCCGTTTCAAGAACGGCAGTGAACAATGAAAGAAGCTTGTCTTCCAGTTTCGTACAAAGCGGGGCTTGTGTCCACAGGAACAACCGGAGGCATCCCGTGAGGGAGAGCCGTCGGGCGGCTTTTTTTCCGTTTTCCGGTGAGTTCATTTTCCTTTGAAATGTATACTGTTGAGGAACTATGCATCAGGGAATGCTGCGGACAGGGATTCGATAAACACGAAAGTCTTTGGAAAGGGAGGGATGGGGTTTGGGGAAGGGAAAGCTTTTCTTCAGAAAAGTTTTCCCTTCCCCAAGCTCTCTCAAAGTCACTTGCTCTAGCCCGCGAAATGATCAAACCCGCCGGATATGGGGACGCCGTCGACGCGGATCTCGCCGCCTTCGGTGACTTTGCCGAGCATGGTGGTCTCGGCGTTGGCGACCATGACGTGTACGGCAAGCTCGGGCGAACATGTCCCGATGAGCGCGTAGTCCTCGCCGCCGAGGAAGGCGTGCCGCTTGGCCGCGGCGACGGGTTCGGCCTCGTTGCGGGAGCGCATGAAGCGCAGGATTTCAGTATGCGGCATGGGCATGTCGATGTCCGCGCCCATGCCCGGCCCGACCAGTCGGGGCAGATCGCGGGCGAGGCCGTCGGAAAGATCCATGAGCCCAAGCCGCCCGCAGGTGGGATCGCCTTTCCCGCGGCCCCAGTCCGCCGCAAGGCGCGACAGGCGCATACCTTCCTTGAGGCGCGGGGCGGGGCGCAGGTGCGCTTCGCAGGGGATGGGCCACTCGTTGAGGGCGGCGCGGCCCCGCTCCTCAAGCAGCAGCAGACCGGCGCGTGCAAGGCCCGTCCTGCCGATGAGGAAAATAACGTCGCCGGGCTGTGCCTCGCCGCGCAGGAGCGTCTTTTCCGCCTGTCCGAACACAGTCAGGCAGAGGTGGAGCTTGTCGGCGCGGGAGAGGTCGCCGCCGACAAGCGGCACGGAAGCTTGGGCCGCCAGCTCGGCCATGCCCGCGCACAGGCCGTCCACAAGGGCCATATCCGCATCGGGCGGCAGGGACAGGCCCACCGTGAACCCCATCGGCCGCGCCCCGTCGGCGGCGAGATCGCTCAGGTTGACGGCAAGGGCCTTCCAGCCGATATCTTCCGGCGTGAAATAGGAGCGCCGGAAATGCACGTCCTCCATGAACAGATCCGTGCTCACGCACAGCGGCCCGGAAACGCCGAGCACGGCGCAGTCGTCGCCGCGCCCGAGCAGCACGTCCGGCCCTTCGTTGGGGAAATGCGAGGCGATGCGGGCGAGGATGTGATCCTCGGAAACGAGATCGGACATTTATTCCTCCAGAGTCAGAAACGCGCTGAGAATGACCTTGAGCCCGAAGCCGGGGAAGTTGACCCGGCACTTGTCGGGCGGAAGCTGTTCCACGATCTTGCCGCGCCCGAATACCTTATGCCGGCAATAGCCGCACCCCGCGCCGCCCTTGGATGCGGCCCTATTGCCTTTCGCCTCGGGGATGACCGGGGGCGGGAACACGCCTTTGACGCGCCCGGCGTTGGGGTTGGCCAGTTCGCGGGGAATATCCAGAGAAGGCCGTGAAAAGGCGGGATCTCCGGCAAAGGATGTGCTGCGCTTGGAGATGCGGCCCGTGTAGCCCTCCTGCCACTCCTCAAGGGCGCTGAACGGCAGTTCGCGCACGAAGGGGCTCGGCGTCGCGGGCTCATTGCCGCCGTTCTGGCGGCTGTAGAGCGTGGCGGGCACGAACAGTTCCAAATCCTCGCGGGCACGGGTGCAGGCGACGTACATGAGGCGGCGTTCCTCCTCGAAGTCTTCGGGCCGCACCAGCGCGTGGCGCGAGGGGAAACGGTCCTCGACCAGATCGAGCAGGATGACGGCGTCCCATTCCAGCCCTTTTGAGGAGTGGATGGTGGAGAGCACCACCCGGCCCGCCTCATCGAACTCGTCGGCGTCGTCCTCCGGCGTTTCCAGCGACAGATCCGCCACGAACTGTTCGAGATCGGTGTAGGCCGAGGCGATGTGCGCGAGTTCCGAGAGGCCCTGCTGGCGGCGGGGCCAGTCGTCGGGGAATATGGCCTGTAGGCGGGGCGTGTAGTGCTCGATGACCATTTCGATGAGCGCGGCGGGCGTCAGGTTGTGCTCGCGCAGCTTGTCGAGCAGCAGCATGTCGGACCACAGATCCGGGTACTTGGTGCAGGCTTTGCGCAGCGCATCGAAATCGCCCTGCGCGGCGACGTGATAGATTTTTTCGGCGGTTTTGGTCCCCACGCCCTTGGACAGCCCCGCCACACGCTCGAAGGAGGGCATGTCCAGCGGGTTGATCGCCAGCCGCACGAACGCCACCACGTCCTTGACGTGTACGGCTTCCGCATAGCGCAGCCCGCCGTATTTGCGGAACTTGATGCCGCGTTTGGAGAGTGCGACCTCAAGGTGGTAGGACTGGTAGCCCGCGCGGAACAGCACGGCGATTTCCTTCGCCTGATAGCGGTCAAGAAGCTCTTCCACGCGCGCCGCCACCACATTGGCCTGCGTCAGGTCGCTCATGGGGCGGACGAGGCGCACGCGGGGCGTTTTGGGCGTGTTTTCCTTGGTCGTGAACAAGTTTTTGCGGAAACCCTCGGAGGCCGGGGCCAGCACCGCGTTGGCGACGTCGAGCACGGGCTGTGTGGAGCGGTAGTTCTCCTCAAGCCGGATGACCCGCGTTCCGGGGAACAGCTTGGGGAAGTCGAGGATGTTGCGGACGTCCGCGCCCCGGAAGGCGTAGATGGACTGGGCGTCGTCGCCCACGGCCATGACGTTGCCCGCTTCCCCGGCGAGGAGCCGCACCAGCCGGGCCTGAACGCGGTTGGTGTCCTGATACTCGTCTACCATGATGTAGCGGTAGCGTTCCCGGAACCGCTCGGCAAGCCCTTCGCGCCCCGCCTCGGGATCGCCTTTAAGCAGATCCTCAAGCTCGAACAGCAGGTCGTCGTAGTCGAGCAGCCCGTGCTGGCGGCGGTAGCCCCGGTATGCCTCTCCGATGCTTTCCAGCGCATCGGCGTGGGGCAGCAGGTGCTGCGCGTCGCGCTGGAGCACGTCGCCGATGGAAATTTCCTTGTTCCGGGCTTTGCTGAGGAGGCCGATGATGGTCTGCGTCTTGGGGAACGAGCGGTCGCCCTTGCCGACTTTGAGCCGTTCCTTGCACTGCTGGATGGCGGAGGCGCTGTCCGCCGAGTCCATGACGGTGACCGGGCCTTCGGCCCATGCGGGCCTGTACTGGCGCAGCACCGAGAACGCGAAGCTGTGGAACGTGCCGCCGTGGACGCCGCCGATGCTGTAGCCGAGCAGATCCGTGGCCCGGAGCAGCATTTCGCGGCTGGCCTTGCGGGTAAACGTGAGCAGCAGCATGTCGCTTGCCGGGACGCCCTGTTCCGCCAGCCAAGCCAGACGGTGGACGATTGTGCGGGTCTTGCCGCTCCCCGCGCCCGCGATGACCAGAACCGGGCCGTCCGGCGCGGTCACGGCTTCGAGCTGGGCCGGGTTGAGTGTCGAAATGTCTATCACTGGAACTCCGTGGGAAGGGGATGCCTCCGGCTGTCGGGCCGCCGCCCGGACCCATGCCTTCCGGCGGGCCGGGGAAATCGCTTTGCGTGCGATGCCCGTAAGGTTCGCAAGCCCGCCTAACGGCCACGGCTTCGCCGCCCCTTGGAGCAAATTCCCCCGACCCCCTCGGAGCCGCCGCAATGTTCTGGAAACGGTGTTCCGGTTCGGAACATTGCGGCGGCTCCGAGAGAGTCAGGCACCCTCTTCGCCGGGTTGGTTTCGAGAAAAAGTGTTCCCCATAAAAACACAAACGCCCCCAAAACACAAAAGTTTTTGGGGGGGGAACGGATTTTCGCTTTTGGATGCCCCAGCCCCGTCTTGAGGGCTTTCAAGGCCCGATGCGGGAACGCCTGCCTGTATCCACAGGGAAGGCCGGCAACAGGGATTCGATAAAGGCGAAAGTCTTTGAACAGGATGGGGGTGGAGCGAGCCCCTCTGGCAGTTTGGAGGGGGAAGGGAAACGTGGGAGGGCCTTCTTCAGAAAGTTTCCCCTTCCCCCTCCAATCTCTTATTCCTTCCCCGCGAGCTCTTCCAGCCAGCGGTTGAGTCCGGTCAGATCGGAACCGTGGGGGTAGGCGGTATTCTCGAAGAAGGGGCCCCGCCCGTAAAACAGCGTCTCGGCGGCTTCGGCGGCGTCGCTGTCCGTGGTGGCGTCGCCGACCATGACCGCGTCGGCGGGATCGATGCGTTCCTTGCGGACAATGCCCTTGAGCAGTTCCGCCTTGGCGGGGGGCGTCCCGCAGATGCCGGTGAAGTAGCGGGCGAGGCCGCGCTGTTCCAGAACGGACTGGAGCTCTTCCTGCGGCGTGCCGGAGCAGACATACATGGGCACGCGTCCGTGCCAGCATTCGAGGACATCCATGACGCCGGGCACGAGGGGCGCGTTCAGGACGTTGTCCAGCGCGTAGGAAACGAACCGGGCGCAGCAGTTCTCCATTTCCTCAGGCGTGATTTCCCGGTGGAACACTTCGCGGTAGAGCCATGCGAATTTCTCGCGGCGGCTCACCCCGCCGTGCAGGGTATGGTAGAGGAGGAGCCGGTCGCGGGCTTCCGCGCCGAGCGGCTCCGCCACCTGCCCGAACGCTTTGGTCTTGGCGTCCACGGATTCGAGGATGACGCCGTCGCAGTCGAAAACGATGAGCGAAAGGGCCATACGCTTAGGCTCCGGGGAACAGGACGTCGAGCAGGTTTTTGATGGTGTCCGTTTCCATGATGATCCGCGCTTCCTTGGCATAGGAGCCGATGTGCGGGGTCAGGATGACGTTGTCCATCTCCTTGAGCGGGCCGTCGTAGGGCTCCTTGGTGAAGCAGTCGAGGGCCGCGCCCGCCAGATGCCCGGCGGTGAGCAGGCCGAGGAGGGCTTTTTCGTCGATGAGGCCGCCGCGGGCGATGTTCAGGATGATGCTGCCGGGGCGCATCAGGGAGAGGCGGCCAAGATCGAGCAGCGGGGCGCCGTTTTCGGTCTTGGGGCAATGCAGGGTGATGACGTCCGCCCAGCCCATCAGGTCGTCAAGCTCAAGGCGCGTATAGCCGGGGACGTCGGCAAAGGGATCGTGGTAGCCGACGTTCACGCCGAACGGTTCGAGGAGGTGCGCCACGGCTTGGCCGATCTTGCCGAAGCCCACGATGCCCACGTTCTTGCCGTGCAGGAGGTTGCCCATGCGCTTCTTCCAGACGCCGGAGCGCAGTTCGCGGTCCTGATGCGGCACTTGGCGGAGCAGGGTGAGGATGAGACCCAATGTCAACTCCGCGACAGCCAGCGTGGGGCCGTCCGGCGTATTGCGGACTTCAATGCCCTTTTCGGCGGCGTAGGCGCGGTCCACGTTGTCCATGCCCGTGCCGCAGCGCGATATGACCTTGAGGTCGGGCAGGGCGTCCATGACCTTTTTGGTGAGCGGTTCGGTTCCGGCGGCGACCCCGTGGCAGCCTTCCAGTATCTGGATGGCCTCCTCTTCCGTCAGGGCGCGGCCCTTATCGTTCATGACGTATTCGACGCCCGCCTGTTCGAGCAGCTTCAGCGGCTCGTCGCTGTATCGGGCGAAAGAAGATGTGGTGATGGCGATTTTCATGGCGAAACATCCTTTTGGCTGGATGGGAAACGCCGTTCCGGCGTGCGGGGCGACGTTGGGCAATCAATCCTTGCGACGGCTGCCGATGACGCGCGCGGGAACGCCGCCCACGATGGCGTAAGGCTCCACGTCGCGCGTGACCACAGCGCCCGCCCCGACCACGGCCCCGTGCCCGATGCGGGTTCCGGGGGTGATGGTGCAGTTCGCCGCGATCCAGACGTCATCCTCGATGACGATTTCTCCGTACAGGTGACCCTGTAGCATGATAGGCTTTTCAAGGCTATCAAAACAATGGTTGGCGGCGCGCAAAACGGTTCCGGGGCCGATGGCCACCTGTTTGCCGATGCGGATAAGCCCGCCCGAGGCGTCCACGGTCACGCCGGGGCTCAAGGCCGCGTCCTCGCCCATGTCCAGCGTCCCGCCCTCGGCATAGAGCTGGCAGCCCCTGCCGATGCGCACGCCGTCCGCGAGGCTCATGTTTTTGCAGCCCTGCATGGCGATGCCTGTGCCGAACCGGGCCCTGCCGCAGCGTTTGAACAGAGGGCGCCACAAGAGCAGGCGCGCGCCCATTCCCGCGGCCGTCGGAATCCACGCCAGTGCGGCGATGCAGAGTTCTTCGAGGAAGTGTTTCATGGTGATATGCCTCCGGCGGGCTTGTACCCGCAAGGGGGGCAGCGCCCCCTTGACCCGGCTATGGGTGGATGATGAATGGGGGCGCGCAGCGGCGTCCCCCGGAGGGTTCTGAAAAGGCGGGCTGGTGTGAATAAAAAGGGGGAAAGCCGCCGCGCGGCCTCCCCACCAGTCGAAACGTTTGGGAGGATGAGGGGAGGGCGGTGGAGGGGAACAGGATACTTTTTCAAAGGGCCCCTTCTCTCCTCCCCCGGTTCCTTCTTCCTCAACTTCCCGTTACTTCGTGTAGCTGATACGCAGGGCGTCGTCCCTCATCATTTCGCGGACGCGTTCGAGGTCCTCCTGCGTGTCGACGCTGAGGGTCCGCTTGTCGGTGGGGACCATGCGGACCTTTTCGCCGTGTTCGAGAATGCGCATCATGTCGACGGATTCGATGATTTCCAGCGGGCACTCGTCCATTGCGTTGAATTTGAGCAGATAGTCGCGGCGGAAGGGGATGATGCAGACCTGTTTGTGCATGGGCACGTGAGGGGTTCCCTTGCGGCGGGACGGGATGGGCTCGCGGGAGAAGTAGAGGGCGTCGCCGTTCAGGTCGGTCACAACCTTCACTTCGTTGGGATCTTCAAATTCTTCCTCGGTGGCGAGGTCGGCCATGAGGTTCACGACGTTGATGGACGGATCCTTGAGCATGGGTTCGACGGCGGCGTCGATCATGTCGGGGGTGATCATGGGTTCGTCACCCTGCACCATGACCACGATGTCGGCGCGTTGCCCGGTCATTTCCTCAATCTTGAGCATGGCTTCGGCGGTACGGGTCGTGCAGCGGACATGGGTGTCGGCGGTCATTACGGCTTTGAGCCCGGCGGAGGCGGCGTAGTCCATCACGACCTGATCGCAGGTGGCGATCCATGTGGAGGACAGTTCTTTGCACATGGCGGTACGGATGGTCACATGGCCGACCATCGGGATGCCGTGGATGTCGGCAAGGGGTTTTCCGGGAAAGCGGCTGGAACCCATGCGGGCGGGGATAATGGCGATGATATTCATGAGGCGTCTCCTGAGCGGTGTCGGTTAGTCGGCTTTGTCCACCATCAGGTACCCGCCGAGCTCCTTGAGGTCCGGGTGCAGTTCCTGATGGATTTCTTCCATGACCTTGAGCACGCCCTGTCCGAGTTCGGTGGACAGGTGCGGGGTCATTTTGCGGCCCACCTTGGGCATGAAGGCGTACGGCGTGATCTGGTAGTGCCCGCTGTTGGGGTCGTGCTGGTACTTGATTTCAATGGGCTTGCCGAGCATTTCCTCGATCATGCGGAACAGGTCGCCCACCTGCATGGGCTGGTTGCCGGTGAGCACGATGTTCTGGTTGGCGTATTCCGGGCCGAGGATCTCCACCGTGCTGAGGGCGGCGTCCTCGACGTGGATGTACTCGCGCAGGGCCGTGGGTGCGCCGTAATAGGTGATCGTGCCCTTTTCCAGCGCTTCGGCCACGAAACGGTTGATCGCGTTGCGGCGGTCGGCGCGGGGGCCGTAGAGCGAACCGTAGCGCAGGATCGTGTATTCGAGGCCGAACATATCGTGATAATTTTCGATATACAGTTCGCACGCCTGTTTGCTGCACCGGTAGAAGCCGCCGGACTTGCCGTACACGTAGAGCGTGCTGGCGAAGACGTAGCGCTTGACCCCGGCCTTGCGGCAGGCTTCGAGCAGGATGACGTTGCCGAGGACGTTGATGCGGGCGGTTTCCACGGGCTTCTGGTTGGATTCGCCGATGTCGGCGAGGCCCGCGAAGTCGAACACGGCGTCCGCGCCGCTCACGACGGTATTGACCAGATCCTCGTCCAGCAGGCTCCCCGTGACCATCTTCTGATCCGGGCGCAGGTAGGGGGAGGGGCGCAGGTCGACGATGGTGACGTCATGGCCCGCATCGGAAAGCTTGTCGCATACGTGCGATCCCAAAAAGCCGGAACCGCCGAAGAAAACGATTTTCATGCACATTTCCTTGTCTATTCCCCGTCCCAAAACCGAAAAGTTTAGGAGGGAAGGGGTGGGGTCTGGGGCGGGGAAGGGAAGCCCTTTTCAAAGGGTTCCCTTCCCCGCCCCAGTTTTTTAGCGTTTCGGGCAGGCGCAGCCGTGGAGGAGGAACACCGCGTCGATGCCGTAGGCGATGAACCGGTAGCCGTCGGCGATGCACTTGGCGAGGCGTTCGGGCTCGGGCTGCACGACGTGGTTGCCCATGGGCATGTTGTGGCGCTTGCAGGCTTCGTTGATGCGGGCCATCACGGCGACGAAATCGGGGTGATCGAACTGCCCGGTGAGGCCCATCGAGCCGGAAAGGTCATACGGGCCGACCATGATCGCGTCGAGGCGGGGGTGGGACAGTATGGCGTCGAGCTGTTCCACGGCGCGGATATGCTCGATCTGCGCGACGAGGAGGATATCCTTCGCCACGTCCACGCGGTAGGGATCGAAATCCCTGCCGTACATGTTGGCGCGGGAGTAGCCCACGCCCCGGCTGCCGCCCGCGTCGGGGTACAGGGAGAGGCTGATCGCCCGGTCGAGCTGCTCGCGGGATTCGATCATGGGGAAGACGAGCCCCTGCGCGCCGGAGTCCAGCGCGTCCTTGATGGGCCGCAGTTCAGCCTGCGCGATGCGCGCGAAAGGCGTGGAGCCGCCCCGTTCGATGGCGCGGAACACGTCCGGCAGGATGGCCCGCGTGAACGCGCCGTGTTCCATGTCCACAGCCACCCAGTCGTAACCGGATGCGCCCATCACTTCCGCAACGTCCGCCGAAGGGAACTGGAGCCACGTACCGATCGTGGCGTTGCCCCCGCGCATCATAGCCCGTATTTCCTGTGCCGTTTTCATCAAATATCCCTCTATGTTTTGGGGCCGCTCGCCTTTCTGGGGAGATGCCCGACAGCCGGCCTTGCCGGTGGAATGCTTTACAACGTCCCGGCTCCGGCCCGCAGGCCGCCGCCAGCCTGCAACTATAAACCCGCCCGTTTCCGCACGCAAGCTCTGGAGCTGTGGGGGGAGGTGAAGATTGGGGAGGGGAAAGGGAAACTTTCTGAAGAAGGGGGGAGCACCCCCACGTTTCCCCTCCCCAACCCCCACCCCTTTCCTTCAAAGACTTTCGTAAACGGGGCGGGCCGCGGTAGCGGCGGCTTGGCGGCCCGGGCCTTGTTGGAAGTTTCCCGGAGTCACCGTTCTCGGGGATACCGTATTTTTTGCTGCAACGTGTCTGGATTTTTTGAGTTGCTGCGGAGGAATGCTGTCCCTACAAATCTTCGGCCCTCTCCGGCTCGGGATTGGTGCGGAAGAAGGGCATGACGGTCGTGAGGGAGGCGGGGGAGGCGAAGAGGAATACCGTATCGTCGCCGTGGAGGAAGGCGTCCCCTCCGGGCGACGGGATGATCTGCCCGGCGTGGCGGATGCCGACGACGGTGACGCCGTATTTCTTGCGGAGCGAGGTATCCATCAGGCGCTTGCCGTCGAGGGCGCAGCCGGGTTCGACCTTGCAGGCCACCACTTCAAGGCCGGTGAGGACCTCATCAGCGAGTGAGGGCAGATCCATGCCGGTCATGCGGAGCTGACGGGCCATGTTGTAGTATTCGTGCCGGATGCTGTTCACGAACCGTTCGATGGTCTGGCGCGGGACGAGATAGTGCCCGAGCACGCGGGAGAAGATTTCGATGGACGTTTCGAAATCCTCGGGGATGACGTCGTTGGCACCAAGCCGCCGGAGGGCGTCCACTTCGCCGAGGAAGCGGGTACGTACCACGATGTGTACTTTGGGGTTGAGCTTGCGGGCCACGGCGGTGATGGCCCGGACGGCGGAGGGGTCGGAAATCACGACGGCGATGACGCGCGCGCTCTGGATGCCGAAGTGTTCCAGCACGAGGGGCTTGGAGGCGTCGCCGCCGTGGATGGGTTCCTTGCCGCCGTAGCGCGACACTGTATCGGGATTCATTTCAAGGATGACGTAGGGGATGCCCGCCTCGCGCGCCGTGCGGGCCAGATGCTTGCCGCCCACGCCGAACCCTACGATGATCAAATGATCCTTGAGGGATTCGTCCCTTTGGGCGGCGGCTTCCTCATCGACGGGCATGTGCATGTGGCGGCTCACGAAGGAGGCGACCTTGGGCGCGATTTCCATGACCGTGGGGGTCAGCATCATGGTCACGATGCTCGCCGCGAGGAACATCTGGTACCCGTCGTTGTCCATGAGGCCGCTGTTCACGGCGGAACGGGCCAGCACGAAGGAGAATTCCCCGATCTGCGCGAGGCTCATGGCGGCGAGGATGGAGACGCGCAGGGGGTACCCCACCAGCAGCATGGGCGGCAGGGACAGGATGGATTTCAGGAAGATGAGCAGGGCCGCGAAGAGGAACACTTTGTCCAGATGGTGTACGAGGAAGCCCACGTCGAGCAGCATACCCACGGAGATGAAGAACAGGCTGGTGAAGACGTCCTTGAAGGGGAGGATGCCTTCGAGGACGTTGAGGCTGTATTCCGATCCGGAGAGCAGGAGCCCGGCGAGGAACGCGCCGAGGGCGAGGGAGAGGCCGAGCGAGGCCGTGCCGAGGGCGATGGCGAAGCACAGGCCAAGCACGGTCATGAGCATGAGCTCCTTGCTCCGGGTACGGAGCACGAGCTGCATGATGCGGGGGACCACATGGCGGGCGAGGACCCAGCCTCCTACGAGGATCACCAGCGTCCGCCCGGCGGAGACGAGCATCCCCCCGAGGTCCGTGTCCCCCTGCCCGGCGAGGATCGGGATGGCGAGCATCATGGGGACGACGGCGATGTCCTGAAAGATGAGCACGGAAAAGTCGAGCCTGCCCTGCGGGGATTCGGACTGCGCCTTCTGCTGGAGGCGGCTGAGCACGATGGCGGTGGAGGACAGGGAGGCGAGGAAGCCGTACATCATGCTTTGCTGCCACGTCTGGCCCGTGAGCACGCCGAGGCACATGAACGCGCCGACGGTCAGCACCACCTGCGCCGTGCCGCCGACGAACACGGGGCGTTTCAGGCGCATGAGTTCTTCGCCGGACATTTCAAGGCCGATGGAGAACAGCAGCAGGACCACGCCGATCTCCGCCAGCAGTTCGACCGCGTGGGGGTTCTGGACGAGCCCCAGGGCCGTGGGGCCGCACAGGACGCCGGTCAGCAGGAACCCCACGATGGGCGGGATTTTGACCTGGTGGCAGACGAGCAGGACGCCGATGGAAAGGCAGAAAATGGCGACGATGTCCGGAAGAAGAGGGATGTCCATAGCGGTGGAGGCTCCATAAAAGCAGAAAGGATGAATAGTACATTCTTTTAAAATGGCTGCGTTGAGAAGGCAAGCGTAAAGGTCGGGTTGGCGAGTGCTCATGCGGGTTGCGGGCGCTTTTTCTAGTTTTCCCCCCGGATGTTTTACGCTACACTGCGGTAGTCTGAATCCTTGCGATGAACTGTTGTTTCAGAGCAAAATCCATCCTATAGGCGTTGTTGGAGGCTTTATGCTGTTTCGTCGTGCTCCCCAGAAGGTTGAAGAACTCAAGATCGTCATCGTGGGAGCGGGGGAAGTGGGGTTCCACATTGCGCAACGCCTGTCCGAAGAGCAGAAGCAGGTTGTGGTTATTGACCAGAACCCGGACAAGCTCCGCAGGATAGAAGACAACATGGACGTGCAGACCGTGCTCGGGTCCGGCTCCATCCCATCGGTTCTCAAGAATGCGGGGGCGGGCGACGCCGCTATTTTTCTGGCCGTGACCGACAGCGACGAAACCAATATCGTCGCCTGCCTGTTCGCCAACACCATCGCCCCGAAAGCCATGAAACTGGCACGGATACGCACGGAAGAGTACACCGCCTATCCCCAGCTGCTCGGCAGCGGGTCCCTGCAAATCAGTATGCTCATCAACCCGGAGCAGGAGATCGTCCGCTCCATCGAGCGCCTTCTCACGCTGCCCGGAGCGGTGGAGTACGGCCAGCTCGCCGACGGGTTCATCCGTATGGTCGGGATGCGCGTGGAGAGCGGCCCGCTCATTGAGCAGCCGCTGACCCGTTTCCGGGAGATCGTGCAGGACGACGGCATCATGGTCGGGGCCATCGCCCGTGGCCAGAAGCTCATCGTCCCTTCCGGCTCCGACGTCATCAAGGCGGGGGACACCGTCTATTTCGCCTACAAGCCCACCAGCCAGCGGGCACTGCTGCGGGCGCTGCACAAGACGCGGGGCAGCCTCGGCACGGCCTGCATCGTGGGCGGCGGGAACATCGGCCTGCGTCTGGCGCGGCTCCTTGAGAACAAGGGCGTGGACACCAAGCTTATCGACATCAGCGAGGAGCGCTGCGAACAGCTGGCGGACCAGCTGCAGGGTACGCTGGTCCTGCACGGCGACGGCACGGACAAGTCCCTCCTGCAGGAAGAGCATATTGATCAGATGGACGCCTTCATCGCGGTGACGGGCGACGAGGAATCGAACATCCTGTCCTGCCTGCTGGCGAAATCCCTCGGCGTGAAGGAAACCGTGGCCCGCGTGAACAAGGCCGCCTACCTCCCCCTCGTGGAAGCCATCGGCATCGCGCACAGCGTGAGCCCCCGCTTGTCCGCCGTGAACAGTATTTTGCAGTATATCCGGCAAGGGAAGGTGCTTTCCAGCGTCTCCGTGGGCGGCGACGCCGCTGAAATGCTCGAGGCTCTGGTGGATGAGGAATCCCTTGTCGCCGGGAAGCGTGTGCATGAGCTTGGCCTGCCCAAGGGGATACTTCTGCTCGGGGTCATCCGGGGCGGCGAGGCGTTCATCCCTTCCGGCCAGACCGTCATCCAGCCGCAGGATCGCATTGTTCTGCTCAGCCTCCGCGAGAAGATGAGCAAGCTTGAGGGCATCGTTTCGAAAAAGAAGGAATGACGCCTTGCCGGTGAAGGGCACACCGCTCCAAGTCCCCCCATGCCTGTTTTTTATCAGCGGTTGCAGTCCGTTTAAGGTAGCTTCGGGACGCGCTCTTGCGTCTGCCGTAAGGAACACGTATTGCGGGCAGGGTTTTTCAGCGCATCAGGGCCGGCAGTCTTCAGCCTATGCCCGTTCCATCCGGGCTCGTCACTGGGCTCCACGGGTGTCCGCCGGATATCCTGAATGTTTTGAATCCATTTCAAAAAAAGCTTCCCCATTTCCGGCGAAGGCTGGAAACAGGGATTCGATAAGGTCAAAAGTCTTTGAAGGGGATAGGGAGGGGTTTGGGGAGGGGAAGGGGCGCCTTTCTCGAGAAAGGCGCCCCTT
>NZ_JNJP01000037.1 GCF_000701705.1 Bilophila wadsworthia ATCC 49260 | reverse complement strand
GGAGGGGGTGTGGGGGAGGGGAGAAGGGGCCTTTCTGAAGAAAGGCCCCTTCTCCCCTCCCCCACCTTTCATACCCAAAGGATTACCCATGCCTGAACTTTCCCGAGCCGACTGGGTCCGCGAAGCGACCCGCACGCTGCATGAGGCCGCGGTGGACTCGCCGCGCCTGTCCGCCGAACTCATCCTCCAGCACGTCTGCGGCATCAGCCGTGTGGAACTCGCCACCCGTCCGGAAACCTTCCTCACCAGCGATCAGCTTTCCCGCATGACCGGCCTGCTCCGCCGCCGGGCCGATGGCGAACCCGCCGCCTACCTTCTCGGCCAGCGCGAATTCTACGGCAGGGACTTCCGGGTCACGCCCGCCACCCTCATTCCCCGCCCTGAAACCGAGCACCTCATCGAAGCGGCCCTCAAAGGCTGCGACGGCCCCGCCAGCTTTGCGGATCTGGGTACGGGCAGCGGCTGCATCGCCGTGACCCTGTGCGCGGAACGCCCAGACTGGCGCGGCCTCATGGTCGATCTGTCCGGCCGCGCGCTGGCCGTGGCCTGCCAAAACGCCGTGCGCCACGATGTCCGCCAGCGGCTCCAACCCGTCCGCGCCGACTTCACCCGACCTCTCCTGCGCCCGGAATCGCTGGATCTGCTGGTCAGCAACCCGCCCTATGTCGGCAAAACCGAATATGAAGGGCTCTCCGCCGAAGTCCGTGATTTCGAACCTGTCACGGCGCTCGTCCCGAACTTTGTGGACTCGGACAAGATCCCCAGCCATGACCACCATCATGACCACGGCGGCAGCCACAGCCATGCCCCTTCCACTCCCCCGGATAAGCCGGAAGGGCTGGAACACCTGATAGCCGTGGCTCAGGAGGCTTTCGTGGCCCTCAAACCGGGCGGCCTGCTACTCATGGAGCACGGCTATGCGCAAGGCGCTGCCATAAAAGTGTTGCTTGAAAGCCACAAATGGGAAAACGTCTTGATTCTCAAAGACTTGTCAGGCCATGATCGAGTGGCGAGCGCTCGGAAACCCGCGGCTTGAGGGCCACAGTGTTGTGGAAAAGACACGATGGTTTTTTTGTCACAATACATTTTTTTCGTATTGTTCAAAGGAGATATGACAAATAAAGGTTTTGGCCCGTTTCTTGCTGTAGGTTAGAGCGGAGGGATTCCATGAACCAGACTACTATTCAACGCGTCGTTACTTGTTCCGGTATTGGCCTGCACAGCGGCAACAAGGTCTACCTTGCTCTTCGCCCCGCTTCGGCCAACACGGGCATCATCTTCGACATCCATACCCCGGATGGCATCCGCCGCGTGAGTCCCGCCCCCAAAGCCGTCGCCACGACGGTGCTCGCCACCACTCTCGGTTCGAACGGGGCCACCGTCTCCACGGTGGAACACCTGCTGGCTTCCGTACTTGGCCTCGGCATCGACAACCTGATCATCAGCGTCGAAGGCGGCGAAATCCCGATTATGGACGGCTCCGCTGCGGCGTTTCTGGAACTGTTCGCCGAAGCCGGCATCCGTGAGCTGCCCGCGCCCCGCAAGGTGATGCGCATCAGCCGCCCCTTGGAACTGCGCGACGGCGAGAAGTACATCCGCGCGCTCCCCTATGCCGGGTTCCGTGTGGACTGCACCATCGACTTTCCCCATCCGACCATCGGCCGCGAGCGCTTCAGCATGGAAGTGACTCCGGAAAACTTTACCCGCGTCGCCAACGCCCGCACCTTCGGCTTCTTCAAGGACGTCGAATACCTGCATAGCCACGGCCTCGCCCGCGGCGGCTCTCTGGAAAGCGTGGTCGTGCTCGACGACAACGGCGTCATGAATCCTGAAGGCCTGCGCTACAAGGACGAATTCGTCCGCCACAAGGTGTTGGACTTCATCGGCGACATGGCCATGCTCGGGATGCCCATTCAGGGCCAGTTCGAAATATGCTGCTCCGGCCATCAGCTGAACAACGCCTTCCTGCGCAAGGCGGAAAGCGAACGGGCGCTCCAGCTCATCGACCTCTCCCTTGAAGAGGCCCAAAACCGCAAGACCCGCGAAAAGCGTCCCGCCTACGAAGGTTCGCTGGCTCTGGCGTAAGACACCCGATCCGACCTGACGAGGGGGGAGCGGAATGCCCTGCGGGATCTCCCCGCGCGGTACGCCGCTCCCCCTTTTCCGTACCCGCCGCCCCTTCCGGAACGGCAGACGCTTTTCTTTTCCCTCACGAGCGGAAACGCCATCAACCTTTTTTTGGGGAACGACAATGGCCACCTTCCAGACCATCACGACCGACAAAAAACAGTACCTTCCGCTCCTTCTGCTCGCGGACCCCTGCGAAGCCATGATCGATCGCTATCTGGAAGCTGGGGATATGCATGTCCTCTCCATCGGCGACGCGCCCGTCTGCGTGGCTGTGGTCATCCCCTATTCCGACACGGCCTGCGAACTCAAGAACCTCGCCACCGACCCCCAATTCCAAAAGCAGGGGTATGCCACCCGCCTGATGGAAACCCTGTTCAAATTCTACGCGGCACGTTTCCGGGCGATGTATGTGGGAACCGCAGGCCCCGGCGTGGCTTTTTACGCCCGGTTCGGTTTCACGCACACGCACACCGTCACCGGATTCTTTACCGACAACTACCCCGAACCAATCTATGAAGACGGCGTTCTCCTCACGGACATGCTTTACCTCAAAAAAGAGCTGGCCTGACCGGAAAGCCCCAGGAAAAACACCTATGGATTTCATTGAGCAGTACCTGCGATTCATCAAGGAAGCCGAGCGGCTGAAGGCCGTCACCCGCACGGCTTGGACACACGACGGGCGGCGCGAAAGCACGGCTGAGCATTCGTGGCGGCTGGCCTTGTTCGCCGGGCTCGCCGCCGGACGCCTTCCCGGCCTGAACAGGGAAAAAGTGCTCATGATGAGCCTGATCCACGACATGGGCGAACTCTACGGCGGAGACATTTCGGCGGCACTGTGCCCGGACCCGCAAGAAAAAACCGACGAGGAAAGCCGGGCCGTGCGCAAGGCCTTTTCCCTGCTCCCCGAGCGGGAAGCCGAATCCCTGCTGGCCCTGTGGCGGGAATACAACGCGAACGCAACTCCGGAAGCCCGGCTCGTCAAGGCGCTGGACAAGGCGGAAACCATTATCCAGCACAATCAGGGACGCAACCCGGAGGCTTTCGACTACCGGTTCAATCTCGGCTACGGAAAAGAATACTTCGAGGGCAGCGGATTCCTGCGCGAACTCCGCACGCTTCTGGACGAAGAAACCGCCGCCAAGCTCCACGGTACAGATTAAACGCTCGCGCCTCCCAAACGACAAAGGCATGGGAACCATCCGGTTCCCATGCCTTTCTTTGCCTGACGGCAAGCCCGCCGAAAGCCTTCACCTATCCGCCCCGTTTGTCGGAAAAGGGAGGCTAAGGGAGGGCGGCAAACGCACCGGCCTATTCCCGGCAACCGTCTCCACCCTTCCCGTTTTTTATTCAGCCGGCTACTTGAACGCCGCGACGCCGGCCTTGGCCACGTTGGTATCCTCAGCCACGCTGCCGCCGCTCACGCCGACGGCACCGACGATGACGCCGTCCTTGTTCTTGAGCAGTTCGCCGCCGCCGAAAATGACCAGACCGTTGTTGGTGACTTCAATGCCGTACAATTCCTTGCCGGGCTGCGAGGCCGCGCCGAGGGCGGACGTCGGCATGTTGAACAGGCGGGCGGTACGGGCCTTGCCGATGGAAATGTCGATGCTGCCGAGGAAGGCCCCGTCCATGCGCGTGAAGGCCTTCAGGTTGCCCCCGGCGTCCACGACGGCAATGTTCATGGGCACGCCCTGCTCTTTGGCTTTGGCGAGAGCGCCCTTGATGACCGTATCGGCCTGCGCCTGCGTGATGTCGCCGGGAAGCTGGAGTTTGCTCACATCCACACCCGCGAACGCGGTGACGGAAAAAGCCAGAACCATCAGACCGGACAAGAGAAGACGACGCATGAAAACCTCCATCTGTTGCGGTATGGGCAAAGCGCCCCATCCCACGGAACGCAACCCGGCGTTCCGCTTTGCTCTACGGTATCCACTTGCGCCTTTTTCCGCAAGACACTATATCAAATGGATGAACGAAACATCCCCTCACGACGGTTCGCCTGCCGGACGCCACGGCATCCACCTCCTTTCACCCGAACTGCGCAATCAGATCGCAGCCGGTGAAGTCGTGGAACGCCCCGCAAGCGTAGTCAAAGAACTTGTGGAAAACAGCCTTGACGCCGGAGCAACGTTGATCGAGGTCACGCTGGAAAACGGCGGGCAGAGCCTCATCCGGGTCAGGGACAACGGCGCGGGCATCCCCGCCGCCGAGCTGGAGCTGGCCGTCACGCGCCACGCCACCAGCAAAATAACCAGCATGGACGATCTCTGGCACATCAGCTCCTTCGGGTTCCGCGGCGAAGCCCTGCCGAGCATCGCGTCCGTGTCCAGTTTCCGCATGGAGTCGGCTTTCCGCGCCTCGGAAGACGCCGAGCCCGACGCGGCCTTCATCCAGATGGAACACGGCGTGCTCGCCCAGCAAGGGCCGAGCGGCCTGCACAAGGGAACGGTCGTCGAAATCCGCGACCTCTTCGCCACCATCCCCGCCCGCCTCAAATTTCTGAAAGCGCCCGCGACCGAACAGAAGCGTGCGCAGGAACTCCTCACCCGTCTGGCGCTCACGCATACGGACGCGGGCTTCATCTTCCTTGCCGGGACGCGGGAAGTCTTGCGGTTCCCCGCCGGGCAGTCCCTGCAGGAACGCCTCTCGGTCATCTGGCCCGATTCCGTTACGGAAACCCTGCTGCCGTTCGACCGCACCACCAATGACATCCGCGTCCACGGGCTGGTCTCCCCGCCCGGACAGGCCCAGCCGCGCGGCGACCGGATGCTGCTCTACGTCAACGGCAGGGCCGTCAACGACAAGGTCATCCTGCGCGCCGTCCGCGAAGCCTACAAGGGGCGCCTCCTTTCCAAGGAATACCCGCAGATCGTCCTGTTCATGGATCTGCCTCCGGAAGAAGTGGACGTAAACGTGCACCCAGCCAAGATCGAAGTCCGTTTCCGGGATGAGCGCTCCGTGTTCGGGGCCGTGCTCCGGGCCGTGGAGGAGGCGGTTGTCCGCAATCTCCCCACGGGCGATCTTGACGCGGCCCCTTCCGGCGAAGAAGCGCGCCATGCCCCCGCGTACGAGCCCAAGCCCCTCGGCTTTTGGGGCGAGGCGGATCGAGAGCGGATCATGCGGCCCCGGCAGCAACCCCTCATCCCGCCGGATCACGAAGAAACGCCTTCCGCCGTGCCCCCCGCATCGGAACGGCCAGCCTCCGAACCGGACTCTGTCCCCGAGCCGCTGCTGTATGGCGAGGAAGGGCTTCCGTGGGACAAGGTTCCCGGCAAGCCCGCCGCCCCATCCTTCCACGAAGCCCCCCAAGCGTTCGCGGCTCCGCAGCCTCCGACGGCAGGTGCGGCTCCGTTACCGGAAACCGCGCCGCACGCCGCCGTGCAGCCACCAGCCGCCAACCGCGCCAGCCCCTCCGAGCCCGAACAGCCCGAAATCGAGCAGCTTGGCGAAGGCCAAGTACGCGTCGGCCCTTACGTGTACATGGGGCAGATCGGCGGGACGTATCTGCTGCTCCGGGATATACGCAACGGCCGCGACAACGCGTCCCTGCTGATCCTCGACCAGCACGCCGCACACGAGCGGGTGCTGGTGTCCCGGATAGAGGCCGGGGGCTTTTCGGGCATGTCCCAGCCCTTGGTGCTGCCGCTCGAATATACGCTGCATCCGGCGGAACGGGAGCGCATTCAGGAGTTTCACGAATCCCTCTCCGCGCTCGGGTTCGAGCTGGCGCTGCGGGAACAGGGAGCCGGAACCGTGCTCGAAGTGCACGCCGTGCCGCCTTTGCTGGAGCGTGCCGCCGCCGGGGAATTCATCCGTGAGGTACTCGCCGGGCGCAAGGAGGATCTCCATTCGCTCTGGGCCACAATGGCCTGCAAGGCTGCAATCAAGGCCGGGGACGCCCTCGCCCCGGATGAAGCGGTCAACCTCATCGCCCAGTGGCTCATGACCGAGAACCGCCAGTTCTGCCCGCACGGGAGGCCCTGCGTCCTGCAATGGGGCACCAGCGATCTGGACAAGATGTTCAAAAGGATGGGGTAAGGGAATTGGCGGAGAGAGGAAGAGGTTTGGGGAGGGGAAGCTTTTTGAAGAAAGTTTCCCCTCCCACTTTCTCTACCTTCCGTAGATAAAGTGCATGTCCTCGGGCGCGGAGGCTTCGACGGTGTAGTCGATGACGCTCTTGCCGGAAGCGGGCACGGTGAGATTCCACGTGTTGACGTGATCCTTCACAACCGGGGCGGGCTTGGCGACGACCTTCACCTCGATGGCGCTGTCGCCGATCTGCGGTTCGGGATCTTCCACGCGCACGGCAACGGGCTGCGTATGGCTGTTGGTTACCTCAATCGTCCACTTCCAGTCGCGGGTCTGGCGCTTGCCCACAAAGCCCTTGCTGCCGCTCTGGCGGAGATCCTGCTTCATGTCCACCGTCACACGGGAATCCCTGCCGAAGAACATATCCTCGTGATCCCCTGACAGCGCAAATGTTCCCGCCCCCACGGGCAACCCGTCCACCGAATACTGGGCCGGGCCATGCGGCCAGTCCACGGCTTCGGGCAAACGAACCTCGGCCATCAGCCACGCCGCCTTGCCGCCGTAGCCGGGACGGGCCAAGCGGACGAACGACGCCTTCCAGTCACCCCGCGCCAACTCGAACAGCACGGGCCGACCGGCGGGAACCGTGCGCGTCCCCAAGTCCCACGCCGCGAACGTCGCCATTTCACGGACATCTACGGGCGGAGCCGCCTTCATCATCATATTGGGGGCCGCGTCCATCGCCGCCTGCTCCATGACGGGGCTCGCGGCGAGCGCCCGGGGCATATGCTCCACCTTCCGCAACGTCCAGTTCGGCAGGCTGCCCGGCTGCAATCCGCTGCCCGGATCGGCGGAAGCCAGCGTAAGATGCACGCCCTTCCAGTCCTGCCCCGTCGCCTGCCGGATTTCCGCCTGCTGCGTGAAACGCACCAATCCCTTTTCCGGCTCCGCATCGAACCGGTAGGCCGGAGACCAGCCGCATCCGGACAGCATGTACGAATAGCGTACCCGGACATTTCCGGAGAGATCGCCGACCTGCGCCTCGACCTGGGTGCCCGTCGCCGCATCGCCGTATTCGGACAAGGCCTGCTCAAGGCGCGCCACGCCTTCCCGCGCTTCCTTGACCTGCGGCTCCAGTGCTGCGGCCTGCACATACAACGCCTTGAGGCGTTCCGGCATAACCGCATCCAGCTTTTCCATCTCCGCCATCGAAACCTCTTGCGCCAGCGCGCCCTTGCTCCACAGCGAGATCCGCGCCGCCACCGCTGCGGCTTCGCCTTCCAGCCCCGCCGCATGTGCACGCGCTTCGGCCAAGTCCTGGCGCAACGCCGCTACGGTCTCGCTGTCCGCCACCAGAACCGGGATTGCCCGGCGGCTGATGACTTCGCCTTTATCCAAGGAAATAACGAGAGACTCCAAGTCGGTACCCGCAGGGACCACAAAGGCCACCGCCCCGTTCTTCACGGGCAGCGTATCGTCAACCTGCACCTGCGCGCTCGAAGGATACAGCACAATATCCATCGCCGGAGCCGCTGCCGCGACACCGGACAGACACCACATCAAAGCCGCCAACAACACCAGACGGTTTCGCATCACTACCTCACTTTGCAGCTCAAACAAAAAAAGGGGGCCTTTCAGCCACCTCCCCAAACATCTTTCCATTTTCATATCCCAACGAGGAGGTGATTCAGTTTCTCCGAACTCCCTTGAAAAAGCCATGACAATCTCACGCGTTTCCGATCCCATCCTCCAGCTCCCACAAAAAACGCCTCCCGCGACCAGCACAGGAGGCGTTTGCACATGCAATCTTTTCTGCGTCAGGGTCAATCCCCACACAGGGATCCCCTACAAAAGCCTTGAGGCGGGAGGGCTGTGCCCTCGCTGGCAATCTTGAGGGAGGGAGAGCCTTTTTCGGAACACTCTCCCCTTCCCAAAACCGCTTTCACTATTTCTCGTTCGCGCCGCAGCACTTCTTGTACTTTTTGCCGCTGCCGCAGGGACAGGGATCGTTGCGGCCCGGCTTGTTCTCGGCTTTGGCCTGAGCGGGAGCCCCGAGCAGATCTTCGGGTTCGTTGGAGTAGGAAAGCTGCTGCGGCTGCTCCTTGTGCTGGAACATCGGTTCCGGCTCGGGCGCGGCGACAACTTCTTCCGCAACTTCCGTGGGCCGCTGCTCCACGCGCACGCGGGTAAGGGCGCGGAACGCTCCCTCACGGATGTGCACAAGCAGTTCCTGGAACATGTTGAAGCCTTCACGCTTGTACTCCAGCTTGGGATCGCGCTGGCCGTAGCCGCGCAGGCCGATGCCGTCGCGCAGGAAGTCCATGTTGCGGAGGTGTTCCTTCCAGCCGCGATCCAGTTCCTCAAGCAGGAAGTAACGCAGCAGGTCCGCGTACAGCGGCCCGGCCTCTTCCCGCAACTGGGCCATGATGGACAGCACCAGTTCCTGCGCCTCTTCACGGGTCGGCAGGGGCGCATCGCCGGGCAGCACGCGGTCGATGTTCATGACCTCGGACAGGCGGGCGCGCACGGGCTTTTCATCTTCGATGTCGCGTGCGGCCTTGGAAACTTCGAGCCCGGCATACATATCGTCCAGCAGATCGGACAAATACTCGTTCAGGATGGGCTCAAGATCCGGCTCCTGCATCAGATCCCGGCGCAGGCTGTAGATGACGGTACGCTGCTGGTTCATGACGTTGTCATAGTCCAGCAGGGTCTTACGGATTTCAAAGTGATGGCCTTCCACGCGCTTCTGGGCATTCTCGATGGCGCGGGAAACCATGTTGTTCTCGATGGGCTCGCCTTCCTGCATCCCGAGTTTCTGCATGAGCCCGGAAAGGCGGTCGGAACCGAACAGGCGCATGAGATCGTCTTCGAGCGACAGATAGAAACGCGAGGAGCCCGGATCGCCCTGACGGCCGGAACGGCCGCGCAACTGGTTGTCGATACGGCGGCTCTCGTGGCGTTCGGTGCCGAGGATGTGCAGGCCGCCGAGTTCGACGACGCCTTCCCCGAGCTTGATGTCCGTACCGCGTCCCGCCATGTTGGTGGCGATGGTCACCTTGCCGGCCTGACCGGCCTGCGCGACGATTTCGGCTTCCTGCGCGTGGTGCTTGGCGTTGAGCACGCTGTGCGGCACGCCTTCGCGTTTCAGGAGCTGCGAAATGAGTTCGGACGTTTCGATGGAAATCGTACCCACCAACACGGGCTGGCCCGTGGCGTGCAGTTCCTTGATGGCCTGAATGATGGCCTGCATCTTTTCACGCCGCGTCCGGTAGATGAGGTCCGGCATGTCCTTGCGGACCATGGGGCGGTTCGGCGGAATGGTGGACACTTCCAGACCGTAGATCTGGGCGAATTCCACGGCTTCGGTGTCGGCCGTGCCGGTCATGCCCGACAGCTTGTCATACATGCGGAAATAGTTCTGGAACGTGATGCTGGCGAGGGTCTGGTTCTCGGCGGCGACGGTGACGTGTTCCTTGGCTTCGAGAGCCTGATGCAGGCCGTCGCTGAACCGGCGTCCGGCCATGAGGCGGCCCGTGAACTCGTCGACGATGACGACCTGATCGTCCTTCACGATGTAGTCGACGTCGCGGCGGAATACGGTGTGCGCCTTGAGGGACTGCAACACATGATGCTGCGCGGTGATGTTGGCGGTGTCGTAGAGGTTCTCGATGCCGAGCTGTTCTTCCACGTACAGCACGCCTTCGTCGGTGAGCGACGCGGTTTTGCCCTTTTCGTCGACCGTGTAGTGCTTTTCCTTTTCGAGTGTGCGGACAACTTCGTCCACCTTCTGGTACAGATCGGTGGATTCGTCGGACGCGCCGGAGATGATGAGCGGCGTACGGGCTTCGTCGATCAGGATGGAGTCCACTTCGTCGACGATGGCGTAATGGTGGCCGCGCTGCACCAGCTGCTCGGCGTAAAATTTCATGTTGTCGCGCAGGTAGTCGAAGCCGAACTCGTTGTTCGTGCCGTAGGTGATGTCCGCGCCGTACGCTTCCTTGCGTTGTTCGTCGCTCAGGCCCGCGACGATGACGCCTACGGAAAGGCCGAGGAAGTTGTACAGCCGGCCCATCCATTCGGCGTCACGCTTGGCGAGGT
This sequence comes from Bilophila wadsworthia ATCC 49260, assembly GCF_000701705.1. Classification (GTDB taxonomy): domain Bacteria; phylum Desulfobacterota; class Desulfovibrionia; order Desulfovibrionales; family Desulfovibrionaceae; genus Bilophila; species Bilophila wadsworthia. The sequence continues at coordinate 27,848 of NZ_JNJP01000037.1, read as the reverse complement.
AGTCGTTGACGGTAACGACGTGGACGCCCTTGCCTTCCAGCGAGTTCAGGATGACGGCGAGAGTGGCGACGAGGGTCTTGCCTTCGCCTGTTTTCATTTCAGCAATCTTGCCGTTGTGCAAAGCCATCGCGCCGAGCAGCTGCACATCGTAATGCCGCATACCGAGCACGCGGGTACTGGCCTCGCGGACCAAGGCGAACACTTCGGGGAGAACGGCGTCCAGATCCTTTTCCCCGTTTTGCACCTGTTCCCTATAGACGGCCAAGCGCTGCGGCAGTTCCTCATCCGCAAGGGCCTGCATTTCGGGCTCAAGCGCATTGATTTTAGCCACCAGCGGCCTGAGTTTTTTCAGAAAACGATCGTTTTTACTACCGAAAATCTTGCGTACGAGGAAACCTATCATGAAAACTCCCGAAAAAGAGGATACACGGCGAGCACCGCATCCCCCAACTAATAAGACATGCTTCACCGATTGGCAAATGACGACAACAGGGTTTTCTTTATAACAGAAAGGGAAGGCTGTCTTTCCACAGGAAAAAAACGCCTTCCCAAAAGTCTCTGTGCCTTGCCCTCGCTCCCGCGTTTGTGGAGCCTCTCATTATGAAGACGGATGAATCGGGGGACGACGCTTTTTGAAAAAAGCGCCCTCCCCTGTACCCCTCCAGCAAAAACTTCGACGGGGGAAGGCTGCACGAAAGGAGTTCAGGAGGAAACGAGGCAGCGCAGCAATCCCCCGCACTCAGCTCGTGAGCCCCCGCAGACATTAAAGTTTCTTCATCCGGCCCCGCCCGGCATACAACGCCGCGCCTGATGCCGGTTACAAAAGTCTTTGGAAGATGAGGGGAGGGGTGTGGGGAGGGGAGAAGGAAGCTTTTCTTCAGAAAAGTTCCTTCTCCCCTCCCCACATATCCTATATTTCCCCGATTCTTCTAACAAATCCTCGGCAACTGGTCGCCTTCAAGCATGGACAACAGGCGACGGCCTCCGATGGGCGTCTGGAGCACGACCTGACCGGGACGGGACGGGGCCACGGCTTCGAGCACGGTGCCGATACGGGCGGCCTCGCGCCCCTGCGGCTCGGAGCGGAGCACGTCGAGCGCGGCCTGAGCCTTGGCTTCCGGCACAAAACACAGCATCTTGCCCTCATTGGCGAGGTACAGGGGATCGAGGCCGAGCACGTCGCAGCCGGAACGCACCGCATCGTGGATCGGGATCGCGGCCTCCTCGATGGAACAGACCACCCCGGATTGCCCGGCGATCTCGTTCAGCGTGGTCGCCAGCCCGCCGCGCGTGGGATCGCGCAACACATGAATATCCCCGACCTCAAGCATCAGGCGTTCCACCATCTTGTTGAGCGCAGCGCTGTCGCTCTCGACGCCTTGCAGGAACGAAAGGCTGTCGCGCTGCCCGAGCACGGCAAGCCCGTGATCGCCCACGGCCCCGCTCACCAGAATGGCGTCGCCGGGCCGGGCGCCGCTGCCGGACGGCGACGGGTCCGCAAGGATTTCGCCCACACCCGCCGTGGTTATGAACAGCTTGTCGCAGGCCCCGCGCGGCACGACCTTGGTGTCGCCGGACACGATGAGCACCCCGGCGCTGCGGGCCGCCTCCGCCATGCTTTCCACCACCTTGCGCAGCAGATCGAGATCGAGCCCTTCCTCAAGGATGAAGCCGCAGGTCAGATATCTGGGCCGCGCGCCGAGCATGGACACGTCGTTGACCGTGCCGTGCACCGCCAGGGTGCCGATGTTGCCGCCGGGGAAGAACAGCGGGGTGACGGTATACCCGTCCGTACTCATGGCGATGGGACCGGAAAGTTCCAGCTTGGCGGCGTCGTCCAGCGTCCGGAGAATGGGATTGTCGAACTGTTCGAGAAAGAGTTCGTTGATGAGCCGCTGGGAGGCCCTTCCGCCGCTGCCGCAATCCAGAAGAAGTGTCTTTGTCATAACCGACCTGTCTTAATGATGATTCCACGGATGGAACAGCCGATGCGAAAAACGCCTGACGCGGCCGCCCATCCTTCCGAGCGAACAGAAGATCCCGAGCAGGTTGAGTATCCCGAACAGGGCGAAATTGATGTGCATCGCCTCCAGAAACTCAGGAATATTGTTCGGGCCGAGCGCCTCGTCGCCCAGATAGGCGTTCATGGTCAGGGAAATGATGACCATGCTCGACAGCGTCCCGAGCGTGCGGGCCGTACCCACCAGCCCCGAAGCCTGCCCCATGTGCGCTTCGTCCACACTGGTCATGATCGCGCTGGTGTTCGGAGACGCGAACAGCGCGATGCCCGAGCCTATCACAAGCTGGACCAGCGTGACCACCCACAGCGACGACGCCCCGTCGAGGGAAGAGGCCAGCAGCAGGCCGACGCCGCACACCGCTATGCCGATCGTGGCGATGATGTCCGCGCCGTGCCTGTCCGCCATACGCCCGCCAAGCGGTGAAATAAACACCTGAACGGCAGGCTGCGCCGACAGGAGCAACCCGGTTTCGAGCAGGGTCAGCCCGTGGACGCCTTGAAGGTACAGGCTAAAATAGAAGGTCACGCCGAAAATGGAACTATAATTGATGAAGGAGGCCAGCGTGCTCAGGGCGAACGCCTTGTTCTTCACGAGGAAGGCGACGTCCAGGATGGGATGGTGCGAACGGCGCTCCTCCCACAGGAACAGCCCGAGGAACACCACCCCCAAGGCGAACAGGACGCCCGCCCATGCGCCGGAAAAGAGCCAGATCGCCCCGATGGACAGCAGGCTGACGGCAAGCGTATAGAAGAGGCTCCCCCGCCAGTCGAAGGGATCGTCCGGGGCGTCCTTCCAGTCGCAGCGGACATTGCAGTACATGAGCAGCCACGCGATGATCCCGATGGGGACCACGCTGAAAAAGAGGAACTGCCAGCCAAGGGCTGTGCCGAGAAGCCCGGACAGGCCGGGGCCGAGCGACAGGCCGCTGTACACGCCGATGGAAGTGAGCCCGAGCACCCTGCCGAGCTGTTCCGGCGGCGCACAGCTCACCAGGATCGCCAGCGCGCAGGTGTTCATGATGGCGGTGCCCATCGCCTGTACGAAACGGCAGCACAGGAACAGCCAGATGTTCGTCACGAACGGCAGCAAGGCCGACATGACGACGAACAGCGACAGGCCGCTGAGGAAAAGCCGCTTGCGCCCGACCATGTCCCCCACCCGGCCCGCCACCAGATGGAAAATCGCCAGCGACAACGTGTAGGCCGCGTTGATGAGGCTCAACTGCATGGCGCTGGCGTGCAGATCCCGCCCGATGGCGGGCAGCAGCGGCCCCGCGCCGGACAGCATGAACGGCAGCATGAATTGGGCGGCCCCCACGGCGATAATGACGGTGCGCAGGGAGACGACGGGACGTTCCACATTGCAGGAAGCATTCGGATGTTCAGTTCTCATGAGAACCTTGTACGTCCCCTTTGAGAGGGGGTCAATCGTCCAAATTGAACGCTTGATCAATCTTTCTAACGCCGCATCCCACCCGTGCTCCGCCCTGTCCAAGACGCCCCGCCCTCACACGCTCTTCTCCATGAAACACACCACGAACGGGAGGTGCGCGAACTTCCGGGTTCCCGTAATGCTGAAGCCCTGCCGCTCGTACCAGCGCACCAGTTTCCTGTTTTCGTACATGGCCCCGATGCAGATCGTTCCGCCTCCGGACCGCCGCACCTCCTCCACGGCGTGCGCCACCAGCGCCCCGCCGTATCCCCGGTTCCGGCTCCACGGGGCCACAGCCAGCTTTTCGAGAGAGAACGTCGCCTCGTCTTTCCGCTTGAGGGCCATGCAACCGGACAAACCGTCCTCATCGGACAGGCCGTACAGGACGGTCCCCCGCTCCTGTTCCTCGGCCAGTGCCGCGTCCCGCAGGAAGGCTCCGTTCGTGGGGCAGTTCTCTTCCGTGAGATCAAAAGCCTCGGCGACTGTGGCGAACGCCTGCCGAATGACCTCCGCCGCCGCGGGGACGTCGTCAGGTGCAAGTTGCGTGATGGTGTGCATGGCTCTTCCCATAATAATGATTGGAACACTTCGGCATTGAGATGAGATTCATAACAAAAGGTACTCTGTGCCGGAAAAGGCTGCGGGCAGGGATATACCCCCTTTGGAAAGGGCGGGAAGGGCTCCGCGCCGGCAGTTTTGGGGAAGGAGGGGAAGGGGGCCCCTGCCTTCAGAAACGTCCCCCCACCTCCGAGGCTTCCCCCGCTCTTCAAGAATCTTGCTCCACCGCCGTCAGCTCCATGTCGCCCCAGACGCCGATGGCTCCCCCGCACTGGGCGAAAATCCCGGTGAGCCCATGCTTCACGAAGCGCCGGGCATAGCCCACCACGGCTTTGACGTCGCCGGGGCCTTGCAGACGGTTGCACAACGCCGTCGCCAGCGCGTCCGCCAGCGCCCCGTCCGGGGAGCGCACAAGCACCAGCTCGCCCTGCCCGAAGCTCAGGGAATGCCCGATGGTCGCGGAAGAGGCGCACAGCGCCAACGGGCATGCCGACGCCGCCACATTCAGCCCGATGAGCACCCCGGACTCGGGGTCGGGCAGCAGCCCCACCACACGATCGCGCCGCGAGTACATGAAAATGTCACCTCCGTTCTCTATGATGAGATCCGGAGAGCGGTCCACGAGCGATTCCGCCGCCATCTGCGCGATGGTCCCCGCCACCGCCGCGAACGGCCCCACCCCGGCGATAGCCGAAGCCTCGGTCATGCGCCGGACGATTTCGGGAGGAGGGGCGGAACAGGACAGCGGGACGGGCACAAGGCTGTGCCGGAATTCGGGATGCAGCACAATCCACGCCTCCAGCTCGCCGCGCAGCGTACGCACGCGTGCCGCCAAGGCATCCTTGAAGCCTTCCGGCAGGGGCGACACCGCCGTCACCCGCAGATCCGTCTCCCCGATCACGAGCTGAAACCCGTGCTCGCCGTCACGCGGGGCGCAGCGTTCCCGGTATCCGCGGTGCGGATCAAGATGAATCCCTTTCACAGTCCTGCCCATCCTTTACTTTTAGTACGATTGATTCTAAAAAAATGTGTTCGCAAAGTCGATTTCCGCCCGCCGGGCATCACCTTTTCACTTTTTCCAACGCGTCCATACAGGAGAACGTCATGCCAAAGCATTTCATGAGAATCCGCGACCTCGGACACAGCGGGGCATGGGAAATCATCCGCCGTGCCAAGGAAATGAAAGAGACCAACTATCGCGGTCACTGCATGGACGGCAAGGTTGCTGCGCTTATTTTTGAAAAAGCCTCCACGCGCACGCGCGTCTCCTTCGACGTCGCCGTCCGCCAGCTCGGCGGCACGACCATCTTCATGACCCCCGCCGAAAGCCAGCTCGGCCGCTCCGAACCCCTGCGCGACACCGCCCGCGTGCTCTCCCGCTACGTGGACTGCCTCATCGTCCGCACGTTCGGCCAGGAAAAGCTCGACGAACTCGCCGAATACGGCTCCCTCCCGGTGGTCAACGCCCTCACCGATCAGGGCCATCCCTGCCAACTCATGGCGGACCTCCTGACCATCTACGAGCGCACCCCCGACTTCTCCAAAGTCACCGTAACCTGGGTGGGCGACGGCAACAACATGGCCAATTCGTGGATCGAAGCCGCCATGTACTTCCCGTTCCAGCTCAACATGGCCATCGCCCCCGGCTATGAGCCCGATCAGCAGCTTCTCGCCCTTGCGCTCCAGTCCGGCGCGAAGATCTTCCTGACCCACGATCCCAAGCTCGCCGTCGACGGCGCGGACTACATCTATGCCGACGTGTGGGCCTCCATGGGGCAGGAAGAGGAGCAGAAAAAGCGCGAGGAAGCCTTCAAGGGCTTCTGCGTGGACAGCGAACTCATGAGCCTCGCCGCTCCCGGCGTCAAGTTCCTGCACTGCCTGCCCGCCCATCGCGGCGAGGAAGTGACCGACGAGGTCATGGAAAGCGAAGCCTCCATTGTCTGGGATGAAGCGGAAAACCGCCTGCACGCCCAGAAAGCCATCCTCGAATGGGTTTTCTCCGACTAGAAGCCGCCGCTCCGGCCCAAACTCCGGGCCGGAGCGTTTTCCCAAAATCATTGACATCCTCCCTGTCGGGGAGAATGGTTTTAAACCAGCCTTTCTCCGGCGTTCCGGCACAAACGTGTTCTCCGCCCGACAAAAGGAGGATTCATGGAATCGCCCTTCCCTTCCCGCGCCGAACTGGACCCTCCCGAACAAACGCCGCACGTTTGCCTTCTGGCCTGCAGTCCGCATCCCGACGGCAGCACCGACGCCTCCGCCCGTCTGCTGGAACAGGCCCTTTTGTCGCGCGGCGCGACCGTGGACCGCATCAGGCTGAGGGAATACGCGATCCATCCCTGCATCGGCTGCGGCTATTGTTCCGCACACCCGGGGCATTGCGTCTTTGACGGGGACGACGTTGCGGATCTGTTCCGGCGGATGGAACACGCGGACAGCCTCATCCTGAACATCCCCGTCTATTTTTATGGCCCCCCGGCGCTGCTCAAGGGCTTCATCGACCGGGCACAGATTTTTTGGGAACAGCGCCGGGAAGGAACGCGCACGCCGCGCCGTCCCGCCCATGCCGTCCTTTGCGCGGCGCGTACGCGGGGCGACAGGCTCTTTGAGGCCAACCTCCTGATCCTGCGCTGTTTTTTGGATACGCTGGGATTCAGCCTGCATGAGCCGCTGCTTTTGCGCGGCGTGGAGCGGCCCACCGATCTTTTGCATTCACAAGCCATTGCCCAGATTGAACGATTCGGGCTCGAAGCCGCCGAACAGGCCACACGTTTCTATCATGAATGAACGAAGCTTTCGTTTTCTCCAACCGTTACGGGATCTGCTCCACGCCACTTCGCTGGATGAGCGGCGCTGTATCCTGTGCCATATCCCTTTTTCCCCGCTGAACCGGGGGGAACTGCCAGCCGATGCCGACAACGAGCAGCGTATGCAGATCCCCCTCTGCCCCTCCTGCCGGGCCCTGCTCCGTCCACGCAAGGGAGGCTACTGCCCCTCGTGCGGCGAACTCCAGCCCTTCTCAGACTCCGAGCCCGCCCTGTGCGAGACATGCCAAAAGACGCCGCCGCCGTGGGAGCATTTCCGCTTCTACGGCGCATACAGCGGCGCGCTGAAAACGCTCCTCCTGCGCGGCAAGTTCGGCGCCGACCCCGCCGTGCTGCACCTGCTCGGGCGGTTCCTCGCCCTCTCCTGCAAGGATCTGCCCAAGCCCGACGCCATCGTCCCCGTGCCCCTGCACTCCACGCGGCTGCGCGAGCGCGGATTCAATCAGTGCCAGGAACTGGCCCGCCCCCTGTCCGATGCCCTCGGCGTGCCGCTCGTGCCCGATCTGCTGCTCCGCCAGCACCCCACCCGGCATCAGGTGGGCCTGAGCGAAGCCGAACGCGTCGCCAACCTCAAGAGCGCGTTCCTTTCCCTCCCGGAAGTCCGGGGCAAGCGCATCCTGCTTGTCGACGACACCTACACGACCGGCACAACCTTGCGCCGCGCCGCCCTCGCCCTGCTCGATCCACATGCCGGGGCCGCCGCCGTGGATGTGGCCGTCGTCGCCAGAACACCGCGCGAAAAGCACGACTTCCAGTACAACTGGAGCTCCCCACACGAGTCACTCCCCAAAAACAGCTGAGAATTCCGACTGCGGAGGCCTTTCATGTTCGGACGTACCCTGATGACCCTCGGACTGGCCATGCTCTTGGCCGCTCCGGCCCATGCCGGTTTCGGACTGGTCCTTCCCGACAGCCCCATCGTTGACGACCCGGAAAAAACATCCCTCAACCTCGTCATCTGCGCCATTGATCCGGCAACGGGCGCGGGCATCCCTATTGAACGCCCGCAAGTCTTCACGGCACTGCGCTACAGCGGAGACAACATGGACCGGAGCGAACACCTCTCCGTCCTCGACGAAGTCGTCGCCTACGGTGCTCGCGCATGGACCACAAACATTTCCCTGCCCCACCCCGGCGTCTACCAGCTCGTCATGCAAACCAAGGCGGGCTGGGTCCCCGAACAGGACAAGTTCGTCCAGTACGTCACCAAGGTGCAGATCCCGGCCTACGGGTCCGCCGAAGGCTGGGACAAGCCCGCCAACATCAGCTTTGAGATCTCGCCCTTGAGCCGTCCCTTCGGCCTGTGCTCGGGCATGGCCTTCTCCGGGCAGGCCCTCTTCGACGGCACCCCCATCCCCGGGGCGCTCATCGACGTGGCCCGCCTCGATCCGGCGATCAAGCCCAACGTTGCCCAGCCGGAAGATCCCAACGCGCCGCCGCAGGACGACAAGGCCCAGCCCAAGGCCAAAAAGCAGGATAAGCAGCCCACGCCGCAGCCCATTTCCGCCTTCGGCGCCACGCAGCAGGTCAAAGCCGACAGCCAGGGCGTCTTCACGTTCGTCTGTCCGCTCCCCGGCTGGTGGGCTTTCTCGACCAGTATGGCCGGCGATCCCCTCCAAGATCCCGAAGGCAAGCAGAAACCGCTGGAAATCAAGACCATTTTCTGGGTCTACATGAACGACTGCCCCAAAACGGCTCCAAGCAAGAAATAAACCATGCGCGATGCCTCGTTTCACCTGCTCGATCGGGCGGCATGGCCTCGCAGCGAGCATTTCGACTACTATATACGCACGGTGAAATGCCGTTACGACCTGACAGCCCACCTGACCGTCACCGCCCTGCGCGAACGCGGCAAGGCCCTCGGCCTGCGTTTTTACCCGCTCCTGCTCTACATCGCGACGCGGGCCATCAACGCGAACCGGGAATTCCGCATGGGCTTCAACGAGCACGGCGCGCCCGGCTACTGGGATTTCATCAATCCGTCCTATACGATCTTCCATGACGACGACAAAACGTTTTCGGACGTCTGGAGCGAGTACGACGAATCGTTTCCCGTTTTCTACCAAAACGTCCTGCACGACATGGAAACCTACAAAGATATCAAAGGCGTCCGGGCCAAACCCGGCAGGCCGGCCAACTGCTGTCCCATGTCCGCGCTGCCGTGGCTGAGCTTTACCGGCATGGCCCATGTGCAGGCCACGGAACCGCCCTTCCTGCCGCCCATCATCACCTTCGGCAAGTACTTCGCTCAGGGGCCGGACACGCTCCTGCCGATCGCCGTCTCCGTCCATCATGCGGCGGCCGACGGGTACCACACCAGCAAGCTCATCAACGACATGCAGGCGCTCGCCGCATCCTCCGACCAATGGATGCGCCCCTGATGCCTCCGCCATATGAGAAAGCCCGGTCGCGCTCCCCAGCAAGGACGTGCCGGGCTTGCTTTTTTCCCTCTTCGTCCTTACCCTATACACTGCAACACCCAAACCAGCGGCAGGAAATGCCTGCCCAACCATCCAGAGGACACATCATGCCCAAGTCGTTTTATGCCTGTCTCAGCGCCGTACTGGTTCTGGTCATGCTGGCTTTCGCCTATGGTGAGGCCGACGCCGCTCGTATCGGCGGTGGCCGTTCCTTCGGCGGACGCCCGTCCATGAGCCAGCCCTACACGAAACCGCTGCCCTCTAATCCTTCCTCCTCGTTCAATCAGCAGACCAACCGCCAGAGCCAGCAGATGGCCAACTCCGCCGCTCCGAGCCGTGGTCTTTTCGGAGGCATGGGCGGTATGCTCGGGGGCCTTCTCGCCGGCAGCCTGCTCGGCTCGCTGCTCTTTGGCGGCGGCTTCAATGGCGGCGGCTTCCTCGACATCATCCTTATCGGCGGTCTCCTTTTCCTCGCGTTCAAGTTCTTCAGCAGACGCCGCGCCGCAACACAGGGCGCAGGACAGCCCAATGCGGGCGGTTTCGACTCGCTCCGCAGCACGCCCGGCTCCGATTCGACGCATCAGCGTACGGCGGCTCCCCAAAGCGGCAAGGGCGGTTTTGACTGGGACGCGCTGACCACGCCGTCTTCCGGCCAGCAGCCCCTGTATCAGGATGAACCCAAGAAGCCTGCCGGATTCGATGAAGAAGAGTTCCTTCGCGGCGCGAAGGCCGCCTATACCCGTCTGAACAATGCGTGGGACAAGCGCGATCTTTCCGATATCGCCCAGTTCTCCACCCCAGCGTTCCAGAAGGAGATCCAGCAGCAGGCCGCCGAGGACAAGACCCCCGGCAACACCGAAATCATGCTCGTGAACGCCTCGCTCCTCTCCGTGGACACCGTCGGCGACGAACAGATCGCGCAGGTCTATTTCAACGTCCTGCTCCGCGAAGACCCCTCGCAGGAAGCGCCCATCGACGTCCGCGAAATCTGGCATTTCGTCCGCCCCGCCTCCGGCGACGGCACCTGGAAGCTCGACGGCATCCAGCAGGTTGAGAATGTGTAGATGAAGTGAATCGTGGAGAGGGAAGGGCCCTTTTTCAAAAAGGGCTCCCTTTCCCCTCCACGAACCCCATCCCCCTAAAACTTTTGTAAGGGCAATGGCGGGATGGGCGGCACGGGAAGCTGCCCCCCTTACAGGGCGTCCCCCGGCATTTCGGTAAAAAGCAAGTCCCGGACCTTATGCGGTTCGGGACTTTTCTTTTGTGGATCGCACAAGGGGAAACGGGGATTCAATAACGTCGAATGTTTTAGGGAAAAGGAGAGATAGGGGTGGAGGAGAACAGGGAAAAGCGTCCTTCAGAAAACCTTTCCTCCCTTTCCCAATGCTTCAGCGACACTCGCCCAGCAACATTTCCAGAACGGCATCGGCCTCCATAGCGGCGGCCATGACGACGCGAGGCGCAAGGGGCGGCATACCGGGCCCGATACCGCTGACGTGATCGCCAACCACGACGAGACGGCTTCCGAGCTTCCGGGCGGTCATCGGAACGCCGCCCCACCCGGCCATGCCGGAGGCGGAAACCACACGGTGCCCGGCCAACAGCAATGCTTCGACGAGATTCTTTTTCACTTCGGGATCATCCACGGCCTCGACGACGATGTCGCATCCGGCAAACAATCCACAGGCCGAAGGGCCATCAAGAGCCCGCTGCTCAAGCCGCAGGATGACGGACGGATTCAGTTCCCGCAAGACCGCGCCCAGCGCCTCCACCTTCGGCAATCCCAAATGCCGGGGGAAAAAATGCTGGCGGTTCAAATTGGACAACGCCACCACATCCGGGTCCGCAATCACGAAATCCCGAATACCCGTCCGGGCCAAAAAGACGGCACAGTTGGAGCCTAACCCGCCCGCTCCGGCCATGCCGATGCGCGCCGACGCCAACACCTTGCACTGTTCCGCCGCAAGATGCCCTTCCAATACCGCATCCCAGCCAATAACCCCATCCGCCATTCCGCACCTCATCCACAACATCCCGCACAACGGAACTCCCGCCGAGCGGCCTCCCCGCCAGTCAAAAGTTTTGGGGGATAGGGGTGGGGTCTGGGGAGGGGAAAGGGCCCCTTTTCCTAAAGGGGCCCTTTCCCCTCCCCAGTCTCCCCAGCCTCCACACGTCCCTCTCCCTACGCCGACTTGCCGCAGGCGTACGCTTCGTCGAGAGGCTCCCACGACTTGCACACGGGCTGGTATCCCTGCGCCTCAATGGCGGCAATCATCTGATCAACATCCCGATCGTCGGCGATCTCAAACTGGGCTGTGTCGTGTTCCTCGGCGACATCCTGCGCGGCATGGGCATGTCCGCCCACGGCGGTGGAAACGCCCGCCGAAATCTTGGTGATGCCAAGCCCGATGAGCCGATCGCGCAGGAACGGGCGCTCGCGCGTGGACAGCGTGATCCCGGCGGCGGGCAGATAGAGCCGGAGTGCCTGGATATACTGCACCAAATCCCGTTCGGAAGCGGGATGGATGTCGTTGAACGAACCTTCATGCGGACGCATACGCGGCGCGGAAACGGCGATGTCCACACCGGGATACGTCGCCTGAATCCAGTCCGCGTGCAGCCCGGTGTAAAAGGCGTCGCGCCGCCACTGATCGAGGCCGAGCAGCGCGCCCACGTTCACAGAACGCATACCCGCCCGGGCCGCCCGATCCGGAGCGTTCAGACGGAACCGGAAATCGCGTTTGGGACCGGCGGGATGCAGCTTGAGGTATAGCTCCTCGTTATACGTCTCCTGAAACATCGTGAACGAATCCACTCCCGCGTCCACCAACATCCGATAGTCATCCTCGCTCATGGAATAGACCTCGACGCCGATGCTCGGGAAATACGGGCGCAGGCGACGGGCCGCCTCCGCGATGTACGCGGGCCCGGTCAGCTTCGGAGCGTCACCGGTCAAAAGCAGGATGTTGCGGAGCCCGGTCGCGGCGATGACCTTGCCTTCGGCCTCCACCTCGTCCATCGTCAACATGGAGCGATGGATATGGTTCTTGGTGTTGAAGCCGCAGTACACGCACTGGTTGGTACAGTAGTTGGCGAGATAAAGCGGCGTAAACAACTGGATGGAGCGCCCGAACTGCCGGACCGTCACGTCGCGGGCAATACGGGCCATCGTTTCAAGATACGGAGAGGCGGCGGGAGATACCAACGCCATGAAATCCCGGGCGTTCAGGCGTCGGCCGTTTTCCGCCAGTTCCAGCGCGGCCAGCACATCCGTTTCCGTGGCCGAGGCCAGCCCGGACTCCACTTCATCCAAAGGCCACTCCGGCAGGACGTCGGAAAACAGGCGGCTCATGACGCAGCCCCCTCGTCATGGCCGCCGAGGAACCCGGTCAGCGGCGAGGAGGCCGACGCCCCGCCCTGCAAGACCGGGCCTGCCTTGGCAAGAAAGGCGTTGCGCCCGGCGCGCACGGCTTCGCCGAAGGCCGCGCCCATGCGTACCGGATCGCCCGCCGTGGCAATGGCGGTGTTCACGAGGCAGGCCGCCGCGCCCATTTCCATAGCTTCACAGGCCTGCGAAGGCTTGCCGATGCCCGCATCGACAACGATGGGCAGGCTGATTTCTTCAATGAGGATACGGACCATTTCCTTGGTCTGGAGGCCGCGGTTCGTGCCGATGGGCGCACCGAGGGGCATGACGGCGGCGGCTCCGGCATTCACGAGATCGCGGGCCACATACAGATCGGGGTTCATGTACGGCAGGACGGTGAAGCCTTCCTTGGCGAGGGTTTCCGTGGCTTTGGCGGTTTCGTAGCCGTCGGGCAGGAGATGGCGCGTATCGGAGATGACTTCGATTTTGATCCAGTCGCCACATCCTGCGGCACGGGACAGACGGGCGATGCGCACGGCCTCGTCGGCGGTACGCGCGCCGGACGTGTTCGGCAAAAGCCGCATCGTGCCGGGGATGTGGCTCAGCACATTGTCTTTCGAGTTGCCGAGATCCACACGCCGCAGCGCCACGGTGATGACTTCCGCGCCGGAAGCTTCCGCGACCGCCGGAATCAGGCTGTCCGAACCGTATTTTCCCGTACCGATGAACAGACGGCTGTGCAGTTCCACACCGCCGATGATCAATGCATCCGAACTCGTTTTCATAGCCCATCCTTGAGTGAACACTCGGAAAATATGACGGGGCAAACACCCCAAAAGAACGCTCCGAAAAGAGCACCCGGCGGTGCGGAGCAACGCCTGTCGGGTCCCCCCAGCAGCCGACGCATGAGGGAGGAAAGACAAAGGAAGGCGGAGAGGCCTCCGTCCTTCAGGAGATTCGCCTGTTCCGGGAATACCCCTCTTTACCCGCCGCCGACAAACTGCAACAGCTCGAGCGTGTCGCCGTCCTGCAAGGCGGTTTCGGCAAACGTCCCGGCGGGCACGATGTCCCTGTTCCGCTCCACCACGATTTTTTCAGGCGACAACCCGAGCCGGAGGATAAGGTCAAGCAGCGTCGCCCCCTCATTGCATACGGTGCTCTCGCCGTTTACGGTGATATTCATGAAAGCCTCGTGCGGTTGGCCATCAACCAAAAAACGCCCGTCACGAGGGACGGGCGTTCTCAGGATCAGGCATGATGACGCTTCCCTACGGCAGTACCAGCTGCGTCAGGTTCCAAGGGTCTGGGACGAACCCACTCTCAGCCTTGACAGGCTCCCCTAGCTCGGATGACTATAGCGAGCGGCCTCTCTTCTGTAAAGAGCCGTTTTCTTCCTTCTTTCCACTACTTTTTGAGGATCAGCAGATCCTCAAGAGGACGCTTCGGCACATGGTGCACGCCCTGCGCGTCGCGCCAGTACTTCACGGAGCCGTCAGCCCCCACGGTTTCAACGCGGCGGACTTCCTTTTGGAAGCCGAGCGCCAGTACGAGCAGCGGCTCAAGGTTCTCGGGGATGCCCAGCACCTCCCGGATCTTGCGCGGATCAAAGGACAGGAAAATGCAGCAGCCGAGGTCCCGCGTATACGCCGCCAGCTGGATGGTCTGCGCGGCGATGCCCGCATCAATGGCATTCAGTTTTGCCCGCGTCCCCGCCTCACCGAGAATGGCGACGTAACCGGTGGGACGCTCACCCGCTTCGGGGCCGTCCCAATCGGTCAGCATCCCCGCCCATTTCAACGCCGGGAAAACGGCGGCGCAAGCTTCCGGGGATTCCGCAACGGCAAACCGCAACGCCTGCGCGTTTCCACCGCAAGGCGTCACGCGGGCACACGCAATAAGCCAGTCCAGCATTCCGGCGGGCATCCCCTCGGCTTCCCGGAAACGGCGGCAGGTCCGGGCCCCGGTTACAAGCTCAAGAAAATCCATAAACATCTCCTTGGTTGAGATTGTAAGGACCGTTTCTTTCTAGCACCCCCCGCGCGGGTCCACAACGGGTTGCGTCCTGACGGGGCGCGGGATAGTGTGTCTTCGCCCGGTTACGGGACGGTGGCCCCTTACGGAATCCCTTCAACAGGGCTTTCCGCGACACGGAGCGCCGCTTTCATTCCGGGGCATACCGACGCATTCCGCAAAGGATTTTTATGAAGTACCTCGCCATAGACTACGGCCAGAAACGCACCGGCATTGCGGTTTCGGATACCGGGGGCAGCATGGCCTTTCCCCGCAAAACCATCCTCATGCGTACCCGCGCCGCCTTTTTTGAGGAATTGCTCGCCCTCATTGAGGCCGAAGCCACGGACGCCATCGTCATAGGGCTTCCCATCAACCTCGACGGCGAGGAAAGCCTCACGACCCGGCAGGTCCGCAACTTTTCCAAGAGCCTCGCCCGGCGCACCACCCTCCCCCTGTTTTGGATGGAGGAAGCCCTCAGCAGCTACGAAGCCGAAAGGGACCTCCGGGACGCCGGACGTTCCGCGGCTCAAGGCCGGGCCGTACTCGACCAGCAGGCCGCCGTGCGCATCCTGCAATCTTTCCTCGATCAACCGGAAGCCAAACGGAAAACCATATGAACGAATCCCCCGAAGAAACCAAAAACACACCTGCCGACCCCGGCGCCCCGCGCCCAGAAGAAACAGGCATACCTTCCGGCGTATCGGATACACGGAATCAACAGGCTCCTCCGGATCAACAACATTCCGATGCGTCATCCCCCGAAGCAGAGAACTGGCAGCCGACTGACAAGAAGCCCGGCGAGGCCTCTCCCCTTGATGGGGAGAAGCCGGAAACGCCTCTGCCCGCTTCCGCGCCCGAGACGCCCAAACCCAAACGGCTCTGGCCGCGCTTCCTGCTCGGGTTCATGCTGCTGGTCCTGCTGGCTTGCGGCGGAGCCGGTTGGCTGGCCTATGACTTTCTGAACAGCCCCGGTACCGATCCCGCCGTCACGCCCGCGCAAGACGTGGAAGTGACCGTCAATCCCGGCACGACGTTCCGTACCCTGACGCCTGAGCTGGTCCGCCTTGGGGCCGTGCGCAATGCCGACAAGTTCATACTCCTGCTCCGCTGGATGAACTACAGGGATATCCCCCACGCGCTCAAACCCGGACGGTTCCGGATCAACACGGGCTGGACGCCGCAGCAGGTCATCGATCAACTGGTCAACGGTTCCCCTCTGCTCGACCGGGTAACAATCCCCGAAGGCCTCGCCTGGTGGGAAGTGGGCAAGCGGCTGGAAGAGGCGCAGATGGTGCGTTTCGAGGATTTCGACAAGCTCGTCCATGACCCCGCCTTTCTGCGGCATTGGGGCATTCCGTTCGACAGCGCGGAAGGCTTCCTGTTCCCGGACACTTATCTGATCATGCGTCCGCTGGAACTCAATGAAGCCACCGCAAAATCGGTCGTCGGACGGCTTATCGACAACTTCTGGCGCAGGACCGCCCCGCTCTGGCCAGGCGGCAAGCGCCCGGGCCCTTCCGGGCGCGACGAGGTACGGCGTCTGGTCACGCTGGCCTCCATCGTCGAACGGGAAACAGCCGTACCCTCCGAGAGGCCACGCGTCGCCGGGGTATACGCCAACCGGCTGCGGCTCAACATGCTGCTCCAGGCCGATCCCACCACGGCCTACGGGCTCGGGGAAAGTTTCGACGGCAATCTGCGGCGCAAACATCTCGACGACGAGGGCAACCCCTACAACACCTACAAGCACCCCGGCCTGCCGCCCGGCCCCATCTGCTCGCCGGGCCTCGCCTGCCTCAAAGCGGCCGCTAACCCGGAGCAGCACGACTACATCTATTTTGTCGCGCGCGGGGAAGACGGCTCCCATGTGTTCAGCACCAATTTAGCCGCTCACAACAAGGCCGTCCGAGAATATTGGGCAAAAAGGAGAGGGAAGTAGATTCTTGGAGTGGGCGGGGAGAACTTTCTCTAGAAAGTTCTCCCCGCCACCTCCAAACCTCCCCGCCCCTCTCAAAGATTTTGACCTTATCGAACCTCCCATGAAGGCTTTACAAAAAACAAAGCCCGTTAAAGAATTCCTTCAACGGGCTATCATCTTAGCCAAATCCTCCGCAGGAACGAACTCCCGCCGCGCGGCCTCCCCAATCTCTTTTACCCTTCCATGACCCTGATCCGATCAAATCCGGAGAGCAACCGGCGTTCCAACACGCGAACCCTGATGACCAGAAGGACGGCTGCAATGGATACGCCGACAATGAACGCCGTCCAGAACCCCTGCGGGCCAAGGGGATCGCCCCACAAATGCGTCCTGCCAAGCGTATACCCCACAGGCAGGGCGAACACCCAGTAGGAAATCAGCGTCACGCACAGGATGGCCCGCGTATCGTTATACCCACGCAGAATACCGACGCTGACCACCTGCACGGCATCCGTAATCTGATAGGTCGCGGCAAACAGCAGCAAGTGCGACGCCAGCCCGAGCACCACCGGATCGTTGTTGTAGACGGCGGCGATCTGATGCCTCCAGAGGATGGTCACCAACGCCGTGAAACACGCCGCCATGCAGGCCAAAAGCCACGAAGATCGGCTCGCCACGCGGACGGCCTCCACCGACTTGCGCCCGAGGGCAAACCCCGTGCGGATGGTCGCCGCAGTACCGATGGACAACGGGACCATGAACAGCAACGAACTGAAATTCAGGGCGACCTGATGTCCCGCCACCTGAATGGCCCCGAGCGGCGCGATGAGCAGCGCCACCGCCGCGAACAGCGTCACCTCAAACAGCATGGCCAGCGCACCGGGAAAACCAATGCCCGCCAGCTTTTTGAGCGTCGCCCAAACGGGGACTTCCCATACCCGCCAGGTCATCAATTCCCGCAAGTAGGTATGCCGGCACACGTACACCACCATCGTCAGGAACATGACCCAATAGACGATCGCCGTGGCGACGCCCGTACCCGGCCCGCCGAGCGCCGGGAGGCCGAGCTTGCCGAAAATCAGGATATAGTTGCACGGTATATTGATGAGCAGCCCCATAAAGCCCGCGAACATGGCCGGACGCATAAGCGCCATCCCCTCCATGCCGCAGCGCAAAGCCACGAACAGCAGGTAGGCAGGAGCGCCCCAGATGATCGCCCGCAGGTATTGCCCCGTCATGAGCCCGAGAGCCCCCTCAACGCCCATATCGGCGAGATGGAACGATACCAGATACACGATAAGGATGAGCGGAACCGAAATGAACAGCGCCATCCAGATACCCTGCCGCATGACGTGCCCGACACCCTGCATGTGTTCGCCGCTCCGCATGGACCCAGCCCCGCGAAGCTGCGCCACGCACGGCGTAACCGCGAGCAGCAGCCCCTGCCCGAACAGGACGAGCGGAACCCAGAGCGACCCGGCCAGCGCCACAGCCGCCATATCCACCGCCCCCACCCGGCCTGTCATGACCATATCCACAAACCCCATTGAAATCATGGCGATCTGCGCCAAAAGGGCTGGAACGGCAAGAGTAAGCTGCGTTTTCATTTCAGTGAGATAGGCTCGACGCTTCGTAGACATGAAAGACCTCAAAAAGGAAAAAAGGAGAAAGACAACCCTCCTTGAAACACTGTCTCAAGGAGGGTCGGCGGACTATAACTGGAACAGATAAAAAGGCAATCGCTTCTCATGCCCGAGAAAGCGGAAAAAAGGCGTTTCGATGTTTAGATCGGAGCTCCCCTTCCACCGAAAAAAGGGGCGCTCCAATCCGGGCGCCCCTTTTTCGGGTCAAACGCTCAGATCATCAGTAGGCTGAACCTTGCGGCCTGCGGTCAACAGCAGAGCGAAGCAAATCAGCGCTATGGCGATACCCACGATATTAGACAGCTCGTAGGACATGCCGAAGCCCATCGTCTTCTCAAAGCAGATATACACGGCGCTCACGGCAGTCATGAAGCAAGCGGGCACGGAGGCAATCCAATGGAACTTGCCGCGATGCAGCAAGTAGGCGGCCGCAGCCCACAACATGATGGCGGCGAGGGCCTGGTTGGCAAATCCGAAGTAACGCCACAGCATCCCAAAGGGAATGAAGTTCAAAGCGACGCCCACGACAAACAGCGGGACGGCTATCATCAGGCGGTTCTTGTGCGGGCGCTGATCATAGCCGATGGCGTCGGCAATGGTCAAACGGGCAGCACGGAAGGCCGTATCGCCGGATGTCACGGGCAGCACCACAACGCCGAGGACGGCAAGGGCGCCACCGAACACGCCAAGCAGTTCCACGGAGATGTTGTTCACGACCAGCGCGGCGTTCCCCTTGGGGCCGAGGGCGGCGGCAAGAGCGGCCGTATCGGAGTAGAAGGACATGCCGAGGGTCACCCAGATAAGCCCGATAACGCCTTCCGCAATCATCGCACCGTAAAAGATCTTACGGCCATGCTTTTCGTTGTTGATGCACCGGGCCATCAGCGGAGACTGCGTGGCATGGAAGCCGGAGCAAGCGCCGCAGGCGATGGTAATGAACACCAGCGGCCAGGCGGGCAGGCCGGAGGGGCTATGCATGGTCCATTCGATGTTGCTGTAGAAGGTGTACCCCTTGAAGGCCAGAGCGCCCAGCAGCCCAACGGCCATGAACACCAGCAGTACAGCGAAGAACGGATAGACGCGGCCGATGATCTTGTCCACGGGCAGAATAGTGGCAAGGAAGTAGTACGCAAAGATGATCGCCACAAAGAGCATACTGTGCATACCGGTCAACTGGGACAGCAGGCCAGCGGGCCCCGCCACGAAGACCACGCCCACCAGAATGAGCAGCACGACGGCGAACACGCGCATGAGCTTCTTGATGAGGTCGCCAAGGTTGTACCCGACGATATCCGGCACGGACTTGCCGTTATAACGGACGGACAACATCCCCGAGAAGTAGTCATGTACGGCACCGGCGAACACGCATCCGATTACGACCCACAGGAGAGCTATGGGACCGTAGAGGGCACCAAGGATCGGCCCGAAGACGGGGCCAAGACCGGCAATGTTCAGCAGCTGGATCAGAAACACCTTGGTAGGGCTCATCTCCACATAGTCCACACCGTCAGGCATTTTGCAGGCAGGCGTGGGGCGGTTGGGATCAGGCCCGAACACCTTTTCCACAATGGCGCCATACACACAATACCCAGCCAGCAGCCCTGCCAGGGCCAACACAAAATACATCCATGAAGGCATACAATTCCCCCTCTAAACGTGAGTGTTACGGAACACCCTCCCTTACGGCAAGGAGATTGCTCCACTACCGCAGAAGTCTAATCCCGGCGTTCTTTCCGAGTCAAGGGGAGAAGTGCTTTTTGCGCAATAGGATACAAAACCAGTCCGTATGCTTTGGGATCCACGCGTTGCACGGTCAGAAATCCTCTCCAGAGCCCGTGCAGCGCGTCAAATATAAAAAGAGAAGGGAGCCGAAACTCCCTCCTCATCAAAGCTAACCGGAATCGGCGTCAGCCGATTTCAATTAGAAGGTGTACTGCAAGGTCACAGCGCCGCGGGCGATGTTTTCCTTGTTGTTGTCAACCGTCTTACCCCAGACGCCCTTTTCGAGGTCGAGGTTGATGTAACCGATTTCAACGGCCAAGGTCAGATCCTTGTAGATCTTGTACTGGGTGTCGAAGTTCACTTCCCAAGCCTTGTCAGCCGTGGTCAGGTACAGACCATCCGCACCCGTGAGGGTCGCTCCACCATGACGCACCATTTCGGTATTGTTGGTACCCTTGACAAAACCGACGCGGAAGATATGCGTCAGGTCTTCCATGA
Source organism: Bilophila wadsworthia ATCC 49260 (assembly GCF_000701705.1). Lineage (GTDB taxonomy): Bacteria > Desulfobacterota > Desulfovibrionia > Desulfovibrionales > Desulfovibrionaceae > Bilophila > Bilophila wadsworthia. The sequence goes on along the minus strand of NZ_JNJP01000037.1, from coordinate 7,432 downwards.
AGGAGATGTCCTTCGCCTGGAGGTACACACCCATGGTGCCAGTATTGGAGAGGCCGAGCATATCACAAGAAACACGACCGAAGTTGTCATCGAAGCCGTAGGAAGAAACGCTCCAAGAACCTTCAACGACCGGCATACGTTCGGATCCGTTGTACGCATTGCTGTCGTCACCGGAAGAGTACCAGAACAGGACACCGGGGGTGAAGTAATCCATCTTGTATTCGCCAAGGATGGAAGCGAACCAACCGGAACGCTCGACGTCAAAGTTCTTTCCGTCCTTCCGGTAGGAACCCATATCCACACCACCGTAAGCGGCATCAAGAGCAAAACGGAAAGGATCGAAGTAGGTCAGTTCGGAAGCCACGCCAACCCACCAGGCGTTGCCATGGCGGTCAACCGTGTTATAACCGGCACCAGTAGCACCCACAGGCATCAGACGCTCAGCCATCGTGGCACCGTTCTGCCCAGAACCGTTGCCAGCATTATTAAGGCTGTCACGGCCAATAGCGCCATACATGCCCCACGGGGTCACCTTCACGCCGTCGAAGGTCATGGGCACGGTCAGGCCAACAAAATCCATAGCGTCACTGTACTGCTTAACGCTGTTGGAACCCGCATTGTCGTTCTCAGCACGGAGCCAGAAGAGGCTGGCGCCCACGTTTTCGGTGAACTGGCCGGAGATGGTGATACCAGCACCGTCAGCGGAACCGCCGCCGAGGATGGGGCTGTTGGAGATAAAACCGGGCAGGCTGAAGTTCTGAAGACCCATACGGACCTTGGCGTCGGTCTGGGGGATCACCCAGTCAACGTAGCTGTAACGGACCTTGACGATCTTGCCGTCGGTACCGAGGGAAGCGCCGTCATTGGACTTACCCCAGTTCTGGTCGCCCATTTCGAGGAACAAAACACCCTTCAGGGATTCGGAAGCGATGACGTCGATCTGGGTACGCAGACGCTGTTTCGCGGTGAAGTTATCCTTGCCGGAATGCTTGGCAAAAGTCTGGTCACCCACCTGCCAAGAAAACGTCCAGTTGCCCTTGGCCTTGATATCAGCAGCCTGAGAACCAGCAGCAGCGCCGAGCACGAGGCCAGCAGCAAGAAGCAGAGTCACGATGCGCTTCATTTGTATTCCTTCCTTCTTAAATAAAATTCCTTGATCGATGAACACAGGACAATCCAGTGTTCGCGTTTCTTTTCTCATAACTCTAAACCGAGATCAACCCTTTTTGTAAAAAAATTTAAACTTCGTGATTCTCACCCCTCTCAAACAGGCCAAAAAGGCAAAATCCCTGTACCGTCCCTCAAGGCCGACGTGGTTTACCCCCTCCGAAAAGCAGGGCTTGACGGGACGGCACAAGTACGCAAATAGTCGCATGGTACGGTTGCTCAACGCTCCCGCCTCGCATCCGCAGACCTCTTTTTAAGGATAGACGCATGGGTTTCTTCTCAAGTATCAAACGGCTGTGGTCATCGAATAAAACTGCTGAAACTCCGGAAACGCCACAGGTCCCGGCGGAGGAAGCACTGGCCGCGCAGCCAGCGGAAACGGAAGACGGCGCATCTCACGAAGAATCTTCCGTTTCCGACGCGCCACAATCTCCTGTGGAGGTTTTGGAAAAACTGCCGGAAACGGCAGCCGCAGAGCAGCGACAGGCCGATCTGGAAATGGATCAGCTCGCTGCCGGACAATCTCTTGAACCGGACGGGCAAGCTCCCGCACCTGCGGCTGCCGCCCAACCTGCCCCTCAGCCCGACGCCCCGAAGGAACCTTCCGGATGGCGCGATACGCTGCTGCTTACCCTCCGGGAAGCCGAACCGCGCCTGTCCGTGTGGCTGTCCATCGCTCTGGAAGATCTCGGACCCGACGCACGCACGGGCGACGAACTCTGGGAGCGTGTCCGCTTCCTTTTGACCGCCCTTGGAGCCCCGGAGAACGAAGCCGATGCCTTCGTCGCCGACTTCGCCGCATGGGCCGCGCGCATGGAATACGAAGAAGTGGCGGACTTCCGTTCGGAACTGCAGTACCGCCTCGCCCTTGCTCTCGATCTTGAGGACGAAGAGGATGAACGCAACCGCATTTTCCTCAAGCTGCATCAAGGGCTGGAACGGACCCGTGAACAGCTCGGCAAAGGGCTCTCCACCCTCTTCGCCAGCCACGGCGACCTGTCCGCCGACTTCTGGGACGAATTGGAAGAACTCTTCATTATGGCGGACATGGGCGTCGAAGCCGCGACCGAGCTGTGCAAACGCCTCAAGTCCCGCGCGCGTGCCGCTTCCGCGACCACTCCCGAGGAACTTCGCCCTCTCCTCGCCGCGGAACTGGAAGACATTTTCCGCATCCCGCGCCGCGTCGTCGCGGTCAACCCGCCCGAGGTCGTTCTGATCATCGGCGTCAACGGCGTAGGCAAGACCACGACCATCGCCAAACTGGCCTACCGCGCCCGTATGCAGGGCAAAAAAGTCCTCCTTGCCGCCGCCGACACCTTCCGGGCCGCCGCCGTGGAACAGCTCGGCATTTGGGCGGAACGCACGGGTTCCGGTTTCCACTCCAAGGGGCAGAACGCCGATCCCGCCGCCGTGGCGTGGGAGGCGATGGATGTCGCCATCAGGGATCAATACGATATTCTGTTTATCGATACCGCCGGACGTCTGCACACCAAGAGCAACCTGATGGATGAGCTCCACAAGATCCGGGAAGTCATCGCCCGCAAGCATCCCGGCGCTCCGCACCGCAGCATCCTTATTGTAGACGCCACCACCGGTCAGAACGCGCTCCAGCAGACAAAAATATTCAAGGAAGCAGCAGGTATCGACGAACTTATCCTGACCAAGCTTGACGGCACCGCCAAGGGCGGCGTCGCCGTGGCCGTTTCCATGCAGTACGGTATCCCGATCACCTACGTCGGCCTTGGCGAAAAAATGGAAGACCTCCGCCCCTTCAACGGGGATGACTTCGCTAAGGCGCTCCTTGAGCAGTAAAAAATTGATAAAAAGGGAGGAGCTTTTCTGGAAAAGGCGTCCTCCCTTTTCTCTAGGATGGGTTCACTTTGAACGGATTGGAAATATTGGGGAAGGGGAACCTTTCTGAAGAAAGCTTCCCCTTCCCCAAATCTACCCGCGTAGAGTCCGCCACACCCTTTCCAAAATTTTTTGTGCCTATCGAGTCCCCGTTCACGATTCTTTCTGAGGCAGGTTGCCTTTGGAACACGCTATTTGAAAGTGGAAATACCCTGCCGTCCCCCCTTCTCCTCCCAACCCTTTTGACTTTTTTCCGTTTTTTTCCGAAAGTATGTCACCCTTTCACACGCGACCCATCCTCAAAAAACACACTTTGGAGTGGCAAGACGTTTGGGGGAAACACGGAAAAGCGCTCTCGCTTCTTCGCCCTTCCGCCTTGCCCCTGTTTCCTACGCCGGAGACCTGCATGTACGACATCGACGATCTGAAAAACCTTGTGGATATGGCGGCGGGCGGGCGCAGCCCCGCCGACCTTCTCATTACCAACGCGAAGCTGGTGGACGTGCTGACCGGCGAAATCCGGGAAACGGACGTCAGCGTGGGCGGAGGCAAAATCCTCGGCTTCTCGCATACCGAGGCGGTGAAAGTCGTTGACGCGCGAGGAGCCTACCTGCTGCCCGGCCTCATCGACGCCCACATCCATATCGAATCCAGCATGGTGAGCCCCGCGCGTTTCGCCGGGCTGGTACTCCCGCACGGCACCACCAGCGTCGTGGCCGATCCGCACGAAATCGCCAACGTCCACGGACTGGAAGGCATCCGGTACATGCTGGAAAACGGGCGACACCTGCCGCTCAATATTTTTATCGCCCTCCCCTCCTGTGTTCCGGCGACGCCGTTCGAGGATTCCGGCGCGGTCCTTTCCGCTGAAGAACTGGAAGAGCTCATCGACGACCCCAAAGTGACCGGTATCGGCGAAATGATGAACTTCCCCGGCGTCGTCTCCGGCGACTACGACGTACTGGCAAAAATCCAGCTCGGTACGTCCCACGGCAAAATTGTGGACGGACACGCCCCCGGATTGCTTGGCCGGGATCTAGACGCCTATCTCGTCACCGGCATTACGAATACCCACGAGTGCGCCACGCTTGAGGAGATGCGCGAGAACCTTCGCCGGGGCAGCTACATCCTTATACGCGAAGGCTCCGCCGCCAAGAACCTCCGAACGCTCCTGCCCGGCGTTACGCCCGGCAACGCGCGGCGCTGCGCGTTCTGCTGCGATGACCGCCATATTGAGGATATCGTTTCCGACGGCCACATGGACAACCATCTGCGCCTCGCGGTAGGCATGGGGATGGATCCGGTACAGGCCATCACCATGTGCACGCTCAACGCCGCGGAGTGCTTCGGGCTGCGCAACAAGGGAGCCATCGCCCCCGGCAGGGATGCCGATTTCATCCTTGTGGACGACCTCAAGGCATTCCGCGTGCGCAAGGTATTCACGGCGGGACGCCTGATCGCCGAAGACGGCCGCGTCCTCATCCCGCTGGATGACGCGGCCGCGGGAGCGCCTTCCCACTCCATCCACCTCAAGCCGCTGGCCGAGGATGCCCTGTCCTTGCCTGTCCGTACCGGAAAAGCCCGTGTCATCGGCATTGAGCCCGCCTCCCTCGTTACGAAGAGCCTCGTCCGCGAGGTGAATACCGATGATGCGGGATGCTTCCAGTCCGCGCTGAATCCCGGCCTGACCAAGATCGCGGTCATTGAGCGGCACAAGAGGACGGGGAAACTCGGCATCGGGATTCTGGAAGGCTATGGGCTCACGGGAGGGGCCATAGCGACGACCATTTCCCATGACTCCCACAATATTGTTGTAGCGGGCGACAACGACCCTGATATGCTGCTTGCCGTCCGTGAGTTGGCGGACATGGGCGGCGGCATCGTCTCCGTGCATGGAGGGAGCATCCGGCGTTTGCCCCTCCCCATCGCGGGCCTCATGACCTCCGCCGATCCGCAGGAAGTCAATGCCGTCCTTCACGATATGCTCGTTGCCGCGCGTGCGGAACTCGGTATCCCCGAAGACGTCGAACCGTTCATGACCCTCAGTTTCATGGCTCTTCCCGTCATTCCGGAACTCAAGCTGACCGCCCGCGGCCTGTTCAACGTCAACACTTTTTCCTTCGTCGGCGTAGAAGCCGACTGACGAGGTGCGCCATGCCCAGACTGTTGCCCGGGACCTCTCCCGAAACCGACCTCTACGCTCTTACCGACGACGAACTGTCTCTCGGGCGTCCGGCGGTTGAAGTCGCCAAAGCCCTGCTCGACAGCGGCATCAAGATCCTCCAGTACCGCGAAAAAGAAAAAAAGGCCGGACAGATGCTCAAAGAGTGCCTGGAGCTGCGCCGCCTGACCCGCGAGGCTGGTGCCTGCTTCATCGTGAATGACCATGTCGACATCGCTGTCCTCTGCGAAGCCGACGGCGTGCACGTCGGCCAAGAGGATCTCCCCGTCGAGGCCGTGCGCCGTCTCGTTGGCCCGGACATGATCATTGGCCTGTCCACCCATACCCCTGATCAGGCCCGCGCGGCCGTGGCCTCCGGTGCGGACTATATCGGGGTCGGCCCCATTTACCCGACGCAGACCAAAAAGGACGTTTGCGCCGCTGTAACCCTCGATTATCTTGATTGGGTGGTTGCCAACATCACGCTGCCTTTCGTCGCCATCGGAGGCATCAAGCGCCACAACATTGCGGACGTCATCGCGCACGGCGCCCGCTGTTGCGCCATCGTTTCCGAATTCGTCAGCGCTCCCGACATTCCCGCCCGCGTTGCCGAAGTCAGAAGCGCAATGAAAAAATAGTGTTTTTACAGGCGGGAGGAGAAATTATTCCCTCTCGCCGCCATGTTGCGCGATGGGGGGCCGGCGCATTCCTGTAGTGCGTTGCAGGAAGCGCTTGACCTCCGGCTGATACGGTCATATGTGTTCGACATGAACGGAATCTTCCATACTCCCAAGCGGTTCGCTCTGCTTCTCCTCGCCGCGTTCGCGCTGGCGAACGGTCCCGTGTGGGCCGCTCCGACGCCTGTCGCCGACAAGGGCGGAGATAAAAAGGAAGAGGCCGTATGGGGCGAAATGCCCGCTGGAGCCAAGACAACCTACATCGGCATCCACGGTGGCACTGTGCCAGTCAGCCTGCTGACGGCGGGGGACGGTTCCCCGATGATCGCACTCGTGGGCCTGACCGGAAGCGATTTCCTGAACTTTTTGCGTACCAACGACAGATTGCAGGAAGAGCCCCTGTTTGCCGACAATACAGGGATCTACGCCCCGGGGGCGCACCCTTCGGACATAAGCGACACCCCCGTACAGCCGACAGCCGCTGACGTACCTACGCCACACCTCACCGGGAATGCGACGCAACCCATAACCGGGAACGCTACACAACCGATGGCTCCAAGCGAGCAGGCAGTGCAGCAAACCGCCGACAACCAACCGACCGAACTTCCGGCAACCGATCCCGCCATTCCATCTGAGAGCAATGCAACACTGCTTCTGGCGGGCTCTTCTTCCGGGGATATCCCGGTAATCTATGCAACAGGGCGAAATTTTGAACGACTGAGCCTTGTCCCGGCCAACTGGGCTCCCTTTGGCCTGACTGAAAAGGCCCTTTCCCTTGAAGGCGAAGTGAAAGTTCTCGCCCCGCCCAAGATGATGCCCAAGCGGCACACCATAAAAAAGAAACGGCATTAGCCGTTGGACGTCCCCCCCCCAAGAGGAGGAAGGAACTTTTCCTTCCCCCTCTTTTTTATACGGCTCAGGCTTTACGTAGCAGGGGAGGAGTTACCGAGAACGTCCCTACCCTTTTCCCGTCCTTTCTTCATGGAAAGGGCATGAGAGCCATGCATCTCTATAAGGACATCTCTCCGCCTTACCCAGAGGTTTTCCGGGCCTCTGCTTACGTGAATGCAAAAGGTGGAGAGGAAGCGAATAAGCCGATTATGGAGCGAACCGGGTGCATAAAGCCGTAGGAAAAAAAGCTGGGTGGAGAGGAGGAACCCCGAAGGGAGGGGGGAGATGGAGAAAGAGCAGGAGGGGCTTGCGCCTAGCCTGGGGCTTGGGAAGGGGTTGCCTGTGATGGGGATGGGCTTCGGGCAAAACAAAGGGCCGTCCTGGATAGGACGGCCCTTTGGAAATAAAGTCTTGGCGTTGTTCTACTTTCCCACGTAAGAGTGCGCAGTATCATCGACGATGGAGAGCTTAACTGCCGAGTTCGGAATGGGATCGGGTGTACCCTCTCCTCCATGAACACCAAGACAAATCTCTATGTGATATTAATTGATAGGGGGTTGGGAAGGGGAAAGTTTTTGAAAAATAAGCCGCTCGGGCTATTAGTACTGGTCAGCTGAGCACGTCGCCGCGCTTACACCTCCAGCCTATCGACCGGGTAGTCTACCCGGGCCCTTCAGCTCTTTCG
>NZ_JNJP01000036.1 GCF_000701705.1 Bilophila wadsworthia ATCC 49260 | reverse complement strand
GGGTGAAGGGGGAGGGAGAACCTTTCCTCAGAAAGGTTCTCCCTCCCCCTTCAAAAAACATCCCGCCCGCGCCTAAGCCGCGGAACGCTTCGCGGCGGCCGACGCCACACGGGAGAGCTTGGCGGACTTCGGGCACAAGAAACGCACGGGAGCCCAGTGCTCATGCCGCAACACGCTCACGGCCGCCGTGCGGTTCTTCATTTTAAGGGAGTCGATGATCCTGCAATGATCGTTGAGCGCGGCCCGTGCCTGTTCATAGGCCAAAGGGTGATCCGGCAGCATGTCCAGACGCCGCCGCAACGGGCCAATGGTCTGATACAACAGGGTATTGGAGGAAAGTGACAGGAAAATGTCATGGAAACGGGCGTTTTCCGCGTGATATTCCACAGCTTGACGCCGTTCGAGGAACTGCTCCTGCCGCTTGTTGGATTCTTCAAGCTGCCGGATGTGCCGTGAGGTCAGCAGGGGGAAAACGGTATCGAGGCAATCGGCCTCAAGCGCGCCTAATATCTGACAAGCGCTTTTGACAAAGGCATCCGAAACGGGCGTGATGTATACGCCCTTGCGGGGCTGGATGGTCACGAAGCCCTCGGCTTCCAGCCTGAGGAGCGCGTCGCGCAACGGGGTGCGGCTGACGCCGAGTTCCTCACACAGGCGATCCTGATCCAGACATGTCCCGTGGTGAAGCTGTCCTTCGCGCAAAGCCGCCTCAAGATGCCGATAGACGCGCTCACGCAAGGAATTCGTCCCGTCCTGAGCCACTTTTTCGAGCAAGTGCGAAGCCATAGAACAACCTCCCGCCCATGCCGCGTGGGCAAGCTCGGGCACGCCTCTCGGCGATCCCGGTTATGAGGATACAGGCTTCGGGCTGGCTTCCCGGCTTAAGGATCACTCTCCTCCGCACCTTCCCACGGCTCTGCCGCAGTGGCTACGCGGATTCGTCCCCTTTCACGGTTGCGGGCCAGCGTCGGTTTCAGACCGAACTTTCCAATTCTCCCGGCGCAGACGCGCCGGGCACCCGAAGCCCCACAAGCGGTAAGGCCCGGAGGCGCTTTACCGTGCCCGATGAATACGCTACTGTCTTCACCGGACCCTTTCTTATATATCAAAAGTGTACGGACTCCACAAGACATTGTTGAACGGGAAAATCATGCTTCTTCAATCATGCAGGGTTCCAAATGATAATAGTTTCTGCCCCGCAGTTTTCCTCTTGATCTTTGGGGCCGAACCATGCCACACATGACAATCTCATATATCTATGAAAAAAACGGGAGAGCGAGGGTGAAACATTCTAAAAAGATCGTCAAAGATGCCGCCCTTGGCGAGGAACCAAAAGTCGATTCCCTCCGAGAGCGTGTCTATCAGTACCTCAAGGACGCCATGAGCGCTGGGAAACTGCGGTATGGCGAGTTCCTCGATCAGGACAGCATCTGCGAAACCCTCGAAGTCAGCAAAACCCCCCTGCGTGACGCCCTCATCCGTCTCGAAGCGGAAGGCTTCGTAACCATCCTGCCCCGCAAAGGCGTATACATCAACCCGATCTCACTGGATTTCATCAAGAGCGCGTACCAGATCATCGGCTCCATCGAGGCCGACTGCCTCAACGAAGTCTTCAACAAGCTCACCGCCTACCATGTCCGGCAGTTTGAAGCCTCCAACGAAAGGCAGTGGGAACTTCTCAAAAACAATGACTATACGGAATATTACGACGAAAACATCCGTTTTCACGGCATATTCCTGTCGCTCTCCGAAAACATCCTGCTCGAACAGACGCTCATTCCGCTGCGCCGCCGCCTCTACGACTTCCCGCGACGCCAGTATTCCTACGAATGGGAGTCCATGAACCTCTATACCCATCAGCGCTTCATCGACTCCGTCAAACTCGGCAACCGCGAAGCCGCCGTCAGCATCTTCCGCATTGAGCACTGGTCCTATGAGGTCCACAAGAAATATTTTAAACTCTATTACGACTTCGATCAGAAAAAATGACGCCCCGGCATCAGCGTTGGGGCAGCCGCAAAGGGGAACGCTGTTGGTTTCACAATTGAACCAGCGAGGACAGGCAATTCGGAGTAATACGGCGCATCCCGCCGGAACGGAAAACGCCACTCCCCGTCATCCCCGGATATCCTTTGCATTTTTTGCCGAGAAAACGCTCCTTTGAAACAACCAGAAGGCCGGGATTTTCCCGGCCTTCCTTTTTTCCGCTGGCTCTCGGGGCGGAAAGAAGCGGAGCAAAAGGGGAACACGAGAGCGCAAGGAAGAGCGGAAAAGATGCCATTGTGCCTTGAGCCCAATGTTGATAAGGCAAGACCGGGCGGAGTCGCCCCGCCCGCACTGGAGGCTTCGCCCTGAAACGGAGAGTACGGGAGGGAGCCTGTCGGCACGCCGCCGGGATAAGGAGGCATTCATGGGCTTTTTTCTGGGATTGTTTTCTTCCGCGACGTTCGGGCTGATCCCGCTGTTCACTCTGCCGTTGATCCACGACGGAGTTTCCCCGGCTTCGGTGCTGTTCTACCGATTTCTTATCGCGTCGTTGACGCTCGGGGGCGTGCTCGTGCTGCGGCGGGAACGCTTCCACGCCAGCGCGATCGACCTGTGCAAGCTGGCGGGCATGAGCTTCATGTATACGGCGGCCGCGCTGCTGCTTTTTTACGGCTTGAACTACATGCCGAGCGGCGTCGCCACCACCATCCAGTTCCTGTACCCCGTTATGGTCATGCTGCTCATGATCGCCTTTTTCCACGAGCAGTTTTCCATGATCACGGCCTGCTCCATCGTGCTTGCCGTGGCTGGGGTGGCGCTGCTTTCCATCGGGGGCGACAGCAGCAGGCCCGTTACCCTGCTCGGCGTGGGCATGATGCTCCTTTCGGGTTTCTGCAACGCCTTGTACATCACGGGGATCCACGTCGCTGGGATCCGGAACATGAACGGCCTCGTCATGACCTTCTACGTACTGTTTTTCGGGGCGGCGTTCGCGTTCGCCAATGCCGTTGGCACGGGAACCTTCCAGCCCCTGTCCTCATGGTGGGAATTCATGATGGCCGCCCTGCTCGCGGTGATCACGGCGGTGCTTTCCAACCTCACCCTCGTGCTTGCCGTCCAGCGCATCGGCTCGACCCTGACGTCCGTTCTCGGCGTCATGGAACCGCTCACCGCCGTCTTTGTAGGTATCCTCGTATTCAATGAACCCTTTACACCCGCCCTCGTCGGCGGCGTGATCCTCATCAGCTCTTCCGTCACCCTCGTCATGCTCGGCAGGCAGGTTCAGGCCATTGCCCGGAGATTCCAGAGGAAAGCGGCTTAAGTCCACAGTCCGACATCCCCTTCAAAAACAAGAGGCGGGGAAACCCGCCTTTTCGCCATTGCCGTACCGCCCCGGCCAACCATATCCGGAACACCCGCCAACAGGGATTCAATAGCGTCAAAAGCCTTGGGAAGAGGTGGGGTGGGGAGGAGAAAGCTTTCTGTAGAAAGGCTTCTCCTCCACTCCCAACCTTTTTTCCCACTACACAAAAATCTCCCCTTTCAAATACGGGACGACGCGCCCGCTGATCAGCACCGCTTCAGGGGTGAGGGCACAATGCAGCGTCCCGCCCCGCGCCGAAAGCTGGCGGGCGACGAAACGATCCTTGCCGAGCCGATCAGCCCAGAAAGGCACCAGCATACTGTGCGACGAGCCCGTGACCGGATCTTCGGCGATCCCCATCTCCGGCGCGAAAAACCGGGACACGAAATCCGGGCCGCCCGCATCTCCGCGCGCAGTGATCACGACGGCCTTGCCCATCGGCAACAGCCGCATCTTGCCCACGTCCGGCACAAGCCGCTCCACATCCCTCTGGCTGTTCACCAAGACCAGCAGGTCGCGGTACAGCCATGTTTCCACGGGGTTCACCCCAAGCGCTTCGATGAGCAGCGGTGCAATGGGGTCCAGAGGGACACGCTCGGGACGCCGCACCGGAAACGCCATCTCCAGCAATTCCCCCCGGCGCTCCACGCGCAACACGCCGCTCCGGGTGTGGAAGGCCACGGATTGCCGATCCGGTTCAAGCTCGTTGAACACCACAAAGGATGAGCCCAGCGTCGCGTGACCGCACAGATCGATCTCCTCCAGCGGCGTAAACCAACGCAAATCATATTCGCCGTCATCCCGGCGCGCCAAAAAGGCCGTCTCGGAAAGATTGTTCTCCGACGCGATGCGCTGCATCAGCCCTTCGGACAACGGCCCGTCCGCCACGCACACCCCGGCGGGGTTCCCTTGAAACAGCTTGTCCGCAAACGCGTCCACAACAAAATAACGCATAACGACCTCGACGGTAAAAGGACGGGCCTACCGCGCCCGCCACGCCCCAACGGCAAGAACGCCGCCGGAAGCCAGCAGGCCCGAAGCCAACCAAAACAAGGAGCGGATTTCATGGGCAAGCAGAAATCCCCACAGGCCCGTATGGCGCGAACCGTCCCAGTCCGTCAACTGTACGGGGTACATCTCAGAAAGCGTCCAGAGGGCCAACAACCCGAGCCCGCCGATCATGAACAGCACGATACCGCATATCGCGGCGGCACGGCGCAGGAGAGGCCGAAGATCGGAACCATGAAATCCGGAATCATCGGAACGGGCAGGGCGTAAAGGGGACGCCGGCTCACGGGGAGAGGCGGATTCAAGAGAGAGCGTTTCCGGCAAGCCGGAGGAACGTTCCGAAATCCCGGAAAGCGGTGCTGAGAAACGTTTCGTGATACCCAAAAGGCCATCGGTTTCTCTTCCGACTGGAGCAACGGGAACCTGCCCACAGGAAGCGACGCGCTCCACAGCAACGGCAGGGGCCATCCCATTCAGAGAAGAATCGATCCCTCTGGGAACACCGGACGCGCCCGGCGAGCTATCCTCGGCAAACGGAGGGGAATCCGCAACAGCGAAAGAAGGTGGGGAAGAAACCTGTTGAGGTTCCCTGAGCAGGAAATCGAGGCTCACGCCGAGCACATCGGAAACCTCCACCAGCCTGTCCAGATCCGGGGCGGACTGTCCGGTTTCCCATTTGGTGACGGACTGGCGCGATACCCCCGTAAGCTGTGCCAAATCCTCCTGAGAGAGACCCATTGCCTTGCGGCGTGCCTGTATTTTTCCGCCGATATTGAGATGCTTTCTCGCCATCGGGCGTCTATACCGTTTCCGGCGGATAAATTCAAACCCATGAGAGGAAGGGGCGCGGCGGGCATTTCCCGGCTGGTCGCGGATTCCAGCAATCAGACATCATTACATTAAAAATAGTATGTTAAGGTACATTCTGCGGAGTATGTCGCGCAAGCGGCGGTGAAAACAGACGGCGGACGTCCCGGAAGGCGCCCGCCGATCATACATCTGGAAAGGATGCGAGGAGAGATTACTTCAGTTTGGCGATGGCCTTGTCGTAGAACGCGCACAGCGCGTCAACGTCCTGTTTCTGCTGGATCTGGAGGAGTTCGGGCTGCAACTCCTGCATCACCTTGGCGTACCCCTCGGGGTCCTGCTGCGCCTTGGCCTGCACGACCTGCGCAAAGGTCGCGGCCTTCTGCTGGGCTTCCTCGGCGGTGCATCCGGCCTGAGCCAGGCCAGCCATTCCAAGCGTCAGGGCCATAGCCGCGCATACGATCAACTTTCTCATAAAAGGGATACTCCTTCAAAAAGATTTCCTGTCGGGCGGCCTTCCGATGCCATCGGGAGCCCTTCCGACAGCTCCTGTTTGCCTGATCCCCTTTCCAATCGCTACCAACCGCCGGTTTGCATCCCGGCAACCAACAGGTGCAATTACATAATGACAGTATGTTGGAATCGCTCACCACGAACATTTTCCTTTGATTCGGAAAAGACGGGCTCCCTCCCATCAAGGGACGGCCCGAGACACGACCGCCACGAAGCACATCAGCGCCAGTGTAATACAGAAGACGATCACAAGGCTGGTGGCGTGGGCGACGAATCCCATGAGCGCCGGACCCGCAAGCACGCCGAGGTAGCCGATGGTCGTCACCGCCGACACGGCGAGGCTCAGGGGCATGAACTTCTGGCGGGCCGTAGCCGAGAAAAGCACGGGCACGATATTCGAAACGCCGAGACCGACCACCGTAAATCCGGCGAGCGAAGACCATGCCCACGGCGCGGCGACCACCAGCCCGAACCCGGCGGCGGCGCACAGGCTTCCGTACAGGAGAACGCGGGCATCGCCGAGCGCCTGCACAATGCGGTCGCCAAACAGGCGCCCAATGGTCATGGCTACGGAGAAACACGCGAAAGCCAGACCTGCGCGGGAGGCTTCCGTACCGCGCTCGGCGGTCATGAACAGCGCGCCCCAGTCCAGAATGGTGCCCTCGCTCAGATACATGATGAAACACAACACCCCGATCAGGAGCACGATACCGCGCGGAACCACAAACAACGGGGTTTCGCCCTCGCTCCCGTAGGGCAGGAAATGCCGCCCGAACGCCGCCAGCAGCGCGATCATGAACAGGCAAATGACGAGCATGGCCAGATGCGGCGCTAAGAACCCGAGCAGCAGGGCCATGCCTCCGGCCCCGCAAATGCCGCCCACGCTGTACAGGCAGTGGAAACCGGACATCATGGCCCGTCCGGCGGCCTGTTCCACAAAGACGGCCTGAATGGTCAGGGACACGTCCATCATCCCGATTGAGGCCCCGAAAAGGAAAAGGCACAAGGCCATCAGCCAGATGGATTCCACCGAAGCCAGCAGCGGAAGCATCGCCAGGAAGATAAAGCCGGAAACGAGAATGACTTTCCGGCATCCGAAACGCCCGGAGATCAGCCCGGTGAACGGCATGGAAAGCAGTGACCCCACGCCGACGCACAGGAGCAACATGCCGAGGACGGCTTCGTCAAGGCCGAGCCGAGCCTTGGCATACGGAACCAGCGCGGCCCACGAAGACACGCCAACGCCAAGGACAAGATAGGCGATGCGCGTGGTTATCTGTTCGGCCCTGCCGGGCGGTGGACAATCGGAACGGGAAACAGGCATGAAAGGCCTCACGAAGGATCGGAAAAAAGATGTTTCTCAAGGCCGTCGACGATGGCGGCGTACACGTTGTTGAATGTCTCCATGTCTTCAGCCGAGATGGAAGCGAGCGCAGCCTGTTCGTGACGATCCAGCTCTTCCATAATGCCGGTCACGAAAACGTCGCCCGCAGGCAGACAAAAAACCCGCGTCCGCCGCCTGTCCGTCTCGCAGCGTTCCCGACGGATGAATCCCGCCCGCTCAAGCTGATCGAGGAGGCCCGTGACGGTTTGCTTGGGCATGAAACATTCCTCGGCCAGCGCCGTTGGTTCCGCTCCCTCGGGACGCCTGAGCACCGCGTCAAGGATCAGGAACTGCGGGTATGACAGGCCCCGCTTCTGGAACCAGCGCGAGTACAGGCTGTTTTCTTTCTGAATGTACTCGTAATGACGGTAAAAGGCCTTCTCTGTATCGTACATGCTCACCTCGGTCGGAAAAAGAATGGATCCCGGCATGAGAGAACACTCCGGACTCAAAGGTTCCCCCTGTACCGTACGTCAAACGCCATCGCCAAAGTAGTACGCAAGCGGATTATCTTTATAAGGACTATTTGGCAAGAAAAATCTTTCCCCATGCCGTGAAACCGAATCCTCCAACAACGAAAAAAGGCCGGATGGTTCCGGCCTTTCGGGGTGTGGAAAAAACTATGCCTGCATCCGTTTCATTCGTGCGTACCATTCATCCTTGAGGGCCCGGCCCGTCGCGGTGGAGGCGAGGCCCCCGCGCAGGTTGCCGCGCAGATCGGGATGAAGGAGGCCCTGCACGTTGATGAGCGCGTCGACCACCTCGTCGGGAGGAATGCGGCTGGCGATTCCGGCAAGGGCCATGTCCGCCGCCGCGAAAGCGTTGGAGACGCCCACGGCGTTGCGCTTGATGCATGGGATTTCCACCGGTCCGGCCACAGGATCGCAGATGAGCCCGAGAAGATTCTTGAGGGCGATGGCCGCCGCGTGGATAACCTGTTCCGGAGTCCCGCCGCCAAGCTGCGCCAGCCCCGCCGCCGTCATGGCCGAAGCCACGCCGATTTCGGACTGGCAACCGCCGATCGCCCCGGAAATGGGGGCACGCATGGCCACGAGCACGCCCACCGCCGCCGCGACGAGCAGCCCGTCGACGATGGCGTCGTCGCCGAGCCCCCGTTCCTCAGCCGCCGAAAGAAACGCGCCGGGCAACACCCCGCAGGCCCCCGCCGTGGGAGCCGCCACCACACAGCGCATGGAACCGTTGTTCTCCATGACCGCCAACGCACGGGCCACCGCCATGCCGATGGTCCGGCCCGAAAGCGCCTGACCGGATTCGACGCGCCGGGCCAGACGGAATCCCGCGTCTCCCGGAACCAGACCCGCCAGCATGTCGCTTTTCCCGGCAAGCCCGTCCGTCATCGACGCCTTCATGATTTCCCAACTACCCAGCACGGCGGCACGGATCGTATCCCGATCCACCCCGCTGCGCCGCGCCTCATAGCGTTCGATAAGGCCGGGAAGATCGCCTCCCGCCATTTCCGCCATCGCCGCGAGGGTCGAAAACAAGGGCTCGGCGTCCACAAGTTTGTTGCCCAGAATATTCCGCACGGGGAACATCTCCAGACCCGGCATATCCATGCCTTCAGGAAATGGCTTTTCCGCAAGGCACAGGTACAGTGCCCGCTCCCCATCCTTCACGCAGGAAAAGCCGGACAGCGCCCCAAGCCTCTCCTCGAACACAGCCCGTCCCAACCCGTCCGGGCCGATGAACAGCGCGCCATCCTCGTTCCCGCGCAGGCAGACGGGGAAGCCTTCCAGCTCGGTCATCTCGATCTCGCCGCCGCCGACGGAAACGCCCGCCACCGCATACGTCCTGCCGCCGCGCACAAGCTCCATGCTGACCGTGTTGGGGTTGCGGCCCGAATCGGGATGCGTGCGGATTTCCACCTCGACGCCCCGCTCCGCAGCCAGCCGCAGCGCGTGCCGGACATTGGGGGAGTCCTCCCGTTCGCCGATGAGCCCGGCGACCACGGCGGAATCGCTGGCGTGTCCCTTATAGGTATGGGAGAGCGCTCCAAAAAAGTGCAGGGTGATGCGTTCCGGCGTGCCGCCGACAAGGGAACGGCCCATGCGCCCGATGCGCGCCATGCCCGCCGTGTGCGAGCTGGACGGGCCGGACATGATCGGGCCGAGGGAATCGAACAGGCTCAGCAGCCTTGCGGATTGAGGGCGGGCGGCCCGGCAGGCCGTGCAATGCGTCATGGCACAATCTCCAATAATAGTATGAAACCCCCAGGGGCTCCGCCCCTGGAACTCCGGCAGGGGCGCTGCCTCTGCACTCCGCAAGGCGCGCTGGCAGGGGCGAGCCGCCCCTTGACCCGCCGAAGCAAACGCTTGATGGGATAATGGAGGTTACGAGGATATCCCTCTTTTGTACGGCGCAAAGGAATTTTTTCAAAACCAAGCCGGAACGGACTCCCTGCGCGCCGCCTCCCCACCAGTCGAAAGTCTTGGGAAGGTGGGGGTCCGGGGGAGGAGGGAGGAAAGCCCTTCTTCAGAAGGTTTTCCCTCCCTCCTTCCCCGGCATGTCGCGTCTCCCCACCCTCCATCCAGCTACCGCGCTTCCTCGTAAGGAATCGAAAACTCGTAGTCCCCGTTCTCCTCGGAACGGGTGGGCCGCCCTCCGGCAACCTCAAGCAGCAGATCGTACAACGCCCTGCCCGTTTCCCCGATGTCCGCGCCATCAACAACGACCCCGGCGTTGAAGTCCATCAGGCCCGGCATCTTGGCGTAGGTGTGCGGGTTGCCCGTCAGCTTGACCACGGGCATGACCGGAGAACCCACCGGAGAACCCCGGCCCGTGCTGAATACCGTAGCCGACGCCCCCGCCATGGCAAACCCGGCGAGGTTGACGGGATCGGGGCCGTTGGCGCGGTTGTCCACGATCCACAGGCCCGGATGCGGGGGGCGCTCACCGAGCTTCAGGACGCCCTGCACTGGAGACGTGCCCATTTTCTTGATGTTGCCCATCGCCTTTTCCACGAGCGTGGTGATGCCGCCCGCCTTGTTGCCCGGCGTGGGGTTCACCGCCTCAATAGGTTGCCCGTGCGCGCGCAGGAACTCGGCGCGCAGCTCGTCGACCATGCCGAGGATCTGCTCTCCCGCCTCGCGGCTGACCGCACGGGACGCCACAATGTGCTCACAGCCCGGAATGCCCGGAACTTCCGACATGAGCACGGAACCGCCCGCGGCGATCACGAGATCGGTCATGGCCCCGATAACCGTGTTCCCGGCAATGGCGGTCGTCCAGTCGGAACCGCCGCACTGCACGCCCACAACAAGCCCGGACAAAGGGCACGGCTGGCGTTCCAGATCCTGCGCGGCCCGCTGCATCTCGCGGACGAGCTCACAGCCTCTGGCCTCGGCTTCGACGGAGCCGCCCTCCTCCTGAATGAGGATGGCGTGCACGGGCTTGCCGCCGCCGATGGCGACCTGCAGGTCAAGCGTCCTGATCTGCTCACAGCCGAGCCCCACGATGAGGACGCCGGACACGTTGGGATGCTTGGCAAACGTGGTGAGGGCCAGCATGGTGCGGCGGAAACTCTGCTCGCCCTCCACGCAGCCGCGCTCGTGGGTCAGCGGGACGGCCCCGGTCTTCCACGCGATATGATTGACGACCGTATTCGCGCAGGTGACGGTGGAGACGACGAGCACGATATTCCTGATGCCCACGCTCCCGTCGGCGCGGGGAAATGCCTGTAGCGAACTCATGCGTCCCTCCCGTCCCTGAACGCGGCGACGTACTGCCGGCACAGCTCCTCGGTGATGTCCTCAAGATTGTGGGTGTGCACGAAGGCTCCGGCGGCAATGGGCGCGGAGGCCCTGCCGATGGGGACGCCATACTTGCGGACGAGCCCCCCCTGCGCGACGGCTTCGACGGCGATCTTGTGCCCGAGCCCGATGTCCTCAAGCGCGGTCACCTCGCCCCCGGCATGGCGCAGCACGTCGCCCTTGCGGGTGTCCTGCGCGACCACGGCGACATTGTCCGCCGGTTCGATGCGGAGTGCTTTCATCATAATCCCTCCGGTCATGCGGATACGAGGTTACGGATTGCCTCGGGCGTCATGCCCGCGAGTCCCATGCGTTCCGCCGTCTGCCCGGTCACGGCGTAGTCCTCGCCGAGCAGTTCGCCAAGCAATGCGATAAGCGCATCCATGATAGGCGTGGGAACCCCGGCAAGCCTACCGAGGGCCGCCATCGGCACCATCGAGTACGGCGTATCTTCAGTAAGGAAACGGTGATGCAGCGTTTTAGGCGCGAACCCGGCAAAGGCGGGGTTGGCCTGCAGCACGTCGTACAGGGTTTCACCCTCCACGCCGTACTGGTTGCGGAAGGTCTGCGCCGTGCTTACCAAATCAAGGCCGTAGGCACGGGCCACGGCCAGCCGTTCACGGTCCGTGGCTTCGATGAGGCGGCACACGGCGGGCGTCATCCCCGCGTAATAGAACTCAAAATGTCCGCCCTCGCTCTCAATGCGTCCGGCGTTGGCCAGCATGGGCGCACAGTGCACGACCATATTGACCCCGGACATGCTGGTGGCGAGCACATTCTCGCCCTTGCGCCAGCCGGTGCAGAAAGCCCCGTCCACGGCGGCCTCCACCGCGGCGTAATCGCCCGCCGGGAACGCCGCCAGCGTCACGGCCTTCTTGACCCCGCGCACGTTGACCACGCCGGGCTCCGTCGCGGCACAGGCATAGGGCAAGTTGTCCGTTTCCGCGACGAGTACGTCCTTCCCCGCCTCGCGCAGCGCGGCCTTGAGAGGCAACGTACCGTAATTGCCGGGCATCAGCACGATAACCTGACCATCCGAAAGCGCGGGCACGGCCAGATCGAAGAACGCCTTCTGCCCGTAGGACGGCGCGGTGAAATAGACCACTTCCGCGCCGTCGAGCGCTTCGGCGATGTCCGTGGTCACGAGGCGGATCGTCGCTGTCCCGGTGATTTTGTTCTGGAGTTCAATGGTGTTGCCGCGACGCCTGATGGCTTCGATGACCGGGGCGAACCGCGGCAGATCATACAGGGCCACATCATGCCCGCGCAGGGCGAGATCGGCCGCAAGGGCCTGCCCGCCGTTTCCGGCGCTGAGCACAGCGATTTTCTTCATGACGCAGGTTCCTTGGCGCGGGGGCGCGGAATGCGCCCCCCGGCGGTTATTCGAGGACAAAGGTAGAGATGACTTCCTCATAGGCCTTGTCGCCTATCGCCTTCTTCAGTTCGGGCCACGAAGCCTTGCGGCCCTTTTCGGCAAAGGCATTCTGCTGTTCGGGCGTCAGGCGGATGACGGTCCAGCCCGCCTCTTCCAGCTTCTTCTCATAGGCGGCCTGATCGGCTTCCGCGACTTCCCAGCGGCGGGCCTCGAACGCGGCGCTCTTTTCAAGCAGGATCTTCTGATCTTCGGCCGACAGGGACTCGAACAGCTCCTTATTGATGAGCAGGGGCCAGTTTTCAAAGTGGGTGTTCGCGGCGATGTAGCATTTCAGCAGATCCCGGAAGGAGGCGTAGTAGTTTTCCGCGCCGCCGCCGAAAATGCCGGAGACCATGCCGGTCTGGGCGGCGGTGAAGAATTCCGCGAACGGCAGGGGGGTGGCCTGATAGCCGAGGCCGTCGGCAAGGGCTTCCTGCGTCTTCATGGTGGGGACGCGGACTTTGATGTGGTGGCTGGCGTTGGGATCGGCGGGCGCTTCGGGGGCCTTCACAAGGCCGATGCCGCCGAAGTACACGGGCCAGTTGGCGAGGACCATGATGTCCTGCTTGTCAAACAGGTTGGCGCAGTATTTGGCGTAGGGGGTTCCGGTGCCGAAGTTCTTCTTCGCGGTGGCGTAATCCTTGGCGACATAGGGCAGGATATAGGAGAGGAAACGCTTGTCCACCTGCGTGGAAACGGATTCGCAGCTCATTTCCACAGAGCCGAGAGACACCTTTTCCTGCACGACGGTGTAGTCCCCAAGCTGGCTGGAGCCATAGATCCTGATGTCGATGCGCCCGTCGGTTGCCTCGCGCACTTCCTTGGCGAAGGCCTGCAAATCGCGCTCGATCACGGAGTCGGCGGGGCGGATGTGAGCAAGCTTCCACTGCGCCGCAAATGCGGAACCGCCGGAAAGGGCCAGCAGGCCGCACAGCGCCAGTACAGACATGACCTTTTTCATGATGCTCTCCTGTGGTGAAGGGTTTTGGAGGCGCGCCGTCCGCGCCGCCTTGGAGATACGGCCGCCGGCGGGGGAACCGGCGGCCGTGTCCGGGAAGATGCCTGTTTCCGCGTCCGGCTAGATGAAACCGAACAGGCGGGGGATGAACAGGCTCACGTCGGGCCAGTAGGTGGTGAGGAGCATGACCGGCACGTAACCGAGCAGGAACAGCCCCACATAGGGAAGGATTTCCACGAAATCGACCTTGCCGATCCGTATCCCGAGATAGAGCAGGCTGGCGTAGGGAGGCGTCAGGCTGCCCACGGCGAGGTTCACGCCGAAGATGGCCGCGTACTGGATGGGGTCGAGGCCGATGGCCTTGGCGAGGGGCAGCAGCAGCGGGGCCACGAGGATGATCCCCGTGGTGTCGTTCACGATCATGCCCACGAACAGCAGGATGAGGTTGATGAGCAGCAGGATGAGGAAACTGTTGTCCGTGATGCTGAATACGCTTTCCACGATGGCCTGCGGGATCTGCAGCACCACATAGGTCTGGCTCAGCATCATGCTGCAAAAAATCATGATCATGATGCTGCCCACGGACACGGCGGAATCCTTGGTGCAGCCGAAGGCATTACGCAGGTTCAGGCCCCTGTAGACGAAGAACCCGACCGGCAGCGCGTAAATTACGGCTACGGCGGCGGCTTCGGTGGGGGTCATGGCCCCGGAATAGATGCCGCCGAGGATGAGCACGGGCATGATGAGCGCCGGGAGCGCCTTCCAGCCGCGCACGGCGATCTGCCTGCGCTTTTCCGTTTTGGAGAGCTGCGGCATGAGCTTGAGGTCGAAGCGGCGGCTCAGCACGAAATTGATGCCGCAGAAGATGATGATGGTGACGATGCCGGGGCCCACCGTGGACAGGAAGCAGGCGAGCACGTTGGTGCCCGTCACCCAGCCGAAGATGATCATGGGCGTGCTCGGAGGAATGAGCACGCCGAGGATGGAGGAACAGGTGATGAGCGCGGTGGCGAAGGCGCGGGGATAGCCCCGGCTGACCATTTCGGGGATCAGCATGTTGCCGGTGGCGGCGAGCCCGGTAAAGGTACTGCCCGAAATCGCGCCGAGGATGGCGCAGGTGAGGGTGGCGACGAAACCGAGCCCGCCCCGGATGCGCCCGACGAACACATCGACGAATTCGAGCAGGTATTTGGCGATGCCGCTCTCGCTCATGAGCGACCCGGCATAGATGAACAGCGGGATGCACAGAAGCGTGGGGCTCAGGATCTGCTGGAGGCCCCACATCATCATGCCTTTCATGGTGACGCCGCCCACGATGCTCATGAAGGCGAGCGCGCCGCTGAAACAGAAGACGATGGGGACGCCGAAGGAAAGGAGGAGCATCAAAACGGCGAGGGAAACAACGGCAAGCGTAACGGGTTCCATGCTAGTCTCCTTCCTTTTCCACGGGCAGGGAGGCCGGGGTGGTCCTGTAGAGCGTGATCATGTCGCGCAGTTCGAGCAGCGTATACAGCGTCATGAGGAACATGGACACGAACACCGCCGCTTCAGCGTAAATCCAGGGAAGATAGAGGGAGGCCGTTTCCTTCTGGAGCCTGAGCGCGTACTTCAGGTAATCGTAGCCCCACCATGTGAGCCACAGCAGGATGGCGCTTGAAGCGAACGCCGCGATGCCCCGGAGTAGGAAGATCGAGCGTTGCCGCTTGCAGAAAATTTCGAGGACGCGGGCCACAAGCTGGCCCCGCTCGGAGGAAGCCTTGACGGCGGCGAAGAGGTACAGCCACACCGTCGGGAAATAGCACAACTCTTCGATGCCCATGAGCGGCATCTTCAACACATACCGGAGGATGACCTGAACGAACATGAGCACGGCCACGCTCAACAGGCTGAAGACATTGATCCAGTCAAGCACCTTGTCCAGCATGGAGAAAGGCTTGGGTCTCTTGGGCACTTCCACGATCGCTTCTCCTTGTCCCTGTGAAAATGTTCCTGATAGGCGTATGCTGTCTGACAGCTTACAGATAAAAACGCCCTTTGTCAGCAGGGATCGCGGCTTTGCCGGCAACATTCTGAAAAAAATATTTTTTCGCTTTTTGTAACGCGGTGTTATAACGACACATTCCAATAAGCCAAACACCGATCCAAGAAGAAATCCGTTGGACAATGCGCTCTTCAAGCTGTATGCTGTCATACATATTGTGCCGACAAACGCCCACCGGATCAGGGATGCAGGATGCTTTTTCTTCTCATCAAACTCTTCACCACGCCCGCGCTCATCTGGGCCTCCACGCTGGCGGCCCGTCGTTGGGGCCCCGTCATCGGCGGCGGGCTCGCCGGGCTTCCCTTTATTTCCGGCCCGGCTTCCCTGTTCATCGCAGTACAGTACGGAACCCCATTCGCGGCATCGGCCGCCGCCTCGTCCCTGCTCGGAGCCGTGGCGTCCTGCTGCTACTGCCTCGCCTACGCCCACAGCGCCCGGCATTTCGGCTGGGCGGGCTCCCTCGCCCTCGCCCTGCTCGCCTTTCTCCTCTGCGCCTTCCTGTTCACGCGGGTTTCCTGCGGACTGCCCGTAGCGGTCTGCCTCAGCATCGCGGTCCCGGCGGCCTGCCTGCGGCTTCTTCCCGACATCCCCGGAACGGCGGACATGCGCCGGGTCCAACCCCCGTGGAGGCTTCCGGTCCAGATGTTCTGCGGGGGCCTCAGCGTCCTTATCCTGACCGAGCTTGCGGGCGTCGTGGGCGAGCAATGGAGCGGCATTCTGCTCACCTTCCCCATCATCAGCTCCATCCTGACCCCCTTCGCGCACCTTTCCTTCGGGGCGCGCGCCGCCGTGCTGACGATCAGGGGACTGCTCGCGGGGTTTTTCGGCACATCCTGCTTCATCACCATCATCGCCGTCTGTCTGGAGCCGCTCGGAATCGCCTCCGGGTATTGCATTGCCGCGCTCGGGGCGTTACTCACGAGCATTCTCATCATGCATTGCGTAAACAAAAGACGATAATCGAGCACGCTTTCAGGAGCCCCTGTGACCAACCCCTTCAAGCCTATAAGCAGAGTCAACCTCCACAGCGAGGTCATGCAGCAGATCACCGCCGCCATCCAGAGCGGGCAGTGGAAACCCGGCAGCAAACTGCCCGGGGAAATCGCGCTGGCCGAGATGTTTCAGGTCAGCCGTACCTGCATCCGCGAAGTCCTGAAGGCACTGGCCTATTCCGGCGTCGTCGAGTCGCGTTCCGGCGTCGGGACCTTCGTCAAGGAGATCCCTTCCGAAGCGCCCTCCCCCGCCGTGGATCTGCTCAGCAGCACGGATTACACCCAGATCCTCGAAATGCGGAAACTCCTCGAAGGGCAGGCCGCCTACTGGGCCACCGAACGGGCCACCCCGGAAGAGATCGCCGAACTTGAAAGCATCCTGAAACAGGAAGGCCTTTCCCTCAAAGACATTCACACCCGGTTCCACAACGGCGTCACCGCCCTCTCGAAAAATCCCATTCTCATCCATATGCTGGCAGAATTTCAGGAACAGTTCAAAAAACAGCGCGAGTTGAATTTCGTCATCCTCCCCGATGAAGATCGCCTTGAACACTGGAAAGTGCTCGAAGCCATCAAATCCGGCTCTCCAGCCAAAGCCCGCCGCGCCATGCATCAGCACATCGACTACATTTGGAAGAAGCGCCCGCATCTTTTCCCCGGAAAGAAAGGCCCCGACAAAATGTAACGTGACTCCGCCCCTAGCCCCCGGCGGCGAGTTTGCTCCAGCGGCTTGTCGCCGAAGCAAACGTTTGATGGATATGGCGGTTACGAAAAAAAACGTTCTTTCGTACGGCGTAAAGGAATTTTTTCAAATTTTTGCTGGAACGAACTCCCTCCGCGCCACCTCCCCACCAGTTAAAAGCCTTGGGAAGGGTGGGGGGCCGGGGGAGGGGAACCTTTCTTCAGAAAGGTTCCCCTCCCCCGGCACGTCGCGCTCCCCCGACCTCCCAAACGATTCTCACGCCAGCGGGTAATCATGGCTTCGCCCATCGGATTTCCTCTACGATTCCGGAAAGGCTTCCCCGGAAGCCGAATCCTTTCCTCTGGAGGCATCCCAATGTCGAAGCGAACCGTAGCGGAAGTACTTGTGGACGAACTGGCCGAAGCGGGCGTCACGCGGCTGTACGGGCTGGTAGGCGACAGCCTCAACCCCGTATCCGACGCGCTCCGCCGTGACGGGCGCATCCGGTTCATCCATGTGCGGCATGAGGAAACGGCCGCCTTCGCCGCCGGAGCCGAAGCCCAGCTTTCCGAAAAACTCGCGGCCTGCGCGGGGACGAGCGGCCCAGGGCACGTCCACCTCATCAACGGCCTGTACGACGCCAACCGGAGCTATGCCCCGGTCATCGCCATAGCCTCGCATATCCCCGGCTCCGCCATCGGGACGCGCTATTTTCAGGAAACGCACCCCGATCAGCTGTTCAACGAATGCAGCCACTGCAACGAACTTATTTCCTCGCCTTCCCAGATGCCGCATGTGCTGCGCCGGGCCATGCAGACCGCCGTGAGCAAACGCGGGGTAAGCGTGATCGCCCTGCCCGGCGACGTCGCCGCCATGCCCATGAACGAAGATCCCTCGCACGGCGTCATCCCGCCGCCTCCCGCCCCGGCAGCCAACGCCCATGACATCCAGCTCCTTGCCGACGAGATCAACGGCGCGCGCAAGGTGACGCTCTATTGCGGGTCCGGATGCCGCAACGCCCGCAAGGAAGTCATGGCCCTCGCGGACAAACTCAAGGCCCCCATCGGGCACGCATGGCGCGGCAAGCAGTGGATCGAGCCGGACAATCCCTTCGATGTGGGCATGATCGGCCTCATCGGATTCGGCGGCGCGTATGAGGCGATGGAACACTGCGATCTGCTCATCCTGCTCGGCACGGACATGCCCTATTCCGCGTGGTATCCCAAGAAACCGCGCATCATCCAACTCGACATCCGGGGCGAACACCTCGGCGGGCGGACCCGCATCGACCTCGGGGTCGTCGGGGACGTGGCCCAGACCCTGCGTGCCCTGCTCCCCTTCGTGGAACCCCGGGATGACCGCAGGCATCTTGACGAGGCCATTGCCAATCTCAAGAAATCCCGGGAACACCTCAACGCCTACGTCGAGCATGTTTCCTCAGAAGGCAGGCCGCATCCCGAGCATCTTACGTCGGCCATCGACGCCAACGCCTCCGACGAAGCCGTCTTCACCGTGGATACCGGCCTCAACGACGTCTGGGCCGCCCGCTACATCACCGCCAAGGTGGGCCGGAACATCATCGGCTCGTTCAACCACGGCTCCATGGCCTGCGCCCTGCCCATGTCCATCGGCGCGCAACTGCTCTATCCCGAACGGCAGGTCATCGCGCTCTGCGGCGACGGCGGCATGACCATGCTCATGGGCGAACTGCTGACGCTTGTGCAGTACAACTTGCCGATCAAAGTCATCGTCTACAACAACGGCGCGCTCGGGTTCATCAATCTTGAGATGCGGACAGCCGGGTATCCCGAATTCCAGACGGACATGAAAAACCCCGATTTCGCCCGCATGGCCGAAGTCATCGGCATGAAGGGATTCCGCATCGAAAAAGGCGCGGACGTGGAACCCGTCATCAAGGCCGCCCTCGCCACGCCCGGCCCCGTGCTCGTCGACGCGCTCACCGATCCCGCCGCCATCCCCCTGCCGCCCACCATCACCGCCGGAGAAGCCAAAGGGCTTGCCCTCGGCCTCGGCAAGCTCGCCCTCATGGGCCGTTTCAGCGCCACGATGGATATGATCAAATCGAATATCAGGCAATTCTAGAGGGAAGACTCGGGGGAGGGGACCTTTCTGGAGAAAGGTCCCCTCCCCCGAACGCCCTCCTCTCTCCCAAGACTTTCAACTTTATCGAATCCCTGTTCCGATCTTTCCCTGTGGCGCAGAGGCGAACGTCTATCTATTTTAATGAGTTATATTTTTACAATCCACCGATGCAACTTGCCGTTCCGTGAGCACAAAAACCCTCAACTAAACTGCCCCACAAAAAAAGAGCCAGTCAATCTCACTGATCAACCGGCTCTTTTCCTTTCATACGACAGGGGACTTCCTCCGCGCCGCCTCCCCACTTTATAAAAGTCTGAGGTGGAGGGCGGGGTTTGGGGAGGGGAGGAGGAATCCCTTCTTCAGAAGGGTCCCTCCTCCCCAATCTTTATCAATCTTCCCAGTCACTCCCTACGGCAGCATGAAGCTCAAGGGCCCGGCCTGAAGGTAGGTCAGCACGCAGAGCACGAGGGTCATGGCGATGCTGTGCCCGATGGTGAAGCGGAACAGATTGCCTTCCTGCCCGACCATGTTGGTCGCGGCGGTGGCTACGGACAGGGATTGCGGCGAAATCATCTTCGCGGTAACGCCGCCGGAAGCGTTGGCGGCCACGGCAAGCTCGGGGGACATGCCCACCGCCGTGGCGGTATCCTTCTGCATCCCGCCGAACAGGGCGCACGAGGAGGTGTCCGACCCGGTCAGGAACACGCCGAGCCAGCCAAGCAACGGCGAGAAGAACGGGAACAGGCTCCCCGTGTGCGTGAAGGCAAGGCCGAGCGTGGAACTCATGCCGGAATAGTTCATCAGGTAGGCGAGGCCAAGGATCATGGCGATGGTCACGATCGGGAAGGTCAGCTGCCCCAGCGTACGCATGAAGCAGGCGATGGCCTTGCCGAAACCGTAGTTCGGCATCATGGGCACGGAGACGAGGCCGGAAAGCAGGATGGCCGTACCGCCGGCGGACAGCCAGTTGAACGCGAACGTCGCGCCGTAAACGGCGTCCTGCGCCACGATGGGCGCGGTCTTCATGACTTCCCCATGCAGGCCGGGCCAGCCGAAGCTGAGATTCGCGCCGGGAACGGCGTTCAGGATATTCTTGAACTGCGGCAGGCCCCAGAAGAACACGAATACCGCCAGCACGATATAGGGTCCCCACGCCCGGAGCACAACCGAAGCCGGATAGCCTGAGCCGCTGAGGTTGGATTCAGGCTCACCCTCGAACCGGAACGTGCGCGAAGGCTTCCAGACCTTGAGCAGCAGCACAAGGCCCACAATGGTGGCGATGGCCGAGCCGATGTCGGGCAGGGTCGGGCCGTGATAGTTGGCGAGCAGGAACTGCGCCCCGGCGAAGCACACGCCGCCCACGATGATGGCGGGCAGGACTTCGAGGCTGCGCTTGAAGCCGCACATGGTCACGCATACCCAGAGGGGCACGATGAGGGCGAGGATGGGAAGCTGACGGCCCGCAATGGCGCTTACGGTCATCTGATCAAGGCCGGACACGGAGGCCGCCACGATGAGCGGCACGCCGATGGCGCCGAAAGCGACAGGAGCGGTGTTGGCGATGAGCGCGATGCCCGCGCCCCACAGCGGGGTGAAGCCGAGCCCCACCAGCATGGCGGCGGCAATGGCGACCGGCGTGCCGAAGCCCGCCGTCCCTTCGATGAAGCAGCTGAAGGCATAGGCGATGAACAGCGCCTGAAGCCTGCGGTCATCGGTGAGCCGGGCCAGCGAATCCTTGATGATCTCGAATTCGCCCGATTCCACGGTCATGTTGTACACCCACACCGCCGTGATCACGATCCAGACGATGGGGAACAGCCCGAAGGCAGCGCCGTTGAGCGTGGAACTGATCGCCAACGAAACCGGCATATTCCACACGGCTACCGCGACGATCAACGCGCCGATGAGGCCCGCCGCAGCCGCGACATGGCCCTTGGCCTTCCTGACGGCCAGCATGTAGAAGAGGATGATGAGCGGAATCGCCGCGAGGCACGCCGAAGCGACCACGCCGCCCACCGGCGCATACTGTTGAACCCAAGGCATACGTTTCCCCCTGATAAGGCTTGCGGAGTGCGCCCCACATGCCTGATCGACGGCATTTTCCTGCAATGCCTAGCTGTTGCGGGGCGTATGGCTCCTGTTGACGTGTTGTTCTCTACGCCGAACGGGGGGTGATCGAGAAATGAATATTTTCTATCGGAATCATTCCAAAATGGAATATCTATTTTATCCTGCTTGATTACCACCCTTTTCATGGAGTAAACCGTTTTCGCATCCGCTTGCCGACAAGGGTGAAAGGGGGCAAAAAACTATGAAAAGGCGTGGGTTCGTTTTCAGGCTCCCGCCCCGGGTTATCCATGCGAGGAAGACGACGTGACCGACAACCGGGCCACAGGCTGGAAAATACCATTATTGTTTTGCGGGGTTATCCTCTCCATCGTCGCTGTGGCGGCGCTTTTTCGGGCACACGCTCCCGAACCGCCCGCCGTCCCCCAAGCACTGCTCAAAGAAGCCAAAGGTATCAGGATCGATCTGGAGTCCGACCCCGAAGGGCAATCATGGAAAGCTCGCATCGCCTCCGCCGCAAGCGGATTTTCCACGCAGGCGGATAAGGACGGGCGGCTCGGGGAAATCGTCCTAACCACTGCTGAAAACAAACGATTTGACGCTTCATGCACAGCAGCCGTGCTTATCCGGGACGACGGGCTTCGGGACGGGCTGATGCGGAAAATCGCAAACGCGGCGTCTGCCGACTGCGCATCGCTCCCGTGGGGCGTCTTCGCCATGCACGGAATGCGCGACCCGCAAGCACAAGCGGAAGCCTCCGCCCTGCTCACGCAACGCTGGAAAGAATGCCATGAAGGAAGGGAATAGCTAGCATTTCACGTCTCATAGGCGAGGCGGCACTGTCCGCCTTTCCGTCCGGCCCAAAAGAAAAAGGGCGGCAAGCCGCCCAAGGTAAAGGAATCCCTGAAAAGCAGGGAGCCCGATGTACTCCGACCCGGCTACAACCTCATGAAGGCTTCGCCGGATTTGTCTCGGTGCCGGACACGAAAACCATGTCGAACTGTCAGGCATGAAAAGGTTCCACATGCGTCCGCAGACGCAGGAAACCATTGCCGGACGCCGGGCCACAGGAACGGCGTGCAGCCAAATTCCCCAGAAAAACAGGAAATTGGAAATGCCGGAAGCTCATGGGGGTGGTATAGGCCAAAAGGTTTTCCCTGTGAAATGAAAAACGCTCATCAACACTATGCACGGAAAGAATAGATGCTGAATATCCGCACGTTGCAAATACTGGTGGAAGTGGCCCGGCAGGGAGGTTTTTCCCGTGCCGCCCAGACTGTACACGCCGTGCAGCCCACGGTGAGCAAAGCCGTTCAGGCCGTGGAGGATCGCCTTGGCGTTCGCATCTTCGAGCGGGCCAACAACGGCGTCAGGCTGACCGTCGAGGGAGAAATCGTTTATCGCCGGGCCCTCAACATCCTTCAAGAATTCGAGGCGCTCGAAGCCGACGTCGCCGCCCTGCACAAGCTCGAAAAAGGCGTGCTCCGCATCGGTTTTCCCCCGGTCGCCAGCGGCATCCTGTTCGCGGATCTGCTCTCCAAATACCGCCAGCTTTACCCCGGCATCAACATCTCGCTTCAGGAACAGGGCTGCGCCTCGCTGGAACCGATGGTGCTTTCGGGGGATCTCGATCTTGCCGTCACCCTTCTCCCCGTCCCGCCGAATTTTTCGTGGCTCCAGATTCGGGACGAACCGCTCATGGTCATCATGCCCCCGGATCATCCCCTCGCCGATCGCAAACGCCTCAAAATGGATGAACTGGCAGACAACGCCTTCATCGGCTTCGAGCAGGGCTTCCTGCTCAACGACCGCATCAAGGCCGTCTGCCGCCAGCGTGGGCTGAAGCTCAATGAGTGCCTGCGCAGCGGCCAGCTTGATTTCATCATGACCCTCGTGGCGACGGGCATCGGCGTCGCCCTCCTGCCCCGCCTCGAACTCGAACGGCGGGAACTCCCCAACATCCACATCGCCCTTCTCGACGAAGAGGAACTCCGTTGGCGCGCCGCCTTCGTCTGGAGGCGCGGGGCCGTCCTGTCCTCCGCCGCGCAGGCGTGGCTCAAGCTCCTCCCCGGCGGCGAGGAAGCGCTGGCAAGCGAAAGGCTCGCATGACGGCCTCCGGCGCAGAGGCCGATCCGGACGGGACACCGGAAGGTCCGGCATAGACGCCTTTCCAAAAGACGCCACCTTTTTCAGCTCAAAAACCGCCCCTTCGTCCCGGCGCAACCGGGAGCATCAAAGCCCGTCTCTTCCGGAAGGCAACACGGATAAGCCGACAGCCTCTTCCTTCAAGAAAGCTGCGCCCGGAACAGGCAACACGCCATGACCGCCGCGAAGGACCTTCTCCGCCGAATGGAATATACGCTTCGCAAAGGAAACGCTCTGCAATACGAGCGTCCTCTACTCCGTTGCCAACAGGTTAAGGGTTTCTTCTTTCGCACGGAATGTGGAAAACCATTTTGGGGAAACCGAGGAAAAACGCAAGGAACCTTTCATCCCTTTGAATGAGGGAACACTCTATGGGGCGGGAGCCCTCCAAAAAAATATTCTTGCCCTCATCCCGGCAAACAAGGCCACCATCTCCCGTGCACTTGAGGCGGAGAGGAATGCCAGCATGTCCGGCATATCCTGTTATTCGCAATAATGCCGCCCCATTCCTTTTCCCTACAATACCCATTCCTTCCGTTCATGATGCGGGCTGGCACGTTCGGGTTTATGAGGCATCCCGTACTGTAAAAAAAAGGTGCCCCGTCGTCTCCGAGAAAGCACCCATGAGCTCTGGCGCACTGCCGCCAGCGGATACGAACAATGGCAACTCATTAATTACATTAATCTTTATAATACCCCAACGTCCGTCAGGACGCTTCAGCGGCATTTGATCTTCTCCCCATCCCCAAGGCAAAGAAACCTGCCGGAAGTGGGAAAAAACGGGAATCATCAAGAAAGGGATTCCGCCATGCCCGGCGAAATTACACCCTCCCATTCCTGCCGATACCGGAAAAGCATGGGCTCACGAGGGCCTGCCGTCTGCGCAACGCTTGGACAATCTGCATGATCGACCATCCTTTGCGTATATATCCTCTTCTGCACAAGTTACAATGTCGACATTAAGGAGCAAAAAGGATTATTCCATTTTGTCATGATGCCTTAAAAACAGACACTGCATCAAGAAAAACAAAAAATGCATTTCAGCACGCCGCAGATTGTTTATTCAATGAATAAAAATACATTGACACAACCCTTATTTTTTCTCAATGAAAGTTTTCTATAGGTTTTATTCCGTACTGGCATCTGGGATATGACGGCTTTTGATATCACAGATGCATTTCTTGAACGTTTAGTGCAGCGGGGGATTGTTTGTATGGCGTGGACACAGGTCTATGATCCGGCGGGGAGCGTGGTACTCTCTGCACTTTCTGCGGCTATTCCTTTGATGGTACTTTTCTACATGCTGGCGATACGTCGCGCAAAAGGCCATGTGGCCGCCATTGTGGGCTTGGCCGTGGCGTTTGTGCTGGCCGTGGCTCTGTGGGGGATGCCTTTCGGCACCGCGGTGAGTTCCGTCGCCTACGGTATGGCGAACGGCTTGTTCCCCATCGTCTGGATCGTCATTACGGCGGTGTGGGTGTACAACATGACCGTGGAATCGGGCGAATTCGAGATCATCAAAGACTCGCTGGCCCGGCTCACCGATGACCGCAGGCTTCAGGCGCTGTTCATCGCCTTCGCCTTCGGCGCCTTCCTTGAAGGTACCGCCGGTTTCGGCACTCCCGTAGCCATCACCGCAGCCATGCTCGCGGGCATCGGGTTCAACCCGCTGTACGCCGCCGGGCTGTGCCTCATCGCCAACACCGCCCCGGTCGCCTTCGGCGCCATCGGCGTCCCGGTCATCGTGGCCGGGCAGGTGTCCGGCTTTGATCCCAACCTCATCAGCGCCATCGTAGGCCGCCAGCTTCCCTTCCTGTCCGTGATCGTGCCGCTGTGGCTGTGCGTGACCATGTGCGGCTTCAAGCGCAGCATGGAAGTCCTGCCCGCCATCCTCGTGGCCGGCCTCTGCTTCGCCATTTCGCAGTTCGTGTTCTCGAACTATCACGGCCCGACTCTGCCGGACATCATGTCCGCCATCATCACCCTCGTCGGCCTCGTG
The DNA here is from genome assembly GCF_000701705.1 of Bilophila wadsworthia ATCC 49260. Lineage (GTDB taxonomy): Bacteria > Desulfobacterota > Desulfovibrionia > Desulfovibrionales > Desulfovibrionaceae > Bilophila > Bilophila wadsworthia. The sequence goes on along the minus strand of NZ_JNJP01000036.1, from coordinate 14,502 downwards.
ATCCTGCTCCGCTTCTGGAAGCCCGCCACCATCTGGCGCTTTGAGGGCGAAAAGCCCACCGTGCTGACCGGCAAGGGCTACTCCTTCGGTGAAGTCATCCGCGCATGGATACCGTTCATCATCCTGGCAGTCATGGTGTTCTTCTGGGGCCTGCCGCAGTTCAAGGCGTTCCTCGACGGCATCAGCGGCAGCATCGCCACCAAGGGCTTCGCGTGGCCCATGCTTGACGGCATGGTCAGCCGCACCGTGCCCGTCGTGCCCGCCGAAACCCCCTATGCCGCATTCTTCAAATTCGGCTGGCTCTCCGCGGGCGGAACCGCCATCCTGCTGTCCGGCTTCTTCGCCGTGCCCTTCATGCCCAAGTACAGCTTCGGCAAGGCCGTGGCCTGCTTCTTCTCCACGATTTACCAGCTCCGTTTCCCCGTCCTGACCATCGCCACCATCCTCGGTTTGGCCTTCCTCATGAACTACTCCGGCATGAGCACGACCCTCGGCATCGGCTTTACCAAGACCGGCAGCCTGTTCCCGTTCTTCGCTCCGATCCTCGGCTGGCTCGGCGTGTTCCTGACCGGCTCCGACACCTCGTCGAACGCCCTCTTCTGCGGTATGCAGCGCTCCACCGCGCAGGCCGTGGGTATGCCCCCCGAACTCGCCGTAGCCGTGAACTCCTCCGGCGGCGTCACCGGCAAGATGATTTCGCCCCAGTCCATCAGCGTGGCCACCGCCGCCACCGGTATGATCGGGCAGGAAGGCAACCTCTTCCGCTTCGCCCTCGGGCACAGCATCGCCATGACCCTGTTCATCTGCGTGTTGACCTATCTTCAGGCCACCGTTTGGCAGTGGATGCTGCCGTAAACCCTCCCATGAAGTGAACCGCCGCTGAGGGACGCGTTCCGCGCCTTCCGGCAAGTCATTCAGAAACCCCGCGCTTCCGGCGCTGAAAACAAAGCCGGTTGATCTTCGGATCAACCGGCTTTTGCTCTGTACCCCTCAAAACGGGATACTTCTTTTCCCACCATAAAAATGCCATGTAAAGTATCAATACACGCATTAAGACTTTACATGGCATTTTTTGCGATTTTTTACTCGATTTATGGCTAGTTGATGTTTTTTTACATCTTTGCGGAGCACGATCGAGATCGCGCGGTTTCACACTCCCGGCTGAAAACATCTCCCCGGGTACACAAACATGAACGCGGTAAAGCGGCCGTTGCTGATTTGGCAAACTCCCCATGGAATTCCACCGTACCGCTGAAATAACCCTCTAGAAACACATGCTCCAAGAGGTAGGGGCTCTCAAAATATGAACGAAAAAAACACTGCCTCGCACATCGTTTTTTGCCTTTGCAAAGGCTTCGGCCTTTGCCCCTTCCCTGCTTGTTTTTGTCAATGCAGATGAAATAATGTTATTATTATAATAAAATAGAAAAATATGATTTCCGAAAAAGAATACACGTTAAAATAACGGTTTTTCTCTACATAAAATCATTTTACAAAGGCAAACAAGTAACTATCCGACGCTATGACGTTGTATATGCCTCTATAAAGAGAATAGTCCTCCTATATCGCTTTATAAAACAAAAACGAAAAAAGATGGTTTTTCTTTTCCGTCTATTATAAAACGAAAAGAATAATCTTTCTCCTCCATCGTTCCCTTCCGGAACGCGACCAGACGGGTAAAAAACGTATTTCTACGTTCATTCAAGCTGGTTACCTTATAATGGAGGAAATACACATAGCGCATAGGGGAAGAGGTTGAGCCATGAGGTACTCGCCTGAAGAAATCTTCAAAAAGTTCATTAATTCTGTTTTGTCCGATGCGTCTTTGGACTTCTTCGTGAAGAGGGCGGCGGTATTCCTCTCTATGATGATGCCCGTTTCCTCCTTGTTCATTTTCCGATCAGTGGAAGGTTCCATTACAAAACTGGCCGAATGTAACAAAACACCCGCCATCAATATCAGCGACCACTTCGCCATTTCTCCGGAAAGCATGACCCGGTTGAGGACTGAAAAACACTTTTTCAGCGAAGGCGCCTGCAATCTGAAAATCTTTACCGGGCACGAAACCTGTGCGTACGCCGACGTGCACCGCTCTGTCTACAAGACGGATACATCGGCCGTGTACATTCCCTTGAAGTTTAACATGCTGAGGGAAACGAGCGTTAGGATGGTTGTGCTATCGATGGGTGTGGACAACTATACGCAAGAACATCTCGATATCTGTTCCTGCCTCCAGCCTGTCTTTATCGATAATTTCCTGAACATCCTTTCCGAAAATTCTTCCGACCGCGCTTTTGACCTCCCGTCCCCAAAGAGCAAGCAGGAGCCGAACAGCAAGCGTAACAAGGACAATGCGGAACCATTTCAGACATTCAACGAGGTCACCATCAATTATATCATCAAGGCGCTCAACCGCACCAACGGCAAAATCTCCGGACAGGACGGCGCTGCCGAACTCCTCGGCCTCAATCCGAGTACCCTCTGGTCGAAGATCCGCAAATACCGCATCGACGTGAAAGGGCTTGAGCGCGAATAGCGATTTCTGACGTGCAAGATACCGCGAAGGCCCTTCCGGACTGTATCCGGGAGGGCCTTCGTTATGTTGAGGGATGCAGGACGCTTGCCGGGGCCCCTACTCTGTTGACTCAAGAAAACTTCTTGGTTGGGCCGCGCAGCGATCCGCCGAAGCCTGCCGGGGCTCAGTCGTCCCCATCCCCGTCTCCATCGCCATCACCGTCATCCCCTTCCTGCCCGCCAAGCCCCTCGCCCGAGGAGAAAAGCGGAACGTTCTTCCGTGCATCCTCTTCCCTCTCCGTAAGTTCGTTTTCCGCCATCTGTTTGCGGAAAAAGAACCATCCTGCGACAAGGGCAATACCCAGAAAACCGATCCAGTCGAGCCATGCGTCCACGCCATTCCTTCCTGCTGCGATGGCGGCGTTTCATTAATGCGCCGGGACAGGCCCTTCCGGGGCCGTCTCCCGGGAGGGCCGGACATCGGACTCCCGGCTGCTCCTGTGTCTCTTTCGGAACGGGTTCCGGTGGTGCCACAGATTCCCCTGCGGCGCAACAGCTCTACCGATAAGGCCGAAATGTTCCTGAAAGACGGGAATCGCCCGATTTCCTTAGCCCTGTTTTCCCCAACCATCCGGCAGCGAAAAGGAAAAGGAAGAAGAGCAAGACGGAAAAAACGGACATGGGATTCCAAAACGCCGGACAGGGAATCATCACTGTTTGACACTTGTGTGCAGGGACAATAGATTCCAATGTGTTCCGGAGCCCGTGTTTTTGGATGCGGCCTTTTCCATGCATTGGCGTGGAACGGAAAATGAGCGGGGTTTCCTTTCCAGGAGCACAACGCGTATTCCTTCCCGAAGAAAAGGATGTTAGACAAAGAACGCCGGATCGGGGCGACCCGGCGAGGCGGGCGCGCGCCCGTGGCAACCAGCCCTGAGACGAACGATGATCCTGTCCACAAAGAACAAATTGGTACTGCTCGTCGCCGGGTCGCTGATCCTGCTCGCTGTCGGAGTGGGCCTGTTCTCCATGTATAGCGTGAAAAGAACCATGCTGGAGGAGCAGCGCCGGAGCAGTGTGAATACCGTTGCCCTTGCGACATTCAACGTGATGGATCGCTACCAGATCCTGTTCCGCAGCAAAGCGGATCAGGCCGTCGCGCTCCAGCATAACCTCAGCTGGCTGGCGAAACTCATCACCACGCTGGTGCATGATCCATCTGAGCGCTTTAAGATCATGCAAAATTTCCCCTTGCCCGAGGGGATCAGCCTCATGGCAATCGACCCCAGCGGCGAGATCAAACTCGTGCGCGGCGATCTGGAGAAAGACGACAACCCCTACCTCCTCCGCGACATCAAAGACCGGCCCGTGGGCCCCACCATGCGAGCCCTTGCGGAAAAAGGCCTCCCCGCAACCTGTTTCGTCCAGTGGGACGCCGGGGGCAAAAAGCAGCGGCTGTACGGAACGCACCTGTACCTTCCCGGAGAGGGAGGGCTGCTCGTGGGCCTGTGGGCCAACATCGACAAGCTCGACGAGCATCAGCAGCGGCTCAAGGAAGACAGCATCCGGGAGCTCAAAAATGAATTCGGAAAACAACGGATAGGGCCTTCGGGTTTTCTGTTCGTCACGGACTCCAAAGGTATCCCGGTAATCGGGCCGGAAGGCATGAACACCACCCTCTCCGGCATCAATCCCAAAACAGGCAACACTCTTATCGCCGATATCCGCAATGCTTCGAAAACACCGGAAAATCCTGTTGAAGCATCGATCCAGTCCTTGATCAAGCGCGCGCCGTCCCGTGACGCCCTGCTTTTCGTGCGCCATGTCAAGCCGTTCGATTGGTATGTCACAGGCGTCGTTTACACCGACGAAGCCAGCGCGCCCGGCAAGCAGCTTTCGTTTCTGCTCATCGCGGCCATCCTCGCCGCTACGCTGTTCATCCTGCCCGTGGCGCTTCTTATGGTCACGCGGCTGACCTCACCGCTGGCGAAACTCGGAGATTACGCCCGCAAGCTCCCTGAACAGGATTTCATGGAGGACGCACGGCCAACGCCCCTGCTCGCCGCCCTCGCGGACGGCAAACACGGAGGAGAGATTGCCAGCCTCGCCAATTCACTGATGTTCATGGATAAAACACTCCGGTCACGGGTACGTGAGCTTATGGAGGCCACGTCCAGCCGCGAACGCCTCGAAGGTGAGCTCAGCGCCGCCACCGAAATCCAAATGGGGTTCCTGCCCAAGCCCCTGCCCCCGGACGTGGCCGCCGGGCGGTTCTCACTGGCGGCGAGCCTCGTCCCGGCCCGGGAAGTGGGCGGCGACTTGTATGACTTTTTCATGCTCGACGACAGGCACCTGTGCTTCATCATCGGGGACGTATCCGACAAGGGCGTGCCCGCCTCATTGTTCATGAGCATGACCTTGACCCTTATCCGATCTCGGGCGGGTTCCCACCCCTCGCCGGAGCACCTCATGGCCGAGGTCAACGAAAACCTCGCCCGCGACAACGCCAAGTGCATGTTCGTCACACTGTTTATCGGCGTGCTCGATCTTGATACCGGAGAACTGCTCTACGCCAACGGCGGGCACAATCCCCCGCTTCGGCTCGGCGACGACGGCGTGGCATGGCTCAAAGGCATCAGCGGGCCTGTGGTCGGCGCGATGGAAGGCATGAACTATACCTTGCTTCGCACCGTGGTCCGGCCCGGCGAAACCCTCTTCCTCTACACCGACGGGGTGAACGAGGCCATGAACGCGGAAGGCGACGTCTATTCCAACGAAGCGATGTTCCGTGCCCTCGCCTCCTCACCATCACGGGAACCGGCCAGTGTGCTCCGGCATATGCTTGACGATGTGTCCGTCCATGTCAACGGCAACACCGCCTCGGACGACATGACCATCCTGTGTGTCCGTTATTTCGGAGGAAAGCGCTGACGGTCCTTCACCGCTGGTGATGGAAGAGAGCAAACTGGCCCGCACGATAAGCTTATTCATAAGGTAAAGGGATGCCACCTTAACAGAGCCCAATCAATGGGGGATGGAGAAAAAGGGACGCTATGGACGTCCCTTTTTTGTCATTTCTTCCAGAACTTCCACCAAGGGCATAACGGCAAGGCCCCTCTGCTCCTGTGCAAGGAATGCCCGGACAATATCTCTTGAATGCACCCCAATTCCAAAATCAGCCTGTTGACGGCGTGCTGCATGTCCCGCACGGAAGGAGGTGGGTCTTCGTTCACGAGGGTACGCAACTCTTCAAATGCATTCGCCGCACGCACCATCTCCTCCTCTATTTCCTCCCGCGAAAAGCTTTCTCCGCCTTGGAGACGAGCCTCCAGCCAACGCATCAAAATGTCGTTACCCAAAGCCAAGCACAATCGAGGAATCATTTCCAAGCTCGGCATATACGTATCGTTTATATTGAAGTAACGCTTGGTGACTGAATGTGACACGCCAAGGCGCTCCGCTATCTCATTTCTGGTCAGGCCGCTTTCTTCCTTGGCGAGGCGAAGTGCTGCCTTGCCCGTCATCATCCCCAAATCCGTCATGCTGTTTTCCTCCCAACAGGTGAATGAAGTGGATGCCCTCTTTCACGAGGATCAATCAGGTCCATTCTTTTTTATACATTGGGAGTATTCTCTTTTGCACATCGTATTAGAGCTTGTATCGTTAATATCTTTTTATATGTGTTGGTTATCAACTCTATACTAGCTATCGCAAACGATGTTTCCATGATTATAGATTTTTTAATATATGTCAGGATATCTTCTCTTCAAAAGAAAGATACCATGACAAGAAAACGGTATGACAATAGGATAAACAACTCTCCAGGCTCTTTATAGGAGGAACTATGGGTATCCCACAAAAAAGCCTCGTGATCGGCGCTTGCGAAATCGCCTGCCACTACCCGGAGCTCTCACTCAACGACGCGGCAGGAGATGCTCTCCAACTCGCTGAAAAGATCCGGCTTTACGGCATTGAGGAAAACCAAAAGAAAGAGACTGTCTTTATCGCAGCTTGCCGTTTTGTCAGTGCTGATAAAGATCTCACGCCTCAAAAAGCGGTAGAGAAGGCTTTACGGCTATGGGACATCATTGAAGCATGACGGAAAAGCAATATTGGAAAACGGTAAACCGATGGGAATGTGCTCTCTCATGGGGTTAGGCCGTGGCACAAGATGAAATCGGATCCCTGCCCACAAAAAAGGAGCCAAAATCCAAAAACATCCCTCCCGACATGCGTCAAGAGGGATGTTCTGGATATAGCGTGAAGCCCCGGGAGAGTCATCACATGATGTTGAGGCCGGGCATCTTCTTTCAATGCATCATTGTTTCAAACGATCTGCATACCGCCCTTAGCTCATTCATACCATATTACTTGTTCCCCCTCGCAAGGTTGCGGGAAACCACCATGAGGGCGGCAAGCATGACGAGCAGCAGGGCCGTGCCCATGAGCAGGGCATAATCCTCCATCTGCAGGATCGTGTACAGCAACGAGTACAGGGCCACGAGCAATACGCCTATCCCTATACCTTCCTTATAATTCCGCAGGGCGAAACCGACATAGCACGACACCATCAGTACAATGCATCCCGACGCCGAAAGGTAGGATGTCAGAAAGGCCAGATGCTCGGACAACGACAGCAGGACCAGATAGAACACCACCATCGACAGCCCCACGATGCCGTACTGTACCGGATGCAGCCGCGCCCCAAGACCCATTTCAAACACAATGAACGCAAGGAAGGTCAGGCCGATGAACAGCACGCCGTACTTCACCGAGCGTTCCACCAGCTTATAGTGCGTACCGGCTTGGTACAGATCCACGCCGACGGCAAACTCCGTGAAATGCCTCGGCCACGTGTGCAGCGTGCCAAGGTTCGGATACGAGCGCGCCAATGAGGGCACGCTCCACACCGCGGAGAAGCCCGTGTCCGAAGTCTCATAAGAGGCCGGAAGCACCTGCCCCTGAAAACTCGGATGCGGCCACGGCGAACGCACCTTGATCTCCGTGGTTTCGCCCGCCGTCGCAAACCGGATGCCGCCGCTGCCGCTCAAGGCCAGGCGCTGCGAAAAGTCAAATGTCCCTTGCCCCGCATTCAAGGCAATGGGAACACGGAAACCGGACGGAAGGTTCTCGAACGGCTGCGTACCCGGCTCGGCGCTGTGCGGGACACCGGCCCAAACGAACGGGCTCGCCTCGCGGAGCGCACTCGGGTGGCTCAGGCCCGTGACTACAAAAGACCGGGCATAATCCACATCAACCAGCGCGGGGACGATGCGGGTCAGCGCTTCCCTGGACGGCAATGTAAACTGCCCGGAAATACCGATCTCGGACGTATACACCAGCGCCCTGTATATCCCCCTACGGCGGGATTCTGGATCAAGCGTGGCGTCAAAAGACAGACGCGACGGCAGGATGACGAAATAGCTCGCCTCCAGCCTTGTTTCGCGTACCAGCCTGTCCTTGCCTCCCTCGACGGGCACGACGCGTTCCCGCTCCACACGCTCCGTATACGGGACCAGCAGATACGGGCCGGAAAGCTGCTGCAGCCCGCCCCATGTCCGGCTGATGTCCGCCACCACTTCGCGGTACAGCGACGAGCGTTCCCCTACGAGGCTTTCCACCATCAACAGCGGAATCAGGAGCAACAGTGCGATGCTCGCTACGACGGCGTAACGAAACATCATCGAATCCTTCAATTGATCCTGCAACACGGCCTTGTCCGTATTGTGCGGCGTCTCCACAACATCCTCCACGGGCAACTGAGGTTCTCGGGCCTTTTCTGAAGGAGCCCCCTGCTCTCCAGACGTTTCGAACGTGAACGTATCTTCGGCGGTCAGGGATTCTGTCCGGGCCACCCCTTTCTCCGTAGCCCCCGGAGGAGGCAACGGCTCCGCCGCAGTAACCGGGGGCTGTCCGGAAACCCGGCGCGTCCGGCGCATGATCCATCTGACTATGGCCACGAAACCGATGCACAACGGGATCAAAATCAACACGAGTACAAGCAGGCCGATCAACATCACTTCGAACATACTTTATTTCCTGTCAATGCGACTCAACAGCTCCACCAACGGGGAACACCGGAGGTTCCCTCCCCGCCAATGTGCACTCAACAGGCACGCACAGCAAGCCTTGCCTTCTATCCTCCGGAGACGGGACGTGCCTGTTCCGTCTTCTTTATTTTCTACCGCGTCACCCATACCAATGGAGCAGCCCTTCTCCGCACCCGGATTACCGCATAAACGGTATATCCGTACAGATACCAGTTACGCCAGCAAGGATGTCCGCGCGCCCCCCGAAGGGCTTTCCAAACATAAAAAAAAGCCCTCCCGAAATCTCAGGAGGGCTTTGCTCAATCCATAGCAGGGTGGAGCACCACGCGGCCTTCCGCCAATGAGCGGGGCACGTCGATGATACGTTGGTTGCGCGACCCTCGGAACCGGATGATCAAGGACTTCTCCTCCAGTATGAAGGGGCCGTCCACAAGGATATCCAGCTGGCGCAGCAACGGCATATGCCGGCTGTCCGCAAGCAGCTCCTCATACAAATACCCGGTATAGCTCGTCAGATTGTACCCCGCAGCGCGCAGGCGCTCTGCCAGCGGCGCAAGCTTTCCGCTCTGTACGAACGGTTCCCCGCCGCTGAACGTTACCCCGCGCACGATGGGGTTTTTCCGCACGTCCGCAAACACCCAGTCGGGTGAAACCATGCGCCCGCCGTCGAAAGGGTGCGTCGTCGGGTTGTGGCAACCCTTGCAATGGTGCGGGCAGCCCTGCGTAAACAGCACGTAGCGCAAGCCCGGCCCATCTACGATGGACTCCTCGACGATGCCGGATATGCGTATTTCGTCGCTCATACCAAAACCTCTGACTTCGCCAAGACGAGGGAGAATTGGGGAAGGGAGGGAAAAGCTTTTCTAAAGAAAGGGGGGAGCACCCCCACGCTTTTCCCTCCCTTCCCAAAGGCTTCTGCGCTTATTGGATCCCTGTTCACAGCTTTTTCAGCTTCAAAACGAAAGAACCCTAGTTACCGCAGCAGCCGATCTTGCAATGCTTCACGCGATCTTCGACTTCGGCGCGTTTGGCGTTGTTGAAACGATCCACGGTGCCGACGAGGTATCCGGTAATGCGACGGATACGTTCAAACTTCACGCCTTCGCCAACCAAAACTTTCTTGCTTTCAGTGTTCATTGAACCGTTCTCCAATACTTGGTTTAACAATAATGGGTATATCGGAAAATGCGGGTATCCGCACTTTGCTTGCTCATCAGCGCGACATTCACGCGCCTCTTCAATGCATTCCAGTTCAACCGCTCCAGCTGGGCTGTCCCCGAGCTATACGAATTGATCCAAGGCGTTCCTCTTAGCGAACGGGGATGGAAAAACTCACCCGTTCCAACAGCCGGAACGAACCCCTCCGCGCGGCCTCCCCACCAGTCAAAAGTCTTAGGAGGGGAAAGAGAGAGGGCTGGGAAGGGGAAGTCCTTCTTCAGAAGGGTTCCCCTCCCCAATATTCATCTAAATCACCATATTGGGCATCTTGTCCTCGGCTTCGAGGCGTTCCTCTTCAGAACGCACGTCGCGGATGTAGCCCTTGATCTTGCGCAATACTTCGATATCGACGCCTTCGCCGTCGTGACGCCCGCAGCGGGGGCACACGTCGCCGATGATGCCCGTGTAGCCGCACAGGGGATCACGGTCCACGGGATGGTTGATGGACCCGTAGCCGACGCCCATGTCCTTCATGGCCCGGATGAGATCCTCGAACGCCTCAAGGTTGTTCACCGGATCGCCGTCCACTTCCACATAGGTGATGTGCCCGCCGTTGGTCATCGCATGATACGGCGCTTCAAGACGGATCTTGTTGTAGGCGCTGATGCTGTAATAGACCGGGATGTGGAACGAATTGGTGTAGTAGTCCTTATCCGTAATACCTTCGATGGAGCCGAAACGCTTGCGGTCGAGACGTACGAACTTGCCGGAAAGCCCTTCGGCGGGGGTTGCGATCACCGAGAAATTGAGCTTCGTCTCGGCGGCCTTCTTGTCCGCCTTCTCGCGGATGAAGCCTACAATCTTGAGGCCAAGCTCCTGCGCTTCCTCGGACTCGCCGTGATGCTTGCCGATCAGCGCCTTGAGGCACTCCGCAAGGCCGATGAACCCCACGGTCAGCGTGCCGTGCTTGAGCACTTCGCGCACTTCGTCGTCCGGGCCGAGCCGTTCCGAATCGATCCAGATGCCCTGCCCCATCAGGAAGGGATAATTCTTGCACTTCTTGCACGACTGGATTTCGAGGCGCTCAAGAAGCTGCTCGAAGACCAGATCCACCATCTTGTCCAGCTCGGCGAAGAAGGCGTCGACGTTGTGATCCGCAAGGATGCCGAGGCGGGGCAGGTTGATGGACGTAAAGCTCAGGTTGCCGCGCCCGTTGACGATTTCACGGCTCGGATCGTTCATGTTGGCCATAACGCGCGTGCGGCAGCCCATGTAGGCGATTTCCGTCTCGGGATGGCCGGGCTTGTAGTAGGCCAAGTTGAACGGCGCGTCGATGAAGGAAAAGTTCGGGAACAGGCGTTTGGCGGACACGCGGCAGGCAAGCTTGAACAGATCATAGTTGGGCTCGCCTTCCCGGAAGTTGACGCCTTCCTTCACCTTGAAGATATGGATGGGGAAGATGGGCGTCTCGCCGTTGCCGAGGCCCGCTTCGGTGGCCAGCAGCACGTTGCGGATGACCATGCGGCCTTCGGGGGAGGTGTCGGTCCCGTAGTTGATGGAGCTGAAAGGGATCTGCGCTCCGGCGCGGGAGTGCATGGTGTTGAGGTTGTGCACCAGCGCTTCCATCGCCTGATACGTGGCCTTCTCGGTGTACTCAAGGGCCTTCTTGACGGCGAAGTCGATGTTCAGGGCGGGGGCGTGCTGAGTGAGGATCTCCCGGACGAAGGCAAGGCCCTTTTCATCGAGGATGGATTCGTTTTCCTCAATGTAGGCGCGCAGCCCGGCCTTTACAGCATCCTTGCTCTCCATATTGTAGAGATCAAGGATCAGGCACAGTTCCTTGATGAAGGTCTTGGCGACGCCGGGGGCGAGGCCGTATTCGAAATTCGGGATGCTCTGCCCGCCGTGCTGGTCGTTCTGATTGGCTTGAATGGCGATGCAGGCAAGGGCGCTGTAGCTGCGGATATCGTTGGGTTCGCGCAGGAAGCCGTGGCCCGTGCCGAAGCCGCCCTTGAACAGCGTCTTGATGTCGATCTGGCAGCAGGTGGTGGTCAGGCTCAGGAAATCAAGGTCGTGGATGTGGATGTCGCCGTTCTTGTGCGCGAGGCTGTGCTTCGGGTTGAGGATGTACATCTCGTAGAACTGCTTGGAACTTTCGCTGCCGTAACGCAGCATCATGCCCATAGCGGTGTCGCCGTCGATGTTGGCGTTCTCGCGCTTGAGATCGTTGTCCTTGGCGTCCTTGAAGGTGAGGTCGCGGATGGTGGTCATGAGCCGGGTGTTCATTTCCCGGATCTTGGTCCGCTGGTGGCGGTACAGGATGTACGCCTTGGCGGTGCGGGCATGGCCGCTCTTGATAAGGGTTTTTTCTACCAGATCCTGCACCTGTTCCACATCGGGGATGGCGTCCTCGAACTGCTCATTGAGGCGCTCCAGCACTTCGGCGGCTATCTTGAGCGAAAGGACATAATCCTTCCCTCCCTGACTGCTGGCGGCACGGAAGATTGCCTGAGCGATCTTGTTCACGTCAAAAGGAACAATGCGTGCGTCACGTTTCCTGATAGAACTAACCATTCGTCATCTCACTCGCTTTAATCAAGAAAAAAAGGCTGTTTGCAGTTCGCAACAATATGTACTTGTTACTGAAAGGAAACAGATTCATACATCCAGCATAGCCTATCCGGCGACTCGGGGCCAGTGTCTAACACTCTTTTCCGACAAGTTCTTTTTCGAACCACCCGCCGTCCGATTGCCTACCATCGGGACGCAAAAAAGGACGCCTTAGAGCAACGAGGCCCGTCGCTCTTTCGTTAAACCGGGGAGACCCACTATCAAAACTTTCTGAATATCCGAGGGTTGATATGCTCACCCCGATATCGGGGGCATACGGCAGCGAACCCTCGCTTGTCCGGGGGGATGTCTCTCTGCGTGAAGAAGGTGTAAACGCAAACCGGAAGAGGATCAACACCCCTGTACATGCCCAAGCGAAAGCTCTCTCCTCAAAAGCCCCGGGAAACAAGGCTTCCGTCGGGATGAAAAATTTTTCAGCTTTTTTTATACTCCGGCGAGTCATATCAGGGCCATTCTGTCAACCGCCAATTTGCAGCTAGTTACGCATAACTTTTCTTAAGTATTGAATTATTTTTTTCTAGAAATATCAAAAAAATCCTGCCTCACTGACCCTTTATTCAGCGTATGCGGGCCTCCTTTAAAAAGTAACGATTCCTAATTATAGAAAAATCTCCACCAGGGGAAAGCCCGCCGAAAGCGTCTGGAGGCGGTAAAGCCACCCCCAAAGCCTCCCGGCACCCCGCACGGAGGATCGGGTTTCCCGCCTAAGAGAAGCGTCCTCAACCACCACGGCCAAGCCGTGTTGACGGGTGGCGGGTAGCCCGGTACAAACCCAAAAGGCACCTTCAAGATGACCGCCGGTCAGCCCATCCCTCCCCAGTCCGGCACAGCGCTGTTTGTCTCGCCTTGCCAGCCCTCCGGCGTTTCCGTTCCGAGAGAACCATGTCCATTGTGACGGAAACGGAGGCATCCTCACCCTGCCCGGTGCCCCGCTCCGTCAGAAAAGGCGGAGGCGCCGCGGATCAGGTCCGTCCGCAGCGGGAGCCGTGCCCTGACATACGGAAAACATGAAGTGCATTCCTTGTTTCAACATCCGCCGCAACCGACGGCGGCAAACCCACCGCGCATACCGTGCGCTCTTTTTAGGATACATTGTATGACAAACGGATTTACGAAAGCAGAGGATCTTGCCCGCCCGTAGCAAAGGCTGCTGCGCGACGAGCTGAAGATTGAAGCAGGCGGCCTTTGCTCATCCTCACATGAAAATTCATGCAAGGAGTGGGCAAGGTAGTGAGCTATACCAACGCCGACCGGATACTTCCCCGCGAACTGCTGGACGCGATCCAGCAATATGCCGACGGGGTGTATCTGTATATTCCGCGCAAGGCGGAACGGAAACGGGCTTGGGGCGAGGCCACGGACTCCCGCAGGGAGCGGCTCGCCCGGAACAGGGAGCTGTACGAGAAACATCTCGGCGGCGCTCCCGTGCACAAACTGGCGGAAGAATATTACCTCTCCGCCAAGACCATCTATAAAATCCTTGCCTCCATGCGGCAGGCATGACGGACAGCGCCACAGGCCCACGCTTGCGGCGCTTTTTCGTTTGAGAAGCGAGAAGGAGGACCACAAAAGCGCCCGTTTCCGATATAAGGCAGGGATACTTTTTTACACAGGAGTTTCCACATGCAGCCAACATCAACAGCATCCAACCCGTTGTTCGACCGCGACTTCCTTCTCTCCACCATGATGGGCCCCAATTGCGTCAGGTTCGCCGAAGAACTGACCGCAAACATCCCCCTTTCTCCCCATATGCGCGTGCTCGACCTGGGGTGCGGCATGGGGCTGAGCTCGATATACCTCGCACGGACAGTCAAAACCCCCGGCAAAGCCGGGGGCTTGAAACGCGGTAACCGCTCAAAGCGGTTTTTGCTATTCGCCTACGGCGAATTACAGCAGCTTAAGCTGCTCCACCTTCCTGTCTTCTTTTTCCTGGTTCCCTATGTAGAGCCGAATTTCCCGTTCTCCTACTCCTACCGTGCTTACAAAATATCCTCTCGCCCAGAAACTCGCTCCTGTTATTTTACAAACTTTTTCAAAATGTTTCGCTATCTCAATAGCGCTTTTTCCTTTTAAATAGCCCACTACTTCTGCCACCCCATATTTAGGTGGAATCGACAGTAACATGTGCACATGATCCACACACAGGTGC
>NZ_JNJP01000035.1 GCF_000701705.1 Bilophila wadsworthia ATCC 49260 | reverse complement strand
GAAAGCCCTCCCCGCCCCCTCCGATTCTTTCTCTACTCGGCCTTGGCGTGCAGCACGTGCACGGCGCAGCCAAGTCACGGGTCGTAGGCGCGGATCACGCGCCCGACGTTGACGGGGCTGTCGACCTCGGGAACGGGAACGCCGATGAGCGCCTCTTCAACGGCCCCGCGCTTCCCGGCGTCGTCGCGCGGCGAACAGTTCCACATGGAGGCGGCTACAACGGCGTAATCGTCGATCACGCCGTTCTTCACGCGCATGTAGTGGCACAGCGCGCCGCGCGGCGCTTCGGTAAAGCCGATGCCCTCCCCGGCCTGCGGGACTTCCGGCAAGGCGAAGGTCTGCGCGCCCGGCTCCAGCTCGTGCAGCCAATACTCGATCATGCCGAGGGTCTGATACACCTCCTCGACGCGCGCCACGTTGCGCCCCATGATCGAGAAGGCGGGGTCCTCGCCTATCTGGCGGAACGTCTCCGCGCGGACGCCGAACATATCGGCAAAGAAACGTTGGCCAATGGGCGAAAGCGGCTTGTCGTTGATCCACATGCGCGCCAGCGGGCCGACTTCGACCCGATGCCCGGCATACAAGGGGGCCTTGATGAAGCTGTACGCGCCCTCCTTGTCCACCTGCGGATTGGATTCCGACTTCTGGAGCGGCGTGCCGGAAGGCGCGGGCTCAAACCACGAATAACGCACATCCTCAAGGATGCGGTTCCCGTCGAACGGCTCGTCACGCCCGTTGATGTAGGCCCCGGCATTGAAGAACTGCTCGCCCTTCTTCGCCAGCGGAAAGACGCCCACGCACAGGGCATTCTTGTAGCCGTGCGCCATCTCGAACATATCCATGTAGCGTGAGGCGATGGTGTAGACCAGCGGCAGGTAACGGTTTTCCACGAATTTCCGGACCTGCTTCATGCGCGCCGCGTATTCGAGAATCGTCTCGCGGTCGGGGATCTGCGCCGCGCCGCCGCCGAGGATGCCCTGCAAGTGCGGCATACGCCCGCCGAACAAGGCCACAAGCTGGTGGCAGACCTGCCGGACTTCCAGCGCCTCGATGTATTCATCCATCGCCAGCGTGTTCTGCTCTTCGGAAAGCCGCAAATCGGGATTCCGGTAGCGTGGAATGAACGGTACCGTATCCGGCCCGTGGAAATAGTCCTGTCCGCCGAGATGGTAGAAATGCAGGATGTTGGATTGGAGATAGTTGCCCGCCAGCATCAGGTTCCGGGCGATGCGCCCGTTTTCGGGCACCTCGACGCCGCACACGGCCTCAATCGCAAGGGATGACGCCGTTGCGTGGGCCACAGGGCACACGCCGCAGATGCGCTGTACGATCTGGGAAGCGTCGCGGGGATTCCGCCCGCGCAGGATGGCCTCGAACCCCCGGAACATGCCGCCGGTGATCCATGCGTCGGCGACTTTGCCGTCCTCCACCTGCACCTCGACCTTGAGATGCCCTTCAAGTCGGGTAACGGGATCGATGGCGATAACGGTCTTGCTCATGCTGCCTCCGGGCGATCAGTTTTCATAGAAGGGGGACATGCCGTCGGGAAAATTGGGCGACGTGCAGCCCACGCAGGTGGCGTTGGCGATGCACCAGTTGACCCCGCCGTTCCACTTCCGCGTGGCGGAGTCGCAGCCGCTCCACGGCCCCCGGCAGCCGAGTTCGAACCGGCACCCCTTCTTGTCCGTCATGAACGGGGAAAAGATGCCGTCTTCGAAAGAACTCAGGTAGGGGCAGGTCAGATGCGTGTTCGGATAAAACACCTTGGGCCGCCCCACGTCATCGAGCCCGCGCATGATCTCCAGTACGCCGCCTTCCGTGCCCTTGCGCTTCATGGCGTCGAGCAGGAGGGCCAGCGTCCCGACCATCCAGTCGGGATGCGGAGGGCAGCCCGGAACGTTGATCACCGGGGTGGGGATGCCCCGCATCTTCAAAAATTGGCTTACGCTCACCGCTTGCGTCTGCTGCCCGCGCGCCGCTGGAACGCCGCCATAGGACGAACATGTCCCGGCGGCAACGACGGCCGCCGCGCTCCGGGCCAGAATGTCCGTGGTTTCAGCCACGGTGTACTCATGATGATCCACTTCCCCCACGACGCAGTATTTCCCGTCCGCCTTCAAGGGGATGGAGCCTTCGACGATAAGCACGTACTGGCTGTTAAACTCTTTGGATTTGTCCAGCATACTCTGGAAGGCGAGCTGCCCTTCGGCGGCCATGATTGTGGGATGGAAATGCATCGCAATGATTTCCAGCAGCACTTTGGCGATGCCGGGGTGGGCGTTGTTGAGCAGGGACACGGTGCAGCCCGTACACCCCTGCCCTTCGACCCAGAACACCGGAGGGCGCTGCCCGGTCAGCGTTTCCGCAAGCACATCCCGCACGAACGGGTGAAACATGCCGGAAACCCCGATTCCCGCCACCGTCCCGGTGCAAATACGCACGAAGTCTCGTCGGGTAAGTTCCATAGGAAACCTCTTGTTTCGGTTACAGACGTATTGGGGGGAGGAGCCCTCCCGTAGCAAGGGCGCCTCCCCCGTTCCCCACCCCCAAAATATCCGACAGCGGGGAAGTTCAGCGTCGCCCCCGGCGGGAGAGTGCGCCTGGAACTCCGCCACTCCAACGTATCGTGAGGCAGCCGCGAATCAATGATTATAAGGAGTAGAAAGAGAGAGCCGGGGGAGGGAGCTTTTTGAAAAAAGCTCCCTCCCCCGGACCCCCTCCCGCAAAAACTTTGACTGGTGGGGAGGCCGCGCGAAAGGAGTCCGTTCCAGCGGGAAACTGAAACGTGGAGAACGCTTCTTAGAGAGGCTGTTTCAGCAAGCGGCCCCGCCTGAATTAGGAATCATTCAGGCGGGGCCGCTTGCCATCAGCCGGGAAAACCGACAGCAGGGATTCGATAAAGTCAAAAGCCTTTGAAAAGGAAGGGGTGGGGGTGGGGAGGGGGAGGAGAAACGTGGGGGGCTCCCCCCTTCTCCAGAACGTTTCTCCTCCCCCTCCCCAAGTTCTCCTACACCCCCAGCTTTCCCGCCACATCGCGCCACACGGCTTCAACGTCGATGTCGACCATGCAGCGATGATGCTTCTTCGGGCAATGATGCGGCCCGTGCAGGCCGCAGGGACGGCACTCAAGGGAAACCTCAAAGACCTTGGCGGAATCGCCGCGCGGGAAAAAGCCGAGCTCACGCACCGTCGGCCCAAACAAAGCCGTAACCGGGGTATGCTGCGCCCATGCAAGATGCATCGGGCCGGAGTCATTGGAAACGTAACAGTTCAACATGCGCAGATAGGCGGCCAGCTCGGGCAGCGTCAGGGCGCAGGACAAGTCGTGCAGGAGCGGATTGCCCTTGAGTTCCGAAAGGGCGATCACATCGCGGGCCACACCTTCCTCACCGGGGCCGGCGAAGACAAGCACATGGGCACCCCGGGCGACGGCCCGGCGGGCGATTTCCGCAAAGCCGGACGGCAGCCAGCGTTTCGTGCCCCAGACCGAGCCGGGATGCAGCCCGAGCAGGACGGGTTCCTGATCGCCTTGCCGGAGCGACTCGCGGAAGGCGGCGGCCTTCTCCAGTGCCTCCGAGGGAAGCGTCAGCTCGGGCCAGTGCTGACGCGGGGTTTTAGGCGGCAAGATAGGCTTCAGCAACTCAAGAAGCCGTTCGATCTCGTGCAGCTCGGAAAAACGGCGGGATACGCGCCGGTTGTAGCAGAGCGCCGCGACGGGGCCCCCGATATAGCCCACGCGCAACGGCGCGCCGCTCAAGCGGGCCAGCAGCGCGGAACGGGGGCTTGGATGCGCGCCGATCCAGATGTCATAGCGCCGCCCGCCAAGGATACGCCCGCTCTTGAGCAGCGCGGACAGGCGATTGTTCCCGGCGATGCGGCGCTTGTCGTACTCATAGACGGCATGAAGGGCCGGATGGGCCTCGAACAGGGAGGCAAGCCCCCGGCGCACGTAAAAATCAATCTCCGAACCGGGAAACGCGTCCGCCAGCGTCTGGATCAGCGGCAGCGTCAGTACCGCATCCCCCAAAAAAGCCGTATTCCATACCGCGATCCGCTTCATAAAGCGCCTCCTTTCGGCCAGACTGCCAGTCCCATACGGGAAAACCCGCAATTCCTCTTCCGCAACGGCACCCTATCCCGTGTCCCCTGCCCGCACAAGAGACGAGAAAAGCCCAGACAAGCATCCGGGCTTTTTTCAATGGGAATACGCCTCTTTTGACGAGAGGCTTGGAAGCGGGCGGGAAGGAAGGGCTCCCTTCCCGCCCGCCTCATGGGTTAAGCCTCGCTCAGAGGCTTGAAGTTCTTCTTGGATGCCCCGCAGACGGGACAGGTCCAGTCTTCGGGAAGGTCTTCAAAGCGAGTGCCAGCGGGAATCTTGCGGCGCTTGTCGCCCCGGTCGGGATCGTACACGTAGCCGCAGTTGCTCACCGGACAACGATACATGTCTTTCGGATCAGCCATGATGTACCCCTTTACCGGCTTACCACGGGTTGTGGAGCACTTCGAAGTGAGCGGTGGGGTGCGCACAGGCGGGGCACAGGGCCGGGGCGTGCGTACCGGTCACGAGACAGCCGCAGTTGCGGCAGCGCCACACGACGGGGGTTTCGCGCACGAACACGCGGCCTTCCTTGATGTTCTTGGCGAACGCGAGGAAACGCTCTTCGTGGTACTGCTCCGCAATGGCGATGTTGCGCATCACGCAGGCGACTTCGGAAAACCCTTCAGAGTCGGCGATATTCGCAAAAGAGGGATACATTTCAGTATATTCGTGATGTTCACCGGCAGCGGCGGCGTACAGGTTGGCTTCCGTGCCCGTGATGATGCCGGCAGGGAAGGCGGCGGTGATTTCCACGTCGCCTCCTTCAAGGAACTTGAACAGGCGCTTGGCGTGTTCTTTTTCCTGAAGCGCGGTTTCGGTGAAGATGTCGGCGATCTGCACAAAGCCGTCTTTTTTGGCCGCACCGGCAAAATAATCATAGCGGTTGCGGGCCTGAGATTCACCGGCAAAGGCGGTGAGGATATTCCTTTCAGTCTGCGTACCCTTCAAAGATTTCATACAATCTCTCCTTTTGGTAATAAATGAAGGGGGATAAGCCCCTTTGAACCGCTTGGGCGCATCGGATGCGCCCAGTAAATCCGTTACACGGATAACGCTAAAAAGCGCATGAGGGAACCCCACTATAACTCAACAGGATTCCCCCATGATTTCAGGAAGCCTTACGGGCGCACTCTTCGCAAATGCCTTCGTACTCAACGCGCGCTTCCGTGATCGTGAAGCCCTCAACGGAAACGCCTTCAACGGAAGGCGTCGGCACGGGAGGAATGACGTCCCCGATTTTGCCGCAAACCCGGCAGCGCACATGCTGATGGGGGCGGGTATCGCCGTCGAAACGGCGGATGGAGCCGGCTGACTCCAGTTTGAGTATTTCTTTGGATTCCGTCAGGAAATCAAGGTTGCGGTAGACAGTCCCAAGACTGATACGCGGCATGCGGGTACGAACCATCGCATACAGCTCGTCAGCCGTGGGGTGAGTCTTGACCTTTCTTAATTCCTCAAGAATAACCATACGTTGTCTAGTCATACGAGTCTGTGGCTGTGACATATCCATACCTCTTTGAGAACAATTACTGTTATGCTTAAAAAATGTCAAGTTTTTGGATTGCATATTATCGGCGGAATGAATAGAACTGTCAAACGGCCCGCATTTTTCCGTCAAAACCCGTTTGCGGACGCACATGGGGAAACGGCTCCATTTTCTCGTTGCATCCACGGACAGAGACGCTTATTACCGGGCGAGTGAACAAGCGTTTTTTCCGATAGCGCTCCGGTGCTGTCGGGACTTTTGTTATGGCAGGAGCCCGGGGCGGCAACGCCGTTGCGGCGTTTTTCCCAAAAATACAGACGTACCAAGGTGTGACGTTATGGATTTGAGCATTCTTTCCCTCCTTGCCCAAGCCACGCTGGTAGCCAAAGCGGTCCTCGTGGTCCTGCTCTTCATGAGCGTATTCAGTTGGGCCTTGATGTTCCGTAAATGGATGAACATCCGGGCGGCGCTCAAAAAGGCCGCCGACGGCATGGACCGTTTCAACCACGCCCGGGACCTGCGCGAGGCCGTGCAGTCCCTCGGCGGCGATCCCGACTCCCCGCTGTATACCGTCGCCCACGAGGGCGTGACCGAATTCAACCGCTCGAAAGAGGCCGGGAACTCCGAAGACGTCGTGGTCGACAACGTGCGCCGCGCGCTCCGGCAAGGCGTGGACATGGAAATGACCCGTCTCACGAGCTCCCTGTCCTTCCTGGCGACCTCCGCGAACACGGCCCCGTTCATCGGGCTGTTCGGCACCGTCTGGGGCATCATGAACACCTTCCACGCCATCGGCGCCATGAAATCCGCCTCCCTCGCCACCGTCGCGCCCGGCATCTCCGAAGCCCTCATCGCCACGGCTATGGGCCTTCTCGTGGCTATCCCGGCGACCATCGGCTACAACACGTTCCACGGAAGCCTCGGCGTGCTCGAAACCCGCCTCGTCAACTTCGCCGGCATGTTCCTCAACCGCGTCCAGCGCGAGCTGAACGCCCACCGAGCCGTGTCCAGAAGCGGACAGGCCGAGTAGAGGTGCCTCATGGGATCTTCTGTCGGCGGCAATAAAGGATTCGTGTCGGAAATCAACGTGACGCCGTTCGTCGACGTCATGCTGGTTCTGCTCATCATCTTCATGGTCACGGCGCCGATGATGACGGAAGGGCTCGACGTCGACCTGCCCCAGACGCGGGCCGTCGAAACCCTGCCCACCGAATCGGACAACATGATCCTGACGGTCCGCAAGGACGGCGCCATTTTCCTCGACTCGTACGAGGTGGGGCTGGACGAGCTGCAGGACAAAATCAACCTGCTCGTCAAGCAGCAGAACAAGCAATTGTTCCTCCAAGCCGACAAGGACGTGGCCTACGGCCTTGTCGTGGACGTGATGGGGCGCATCCGTGAAGCCGGGATCGACAAGCTCGGCGTGGTGGCCTTGCGGGAAGATACGCCCGCCGTCCCGGAAAAGAAGGGCAAGAAGTAAAGCCCCGGCTTTCCGCCGGTCGCGCACAACGGATAGAAGGGCCCCGGCTTCCGCAGCCCGGGGAAAAAGGCAGACCCACCAATGTTTGGCAGTTATTTCTTTTCAATCCTCCTGCACCTCGCTCTGGCGCTGCTGATCTTCCTGTGGCCGAGCTCTCCGCCCGTGAAGCTCGATCAGCCCATGATGCAGATCAGCGTGAACATGGGCGCTCCGGGCGGCAACCGGATGGCTTCGCCCGTGCTCGGGCCGCAGGGCAAGCCCATGCCGACGAAGGCCGCGCCTCAGCCCGCCCCGGCGGAGCAGGCGGCCAGCGCCGTCCCCGTAGCCCGTGAGGATACGGTGCAGCCCAAGGCCGAGCCCAAGAAGGAATCGCAGCCCAAGCCCAAACCGAAGCCCGAGCCCAAGTCGGACGAGGTCGCGCTGGCGCAGAAAAAACAACCTAAGAAGCCCAAGGACGAGGAAGAGGAAGAGCCCAAGGAAAAACCGAAGGAAAAGCCTAAGGACGACGGCAAGAAGGACAAGAAGGAAGCTTCGGAGAACGCCAAGAAAACGGACGACAAGGCCAAGCCCGCCAAGGAATCCGATAAGAAGAAGGACGGCGTGGACCCGAGCAAGGCTCTTGCCGACGCGTTGAACGACGCCAAAAAGAAGGCCGGAACGTCCCGAGGCACCAAGGAAAAAGGCGGCAAATCGTCCGTCGCGGGCGCTCTTGCCGACTTCCAGAAAAGCGCCGGGGGCGCTGGCGGCGGTGGCGGCGGCGAAGGCGACGGCCCCGGTGGCGGCGGCATCTACGACGTGTATATGGGGCAGGTCATCCTTGCCGTGCGGCCGAACTGGAGTATGCCGACCTACTCCCGCGCGAACCTTTCCGTGCAGGTCAACGTAAAGCTTGATCCGAACGGCAAGGTCCTCAGCTGCACGGTGGCCCGCAGCTCCGGCAGGGCCGAAGTCGACGCCTCGGCGGTCAACGCGGTCATCAGGACCAAAGTGCTCCCCGCGCCGCCCACGCCCGATCAGCAGGAACTCCTCCTCACCTTCAATACCCAGGAAATGATGGGCAGAAGGTAGCTTGTACGGCTTGCGGGAAGAATACATTTAGGGGCGGGGAAACCTTTCTGGAGAAAGGTTTCCCCGCCCCTCCAAGCTGCCAGAGGGGCTCGCTCCCCCTTCCCAAGGCTTTCGGCCTTATCGAATCCCCCTACCCGCTTTCCCTGTAAATTGTATGGAAAAGCGTCCCTTTCCCCGCCGGGACGGGCTCCGCGTGCAAGGGGGCAAAGAACGTATCTCCAGCCAGTTCATAACAGCGTGAAGGCCCCCTGCGTAAGAGGGCAAAAAAGGCGCTGAACCGTTCCAATGCCTTTATCCTTCCACCGGAACGGACTCCCTACGCGCGGCCTCCCCACCAGTCGAAATTTTTGCGGGTGGGGGTCCGGGGGAGGGCGCTTTTTATAAAAAGCGCCCTCCCCCGGTTTTCCCTCCCTCTAGAGGGCTGGCCTTTTGGCGGAGTGTCCGGTAGAAGGGACGTATACGCTTCAACACGCAAGAAAAATTCCGGAGCGAACGATGCCTAAATCGATAATGCGTCTGCTGGCTGCTTTTGGATTCATACTGTGTTCAGCCCTGCCGGGCATGGCTGAACCGACGGGTATGCCCCTCATTGCCGGAGCGGACACCGCGGGCGGGTACGCCGGGGATGTCCTCGTCAAGGTGCTGCCCGCATGGCAGCCCCCGGCGGGCGCTTCCGGCATAGTCACCATCTCCCTGCGCATCGGCAGCGACGGGCGCCCGCTGTACTGCGAGGCAAGCCGCAAGTCGGGCAATGCCGCGCTCGACGAGTCCGCCTGCCAGGCCGTCGTGCGCGCGGGCACGCTTCCCACGCCGCCGTACGGGGCCATCACCGAAGTCTATCTGACGTTCATGACGGATCCGGGCGCCCTCAAGGGGACAGCGCCTCAGGGGCAGGCTTCCGCTCCCAAGGAGCGCAGCTACGCCGAGGAAATCATGTTCCGGGCCAAGCCCTATATCCAGATCCCGCAGGGCGTCCACGGGGAATACAGCGTGGAACTGACCCTCCGCATCAACGAAACCGGCGGGATCGAACAGATGTCCGTCTCCAAGTCTTCGGGGAAGGCCGAAGTGGATAACGCCGTCCTCACCGGGGTCATCCGGGAAGGGGTCATCCCCCCGCGCCCGGCGGGTTCCGAACCTCTGACCATGCGTCTCCTCTTTACCCTCAAAAACAATTGATCTAGACTCGCGCCGCGTAAGCAAAAGGTCTTCCGTGGCAAAAACGGAAGGCCTTTTTACCGAAAAAGCGGTAAGCCAAATCCTGCGGGAGGACCTCCCGTTCACCCCCAACCCCTTTAAAGGCATCATGAAACCATTTCGCCTGTTTTCCCAAGTGCTGCTTCTGCTCGGCCTTGTGATGGTCTGTGCCGCCGGTTCCTCAAAAGCCGCCATGCAGATCGACATCTACGGGCCCGGTCAGAACATCGTCAATCTGGCCATGGCCGCCCCGCTCAGCACCGGCCAGCCTGCCCAAGGGCTTGGCAAGGAGCTCGACGCCGCCATCCATGACAACTTAAGCTTCCTGCCCTTCATGCGGCTGACGGATCCCAAAGCTGTCCTCGGCGGTACGACTCTCCCCGGCTACCAGCCCCCGAACGTCGACTTCAAGCGCTTCCAGCTTGCGGGCGCGGACCTGCTCGTCACCGCCGGCTGGCCTCAGGGCGACAAGTCCGGGTCCACAGTGGAGCTGCGCGTCTATGAAACCTTTTCCGGACAGTTCGTGTTCGGCAACGCTTACAGCGGCGTAACCAAAGAAGAAGTGCAGGATGTGGCCGACCGCTTCTGCGCCGACCTCATGAAGGCCCTCACCGGCCACGGCGACTTCTTCCTCGCCACGCTCGCCTTCGTGAAGAACAGCGGCAAGAACAAGCGCGACGTGTGGATCACCAAACCCACCGGCCGCAACCTCCGCAAGATCACCGATATCCCCGGCATCGCCATGTCCCCGTCGTGGTCGCTCGACGGCCGCTTCATTGTATTCAGCCACATGGACGACAAGAGCCACGCCCTCGGCGTATGGGACCGCCTGACCAACCGGGTCCAGCGTATCCGCTTCCCCGGCAACACCGTCATCGGCCCCACCTTTACCCCCGGCAACAAGGTCGCGGTGAGCCTCTCTACCGGCAAGAACCCCGACATCTTCATGCTCAACCACGCCTTCCAGAAGGAACGCACGCTTGAAGCCAACGGAACCATCAACGTGTCGCCGACCTTCGACGCCGCCGGCACCAAGATGGCCTTCACGTCCAACCGCATGGGCGGGCCGCAGATCTTCATGAAGGACCTGGCCTCCGGCTCCGTCTCCCGCGTGACCAAGCAGGGCAACTACAACACCGAACCGAGCATGAGCCCCGACGGGACGCTGATCGCCTTCTCGCGCCTCACCTCGGAAGGGAACCGCATCTTCGTGCAGGATCTGACCACCGGCACGGAACAGCAGATCAGCTTCGGCCCCGGCAATGACGTGCTTCCCTCCTTCGCGCCGGACAGCTACTTCATCGCCTTCACCTCCAACCGGAGCGGCCCGAACCAGATTTACCTGACGACCCGTCACGGCGGCGACGCGAAGAAGGTCCCCACGGGCAGCGGAGACGCCTCGTTCCCCCGCTGGGGCGCGATTCCCCGTTAGCCGGGCTTGACGGAAAAGGGAGCGTTTTTTAGATAGGCGGAAACGGGCGGGAGCGGCCCTCCGCAACCGTGTTTTTCCCTCGTGAATCTTCGCGGGAAATCACTGAAATAGCCCCCTACCAGCTTGACAATACAGGTTTGCCGGAATAACCTTCAGCCCTTGCGTGTGCAGGGTAGTATACGCAAGGAAGAAGGAATTTTATCAACCGTTTTTCTGTGCGGGGAAACTCGCTCAGGAGGAAAAAGAGATGAACACTTTCAAACGTTTGGCTCTCGTTGTGACTCTCGTTGTGGCTATGGGTGCTGGCTTTGGTTGCGCGAAAAAGCAGACTGGCGCTGACGTGGCTCCCGCCACCACCGCCGACGACAACGGCGCTGCTAACGCCGCTATCGAACGCGCCGCTCAGGCGATCACCGACGGCATCGTGTACTTCGACTTTGACAAGTCCGACATCAAGGCCGAATCCCGCGACATGCTCCGCCAGAAGGCTGAGCTCATGAAGGCCTATCCCAGCATCCGCGTGCGCATCGAAGGCAACTGCGACGCCCGTGGCACCCAGGAATACAACCTCGCCCTCGGCGAACGTCGTGCTCGCGCCGCTTACGAATACCTCGTCATGCTCGGCGTGAACCCCGACCAGATGGAAATGATCTCCTTCGGTAAGGAACGTCCCGCCGTTGAAGGCACCGGTCCCGCCGTGTGGGCGAAGAACCGCCGCGACGACTTCCGCGTTATCGCGAAATAAGTTTGCTTTCTGAAAACTCACGCCGCCTTCCGGGGCGGCGTGAGCCATAACGGAGCGTGGCGCAGCTTGGTAGCGCACCTGGTTTGGGACCAGGGGGTCGCTGGTTCGAATCCAGTCGCTCCGACCAGAATAACGCAGAAGGATTCCAGCACAGCCGGAGTCCTTTTTTTCTGCCCGTCGTTCTCCCCTTCGCCGCTTTCGGCCTCCTTCCGCGCATCTCTGCAAGCCCCGTTTCCCGCCGCGTCCCTATCCCTGCGGCCCCATTGCCATCCCCCGCACCGCCGCGCACGCATCTGCCTCTCTTCCCTCTCCTGCAAGGCACCTCACGCCTCTCATCGAAACAATCATTGTTTCGCCCCGTTGCGCCTCCTATGCTCTTGGGAACGACACGTAACCGGAGGTTTGGGATATGCGTACTTACCTGAAAGCGTTCCTTTTTTTGGCTCTGACGGCTTCCATTGCCTGCGCCGGGGCGAATTTCGCTCAGGCCGCTGAAACGGCTCCTGCCGCCTCCGCCGGGAACGGCATAATGCCGCCCGTCGGCACCTTCGACAACAACGCGGCCTACCAGACTCTGACGCCTGAAAAACAGGCCAAATACAATGAAATCGTCAAATCGGCGGAAGAAGCCATGTTGCCCCTTCGTGAAAAGATGATGGCCAAGCGCCTTCAGCTTGATACGATGGCGAGTATGCCCAACATGAACGAGGAAGCCATTGCCAAGGCCGCCGCCGAGGTCGCTTCGCTGCACACGCAGATGATCAAGGTTCACGACATGATGGCTGATCGCCTCGCTAACGAGCTCGGCATTTCCATCCAGCGCGGAACCTGCTCGGACGGCTACACGCCCTGTCCCATGCATCGCGGCATGATGCGCGGCTACCATCATCAGGGCATGATGATGCCCATGTATTGATTGGAAATGGAGCATTTAAAGGAAGGGAGAGGGGACCCTTTAAAAAGGGTCCCCTCTCCCTTCCCACAAGCCCTCTCCTCTCACCCTCCTAAACTTTTCGACTGATGGGGAGGCGGCGACAGGAGTTCATAATCGCAGCAAGAAAACGGAAAAGGATACAGGAAAAGGCAAGGAAAGAGCCCCCCCCGCCTTTTTAAAGACTGCGATTGCTTCTGATTGCAAAAAAAAACGATATCGTCGCGCGCCAAGTAAGACACCCTCGGCCTTCACGGCAAAGCCGCTGAAAATCCCCGATGAGCTCCGTACTCATACCCTGCGCAACGTCCCTTCAGTTTTCCCCTGAAAAGACAATAAAACGCCGCACACAGCCTTCGTCTCCCCTTTTCCTCCGGGCGGGACGAACTCCCGTCGCGCCGCCTCCCCACCAGTCGAAAGTCTTGGGAGAGGATAGGGAGGGGTTTGGGGAGGGGAAGGAGAACCTTTCTCCAGAAAGGTTCTCCTTCCCCTCCCCAATATCTCCACGCCCCTCCCCACGCGCATCAACCGCTCGAGGTGACTTTCCTGACCAGCAGGTTGTCGTGGGGAAGAACGGCACGATCGGGCGTGAGCAACTCGCGCCCCCGGGCCACGAGGGCGGTGCACTCGCGGATGCCGAGGTATTTGAGCAGCTGTTTCACATTCTTGACCTTGTGGCGGGGGATTTCGAGAACCTGTTCCTCTGGCTGGAGCAGGACCGTCACGTTGGGTATTTCAAAAGGCAGAGGCTGATCCATTGCTATCCCTTTTTTATGCGAATATGCCCCGGAATGGGGACATCAGAGTACGTCGCTTCGCGCCAAAAGGAAAGTCTCCCGATAGGAAAGGAAGGATTGTCACGGAACGGAGGACCGGACCTCTTGACCCCTGCCCCGCTTTCACTTAGCGTAACGGATCGCAACGCTTCATCTACCGGAGCGTACAAACGAATTCACCCTGCGGGGTTGTAGAGGTAATCCCATGCTTCAGAAAACGGAATTCATCTGGTTTGACGGAAAGCTGGTCCCTTGGGATCAGGCCCAGGTCCATGTGCTTGCCCACGGTCTGCATTACGGCACCGGCGTCTTTGAAGGCATTCGCGCCTACGCCTGCCCCGACGGTTCTTCCGCCGTCTTCCGTCTACCGGAGCATTCCAAGCGCCTCGTCAATTCCGCCAAAATCCTTGGCATCGACATGCCCTATACCGCCGACGAAATTTCCAAGGCGATCGTCGAAACCGTTGTGGCCAACAAGCTTTCCGAAGGCTACATCCGTCCCCTCGCCTTTGCCGGCGAAGGCGACATGGGCGTGTTCCCCGGCAACAACCCCACGCACGTCATCATCGCCGTGTGGCCTTGGGGCGCCTACCTCGGAGCCGAAGCCCTCGAAAAGGGCATCCGCATCAAGACCAGCTCCTTCGCCCGTATGCACGTCAACACCCTGATGAGCAAGGCCAAGGCCGCCGGCAACTATGTGAACTCCGTGCTCGCCAAGATGGAAGTCAAACAGGACGGTTATGACGAAGCCCTGATGCTCGACACCAACGGCTACGTCTGCGAAGCGACCGGCGAAAACTTCTTCATCGTCCGCAACGGCGTGATCAAGATCCCGCCGCTGACCGCCATCCTCGACGGCATCACCCGCGACTCCATCATCAAGATCGCCCGCGATCTCGGCTACACCGTGGAAGAACAGCTGTTCACCCGCGATGAAGTCTATTATGCCGACGAAGCGTTCTTCAGCGGCACCGCCGCCGAATTGACGCCCATCCGCGAACTCGACAACCGCACCATCGGCGAAGGCCATGCCGGCCCGGTGACCAAAGCCCTTCAGGCCGCCTACTTCAAGGCGATCAAGGGGCAGGATCCCCGCTACGGCCACTGGCTGACCAACTACAAGTTCTAAAGCCGCCCACGGGGGAGGGCAACCTCCCCCGTTCCGGCTCCGCCACACAGCGCAACCCAATACCGCATGAGTCACGCATCCCTCGCAGCCCGCTACCGTCCGCAGACATTCGCTGAAGTGACGGGACAGGAAACCGTCAAGGCCATCCTTTCCCGCGCCGCCGCGGAAGACAAGGTTGCGCCCGCCTACCTGCTGAGCGGGACCCGGGGCGTGGGCAAGACCACCATCGCCCGTATTTTTGCCAAGGCGCTGAATTGCGTGCACGCCCCCACCGGCGAGCCCTGCAACCAGTGCGAGCAGTGCCGCCGCATCACGATGGGCAACCACGTGGACGTGGTGGAAATCGACGGCGCGTCCAACCGCGGCATCGACGACGCCCGCCGCCTGCGCGAGGCCATCGCCTACGCGCCGATGGAAGGCCGCTACAAGGTCTTCATCATCGACGAAGCGCACATGCTCACGCGCGAATCCTTCAACGCCCTGCTCAAGACGCTGGAAGAACCGCCGCCACGCGCAACGTTCATCCTCGCCACCACCGAGGCCCACAAATTTCCGATCACGATCGTCAGCCGCTGCCAGCATTTCATTTTCAAGGCCATCCCCGAAGCCGAACTGGTGGCCCATCTGACGCGCGTGCTCAACAAGGAAGGCATCCCGTTCGAGGAAAACGCCGTCCGCCTCCTTGCGCGCCGTGCCGCCGGAAGCGTGCGCGACAGCATGTCCCTGCTCGGCCAGACGCTGGCCCTCGGCGGCGACCACCTGACCGAAGCCTCCACCCGCAGCGTGCTCGGCCTTGCCGGACAGGAGCTCTATGAGCGCCTTCTCAACGCACTCAAGGCTCAGGACTGCCTCGCCGTTGCCGCGCTGACGCAGGAATTGCTGGAGCGTGGCGTGGATCTCGGCTTTTTCCTCCGCGAACTGACCACGTTGTGGCGTAACTTGTTCCTCATCCGCCAGGCCGGGGCCGCGGCCACCGCCGCGCTCGACATGCCGGACGCGGAAAAGCAGCGCCTGCTGGACCTCGCGCCGCAGTTCGATCCCGCGTATATCCATGCCGCGTGGCAAATGGTGCTCGAAAGCCAGCGGCAGGTGCTCACCAGCCTTGAGCCTTCCGCCGCGCTGGAACTGCTGCTCCTGAACCTCGCCCTGCTGCCGCGCCTCGTATCGTTGGAAACCCTCTCCCGCACCACGGTCGCCCCGGCTTCCGGGACACCCGCCGCTCCCACGCCGTCCGCACCTACCGCGCCTCCGGCCCCGGCAAGCCCAGCCCCGGCGTCCTCGTCGCCCGTCTCTTCCGCGCCTGTGGCCTCCGTGCGGCCTGTACCTGCCGCCCCGGTTTCATCTCCGTCCGCGCCTGCCGCGGCACCGGTGCAGCCCACGTTTTCCGGGACCCAGTCCCCCTCGGCAAAACCTTCGCAAACTTCGGCGATCCCCCCGCGCCCGGCTCCGGCAGCGTCCCGTACGCCGGTTCCGCCCCGCCCTGTGGCGGCCCCCGCCGCTCAAGCCCGGCCTGCCGCCCCGCAAGGCACGCCGCCGTGGGAAACAGCTACTCCGGCCCCCTCGGAGCAGTCTGAACCTTCCGCAACGGTCGCGCCCACAGACGCCCCGCACCCTCTGGACACCGCTCCGGCGAAGGATGCCGTCTCCGCAAGATCCAAGAAAAAACATGCTTCCACCGTGCCCGCGCCCTCGGAGGCATGGATGGACTTCGTGGAGTTTTGCCGCAAGAACCAGAGCGACGTCACGTTGTCCCTTCCGGCGCTCACACAGGCGAACGGCGTATTTTCGGAAGGAGTCCTGACGCTTGCCACAACCAGCGCCATCCAGTATGAACAGCTTTCGGCCCCTTCCCGGCTCTCCGAGCTGGAACGGCTGGCCAGCGACTATTCCGGCAAGGCTGTCTCCGTACAGGTGTCCGCCCCGGAACGGCTGCACAAGACCGAGGCCGAACTCAAAAAAGAATTTGCCTCCCACCCCGTGATCAAGTCTCTCACCGAGACTTTCGGCGCTTCTCTCATTCGGTGTATCCCGGTGGAGCACACACGGAGTTGAAGGAACCCTCGGAGGTTCCTCGGGAAACCTCTCCTCAACCGATCCTTTCAAGGAGACCGTAATGCGCAACATGAATGATCTTGTACGCCAAGCCGGCGTCATGCAGAACAAAATCGCCAAGATGCAGCAGGAAATGGCCGAACGTACCGTTGAAGCCTCCAGCGGGGGCGGCATGGTCAAAGTCGTCGCCACCTGTAAGCAGGACATCGTGTCCATCACCATCGATCCCAAAGCCCTCGAAGGCGGCGATGTGGAAATGCTTCAGGATCTCGTCCTGACCGCCGTCAACGAAGCCGTCCGTATCGGACGCGCCACGATGGACCGCGAAGTCAGCGCCATCACCGGCGGCATCAAGCTGCCCGGCATCATTTAAGGATATTGGGGAAGGTGAGGAGGCACCTTTCTGAAGAAAGGCTTCCTCCTCACCCTCCCCACCTCCCCTCCTTCCCAAGGCTTTTGCGTTTTTGGGACGGGGAGGGGCGAAGGACATGCGTTTTGCCCCCGGTGGGCTGCCAGTCGCCCGTCGTCCAACCGTGGATGGCGGGTTGTCGCGTCCCTGAGGGCGGCCTTTCCCCCATCCCCACTCCCTTCTTCCCCGAACGAGTCCCCGTTCCCGAAGCAATACCCGGAACAGGGATTCGATAACGTCAAAAGTTTTGGGAAGGAGAGGGGGAGGTTTTGGGGAGGGGAGGACGACCGGATGGCGCCCCCCGAACGGGCCGTACCCGTTGACGCGTCTCCGAGGCTTACGGGCATCGACAGCAACGCTGGGAGCCTTTCTGAAGAAAGATTCCCCCTCCCCCAATTTTCTGTCCACCCAAACGAGGAAGTATGGACCACAGAATCCCTGAACCGCTGAAGGCGCTCGTGGAGCAGCTGGCGCGGCTGCCCGGCCTTGGGCCCAAATCGGCCATGCGCGTGGCCATGACGCTGCTCAAGTGGCCGGAAGCCGAAACGCGGCGGCTCGGCAAGGGCATCCACGACCTGCGCGACAACCTGCGGCTGTGCTCCCGCTGCGGGGCATTGACGGAAACCGATCCCTGCAACGTCTGTTCGGACAAGGAACGCGACGACTCGCTGCTGTGCGTGGTCGCGGAATGGGACAGTATGCTCACGCTGGAAGAAGGCGCGTTCTACAAGGGCCGCTACCTTATTCTGGGCGGCCTGCTGGCTCCGCTCGATAACCTGAGCGCCGAAAGCCTCGAGCTCGATCGGCTCACCAAGCGTCTGGAAGAAGGGCAGGTGCGTGAAGTCGTGCTCGCCCTCGGCGCCACCGTTGAAGCGGAAACCACGGGCGCGCTCGTCAGGAGCCTCGTCAACCGCCGCTTCCCCGGCGTGACCGTCACCCGGCTCGCGCAGGGCATCCCGCTCGGAGCGGAAGTGAAGTTCATGGACCGCGAAACCCTGCGCCAGTCGCTCCAGTACCGGCAGGAAATCCGCTGAGGTTGCAATGCCGGGCACTTGCGCCATAGCCTTTTAATGACTATTATCCCAAAAGGTATTTCAGAGTTCTCTTACCCCCATTTTTTACGGAGGTTTTATTCAATGGAAAGCTTGCGCGATTCCACTCGGTCAACCAGTATCAGCGTCGCATCCGTCTTCATGCGCCATGTGTACCAGTGGATGACGGTCGGCCTGCTTGTCACGGCGGGGACCGCCTTTTTCGTCGCGTCCTCCCCGGCTCTTCTGTCCGCCATCTTCGGCAACACCTTCGGCCTGATCATCCTCGCCATCGCCGTGTTCGCCATGCCGCTGGTCCTGAGCGGCATGATCTCCCGGCTGTCCGCGTTTGCCGCCACCGCTCTCTTCGTCGTCTACAGCGCACTGATGGGCGCGTTCCTGTCCTCGGTACTGCTTGTGTATACGGGCGCTTCCGTCATGTCCACGTTCGTCACCTGCGCGGCCATGTTCGGCGGAATGAGCATCTACGGCACCGTCACCAAACGTGATCTCACCGGCATGGGTAGCTTCATGATGATGGGCCTGTTCGGGCTGATCATCGCCATGATCGTCAATATTTTCCTCCAGAGCTCGGCCATGACCTTCGTGATCAGCGCCCTCGGCGTGGTCATCTTCACCGGCCTGACCGCTTACGACACCCAAAAGATCCGCGCCTTCGGCGAAAACGCCCCGCTCGACGACGCCACAGCCATCCGCCGCGGCGCTCTGCTCGGCGCGCTGACCCTCTACCTCGACTTCATCAACCTGTTCCTGATGCTGCTCCGCCTCATGGGCGACCGCCGCTAACCGGATCGACTCTGGGGAGCCGTCCCCTTACGCCCGCCGGAGCCGCTCCGGCGGGCAACGGGAGCCTTTCATGACCGCATCCGGGATGTGAAAGGCTTTTTTGCTACCCGACACAGGAAACGCGCATGGCTTCCAAGCAACGCAAGCGGCGCAGGAAACGCCGCGCCGTCAAAAAAGCCCCTCCGCTTCCTCCCGTTTCCGCACAAGCCGAGGAGGAGAAGGCCCGAACCCGAGGACGGCGTTCAGCCAAAGGCTGGCGTGCCTGTCTTTTCGGAATCGGCCTCCTCTGCGCCCTGTGGACCGCCCTTGCCGTTTCCCTGCCGCCCACGGTGCTGCGCGGCGTCGTGGAAAGCCAGCTCTCGGAGGCCGTCAACGCCCCCGTCACCATCGAATCCCTTTCGGTCAACCCGTTTACCCTCGGCATTGCCGTGCGCGGCGTCCGTGTCCCCTACCTTGAAGAGACGGGAACGCCCGACGGCGCGTTGCTGACCATCGAACGGCTGGACATCCGGCCACGCCTCCGGCTTTTCGCGGACGCCGCCCCCATTCAGGCCGCCCTCCGCGTATACAATCCGGTACTCGACATCACCTATCTCGGCAATGGGTTGTTTTCCTTCTCAAAACTGCTGCCCGCGCCGAGCGGGGCCGAT
Organism: Bilophila wadsworthia ATCC 49260; assembly: GCF_000701705.1. Lineage (GTDB taxonomy): Bacteria > Desulfobacterota > Desulfovibrionia > Desulfovibrionales > Desulfovibrionaceae > Bilophila > Bilophila wadsworthia. The sequence continues at coordinate 20,989 of NZ_JNJP01000035.1, read as the reverse complement.
ACCGCTCCTGATGCCCCGCTTTTCGCCCTGAGCGATCTTGATCTGAAAGGCGGGACCATCCTGCTCCGCGACGGCCCTGTCGGCATGGTCCACACGGTCAGCGACGTGAACTTTCATGTCCCGCTCCTGCGCTCGGCGGACCTCCCGTTTGCGCCCACGCTCTCCGCGCTGGTCAACGGCACGCGCATCGACGTGGAAGGCCGCACCGAGCCCGATGCCGAAACGCTCCGCACCACCTTCGCCATCCACACGGCTCCGCTGCACATGGAGCATTTCAAACGCTACCTGTCCGATTTCACGCCCCTGAACCTGAACAGCGGCACGGTGGCGCTCGACATGCTCTTCACCCTGTCGCAGCCGCATCTGGGGCGGGTGGAGAGCAGCCTGTCCGGCACGGTCAAGGTCGAGGATGCGGAAATCGCCACCCCGGAAGGGACCATTGTGGGCAGGCTCCGCCGGGGGCAGGCCGCCCTGAAAGATTTTACGCTGTCCGAGCGGCGCATCCGTCTGGACGAGATGGAACTCGACGGCCTGTACCTGCGCGTCGGCCGCGACAAGGCCGGGCGCATCGACTGGGTGGACTGGCTGAGCGGGACGGACGCGAACCCAGAAAACCTTTCGCCCGAAACGCCGTTCGTGGTGGAAGGCGCGGACCTCATCCTCAGGAACTCCGATTTCACATGGGTCGACGCCAGCCTTGCGGATACGCAGCAGATCGAGATCACCGGCGTGGACGGACGCATCGCGGAATACTCGACCCGCCCCGGCGCGCGCACGGCCATGCGCCTCTCCTTCGGCATCAGCACGGAAGGAGTGCTCGCGGTGGACGGCGAAGGCACGCTCACCCCCCCGAGCCTCAACGCCTCCCTGTGGGTGGACGACCTGCCGCTCATCGTGCTCCGCCCCCTGCTTGGGGAAACGCCCCTCAACGACATTCTGGGGCGCATTGCGATTAAGGGCGGCGTCCGCTTCGGTTCTGACGGAAAAACGCCCCAAACGCCCGCCGCCCCTGCCTCAGCAACCTCCCTCGCCGTCACCGGTGCCGAAGCCTCGGTGAGCGCACTGTCCTTCGGGCGCGGCAACAGCCTTTCCGCCGCCGACCGCAAGGCCGGGAAAGACGCCGGTTCGCCCGCCGTCCGGATACGGGCGCTCACCTTCAATGGCCTGCATTTTGACACACAAGCCCGTTCCGCCTCGGTCAAAACCCTGTCCGTCGAAGCCCCCGAAGTGCGCGTGACCTCTTCAGGCGGCATGGGGCTGGCAATCCCCGGCGCAAAGCCGTCCGCAGCCAACCCCGCTCCCGCCCTCAAAACACGCCTCCCCGAGGGGATGTTCACCGCCGCCCTGCCGGACGCCGCAAAAGCCTTCCTCTCCGACTGGAAGCTCAAGGCCGGCGGTTTCCGCATCACCGGGGGCAGGCTGGAGCATGTCGCCGCAGGGAAAGCCGAAAAGCTCATCTCCAGCCTCGATCTGGAAACCGGGCCTCTTTCCGGCGACCTGGCCGATACCATCAGTTTGATCCTGCGCGCCCGTGGGACATCGTCCGACAGACTGAACCTCAAAGGGACATTGCGCCCCGTCCCCCTGCGCTTCTCCGCCAGCATGGACGCTGCGGATCTGCCCCTCGAATGGCTCGGTCCGCCCCTGCGCGCCTCCACAAACCTCTCCCCGTCCGGCAGGCTCTCCGCGAACCTCGACGCCACGATCACAGAGGAAAAGGGGAAAGACCTCGGCATACAGGCTTCGGGCTCCCTTACCGTGCGCGACCTCCGGCTCAAGGACGCCCGTACCGAGAAAGTGTATGCCGTGCTCCGCCGCCTTTCCGCGGACACGTTCCGCTTTTCTTCGGCTTCCTCAAGCTTCGAGGCCAAGGAAATGCTGCTGGACCTCCTGCGCATGGACGTGGCCCTCAATGCCGACAAGACGCTGGACATCCTGGAGTGCGTCCCGAAAAAACAGACGGGCCAAGAGCCCTCCTCCCCCTTCCGTTTTTCCGTGGCGTCCCTGAGGCTTCAAGACGCCGCCCTGCTGTTCCGGGATCAGGCCCACGGCTCCGTCTCCGCCGTTCAGGATATCAATGCGACGGTCAGCGGCCTTTCCTCATCCGGTGGCTTGTCCGACATCGTCTTGACCGGACAGATCGGGGGCGCGCCCATTACGCTGTCCGGCTCCTGCAATCCGTTCTCCACCCCTCCGGCGGCCAAACTGACCTTCACCGCCAAAGGCGTGGATCTCGCCCGCTATTCCGCCTATACGCGGGCCTATCTGGGGTATCCCGTCGTGCAGGGGCGCCTTGATCTTGAAAGCGCCTTCGCCACGTCCGGCTGGACATTCTCTCTCGACAACCATATCCGGCTGGAAAAGCCCGTGCTCGGCCCCAAGGACACACGGCCCGGCGCGCCGGACTACCCCGTCTCCCTCGGCTTTGCCCTGCTGGAAGATCTGCGCGGCAACATCGCGCTGGATCTCCCCATTTCCGGGAGGCTCGACGACGCCGCGCTGCAGGTCGGCGGGCTGGTGGGCAAGGCGCTCGGCGGGCTGTTCACCAAGGTCGTGACCTCACCCTTCGCGCTGCTCGGCGGCATCATCGGGCTCGTGACGCCGGGCGATCCAGCGCTTCAGGTCATCGCCTTCCCTCCCGGCGACACCCGCATCAACCCCGCCGCCCAAGGGCGCCTCAAGCGCATCGCCAAAGCGCTTGAAGAGCGCCCTCGCGTCAAAATCGAACTCATCGGCATGTATGAGCCAGCCAGCGACACGCGCGGCCTGAAACGCCTGCGGGTCCTCCGCAAGGTGCAGGCCCGGCAGTACGCCGCCCTGCCCGCCAAACAGCGGGCAGCCAACCCCGTTGGCGCCACAAAGTTGTCATCCGGCGAGTACGAACGCTTCCTGCTGCACGTTTACAAGGCCTCCCCCGCCGGGCGTAAAGCCAAAGGCAATGAGGAGCCGGACATCATGGAGCAGAAGCTGCAAGCGCTTGAAACCGTAACGCAAGCGGACCTGGAAGCGCTGGCCCGCAGCCGCGCGGAAGAAGTGCGCGCCTTTCTCCTGAAGCACGGGCCAGGGTTGGGAAAACGCGTGAACATCGCCTCCAAGGGCGGCCTCCCCGACGTGCGGAGCGGAACGGCGCAAGTAGAGATTCAATTACGCTAATCTCTTGATACAAAAAGATAAAAAACGATTTCAGTTCCTGCTTGCATTTATGGTATACAGGCTGCATGTATTCGGAGAAAGAACCCTTTCCATTTGTAGGAGGTTCCATGAACTTGCCTTACATGCCCGGCGTCCGCCGCGTCTCCCCGGCGGGCCTCCCATGCGATCCGGGACGCGTAGAAAGCGGCGTGCGCAAACGCTTCCGGTTCATTGCGCTGCTCACGCTGGCCGTCTTCATGGCGGGGGGGACTGCGGCGTCCGCCGCGACGATTGCCAACCATATGGACTATCCCGTCGAAGGCTTTTCCCTTTGGTGTCAGGACCCCCAACAGCACTGGATCGAGCGGAAGCTCACCGGGCATCTGGACATGGAGCAGAAAGCCGCCGTCACGCTGCCCGAAGACCCTTGCTTCTTTCTTGAAGCGGACATGGGCGACTATCTCCTGAGTTTTCCGATCAAGCAGGAGCTCCAAGGGGAGGATCTGCTCGACACGAGCTGTATGCCCGACCCCACGCTTGAGGTCTACCGGAAGGCCGAGCCGCTGTTCATCGCCGATGGCGAGGAAAAGGACCGCGATCTTGAACGCGATCCCGACCGGAACCCTCCGGAAGTCGTCCCCATCGGGCGGCTGCTCGATACCTTCAAAGGCGGCATGAGCGAACAGGAGTGCCTCATGTACGGCATCCCGCTGCGCCGGGAAAGCTACAACGACAGCCAGAACTTCTCGATCAAGACCGCGATGGTCAGCGACGGGGTCGTCTGGCACGGGATCATCTCCCTTTACAAGGATGCGGAAACCAACATCATAGGTTTGTCCCTGACCACGCCGCTCAGCGAAGGGGCGTTGGAGAAACTGTTTTCCGCGCTGTCCGGCAGGGCATACAAACACGTGGCGCTCGGCGACGACGGCCCCGTGTATATGGATGATCCGATCCTCAGCCCCGATCCCGCCGTCCGCAAAGAAGCCATCCGGAACATGCTTGCCCAGCTGACGGTTCCGAACGCCGATCCCTATGACACGCATTTCGAACCCGATTCGCCCGAATGCCGCGAAAAGGATGCCAAGAAAGAGCAGAATGAAGCGCAAGCCGCCTGCAAGGAACTGAGCGCGGATATCCGCATCGCTCCGGGCAGCGACCGCATCGAACTCTTCCTTCAGGAAGGGGAAGAGTCCGCCGAATAGTCGTCTGAGGAAGAAGGAATTGTTGAAGGGGGGAGGGAACCGTGTTCCTTCCTCCCTTCAAGCATGTAAGAGAGAGAGAGAGAGAGAGAGCATCCGGGGAAGGAGAACCTTTCCCGAGCAGGGAGGAACCAGCCCCATTGAGGCGCCTTTTTCGGATTGAGGGGAAAGCGTGCGAAAGGACAACCTCTGAACCAAGAGAGAAGCTGGCAAAGGCGGAAAACGAAGTTGTCCGAGGTTCAGATGGCCACGAAGGAAACGGAATTGCCGTGGCTGCGGATCAGGGATTCCAGATCGGAGAACGCCAGGAAGACGGTGGCGGTGTTGCGGTTGGGATGGACGCCGAGTGAAGGGAGCCCGGCGAGATCGCGGTCAAAGAGCACTTCCACGGCGCGGGCCTCGTCATTCAGGATTCCCAAGGGCGTCACGGCCCCTTTTTCCAACCCCAGAAAGCGTTTCAGCCGATCTTCCGAGGCAAAGGACAGGGCGCTCGTTCCGAGTTGCCCCCGCAGCTCCTTGAGATCCACAGTCTTACAGCTGCACAGGACAACAAGGAAATGGCGCTTGCCCCGCGCATCGCGCAGAAAAAGATTCTTGGCGATCTCGGCATCCGCATCAAGATGCAGGCGCTCCATTTCTTCGATGGTATACACGGGATCATGCGAAACCATGCGGTAACGGATGCCCGCATTATCCAGCACGTCCAGAACTTTACGGATCTCTCTGTCTTCCATATCTTCCCCGTTACGCGTCAAACACAAAAACCCCGCGGTACAACATACCACGGGGAAGGGAAATCAACGCCGGACGGGACTACTTCATACGGTAGGTGATCCGCCCACGGGTCAAATCGTAGGGGGAAAGTTCCACCTTGACCCGGTCGCCGGGCAGGATGCGGATATAAAACTTGCGCATCTTGCCGGAAATGTGGGCGAGCACCGTGTGCCCGTTTTCAAGCTCAACAAGAAACATCGCGTTCGGCAACGCTTCCTGGACCACGCCGTCAACTTCAATGGCATCTTCTTTCGCCATGGAGCCTCCTCAAAAAAATCCTTGATGTATGTCCACACCTCTGCAAAAGGCGTTGGATTCAATGACCCGTTACAGTGCCCTGAAACAGCCTCCCTTGTCAACAGCGCAGGGCGGCTCCACAAGCCCTTTCTCCATATTCCGCCATCCAGCCAAAACAGCCCCGCTCCCCTGAAAAAACGCCCTTCCCCAAAAGAGAACGCCCGGCATCCCATCGGCGGGAAATCCGGCCAACAGGGATTCAATAAACGCGAAAGTCTTGGGAGGGGAAAGGGAGAGGCTTGGGAAGGGGAACCTTTCTGGAGAAAGGTTCCCCTTCCCCTCCCCAATGCCTCATTATTTCACAGGCCTGAACAACAGCCAGAGCCCCGCGATAAGCAAAGGAACACACAAAAGCTGCCCCATCGTGAGCCAGCCGAAAGCCAGATAGCCGAGCTGGGGATCTGGCTGGCGGACAAACTCCACGGCAAAACGGAACACGCCGTACAACACCGCGAACAGGCCGGAAACGCGCCCGGTAGGACGGATCCTGGACGAATAGACCCACAGGACGACGAACATGACCAGACCTTCAAGCCCGGCCTCGTACAACTGCGAAGGATGGCGCGGCAGCGGGCCGCCCGTAGGAAACACCATCCCCAAGGGGCCATCCGTAACCCCGCCCCAAAGCTCGCCGTTGATGAAATTCCCGATGCGCCCAAAGAAGAGTCCCGGCGGAACGAGAGGAGCGACGAAGTCCACCACGTCCATGAACTTCTTCTTGTTGCGGCGGCTCCACCACCAGCCCATCAGCAATACGCCGATGAGGCCGCCGTGAAACGACATGCCGCCGTTCCAGATCTTGAAAATCTCGGACGGCTGATCGAGGTACACGGGCAAATCGTAAAACAGCACATACCCGAGGCGTCCGCCCGCCACCACGCCGAGCATGATCCACGTCAACAGATCATCGACCTTCTGCCCATTCCAGCCCGCCGCAATCCACGCGGGACGGGACGCGCGCCAACGCGCCAGCCCCCATCCGGCCAGAAAGGCGAACAGATACATAAGCCCGTACCAGTGGACCTGCACGGGGCCAAGGCTCAGGGCGACCGGGCTGATGTTCGGATAAGCCAGCATGATCAGGTCCGCTCCCCGGAGGACTCGCGGCGCTCGAACGTGCCCGTGCGCCCCCCGGATTTGTGCACAAGCCGCACGTCGCGGATAACCATATCCTTCTGAACGGCCTTGCACATGTCGTAAATGGTTGCAGCAGCGACCTGAGCGGCGATGATGGCTTCCATCTCCACCCCGGTGCGGTCGCTCGTCCGGGCTTCGGATTCGATCAGCACGGCGGGCGGCTCATCCTGAATCTCAAAACGCACGTCCACAAAACTCAGCGGCACGGGATGGCACAACGGGATGAGCTCCGAAGTCCGCTTCGCCGCCATAATCCCGGCGACCTGCGCCGTGACCAGCACGTCGCCCTTGGGCAGGGCGTGCTCCTTGAGCAGGCCGAGCGTATGGGCGTTCATCTCCACAGCCCCGCGCACGATAGCGACGCGCCTGGTGATATTCTTGCTCCCCACATCCACCATACTGATGGAACCGTCCCCGGCCATGTGGGAAAACGCGGCGTCGCGCATCCCGGAAACGGCGTCTTCGGCGGCATCTTTCGGGCAATAGCGCACTTCCCGCACGATACGCTCCGAGGAGGCCGCGACCGTATCCGTCAGCACCTTCAGGACGCCTTCAATGCCGAGATCCGAGGTATCGACGATCACGGCATCGGCGGCAGGCTTGAGAGGCGCAACGGCCCGGTTGCGGTCCATGTCGTCGCGTTGGCGGATCATTTCGGTGATCTGCGCGAGATCGGCGGGCTCGCCCTTGGCCTGCAACTCCTCAAAACGGCGCATTCCGCGCACTTCCGGCCGCGCGTCAAGGAAGAACTTGAACCGCGCCGTGGGGAACACCACGGTCCCCATGTCGCGGCCTTCGGCGACGAGACCGGACTCCCCGAGCGACCGCTGCGCTTCTTTCAGGCAATCGCGGACCACCGTGGACGTGGCGAGGCGCGAAGCGAGCCGCCCGACTTCTTCGGTACGGATTTCGGGGCCCACGGGCACACCGTTGCACAGCAATACGGAATGTTCCCCGCCGCCCTGCAGCTTGAAGCGGAAGGCATTGCAGCGCGCCCGCAATTCGTCTTCCGGCAACGCTTCCGCGCCCGGCCCGAGGCGCAGGGCTATGGTGCGGAACATGGCGCCGGTATCCAGATAGGGAATCCCGAGAATGGTGGCGAGGCGCTTGGCGAGAGTGGATTTGCCGACCCCGGCGGGGCCGTCCAATGTGATGATAGGCAGACACTTCATGATTACAGCAGTTCCCGCATTGCATTGATAAGCATAGTATTTTCTTCAGCCGTCCCCACGGAGACGCGGAGGTTCCGGGGCAGGCCGTAGCTGGTCAGCGGACGCAGGATGATCCCGCGCCGCAACAGATCTTCAAACAGGGAAGCGGCGTTGGGGCCGTCCGCCGGAAGCTCGAACATGAGGAAGTTCGACTGGGAAGGAAACACGCGGCATCCGAGCTTCGTGAGCTCACCGGTGAGCCACGCGCGGCCCTCGCGGACCACCCGCACGGTCTCGTCGTGGAACGCCACGTCTTGCAGCGCGGCGATCCCGGCCTCTTCAGCCATCAGGTTCACCGAGAAAGGCAGGCGCACCCGCCAATAGTGATCGGCAAGCTCCTCGGGCACGATGGCGTAGCCGAGGCGGAGCCCGGCCATGCCGAAGCTCTTGGAGAACGTGCGCGAAATGATCACATTGGGGAATTCGTCCAGCCGCTTCGCCAGCGAGTAATCCGCCTCGTCGTCGGTGAAGTCCATGTAGGCTTCGTCCAGCACGAGCAGGCAGGTGTCGGGCAGCGCCTTCGCCAGCGTTTCGAGTTCCGCCACCGGAGGCGTGTACCCGGACGGGTTGTCGGGCGTGGTGACGAACACGAGCGACGTCTTGTCGTCCACCAGCTTGAGCAGGTTGTCCCACGGGAACGAGAAGTCGGCGTTCACCGGGGTCTGGCGCAGCTCCACGCCGCACAGGGCGGCCTGCGTCGTATAGATGCCGAAGCAGGGCATGAAGGCGACCGCATTGTTCACGCCCGGCTCGACGCAAATGCGGAACAGCAGGTCGATGACTTCATCGGAGCCGTCGCCCACGATGACGCGGGAGGGCAACACACCGTGATGGGCGGCGATGGCCTTCACAAGGCGGGGGTTTCCGGCCTGCGGATAGCGGAATGCCAGTCCGACATGCGTTTCCAGCGTATGCTGGACCAGCGGAGAGGTTCCGAGAGGGTTTTCATTGCTGGCGAGCTTGATGACCCGTTCGATGCCGTACTTCTCGCGGATCTCGTCGATGGAGAGCCCTGCCGTGTAGGGCTTGAAGCCCCGGACCAATGAACGCATGGGGATGGGAGACATGGCAAGTTCCTTCTATGGTTGTAAAGGAGGAAGTTTCCTTTTTTCCGCCCGTATCGTCAAGGCGAATGAAAGGGGAAGGATGAGAAGGCTTGGAGGGGGAGAGGGAACCTTTCTTCAGAAAGGTTCCCTCTCCCCCTCCAAACCTCCCCCTCTCCCTCCCAAGACTTTCACGCTTATCGAATCCCCGCTTGCGGCCTTTCCCGGTGCGAAGGGAGGGGCAATCCGCCGGATGTAGGAAAAAGCCGGGCAACGAAAAACCGGGAATGACCAGCATTCCCGGTTTCCGCAATTGCCCCGGCGGAGGAACGCAAGGGCGAGGTGAACCGCAACATGACATCGTGGGCCGTTTTCACGTTCGGATGGCAAGTGCCAGCGGACGCAAAATCTGGAAAAAACGACTCCGAAATGCCTCCTTACACGTTTTCTCAAGAGGTTCACGGGGGAAGGTTTGGGAGGGCATCCGGAAGGAGGCCCTCCCAAAGCGTATCAGCTATTCGCCTTTCACGACCTCAATCTTGCGGGCGGCGGGCTTTTCGGGTTCCTTGCGGGGAATCTCGATGCTCAACACGCCATCCTTGTGGGTCGCGGTGATCTTGTCGGTTTCGACGTCCTCGGGCAGGGAGAGCACGCGGCGGAACGAGCCGTATGAGCGCTCCATCCGGTAATAGCCCTTCTTTTCGTCCTTGTCTTCGGTTTCGTTTTTCTTTTCGCCCTCGACAATCAGCATGTTGTCGCGGACTTCGATATTGACCTGATCCTGCGCCACGCCGGGGAGTTCAACCGTGGCTTTGTACGCCGTATCGGTCACGGACAAATCCATATGGGGGATCAGCATATCGGGAGCATTGTCGGCGGACCGGGGGGCCATGCCGGAGAACGCCCTCCACGGCGAGAAGAATCCGCCGAAAAAGTCGCCAAAAAGCCTGTCGATTTCATTGTGGAGCTGATCCACCGGGGTATAGCCCTGCGGGGCGGGGGCGGCTGTGCGGTGAGCAGGGGCGGAAGTGGCGCCATGATGACCGCAACACGAACCAGCATTACGAGTAGTTTCCATAACAACAACCTCCTGTGGATAACTTTTGTAACCAAGAGATAATGCTGTATTCATTCGTGTCAATTCCTGTGTACAAAAATAATGACGTTTCCGGAAAACTGTCCCTGCCAGCATCCGCCGCCGGAGATGATTGACAGGCCCGGTCGACCTGCCTACACTCCGGCTATTCTCAGGGCGGGGTGAAAGTCCCCACCGGCGGTATTCCCCGATTCGGGGAGAGCCCGCGAGCGCCCTCCGCGTGGAGGGGTCAGCAGATCCGGTGGGAAGCCGGAGCCGACGGTAACAGTCCGGATGAAAGAGAAATGGACAGCCGGCGCATTCACGCGCCGCGAGAGCCTCAACATGCACAGCTCCCGGGCTGCGGCGTTATGCCGTGGCGCTCCTGTCTGTCGCCCTGATGCTGCACATCCGACACGTTGGAGAGCACTATGAGCCAGCATCAGTTCACCACCACCCGCAATGAGCGCGTAGAAGCCGCCGTCGCCGCCGTCCGCAAAGGCCGGGGCGTCCTTGTCGTGGACGACGAGGACCGAGAAAACGAAGGCGACATCATCTTCTCCGCCGCCTCCATCACCCACGAGCAGATGGCCCTGCTCATCCGCGAATGCAGCGGCATCGTCTGTCTCTGCCTGCCGGAAGACAAGGTCCGCCAGCTCGACCTGCCTCAAATGGTCGCAAACAACACATGCAAGAACCGCACGGCCTTCACCATTTCCATTGAGGCCGCCGAGGGCGTCACCACCGGCGTCTCCGCCGCCGACCGCGTGAAGACCATCCGCACAGCCATCGCCGACGATGCCGTCCCCGGCGACTTGAACCACCCCGGCCACGTGTTCCCCCTGTGCGCGAGATCCGGCGGCGTGCGCGAGCGCGCCGGGCACACCGAAGCCAGCGTGGATCTCATGCGCCTTGCGGGGCTGCCGCCCTACGGCGTCCTGTGCGAACTGACCAATCCCGACGGCACGATGGCCCGGCTCCCCGAGATCATGGCCTTCTCCCAACTGCACGATATGCCCGTCCTCCAGGTACGGGACTTGATCGAGTACATGGAACACTAACCAAGGAAACGTTCCCATGAACAACGCCATTCCGTTCCGCGCCGTGATGGACGTGCTGGATCGGCTCGAATCCGAAGCAGCCGGAGGCGCCCCCGTCTGCGTCGCCATCGTCAACCGCACGGGCAAGCTCGCCGCCTTCCTCAGCCTGGACGGCACCCCCGAGCGCGCCGGAGCCATCGCCCAGAGCAAGGCATACACCGCCATGCGCATGGAATTGACCACGCAGGCGTTCCACGATCGCCTCGTCCGGGAAAACCTCTCCATCGCGGACTTCTGCGATCCGGGCTTCTCCACGCTGCCCGGAGGCGTGCCCGTATTCGACGAAACCGGGCGCTGCATCGGCGGCGTCGGCATCAGCGGCAGAAAACCGCAGGAAGACGCCGAACTCGCCGAACGTCTGGCCCAAAAGCTCATGGGAAAGGGATAGAGCGCCAATCGAAGGGACGGCGGGCAAAAGGGCAAGCCATCCTTACTTTTTCAATTCATATTGATGACAGTCTCTCCGTAGCGGGCCGGGAAAGCATTTCCGGCCCGCTTCTCGTATCCCCGCAGGGCCCCGGCCGACCATCTTTCCATCCGATCAAGAGCGCTGGAGATAAGAAATGATAGCAATGGAAAAGGACATACCTTATGGTTCCAAGGGGTACCCGTTCTTGGGAGCCCCCTGCCATCCGGTAACAGTTTCTCCGACTTGTGCTAAAAAGAATAAAGGTTCTTTGAGTGAGAACATTGCTAATCCCCTCTTGACCAGTCCACGGGTCGATGTCATTCAGGGAAATACCATTGCGTTATTCTTTCTCGTAATGGCGGCGGGCGGCTATGGCCGCCCATGTGAACGGACTGTAACGCTCCGGGGTAAACCCGCCGGAGAAGGGAGGCCCGGAAGGAAAATGCGCGCCCGCGCGGCGAGCCCTTTCCCCGAGCCTTTCATGCAATATAAGGAGACCCAAATGAATACCCGCGGCTTTAGCCTCGTGCGCGAGGAAAGGCTTTCCGAAGTTTCCGGCACCGTCAAACTGTGGCGGCACGACGCCACCGGAGCGGAACTGCTCTCCATAGTCAACAACGACGAGAACAAGTGCTTCGGCGCGACGTTCCGCACCCCCCCGAAAGACTCCACCGGCGTAGCCCATATCCTTGAACACTCCGTCCTCTGCGGCTCGGAAAAATACCCGGTGAAAGAACCCTTCGTCGAACTGCTCAAGGGGTCGCTCCAGACCTTCCTCAACGCCTTCACCTTCCCGGACAAGACCTGCTACCCGGTCGCCAGCGCCAACCTTCAGGATTTCTACAACCTCGTCGACGTCTACCTCGACGCCGTGTTCTTCCCCCGCATCGACGAGAACTGCTTCCAGCAGGAAGGCTGGCACATCGAAGCCGACAGCCCGGCGGGCCCGCTCCGCTACAAAGGCGTGGTCTTCAACGAAATGAAGGGCGTGTACTCCTCGCCGGATTCCGTGCTGGCGGAGCACTCGCAGCAGTCCCTGTTCCCGGACATGACCTACGGCCTCGACTCCGGCGGCAACCCCGAAGTCATCCCCCAGCTTACCTACAAGGCCTTCAAGTCGTTCCACGAGTCGCACTACCACCCGTCCAACACCCGCTTTTTCTTCTGGGGCGACGACCCCGAAGAACAGCGTTTCGCGCTGCTTGAGCCGTACCTGTCGCGCTTCACGGCCCGCGAGACCGACAGCGCCGTGCCGCTCCAGCCGCGCCTCGACGTGCCCCGCCAGCTTGAATTCCCCTATGCCTCCGGCGAAGACGGCGACAAGGGGCATGTGACCCTCAACTGGCTGACGTGCGAAACCGCCGACACGGGCGAACTCCTCGTGCTGGAAATGCTGGAGCACATCCTCCTCGGCCTGCCCGGTTCGCCCCTGCGCAAGGCGCTGATCGAATCCGGCCTCGGCGAAGACCTCACCGGCGGCGGCCTTGAAACGGATCTGCGCCAGACGTTCTTCTCCGTGGGCCTGCGCTCCATCACGCCCGGCACCGCCGAGGACGTGGAAATGCTGATCATGGAAACGCTGGCCGAGCTCGCGGAGAACGGCATCCCCGCCGCAGCCGTGGAAGCCGCCGTGAACAGCGTGGAATTCGACCTGCGCGAAAATAATTCGGGCCGGTTCCCGCGCGGCCTCGCCGCCATGATCCGCAGCCTCGCCACGTGGCTGTACGACGGCGACCCCATCGCCCCGCTGGCCTGGGAGAAGCCCCTCGCCGCCCTCAAGGCCCGCCTCGCTTCCGGCGAAAAGGTCTTTGAAGGCGCCATCAAGCGCTGGTTCCTCGACAACGAGCACCGCTCCACGGTCATCCTGACCCCGGACTCCGGCCTCGCCGCCGAGCGCGAAGCCGCCGAAGCCGCCAAGCTCCAGCGCATCTACGACGCCCTTTCCGACGAAGACCACAAGGAAATCGTGGCCTGCACCGAAGCCCTGCGCGCCAGCCAGCAGGCCCCGGACAGCCCCGAAGCCCTCGCCGCCATCCCGAGCCTGACCCTCGCGGATCTGCCCCGCGAAAACGTGATCCTGCCCAAGGAAGAAGGCAAGGCGGGCGATCTGGCCATCCTCGCCCATGACATCGACACGTCCGGCATCCTGTATGCGGAAATCCTCTTCCCGCTGGACGCCGTGCCCACCGAACTCCTGCCCCTCGTCCCGCTCATGGGCCGCAGCCTCACGGAAATGGGCACTTCCAAGCGCGATTTCGTGGAACTCGGCACCCTGCTGGCCTCCAAGACCGGCGGCATGGACGCCGCGCCCCTCGTCGCCACCATGCGCGGCACCCGGATGCCCGTCGCCAAGCTCTGCCTCGGCGGCAAGGCCACGGCGGACAAGGCCGACGACCTGTTCTCGCTCATGGCCGAAGTCCTCACCGACACCAACTTCGACAACCCGCAGCGTTTCACCCAGATGGTGCTGGAGGAACGCGCCCGCCTCGAGCAGTCGCTCATCCCCGCCGGGCACGGCACGGTCATCGCCCGCCTGCGCGCGGCCTACAGCCTTGCCGGGCAGATCAGCGAAGCCATCGGCGGCATCACCTACCTTGAAGCCATCCGGGCCCTGTCCGAGCGCGTGGTCAGCGACTGGGACAGCGTGCGCGCGGATCTCGAAATCCTGCGCGGCCTCATCCTGAACCGTCAGGACGCCATCCTCAACCTCACCGCCGACGCGGGCACCCTCGCCGCGGTACAGCCTTACGCCGCCGCGCTCGGCCGCGCCCTGCCCACGGCTTTCTCCGTGCCGCTGGAACGCGAGCCGCTCAGGGCCGCGGCCAACGAAGCCCTTATCGTGCCCGCACAGGTCAACTACGTCGGGAAGGGTTGCAACATCTATGATCTCGGCTATACGTGGCACGGTTCCGCACACGTCATCACCCGGCATCTGCGCATGGGCTGGCTGTGGGATCAGGTCCGCGTGCAGGGCGGCGCATACGGCGCGTTCTGCGCGCTCGATCGCATGAGCGGCTCATTGGCGCTGGTCTCCTACCGCGATCCCAATGTCGAAAAGACCCTCGCCACCTACGACGCGACCGCCGATTACCTGCGGAAGCTGGATCTTTCCGACCGCGACCTGACGCTTGCCATCGTGGGGGCCATCGGAGATCTCGACACCTATCTCCTGCCCGACGCACGGGGAGCCGCGTCGCTGTCCCGCCACCTGACGGACGACCGCGACGATCTGCGCCAGCAGATGCGTGAGGAAATACTCGGCACGACCCGCCGCCACTTCACGGAATTCGCCGACGTCATGGCTGAAGCGGCCAAAGCCGGGACGGTATGCGTCCTCGGCGGCTCCGCAGCCGAAAACGCGGCCACGGAACATGGCTGGACAAAGAAAAAAGTCCTGTAACCGCCCATGACGCGGCCCGGAAAACAACGTTTCCGGGCCGCGTCCGGCGACGTCCTCTGCAACACCGGCAAGCCTTCCGCCGGAGTCGTCGTATAGGAGAAGTCATGGAAACAAAAGGGATTGCCCCCGCCACTCCCGCCACAGAACGCCGCCAGCGCACGCCTCTCGCCGTTACCCGCGAACGGGTTCTCGGCATCGCGGAACAGATGTTCCGCCAAAGCGGTGTTCAGGCCGTAAGCGTCGACGCCATCGCACAGGCCGCAGGCATCAAAAAAATGACACTTTACCGCTGCTTCCCTTCCAAGGAAGAACTGGTCATGGCCTGCATGGACCAGTGGGAAGCCGCATTCCGGCGGATTTGGGATCAGGCGCAGGATCAATATCCCAATGAATCCGCCCGGCAGCTTCTGGCGTTTTTCCAGTCCATTTACGAACTGGTTTCCCAGCCCGGATACAGCGGCAACGTGTTCATGCACCTGATGACCGATTATACCGACCCGGAGCATCACATCTGCGTGCGCGTGCGCGAACAGCGGGCTTCCTTGCGGGCGGACGTGCGGAACCAGCTGGTCAAGGCGGAAGCTTCCGACCCCGACCAGCTTGCCGATACCTATTGCCTGCTGCTTGAAGGGCTTTTTACCGCGGCCCGGACCCACGGGTTCGACAGCGGGCCTGTCCGCAACGCTCCCGCCATCGCCGAAAAAATGCTTCGCCAAGGCTGCGGCTCCCGTGCGTTCCCGCCTGAACCGCGCCGGTTCCGCCGCTGGTAGGAGCGCTTCACAAGAAACGCTGTTCCTTGTAAAAAACGGTTTCGCACCGGACGTGCCCGATGCGAAACCGTTTTCTCGCGTGTATGCCTTCACAAAGGTAAAAAACGCTAACGCCAAAAAAATCTGCTTTTCATATTTGCTATATAGACGCCGAGTAGTATTATGAGCGTTCCATAACATTGCATAGCTGAAAATTTTTCATCGAGTATAAAAACTCCAGCCAATACAGATACAGCTGTTGATATGCCTACAAACGATGAGGCTTTGTTCGTTCCAATAGATGATATTGATATATTAAACAATACAAAAGATAGAACAGAAGATGCGATCCCAAGATAAAGAATGGAAAACAGGAAAACCGTATTTTGAAATGGCAACATAAACAAATCAACGACAGTACCTGCAGCTATACTTCTTGCTATCGCCATAGTAGCAAAAAAGCAGGCTCCACACGCGATCATGACGTATGTCTTTTCAATACTTGTTGTTTTATCCGCTTTTTCAGCAGAAACGCAGTATAAACTATAAGATAATACGGCCATACATAGCATTATATAGCCAATCCCGTTGAAAGAAGACTCAAATCCTTTTGCCGTTACACAAACAATCACTCCAACTACTGTTAAGCAAATACCGGAAGTTTGAAACCTTGTTGGTTTTTTCTGTAAAAAAAGAATTGATGCAACGAGCGATGCTATTGGAATACAAGCAATTATAGATCCACTCTCTGAAGCCGTCGTCATCTGTATCCCAAACGTCTCACATGTAAAATAGGCTATTGGTTGGAGAACGGCTATCTTTAGCAAAGATGGCAAGTGTTTTTTCTTTATGTTTATATCTATATATCCTGCAATCAATAAAACATTCATCATGATGAACGCCAATAAAAAGCGCCACCCCAATAATGTTACGGCATCGACGTCTGATGTTATTTTCTTTGTAAATAAATAACTAAGGCCAAAAAGGATTTCGCATGACACGGCACATACGCATCCAATAAGAGTCTTTTTTTGTATCTCGGTCATTCCAGATCTTCCAGATCGAGCACTGCCGCTTTTCCACGCCCTGCCCGTCGGCCCACTATGCTTGGGCTACTTGTCAGGAATCATCCAGTTCCAGCCCCTGTGGGAGGCAGGCTACTTCCCTTGCCGACGCCTCCGGGTAACCGTTTCGCCGCCCACGCCCCAGTTGTCCGTATCCACCTCGTCGATGACGACGACCGTGGTAGTCGGATTTTTCCCCAAGACGCGCACAAGCAGTTCCGTCGCCCCTTTGATGAGTTCCGCTTTCTGCTCGGCGGTCGGCGTGCCGTTTTCCCGCGTCACCCTGATATTGACGTAAGGCATGAGGCGGCCTCCTATTTCTTCATATCCCAGAGCGTGCCGATAAAATCGGTGAGCGCCTGCCGGTTGATGCCCGCGGGCGGATAAGGGAGCTTTTCCTTGGGCCGTGGGAGCTCCACGCCGCCGTTTTTGGGATCGCCGTTCAGCAGGCGGAAGGATTCCAGCGCCCGGGCCTCAAAGGCCGTCAGCAGGGGGATATTGTCCTCAAGCGGCATATCGGAGGGCGCGGGGAGGGGCTCGCGGTACTCGACGATGAGCTTGGCCTTGTAGAACCAGAGTATAAAGGTAAAGCGGCGGACAAGGCTGCCGTTCTCCCACTGTGCCGGCTCGTCGGAAGCCCACGGGTCATCCTTCGCGTCTAAAACATAGGTGTCCGCAAATCCGGAAAAACCGTCGATATCCTGCTTCTTGTGCCTGATCGCGGGAAAACCGAGCTCCGGTTCCACGGGCCACGTCTCGTCGTTCTGGGAAACCGCCAGGAGCGCTGCAAGATGCGCCGGAGCGGCCTGCGGGCCCTCATGGTTGTACAGGGCATACACGGCCTGTACCGATGTCGCCTGGAGCATACTGTTCTGCACCGAAGGCGAAAGATCTACGCGCCGGGCGTCGACGGAGGCAAAATCGGCGGCGGGCTTCACGGCCACGGCGGGACGGGCGGGCGATACCAGCATACCGTCGGCCACGCCCCGGATAAGCCCGCTTTTGGCGTTCATGCCGACAAAGGCCGCCAACGCGATGACCAAAATGGGAATGATGATTTTGAACATCTGCTGTCTCCACTCAGAAATGCCGAAACGGATTATGCCGCTTCGCCGTCAGGCAAACCGCCTGTTTCCAAACGCCGCAGAGGGCCCCGCCGGTGCGGTATTGCCACTCACGCCCCAAAAGCGTCAGGGGAAGGCGTTGCGGGACACACGGGAGCAAGCCTCTCCGCCGTTCGGAAAGGCTCTTCCCTCTGCTGCCTTACCACTTCACGCCCGGTTCCTCGTGGAACGCGGCGCGATGGCGGGCGGCGAAATCCTCATAGGTAAACACATGCTCCTGCGTGCCCTGATGCTCGATGCAGTAGCTGGCGCACGTCGCGCCGAGCCGGGCGGAAGCGGGCACGTCAAGTCCGTGCAGGAGGCCCTTGAGCAGGCCGGAGCGGAACGAATCGCCCGCGCCGGTGGGGTCGGCCACGGTTTTGGGCGCGGCGATGCCCACGCTCCCCCGCTCGCCGTTGTCGATGACCGAGCCCTGTTCGCCGAGCGTGGTGATCACGCCGCCGGTCAGGGCGCGCAGTTCGGCGCGGGTGCGCTGCGTGGCCTTGCTGATCATCTCCAGCTCATAGTCGTTGGTCACAAGCAGGGCCGAACCCGTGATGGCGTCGAGCAGATCGTCCCCGGAAAGCGCCGGGATCTGCTGGCCGGGATCGTAGATGTACCGGATGCCCTTTTCGCGGAACAAGCGGGGAAGCGCCTTCATGTCGTCGAGGTTGCCGGGGGATACGATGCCCCAGTCGGCGGAAGCGTCGGGATGCGGGAACGCGTACTCGCACGGGAACCCCATCGCGGCGGGGTGGAATCCGTTGATCTGGTTGTTGTTCTTGTCGGTGATCAGCGTGCAGCTCGCGGTGAATTCGTCCTTCATGACGCGGACGCCTTCAAGAGAAATCCCCTTCGATTCGAGGAACGCGCCGTATTCGGAAAAATTCTTGCCCGCCGTGGCGAGGATAAGCGGCTTTTCGCCCATCAACGCCAGCGTATAGGCGATGTTCCCCGCGCAGCCGCCGCGCTTTTCCACCAGCCCGTCGATGAGGAAGCTTACATTCAAAATATGCAGCTTATCGGCGAGGATGTGGTCGGCGAACGCGCCGTTAAAGGACATGATACGGTCGAAAGCCAGCGAGCCGGCGACATAAATGGACATCATTCCTCCGGATGTGTTGATTCGGTGATCCAAGCGAGAAAATCCGCATCCCCCCGGGCCACGGGCAGGGCTACGATGCAGGGGGTTTCATAACTGTGCAAGGCACGCACACGGGCGGCCAGCGCTTCAAAACGATCGTCGTCCGTCTTGGCGATGAAGGGGATCTCTTCGGAACGGCAAAGCTCTCCCTTCCACGAGTATATCGAGCGGATCGGGGCCATGACGTTCACGCAGGCCGCAAGGCGGCTTTCCACCAAATCCCCGGCGATGCGTTCCGCCTCGTCCGCCGAAGCCGCCGTCATGTAGACGAGAAGCGCCATATTCCCTCCCTTCACAGTGCGTTGGGTCGAAACGATAGCCGTTTCGTACCGTTCTGGCAATCGAGCCGCCCAGCCCCAAGCACGGGCCTTTTTGAGAAAAAGGGCTTTTTTTTGTTGTTTGGTTGAACAGAACAGGTTGACGCCCCCGGTGCGGGGGACTATCAAAAATATAGAGGTAACTGTTTTATAACCCTTTTCTCTGGAGGAGAGCCATGTCTGCCTATGGAAGCATTGTTTCCGATGTCATGGTCAAGGGCGGCACGCGGTGCAGGCTGGATACCGTTACCTACACTTCGCCCGAATTCGACGAACTGGAAACCCTCGTTGAAGTGTGCGAACCCCTTTGTGAAACCGAAGAGCCCACCATGCAGGCCCCTATGGAACAGGGCCCGGAGCCGGTCATTTTCGTCTCTCCCGAATTCGACGAAATCGAAACGCTTATGTAAGCATCCGGTGAGTGAACAGCGCTTCCGCATGGGCGGGAGGTCTCTTCACTCACCGGCCCCGGCATCGGCCCCACCGCTTGGCTTTTCGGCCTCCCGATCTTATGGTTTGTTTCCGGCGTTCCGGGCGGAATATCCGTCCGGGACGCGTTGCCGCGCTCCACGGCGCGCCACCCCGAATGAAGGAAACGACCATGACAGACAAACAACGGGCTGCAAAAGTCCTTGAACTGCTCGCCGAACGCTATCCCGATCTCGAAACCCATCTTATGGCCGAAAGCCCGTGGGAACTGCTCGTCGCTACGGTGCTCGCCGCCCAATGCACGGACAAGCGCGTGAACCAGGTCACGCCCGAACTCTTCCGCCGCTGGCCCGATCCGGCGGCCCTCGCCCAAGCCACCATCCCCGAGCTCGAGGAAGTCATCCACTCCGTCGGGTTCTATCACAGCAAAGCGAAACACCTCATCGCCGCCGCGCAGCTCGTCGTGAAGGAATTCAACGGCGAAACGCCCAACACCATGAAGGACCTCATCAAACTGCCCGGCGTGGCCCGCAAGACGGCCAACGTGGTCCTGTGGGGCGGATTCGGCATCAACGAGGGCCTTGCCGTGGACACGCACGTCAAGCGCATCTCCGGGCGCCTCGGGCTCACCAAGCATACCGATCCCGTGGACATCGAAAAGGATCTGGTCAAACTGTTCCCGCAATCCGAATGGGGCAAGGTCAACCACCGGATGGTCTGGTTCGGCCGCCATGTCTGTGATGCGCGGAAGCCCCTGTGCGACGAATGCGAGATGGCTCCGTTTTGCCCCAAAGTAGGCGTGGAGTAGAATCATTCCGGCAACCTATTGATTATCATGGCATCATTTTCTCCTCATCGTACCCTGAACGTATAGATTACGTTCCTGTGTCCGAGGGCCGCAGCAGAGTCCGGGACTGCGGGCCTTTTCAGGAAGCGGTCGGTACAACCTGCCCGGAGGAAGAGGAGAAACGCCATGAAACGTCTCATCGTCGCTCTTGCGCTCGTCGCTTCGCTCGGCATGGCCGGGCATGCTCTTGCCATGGACAAGAAGATCAACATTTTCAACGGTGCTCAGTATGATATTTATACGCTGTACCTCTCTCCCACCAATGCCAACGACTGGGAAGAAAACCTGCTGAAGCAGGAAACCCTCCCCAACGGCGACAAGGTGGACGTTGAAGTCAGCCGTACCGAAAAGGCCGAAGCCTGGGACGTCAAAGTCACCAACAAGGCCGGCGAAACCATGACGTGGATCGGCGTGCCTCTGAACAAGGCCGGCCAGATCACCCTGCTCCCCGACGGGAAGTATGAAGCCCGTTAACGGGTTGGGGTAGAATAATCGGGGAGGGGGGAGGGAACCTTTCTTCAGAAAGGTTCCCTCCCCCCTCCCCAAACCCCACCCC
>NZ_JNJP01000034.1 GCF_000701705.1 Bilophila wadsworthia ATCC 49260 | reverse complement strand
CCAAGCGCCATGATCGCGGCCACCGCGCCGTCGATCTTGTATTCGTAACGGTCTTTCCGGGGATAGATGTTGTCCTTGGCGTCCGTGAAACAGACCGTGTTGGACATGCACCATGTCAGGACGGGATTTCCGTCATGGCGGATTTTCCCGGCATCCACCAGCGCGATCAGCGTCTTGAAGGGATCGGAGAAGTTTTTCACCGTGGCGCCGAACTCCACCATCGTCAGGCCTGAATCCGCCAGATGCGTCACAAGCTGCGCCGCCTGATACGGGTCATAGGGGCATTCCCGCACCTCAAAACGCTTGGCCTGCTCAAGGATGTGTTCCTCTATGGCGTCGTAATCGACCATCCCGCCGGGCGTGAGCGTGATCCAGCCTTCGGAAGCCCACCCCCGGTAGATGTCCGCATTCTGGGTGGATTCAAGCGCGTCTTCGGGAAGGAAAAAGTCGGCAAACAGCGCATACGTCCCGCCGTCTTCCGGGAAGAGGTATACAACGGCGTTCAAATCGCCCTTGCTGGCGAGGTCAAGGCCCATGAAACAGGGTTTCCCGGCGAAGCGTCCCCGCGACAGGCCGGGCTCGGCGCACTTCTCCCAGTTCGTCATGTTGAAGGCGGCGGCGCGGGCGTTGCACCAGATGTTCAGGTGCTTGGTCTTGAACGTGTTCTGCTTCGAGGGGTTCTGGATGGCCTTCAACTGCTGCGCCAGCAGGTAGTCTTCCATGACGGAAACACCGAAATTCGGGTTCGCCTTCCGCAGTGCCTCGGGGCTCTTCCAGTCGTCCTCGGCGTCGATGGTGTAGACGACGGCAAACAGTTCCTCATCCTGAAGCGTGCGATCAAGAACCTTCCCGGCGCGGAGCCGCATGTCATAGCAGGGGCCGCCAAGGTTGAAGCCCGCCGTGGTGATGACGATGATCAAAGGCTGGCGGCGTGCGCCCATGCCGGTGATCATGGTGTCGTACAGGCGCGGGCTGTCGTGCTCGTGGTATTCGTCAACGATGGCGCAGTGCGGCGACGCGCCGTCGCCGGGATCACCGATCAACGGCTCGAATCTGGACGCGGAGCCGATGAGGTTCATATTCTTGGCGCGGACGTCCACGCCGTAGTGCTCCATGAAGCCTTCGGCGCGCTTGGCCATGATCTGCGCGGGGCCGTACACTTCCCACGCCTGTTTTTCCGTAGTGGCGCCGGAGTACACTTCCGCGCCCTCTTCGCCGTCCGCAACGAGCATGTAAAGGCCCATCGGGGCCACGAAGCAGGACTTGCCGTTCTTGCGCGGCACTTCAATATAGGCTTCCCGGAATCTCCGCAGCCCGTCCTTGGCGCGCTTCCAGCCGAACAGCGTTGAAAGGATGAACTTCTGCCACGGCTCAAGTTTCAGGGTCATGCGCTTGCGCGCCCATTCCCCTTTGACGTGGGGCATCATCTCCTCAAACTTGATCACCCGCTCGGCTGCGGCGCGGTCAAAGAAATACGGAGCGCCGTCAACGCCGTCCCACCTTCCCAGATCGTCGAGCTGGCGCTTGCAGGCGAGGATCACCCACTGGCACGCCAAAATCCGCCCGGCGACAACATCGCGGGCGTACCGAAGCGCGGCTTCAACGTGGGGATATGTCGGTTCCTTTGCCATGGTGTTTCCTACAAGGCCGCGAAGCCCTTTTTCTCGCCCGTCTTTTTCTTTGCGCTGACACGGGTACGGCTGCTCGGGGACATGCCGAACTCGGTCAAATACTTGTGCATCAGTTCCAGCGACTTGTTGGCGATACCCACCAGAGGGTTCTGGATGATATTGCCGTTTGATGTCGTTTCCGTGAGCTTCATGGTGCCGTCGATGTTGCGGAGTTGCTCTTCCGCCTCAACCCACCGTCCATAGGCCTGGCAGTAGGCCGCCAGTGCCGCCCGGTCGATGGTGGACAGGATGCCGAGTTCATACAGTTCGAGCGCCAGCCGTTCCCATTCCTCCCGCGCTTCCGGCGACAGGTGCGGCGGCGCGTCGGGGATTTCCGGGTCCGGGGTTGGCTCATCCGGGTTCATCCGGCATTTCTGCAGCGTCCCGCGAACCATTTTCAAATGTGTCGGCAACGGCTTACGTCCCGCCATATCCCGGTTGACCCCCTCCCCCCATTTTGCACAAACAAAAATCCACCTGCCCTATGCGGTCTTCCGGTGGTAGCACCAAACATTTGATCCCCCCCTCATCGTGTCACCGCACGCCCGCCGTTCTCCCGGACGGTCTTGCGACTGTGGCAGGCATGGCAGAGGGGTTGCAGGTTGCTCCGGTCGTCCGTCCCGCCGTCGGCTCTGGCCACAATGTGGTCAACGTCCGTCGCCGGCACGATGCACCCGGCCTTGCGGCACTCCCGGCACAACGGTTCATCCATAAGGATCTGCGCCCGCAGCTTCCGCCACCTCGCACCGTACCCGCGCCGATATGCGCTCTCCCGCTGGCTGTCCTGTTCGGCCTTCCACTTCCTCGCCCGCGCTTCCGCCGCGTCCTTGTGCTTCGGGCAGTAGCCGGACGGATCGCGGGTAAGCTCATGGCATCCGGCATGGCGGCACACCTTGAGCGATCTAGGGGGCATCGTCGTCCCCGCCCACGGCCTCATCCACCCGCCGCTCCACCTTCCGCTTGCTGCGGAGAAGCACCCGCCGCAACAGGTCCGGCACGGGGATGCCGAGCCGCTGCATGTGGGCAATGACGGATACGGCGTCCGTAATGATCAGGTAGGCAATGAAAAGGTTCAGCAACGGCATGTCGAACCCGCCGAAAGACCGGGAAAGGCTGGCGTTGACCACGCCGACAATCAGCAAGTAAAGGCAGTAGGCCGGGAACTTGAGCGCCCCGTGCGCCAGCATCCGGCAACGGAAATGCCTGCGTCGCACGGCGTCCGCCAGCCCAAAGGCAAAGTCGGCCACCAGCATGGCCCCAAGCATCCACAACAGATAGGCGTCCCCGCCGAACAGCGAGACGACGCCGGCGACGCACGAACCTATGACGGCCTTCTCAGGCCACAGGGCCAGCAGGCTTTGCGTGTAGTAGGCAAGCCCCTCCATCGGGGCGGGCGGCTGCATCATCATTCCTTCCCGGCTGCGGCCCGTATCGCCGCCTTGTCCGCATTGCACGCGCCGAGCGCGGCTTGCCAGTCAAACACATGCCCCACAAGGTCGAGGTTCGTATCCCCGGCCAGCACGGGCGCGGGCGTCGGCTCGGTCAGATACACGGGTACTTCCTCCCGTATGACCAACGGAACCGCCGCCACTTCCCGCCTACCGGAACAGCCCGAGAACAGCGGGAGGCAAAGGAGTAGAACCCCAATCGCCAGCCTCTTCGTCATTCCGCATTGCCTCCCGCAGCTTGCGCCGCTGTTCGTCCCTGTCCCGCGTGAGCGCCTTGATCGTGGCGTCCCGTTCCGCCGCCGCAGCTTCCGCCGTGGCCTTCTCCGCCGCCAGTTCCCTGACTGCGGATTCTCCGGCCTGCGCTGCGGCCTTCCATGTAGCGGCGTCCTGCCGGGCTTCCTGCGCTTCCGTCCGGGCCGTGTCGCGTTCCGTTCGTAAGGTGAGGACGTACACACCAAGCCCAATAAC
Source organism: Bilophila wadsworthia ATCC 49260 (assembly GCF_000701705.1). GTDB lineage: Bacteria > Desulfobacterota > Desulfovibrionia > Desulfovibrionales > Desulfovibrionaceae > Bilophila > Bilophila wadsworthia. The sequence continues at coordinate 37,806 of NZ_JNJP01000034.1, read as the reverse complement.
GAAGAGGCCCAGCGCCCCGGCCAACACCGCCCGCCGGTTCATTCCGCAATCCCCCACCGCGCGGCCAGCCGTTCGACCAGCGCCCGGCAATCAGAAGTACGGTTGAGCCAGCCGCGCAGGAACGCCGCGGACTTCGGCTTCTTCGCCACGAGTCCGCGGTACCACCGCTCACGCTCCAAGAGCATAAAGGATGCCAGCTCGCGCTGATTGCAGGACGCCGCAGCCGTCAGCGTGTTCCGCCCGACGATGCCGTCCACCCCAACGCGCAGGAGCCGTTGCAGCATCCTCGCCGCACGCGGGACACCCGCATTGACGGCGAAGTCATAGAAGCACACCGCGACCAGCGGGGGCATTTCCCCGGCACGCGGCCTGTCCCAGAAGTGACGCTTGAAGATGTCGCGGGCCGTATCCTTGGTGACGGCCAGCACATCGTCCCGATCAATATCCCCGTCGCCGTCAATGTCCCCTTCCCAGAGATCAAGCTCCTTCAGGAACATGAGGCTGACGCCGTACATGGTGACGCCGCCCGGATCATCCGGATGGTCAAAGTATCCTCCCTCCCACTTGGCGACATGGGCATGGGCGGCTTCAAAGACTTCCTGTTGGTTTGGCATAAAAACGCTCCCGCACTGAAAGATGGCAGGAGCGTAGCACGGGCTTTTGTGAAGCCGCTGGCACAAGCAGGCACAAGCAGGGAGAGGCAGGGGAAAAGGGGGTTGACGAAATTTCCCCCCTTGCATGATGAATAATTTTTATATAATTTTTATTGACAAAAGAATAAAAATTACATAATTTATCTTTAACGAAAGGGGGACGGAATGACCAGTAGGGAAATCATCAAACGGCTTGAAGAAGATGGCTGGTATCATGTGAAAACGACAGGAGATCATTACCAGATGAAACACCCTACCAAGCCGGGAAAAGTCACAATCGTCCATCCGGCAAAAGATTTCAGTATCGGGACGTTAAGAAGCATTGAAAAACAAAGTGGGGTGAAATTGAGGTAGCTGAGGGAGGGGGAAAACCTCCCTCCCGCCACAATTTCAACCCGCACAGGAGAAAATATATGTATTATCCGGCCACATTTACACCGCACACTGACGGAACGGGACGCTATGATGTGACCTTTGCCGATTTGCCCGGCTGCGTATCGCAGGGGGCATCCCTTGAGGACGCTATCCGCATGGCGCAGGAAGCCTTGGGGCTTCACATCGGCAGTATGGTTGAAGACGGCGATACGCTTCCTGAACCCTCAAGCCTTGAAGGGGCACGGAGAAAGGACGAACAGGAAGCAAAGGAAGAAGGATACGCAATCCCTGACGGAACCCTGTATCAGTTCGTAGTCGCTGACGTGAAAAAGAAGGAAGCGGCACCGATCAGACTATCCATTTCACTCAAGCCCGTCATCGTCGAGCGTATCGACAGCGTGGCCGCAGAGCTTGGGCTTACCCGTTCCGGGTTGATCGCCGTCGCTACCCGCGAGTATTGCAACCGTATGCAGGCATAAACCGCCCTGCAATCAATAACCGGAATCCCCCGCACTGCCGGGGGATTCTTTGCTTCTGGCCTCCTGCCACAGATAAAGCCGGTTCAATTCCGCCCTGTATCGGGTGATCTCCCCTTTTTCATCACGATCAACGACTATCGGGGCATCCGCCGCAACCCATTTCCGCACCTGCTCACAACCGACGCCGAACGCCCGGCAGATTTCCGACATGCTCCGCAGCACCACGGGGACATAATTGACGGACACCGGAATCACAGGCCGCTCCCGTACTTTTGGCGGTTCATCCCCTGCTCATAAACCTTGAGGCCTTCCTGCATCCCCCACCTGTACGCCGCCACGCCCACGGCAGCCCCGCACAAAAAGACTATCCCGAAAATCATCCTTGCCTCCTCTTCCCCGCCGACGCGCCGCCACTGGCGCATCAAATTGCAGCGACAGCGCCACCATACGCGACTGGCTTCTCAAAATCCATCATGCCGGAACACATACCGCGCCTTCCATGCTCTCGGCCATATCCAGCAAGAACTGCGGGACGGGCAGGCCCCGCGAACGCCGGATTTGGAAAAGCCCTTTCAAACCATCCCGCCACCGGGAATCCTCCTCGGCGGTCATGCGGGAAGTCCGGCGCGTGGGCGGCATGGCTTCAAGCCTTGCCCGTTCCGGCGTTCCGGGCGGGGGTAGAGGCCTCCCTTCCGGTATGGGCGGCGCGGCGGGCACTCTCACCTTTGCGCCCTGCCCCTCATGTCGGACGGTAGCGCACCTCCCGGCATCAGTACGGGCTCTATCCTCGCCGTCCGCAGGCGGCAGGGAAGAAGCCCCACCAGCCTCAAAATCCTCCCACCGCCGCCCTTGTAACCAGTTCTCGGCGTACATGCGTATCCTGCCTTTCACCCTTGCGGCCAATTCTTCATGCTCCGCAGCCGCAGCACTGGCGGCGCGGATGATGACGGGCACCAACTCAGGGGCCTTGCGCGTAGCCGCAAGCCACATATCCGCCGCTTCCGCCTTCCCGCGCCGGTAGCCGTAGGCATCCCAGAACGCCTCGAAGTCGGCAAGAGCCTGCCCGGAAAGCCGACGCCCTTTTGCCGAGACGTAAAAAGCCTGTCCGCCGTCAACGCCGCTCCGCGACGGGCGACGCGGGACAGGGGCAACGCCCTGAACCGCCGAAGGCTTGCCTTCCGGTTCCGGTACGGCCTCCCTTCCCCCTCCCGATGTGCCGGGCAAAGGTACGGCTTCCCCCTCTCCCATCGCATCGGGGAAAGCGCCCTCACTCACAGCCGCATCGTCCGATGCGGAAGAGAGTTCTTTTCTTGCCTTCTTATATTCTTTGATCGTGTCGGGCGGTTGTAAAGCTGGTTGTTCAGACGGTTGTTCAGCAGATGAACAACCAGCTTTACAACCGGAGGCATCCAATGACTGATACCGCGCCCAGTTCGTCACCGTGATCAGCGTGTACCTGTTCCCAACACTGCGCCGGGTCAAGAATCCATCCTGCTCCAGATCATCAAGGATAGACAAAAGCGTCGTTCGACTGAGCTGGCATTCCTCGGCCAGATACGCACCGGAAAAGGCGAACTGCCCGGCCTTCAGCTCGTCGCCGCGATAGTAGCAATCCTTCCATGCCACTTTGAGCAAAATGGTCAACATGACCCCGCGATGCAAGGCCCCCCGGCTCCACGCCCGGCTATCCTCGGCACATCGCCAACACTTGATAAAGCCGCGATACATCTTACACCGCCTTTCCCTTGACTCTCTGCTGCAGAATCAGCATACTGAACTCCTACGCGATTGGGATGCACTGCATCCCGTATTTCATGGCCTCGCCGTCTGATCCACGGCGAGGTCTTTTCATTCCGCCGGAACAGCCGCGGGCGTCATGCTCATGTGCTTCACCCTGTCCCGCACCTCTGCCCGTTTCGCATTGTTGAACCGCTCCACAGTCCCAACCAGATACCCGGTGATCCGCCGGATGCGCTCAAACTTCACGCCCTCGCCCACCTTGCCGTCGATAATCGGCAAATGGCTCCACTCTTCCCTCTCCATACTCGGCGATTCAGGCATAATTCCCCTCCCACGGTGTCCACAGGTGCATCGTGTATTCGTGCATGTTGATGTGATCGTCGGCACGGGGGATGATGTGAAAGGCGTCCACATCCCGCCCCATGAAAGCCGTCTTCACCCGCTTCAGGTCGTCCCATGATGGAAGGCGTCCCCTGCGGCTCACCGCGACGTGAAGAAACCGCTCCCCACCCTCGAACGTGTCCAACGAAACGGTTACCCTCATGCTGGTTGTGATGTGTGCATAGGCCATCACACCGGCAAGGACTCCCAACCGTTTCCAGCCAGACGGCGCGGGAAGCGATAACGGCCTGAACTCGCGCACGTCCTGTATTTTGCAGATCATACCCTCGCCTCCATTCCCGCCCGGCGCGGCGGCAGATACGCCAGCAACGGCAAATGGGGCTTCGCCTCTTGCGCCCATGTTCCCGGCCCGTTGGCCGTAACCAGCGCGGCGACGAACTGCGGCGGAACGCTGTTCCCGCACATCCTCACCTGCGCCGTTTTGCTGATCGGCTTCCCGCCGCACTCCGGCGCGATGACGTATGTGTCGGGGAAGCCCTGCGCCCGGTACAGTTCGCGGGGGGCCAGCATCCTCATGGCGATGTCGACGATCCGGTAGACGACGCCCCGGATTACGATCTCGGCCTCGGCGTCCGGCCCGATGACGCCCCACCGCCGCAGCCAGTCCAGCGTCTGGGCGTACCGTGCGCCGTCCGCATCCAGTTCGGCGCACACAAGGCCCATGCGATCCTTGGCCGTGACCGTGTGCAGCGGCGCGCCGGCGTCACTCCCGCCGCCTGTCCCGTAGTATTTGATCAGCGTGGCCGTGGTGAGCGCATGGTGCTGGCCCTGCGCTGATACCGTCCTCAGCGGCTCGTCAACCGGAGCGCCGATATTGGCGCCGCGCATCTTGACCATGCTGGCCGTCACCAGCATGTCATGATTGGATTGCGTGATCGTAGGATGCGGCGCTTCTACCGTCTGCCCTACGGAGTTGCCGAACTGCCGGGACAGTATCGGGGCCGTTAGAAAGTGATGGTTCCCGGTGGCCACGGTAGGCACCGGGACGCCCAAACCGCTTGGAGCGTGCCCCGTGGTGTTCGTCATCAACACGGGTGTTGCAACTGCGAACCCCGGCGACTGTGTGACGGTTCCAAGCGGGGCATCAATCGTCTGCCCCCTGAAACAACGGTATGTCCCATCCCGCGTCGTGTGGTTCGCGCTGACGATGAACGGTTCCCCCGCTCCGAGCACATACCGTCGGATGCCTTCGGCGATGCGCCGTTGCGTGGCTTCGGCCAACGGTTTGCTTCGGACGAAAATCGACCGCGCCGGGGCAGTCCAGTCCACGCATTCCGCAGCCGTCCGATACGGCTTGAGTTTTCCGGAGAGGACGCCTGGCGAGTCTTTGGGGCCGTGCGTCGGTTCAGGCCAGACCACCGGGCGGCCGTCACGCCGCGCCACCACGAAAAGCCGTTTCCGCGTCGTCGGCGCGCCATAGTCGCAAGCCCGGAGTTCCCGCCAGTCAACGCGGTAGCCGAGCCGCCGCAGCCGCCGAACCCACGCCCGGAACGTCGCCCCGGCCTGTGCCTTGATCGGCTGGCAGTGGGCATCAAGCGGCCCCCACGTCTGGAACTCTTCCACGTTCTCCAACGTGATCAGCCTCGGGCGCACCTCTTCCGCCCACCGCACGACGACCCACGCCAGATCCCGTATGTGCTGCGAACGTGGTTTCCCGCCCTTGGCTTTCGAGAAATGCGTGCAGTCCGGCGAGGCGTGCAGCACGTCGACAGGCTGGCCGCCCGTCGCGTACAAGGGATTGACCGCCAGCACGTTGGCGCACAGGTGCAGCGTGCCGGGATGGTTCGCGGCGTGCATGGCCAACGCCTCCGCGTCGTGGTTGATCGCAATATCAGGCGAATGCCCCAGTGCCCATGTCAGGCCTGTACTGGCCCCGCCGCCACCCGCGAAGAGGTCGATGATCAGGCCGAGGCCGGACATGGTCGCGCCTCGGTTGATGCGGTTGAGGCATCTTTGCCCTCCGCAGACGGCTGTTGGGAGAGCCGGAGCATCGCGGCGCGAAGGGCATCAGCATTACTCGAGTGCATATCTTGCCTCCGCCCAGTAAGCACATGAGACACCGTAGCAGGAGAAACCCCCGCCTCAAGACAAAGCCTACGGACGGAGCATCCTGTAAGCCGAATGAATTCCGTGAGTTCAGAAACAATTTGTGCTTTCATGAATTTGATAATTACAAAAGTAATCAAAATGGTCAATTCATTTTTTCCACGATTCCACAAGGAAATAGATACGACTGTAGCCATATGATATGGAATAACCATGAAAGAATCATTGTTTGAATCGACCATGCGCCGCACTAAGGAAATTATCCAAAAAAATGGAAGTATCCGAAGTGTTGCAGAAAAATTGGAAACCAACCCGTCTACGATTACTCGTTGGTTTGCCGAGGAAGGCCGCGCCCCTCGCTTTGATGCACTCGCAAAAATTTTTGAATTCTTTTCAGTAGAAATTGTCTTTCCCGGTGAAAATCAAAAAAGAGATGAAGTACGACAACTCGAAGAAAAAATTGAAGCACTGTTGAAAGACCTACATTCTACCGAAAAAGAGCGGGATGCTTTAAAGGCTCAGGTCGAAATTCTAAAAGAAATTATACGCCCAGCTCAACCTACTCTGAATGAAGAACCCAAGGAAAAGAGCGCATAGAATGCCCCTATCTCCGCGAGATAAGGCGCGAACGGCTACCTTCCGGGTGCGTGATCATCTATGTTGAGTACAAATGAAAATCCCCGCCGGAGCGGGGAAAAGGAATAGCGATGGTGGATGTGGTTTCTGGGATCATTGAGCTGGCAAAAGCATCACCAATAACCTTGTTTCCAAAAGTTTTCATTGATATTACAAAACATGAAATAACGAAAAAAGGAACCTCCTGTTTCTATATCGATATTTATAATAACAATGCCTATCCTATTTGTATAAAAGAAGTCAAAACTAATCTAGATATAACTTGGTATGAAATGCTTCCATTTATTGATCTAGATCGTGACTATGACGATCATTTCATTAAAACATCCGCTCCTCAATCATTACCACTCGATATAAATGAAAAAGAAAAAAAGGATATTGTCCTCTTCTTCAAAGGTACAAACAAAGAAGTTTCTTTTGAAGCAAAACCTACCAATATGAGAGAGGGAAATCCCATCTATATTTTACATATTAAATAAATATTTATCAAACCAATAATAATCAAAATTATTTTAATAAAAAATAGCTCTCGTTTAAATAAGTATTGATAAAAACTAGCTTTTGATTGTATTGTATTTAACACTCTATCGCGTTCTATCTTTTCGATTCCAATATTAACGATATTTTTAAATTTCTTTTTTTCATCTTCTGTGAGCTTCCCCCCTTTAGCATGAATACCAAATAGGCTGTAACCGTCTTCTGTAGCGCGGCATATTTTTTCTAGCGTCAATTCAGGATTTTCTTTTTTGCCCATCTCCTTTCCTCCCCGCCCCTCCTCGTGAGGGGCTTTTTTGTGTTCAAATTACGAATATCTCCTTCAGCTAAAAAATTTTATGCTGACTGTTTACTTTTAGCAACATTTTCATTGACATAAATGTTTACTTTTGTAATTATTCACACACGACAAGTAACACCACAAAAAACGCCATTCCCGGCGATCCTTGATGAACACAATGGACAATGATGTGCCTGTCCTCCCGGCGGCGGTCGCCGGGGTTCCGAGGATCGCCGGGAGGGACGACCGATAAACGTTAGGGTGCGTTGGCAACGACAGGCGTTGCCAAGCAATCGGGCTCTCCCGGGCGGCGGGCTGCGTAGCAAAGGCGCAGACAGTCAATCCCGCCGCCCCGTCAAAAAACAAAACGCCCCCGGCGCTGGAGCAACAGCGCTGAGGGCAAACATCCAAGAGAGGACACTCATGGATGCACAAAGACCTTACTCACAGGCTCGGCAGAGTGTCAACACCGGGGATCGGCGCTTTTCCCTCATCTTCAACCGCAGGGAATTTGCCGAGGTCATGTACTGGATCAAAAGCCAGTGTCCCGGCGGCAAGATGGCGGAACTTCTCGAAAAATGGGCGTGATGAAACATGAACGGCAGACCAAAATGTCCTGTTTTGGAAGAAATTTTCCCCGGCCAGCGTTTCTACTACCGGGCGAAAATCGGCGGCGAACGTCAGCTTATCAGCGTGACCGTCGCAACGTTTCCATACTCCAAAGATTACGGGCAGGGCCGCGAAACCCTCTATGTGAACGTCTACGGCTACGGCTGGTCGGGAAGCGTCCCGGTCAAGAAGCTCATGGAACGGAAGAGGATAAATAAGGTGCAGAAATGAAACAGCAGACCAAAGAAAAAAACTTCGCCCAGATCAACGGCTCCTGCAAAACAGCACCACTGGCCGGGAACTTCAAGAAAGAACCCTGCCCCCGGTGCGGCACCGTCCACAGCCTGCGCGAGTGCCCTTTCTGCCGCTTCCGCAGGGGGGCAAACCGATGACGTGGACATGGGCATGGCACTGGCTCCGCTTCCTCGCGCTGACGCTCGGCGGGGCCGCAACCCTTTTCATCGTCGGGCTGATTGCCATTGAAGCCGTCCGGCTGCGGCGGGCGCTCCGTGAAAAGGCACTCACCCGCCGGATAGACCGCCGACAGGAGGCCTATCCCGACCACCATCAACGGCGGAAAAATCGAGGTGAACAATGGCTGAAAAGATCTCTGAATTTACCTGCCTCGTCCGTGATATGCGCGAAGCCCAAAAGCTCTACTTCGATACGCGGGACAAGGCCTATTTGAAGAAAGCAAGGGAGATCGAAAAACGGGTGGATGACGAACTGCAAAAGACTTTCGGGTGGATCAAAAACCGCCAGCCGGCACCACAGGGGAGGCTGCTCTGATGTTCACGCTTCCAATTCCCCGCCGCGTGCGGACATGGCTGATACGGATTAAGGGCGTGGCCAGACTTGAGCACAACCCCACCGTCGACGCCTCGGAACTCTGGAACCGGACGGCCACCCCCGAAACCCTTGCAAAGCTGGCAGGGATGGCGTTGAAGCTGGCCAGCGTCCCCGACTGCCCATACCACAAACAGCATACCCTATGCCGATATGAAACCGGGGACGTCCCGAACTGCACAGAATGCCGCCTGCAATGGGCGTTTAAAAGGAGTGAAGATGGAAGCGAATAGAATTGACAAGGTGGTGCGGCAACTCTCTAAGGAACTCCCGCCTCTTTTTAGTAGAACGGAAGTTCCCAAGCTTATTCCAGGCGTCATCGCTTATCGTTCTCTTTGCAACCTGAGTTCCGAAGGAAGCGGCCCACCCTCTATCATGGTAGGAAAAAACGTCTGCTATGCGCGTGAAGATTTCGTCTCATGGCTAGCGAAGAGGATGAAACCGGGGAAGTCTATTGTAGACGTTTAATAGCATATTACCACACGTCACCTCAGTTTACCGGGCTTCGCGGGATAAGAGCGGGATAAATGTTCCACCAAAGAAAAAAATCCGACTTCATTAACGAAGTCGGATTTTATTTTATTCAATGATGGCGGAAACGTATAGGAGTCGAACCTACCAACGACCTTTCGACCGTCCACCAGTTTTGAAGACTGGGCGCCACACCGGTGACGAAACGTTTCCCTAAAGTTCGCTTATTTTTAAGAGGATATCATATCCTGTTCTTCCGTCAACAGTATCTGTTTTACTTGTAATATCAATATATTAATACAAAAACACAACACTGAAAGGAATTGGAGAGGACCTACTGCACGTTGCCCGAATAAAATGAAGCACTCCAGGCATGAGATCACTGTGCTAACGGGGCAAGCATTGCCGTATGTTTTTTCTTGAACAGTGAAATAATTACATAAAAAACAATGTGACTCGCTCCGTTTTAGCCCCCCAGAATCAGATCTTCTCCTGTCTCCTTCTTGTCAGGCCGCTCTTGTGATTTCCTCGGGCTCCCACCAAAGGGCTGTGATGCTTCTTTGCGCATGAACCGGCGCCGCGTGGCGTTACATTTATCATTCCTCTCACGCATCCCCAATTTGCATCTCTGTCCAACACTTTTTCCTATTCATTACATTTTTTTCATGGTGAAATATAATATGATTTTTTATTTACAACGTAAATAGGCTAAATATGATTTTTTAAAAATAAACAATACTATTTTTAGCATACTAAATACTATTATTAGATTTTATGATTTAAATTTAACATTATTATCTATAAAATAGAAGAATTATTCAAAAGCAAATTTTTTATTGCTTAACATATAACAATAAATCTGTAATATTAAGAATTTTTTACTGCAACTATACCATCTACATTTGTGTGCTCTGTTTACTATATAGAATCTTTTTCTATACAAATGAAATTGCTAACATGCCATGTTCTCCTATTCAAAACGAACACTCCTGATCCGTCATCAAAAAACAATTTTTAGAAAAACGATCTTATGGACAGATATTACTCAATTAAAAGAGTTGTCATTGTGTTTTGCCCTTCATCTTTGATAAGGCAATCATCATTAACATCCTTTGTGGAATACGTATTTCGTCAATACTTATACAGAGATACAATGAAAACAATACGATTTTCAACAAGACACTTTATATAGAATCCTAGTTCTATACATGTTTTATTTAACGTTTTGACAATCCTTTTCCCTTGTTTAATATAAAAAGACTTCTGGAATCACTTCATTGAATACAAAAAAGATTTGAAAAGCAATTTTCTTTTCGTTTTATTAAGATACGAGTTTATACATCTACAGTATAAAAAGACAAAGAGGCGACCATGAACCATACGTCTGAGGAACTCTTTTCCGTTTTTTTTTCGACCGTTTTTGAATCCTCCTGCATATCGGACTTTACGCAGAAAATGGCCTCCTTCTTTAAGCGATACATGCCTGTATCCGCCGTATATATTTCTTTTTTTGAGAAAGATACCATCTTCAAAGTAGCTGAGTATGCTGACTATTCAAAGAACCCCTTCCCAGATCAAATTACCATACCGGAAGACACTCTCAGGCGCATGTATATAGAAGATAATTTCTTTACCGGGGACGTTCATTCCATAAAAAACTTTACGGGTGAAGAAACCTGCGTATTTTCTGAATTCAGGAACAGTATTTTCAACAACGAAGAGTCTTCCAGCATCTATATTCCTCTCAAACATCATGTCCTTGAAGGCATCCATATTTACATGTCCATATACAGCATCGGAAAGAACAGATATTCACAAGAAGCCATCGATATCTGTTCATTCATACAGCCGATGCTTATAGATACCTTCAACAGTATTCTCCTCTATAACGACATGAATGCGCTGAAGCACTCTTTTATTGCGGAAAGACATCCCTCAGCGAACAAGAACATCAAAGAGAAATATGAGCTTTCATCAAGCGGAGATGCCTTCCCCACGCTTGACACGATCATCATAGACCATATCAAGATGGCCATCGCAAAGGCCAACGGGAAAATTGCCGGGCCTGACGGGGCCGCAAACTTGCTTGGGTTGAACACAAGCACCCTGTGGTCCAAAATCCGCAAGTACAATATTGATCCCAAAACGCTTACCGAATAAGCCCCAACCCTGCACACGAGAAAAGCCAATCCATACGGATTGGCTTTTCTCGTGTGCAGGGCCTGCCAACAACGCCGCCTACTCGGCCTCTTGCTTACAGACGTCAACCCATGTCCCGCCGGTTACACGTTCCAAATCGGCGAGCGAAAGGCATACCGCATTGTTCGGGGCCCCCGCTGCCGGATAGACGGGATCGAAGGCCTTAAGGCTGAGGTCAAGAAAAACCCGGACACCTTCGTTTACGGCAAAGGGGCAAACACCGCCGATGGGGTGTCCGATGAGCGATTCCACTTCTTCTCCCTGCGGGAATTTCGCCTTTTCCTTAAACTGATCCTTAAATTTCCGGTTGTCGATCCGTGCCGTACCCATCACCACAATAACAATAGGCCCTTCAGCCGTCTTGAACGACAACGTCTTGGCGATGCGTCCGGGTTCGCATCCGGCTGCGGCGGCCGCCAGTTCAACAGTGGCGCTGGACGTGGCGAACTCGCGGTATCCGTCAAGAACGCCAAAAGCCTCAAGCTGTCTCTTCACTTCATCAATACGCATTGTCTCATCCTTCTTATAGCTATGCCGGGCTTCGGGAAAACACGCTCCCCCGCCACCATAGTCAACCGAAGGCGCAACGACAAGATGCCCTCTCGACCTTACAGCGCATCTCTGCCATACTGGTGTTCCTTCCTGAGCCGTTTTCTCTGCGAGACGTTTATGCGTATTTTTGTTTTCCTCGGCACCATACTCGTCATATTCATCCTGTTTACAGGGCATGTGCTGCTGGTCACGAAGGACGCGCCGGACGACAGCTATCTCCCGTCGCTGGAATCGTCCATCAGTATGCTCTCGCCCATGACGGCCATGCCTCAGCTGTTCACCCCCAAAGAACAGACATGGATAGATGAACACCCCGTCATTACCGTAAGCATGACCCCAGCCTTCATCCCTTTGTCCGATTCCAAGCAGCTCAACGCCTATGCGGGCATCAGCCTTGACTATCTGCGGCTTCTTTCCCGCATCATCGGGATCCAGTTCCGCATAGAGCCGCAATCCAACTGGACAACGGCGCTCGAAGACGCCAAGCAGTGGCGGACGGATTTGTTCGCCATGGTGGAACCGACGCTTGCCGTCGACGCAAACCTGCTCCTTACCCGGCCCCATATTTCCCTCCCCGGCATCATCGTGATCCATGAAAACGCGCAGCACGCCACCAGCCTCAAGGAGCTCGCCGGGAAACGGGTTTCCGTCGTATACAGGCATTACTGGCACAATTACCTTGAAAGCCGTTATCCCGACATCATCCTGGACCCTGTCAGCAATCCCCTGCAGGGGCTGTTCCGGGTCATGTCCGGGCATTCCGACGCGCTGGTCGACTACAAGGCCAGCGTCCTGCCCAAGCTGGAAGACAACACGCATCTGCGGCTTCAGGCGACCTCGACCATCCCCGCCCAGAGCGGCCTGTCCATCGGCGTGCGCTCGGACTGGCCCGAACTGCACAGCATCCTCTCCAAAGCCCTGTACCAGATCCAGCCTCCCGAGCGGGAACTCATCAACAACCGCTGGCTCAGCCGCCAGCCTTCGCTCCACCTTCCCCCGCGCACATTCTGGACCAGCCTGCTCGGCATTGAAGTCGTCCTGTCCGTCCTGCTGCTGATCATTTTCTGGAATTTCCAGCTCCGGCGCAAGGTTGAGGAACGTACCAAGCGGCTGGCCGCCGAACTGGAAAAAAGCGCTAAGGCCGAGGATCTCCAGCGCCTCAACACCGAGCTCCAGCAGGCCATGAAGGCGGCCGACGCCGCCACGGAAGCCAAAAGCCGTTTCCTCGCCAACATCAGCCATGAAATCCGCACGCCGCTGCACGGCATCATTTCCTTTACCGAATTAGCCTACCTGAAAAACAACCCGCTGCCGCGCAACCATCAGCGCACGATTCTGGACCTGTCCTACGCCCTGCTCGACATCGTCAACGACACGCTGGACTTCTCCAAGATCGAAGCGGGCGAAATGGACACGGACACCGCCCCGTTCATGCTTGATGAAGTGATCCTGCGCGTTTGCGATATGACCATGCGCGGCAGCATGGCGCGTGAGCTGGAATGCCTGATCGACATCGATCCCTCCACGCCTTTGGCGCTTCTCGGCGATGCGGGGCGCTTGCAGCAGATCCTGACCAACCTGATGGGCAACGCCGTCAAATTCACGCCTCCGGGCGGGCGCATCCACCTGCAGGTCCGGCACGGCGGCAACCTCCACCTTTCCGAAAACCAGAATAAGGCGCAATTCCTGTTCTTCGTGCACGACACCGGTGTCGGCATCGCCCCGGATCAGCTGCCGCAGCTGTTCCAGCCGTTCAAACAGGCCGACTCCTCGCTGACCCGGCGGCACGGCGGCACGGGCCTCGGCCTGAGCATCGCCCGGTATATGGTCGAAAACATGGGCGGGGAAATCTGGGTCGAATCGGAAGTCGGGCAGGGAAGCACGTTCGCGTTCTCCATACGGCTGGCGCTTCAGGAACAGGTGGAAGTGCTCGGCGGCAATACCTTCATGGATCTGCAGGCGGTCGTGGTCAGCTCGTCGGATACGGGCGTCAGGGTCATGCGCCGCACGCTGGAGGCACTCGGCATCCAGTGCCAGAGCCACATCGCCAGCAGGGTGGGCCCGCTTTCCGTCCTCGCCTCGCTGGGGAAGGAGCCGCTCAGGCCGGATCTCATCATCATCGATCGCCTGCTCGGCGATGGGGACTGCCCCCCGGCCCTGCGCCTTGCGGCGGAGCTGCAGCTGCGCTGCGCCGCCCCGGTCCCGCTTGTGCTTGTGGGCGGCCCGAGGGAAGGCCTCGCCATCTCCGAATTCAAGGACAAGCCCTATCCCGTCGAGGTCATCCCGGCCATCACCGTGCGCTGCGTCCGCTCCACCCTCCGCAAGCTGTTTGATCGGAAAAAAGCGGGCTTCAGGGGGCCACGCCCGGCGCAGTCGCCGGTCACGCCGGATCTGTCGTCCGTGCGCATCCTCGTAGCCGAGGACAACCCCGTCAATCAGGAGATCATGTCCGTACTGCTCGAAGAAACCCGCGCCCAGCTCAAGATGGCCGGCAACGGCATCGAAGCCCTTGCCCTGCTGGAACGCGAGGCTTTCGACCTCATGTTCCTCGATATCCAGATGCCGGACATGGACGGCTACGAAACCATCAAGATCATGCGGGAACGCGGCTATGTCCTGCCCGTCGTCGCGCTCACGGCCCATGCCATGCAATCCGACAAGCAGCGCTGTCTGGATGCGGGGATGGACGCGTACCTTTCCAAACCGTTCAAACAGGCGCTGCTCTTCGACACCATCCATAGCCTGCTCCCCGAGTACTACCGGGTTCCGGAAGCGCAGGCCGAAAGTCCGGCGCGGCCTTCCGTGCCCGATGCGGAATCATGGGCGTTTCTGCCCCCCTGCTTCTCGCTCGAGACCGTGATCCAGACAGGCCTGTCGCCGCAGCAGTACCCCTCCATCCTGCAAAGTTTCGCCAGAAACCACGCGCAGGATGCCGCCCTCTTCCGCCATGCCGTCCGCACCCATGACTGGGAATCCCTCCGCGAACGGGCGCACGCCCTCAAGGGGGCTTCGGCCAATCTGGGAGCGCTGCATTTGCGGGATATGGCGCGCACGCTGGAACTGGAAGCGCAATCGCAACTGGACAAGGGCTACCCCAATGCCGCCTTGTCCACGCTCCAGGGCAGGCCGCTCGCCGCACTGCTCCCCGAGCTGGAAGAGGCCCTCGGCGAGGTCCTTGAGGCCGCCGCGAAGCTGTGCCCGTCCGACAAGGAAACGAAACCCGCGGACGGCCCCTCGGCCATTGCCTCCAAACCCAAACTCGACATCGCCAAACTGGGCACCTATTATAATGATCTGGTCGAGGCCCTCCTCCAGGCCGCGCCCGGGCGCATCCGCATTGCCCTGGGCAGCCTGCTGGTGATTTGCAATGCGGACGAATATCCCTTACTGCACACCCTGAAAATGCATGTGGACAATTATGACTATGAAGCTGCTCTGACCGTTTTGGAAAGGATCCGCCCTTCCCTGTTCTCGAGCAGCGCCCCAAGTACGGAGCCTTCCGATGCAGCCCAATAAACCTGTCGTTCTGGTCGTGGATGACGATCCCGTCAATCTGGACATCCTGGTCCAGACCCTCGAACAGGACTATTTCCTCATCATCGCCAAGAACGGAAAGCGCGCGCTGGATTTGGCCTTCAGCCATCACCCCGATCTCATCCTGCTGGACATCCTCATGCCCGAGATGGACGGCTTCGAAGTCTGCCAGCGCCTCAAGGCGGACAAAGAAACCGAGGGCATCCCGGTGATCTTCCTGTCCGTGATGGAATCGCCCGGCCAGAAGCACCGGGGGTTCGAAGTCGGCGGCGTCGACTATGTGACCAAACCTTTCCATGCCGACGAAGTGCTGGCCCGCGTCCGCACCCACATCACCAACAAGCGCCTCCGGGAGGAGCTCGAAAGCCACAACATGCTCATCGGGATGGAGCTGCACGAGAAAAGCCGCCAGCTTGAAACCCTGATGAACAACCTTCCCGGCCTCGCCTATCAGGGCGAGCACTCGCCGGATCGGAAGGTCCGCTTTGTCAGCCAGGGGGTCACCCGCCTTACCGGGTATACGCCGGAGCATTTCATGGGGCCGGACGGCATGGGGCTGCTTGCCCTCGTCCACCCGGACGACAGGGCGCACGTCTCGGAAACGCTGGAAAACGCGCTCAGGAAGAAAGAGCCGTTCGAACTGACCTACCGGATCATCACCTCATGGAATGAGGAAAAATGGGTCTGGGAGCAAGGCGCGGGCGTCCATGCCGGAGGCGCGGGGGAACAGGCCCCCCTCCTTGTGGAGGGCTTCATCAACGACGTGACCGAAAAGCAGAAGCAGGACAACACGATCCGGCAGGAAAACAAGGAGCTGCGCGAGCGCCTCAAAGCCCGATGTTCAGGCGACATCGTGGGCAATTCGCCGCAGATCACCGCCGTCTTCGATCTCATCGCCAAAGCGGCGGCCGTGGACGACAACGTGGTCGTTTACGGCGAATCGGGGACAGGCAAGGAACTGGCGGCCCGGGCCATCCACGACGGCAGCTCCCGGTATCAGCAGCCCTTTGTGGCGGTCAACTGCGGGGCCATCCCGGAAAGCCTCTTTGAAAGCGAGCTGTTCGGCTACAAGAAGGGCGCGTTCACCGGTGCGGCGGCCGACAAGAAAGGGTATCTGGATCAGGCCGACGGGGGCACGCTTTTCCTCGACGAACTGGGTGAAATCAGCCTTATGGGGCAGGTGAAGCTGCTCCGCGCCATCGAGCACGGGGGTTTTACGCCTGTCGGCGGCGCCCAGATCCACCGCCCGGATGTGCGCATCATCGCGGCTACGAACCGGGATCTCCTCGAACGCGTCAATGAAGGGGCCATGCGCCGCGACTTCTACTACCGCATCCACGTCATCCCCATCCATCTCCCGCCGCTGCGGGAGCGCAAGGCGGACATCCCCCTGCTGGTGGAGCATTTCCTGAAGGCTTACCCGAGCAACAAGCGCTTCGAGTACATGGACAGCGAGATGCTGCACGCGTTCATGCTCTATGACTGGCCCGGCAATGTCCGCGAGCTGCAAAATGTGCTCTACCAATACCTGAGCCTGGGGACGGCGCGGCTGGGCGATACCGTCATCGGCGAGACCACCGCACAGGCGGCCGCTTCCGAAGCCCCGGAAGATTCCCTGACGCTGGCGGAAGCGCTTTCCCGTTTCGAGAAGGTCTACCTGCTGAACGCCTTGAAGAAGAACAACTGGAAACGCGGACCGACGGCGGACAGCCTCGGTATGGACAGGCGTACCCTGTTCAGGAAAATGAAAGATTTCGGCCTGGAAAAAGAATAACGCCCGCACGCTGCAATCCACGCCCCGATCCGAGCGCCTCCCCCAGTAAAAAGGGAGGCGCTTTTCCGTTTGAGGGCCGCAGAAAAAATGTCGCATTTCTGTCCCATTTTTTCGTGCCCTCTTGGGGACTGAACGCTTCCAAAGGCAGTTCCATTCGTTCTTTTTATCTCAATCATGGTTTATTATACGGGATTTTTTTCCCAACCATGACGGGGAGAGTGTTGCCGGCACAGTATTTATACATATATCATATTGGAATACCACGTTTTATAATTTGGGATGTTTTTGTCCCAAAAAAAATCCTCCCCATTCTCTTTTTGGGACATTTTGATCCTATTTTTCCGAAGCCCCAACGCAACCTCTGAGGAAATAGAGCTTTTTTGCTCTTTTTTTCTTTTTTGAGCATCATCCCTATTCCCCTCAAATAAAAGCCTTCTTTACTCCAGAAACGTAGGTAGGAAGCGTTTTTTTGAGGCTAGGGCCCTACCTCTGGCACCATCTTTGCTCATTAGAGAACAAGATTGGAGCCGAAAGCACAACTTGTGAGGGAGCAATCCCTTGCCTACGTGTCCGCCTCCACACAGGGTCCAGAGGCAGCGCTTCAGCCAATGTATGGACCAGCGTACGAGGTCCATGAATTGGCCAAAGCGCGTTCCTCCCTAGGAGGCGGCACCAGCGTGTTCGCCCTGAAAAAAGACAAAGGAGCCACCAGTGCCCACCACCCCAGAATCACGCATCAAGATTCAGGTGAATAACCTCACAAAACGGTTTGGGGATCTGACCGTCCTCGATGGGATCAACTTCAACATCAAAGAAGGCGAGCTCCTTGCCATCGTCGGCCCCACGGGCTGCGGCAAAACCACCTTCTTGAACACCCTGTCCAAGCTGATGCCCGCCACCGAAGGCGAGATCCTCATCGACGGGGAAGAAGCGAACCCCAAGAAGCACAACATCTCGTATGTGTTTCAGGAACCGACCTGTCTGCCTTGGCGTACCGTCCGCGAAAACGTGGCTTACGGCATGGAAGTCAAGGGCGTCGGCAAAGAAGAACGTGAAGCGCGCGCGACCCAAATCATGGATCTCGTCGGCCTGTCCTCCTGCGCCGACCTGTACCCCAACCAGGTTTCAGCCAGTATGATGCAGCGTATCGCCGTTTCGAGGGCGTTCGCCGTGAATCCCGACCTGCTGCTGATGGACGAACCGTATGGACAGCTCGACGTCAAGCTGCGTTTCTACCTTGAGGACGAGCTGGTCAATATCTGGAAAAAGCTCAACAGTACCGTTCTGTTCGTGACGCACAACATCGAAGAGGCGGTTTACGTTGCTGAACGTATCCTGGTGCTGACCAACAAGCCCACCAAGATCAAGGCGGAAATCCCCGTGGATCTCCCCCGCCCCCGCAACCTGATCGATCCCAAGTTCGTGGAGCTGCGCAAGCAAGTCACCGAACTGATCCGTTGGTGGTAACCCAGGTTGGACGAGGCTCGCCTCTCTAACGCAGCACAGACACGAGGATGTGACTCATGGCCTACAAAGAAGTAAGCGTCAAACAGCCATTGCTTCTGACCATCCTTCCCTACGTAAGCATCATCATCTTTTTCGCCTTCTGGGAAGGCGTGGTGCGCTCGGGAATCATTCCAAATACGTTGCTGGCATCGCCCTCCCAGGTGTTCGCCGCGTTCATCGACAAACTCAGCAACCCCAACCCCGACGGCGCCATCATGGCGACGCACGCGTGGACGTCCATTCAGGAAGCCTTCATCGGGTATGTGCTCTCGCTCGTCGTGGGTATCCCGCTCGGTTTGGCCATGGGCTGGTTCAACGTGGTTGAAGGTCTGTTCCGCCCGATCTTCGAACTTATCCGTCCCATCCCCCCCATCGCGTGGATTCCGCTTACCGTTTTCTGGTTCGGCATCGGCCTCGCCGGTAAGGTATTCATCATCTGGATCGCGGGTATCGTGCCCTGCGTCATCAACTCCTACGTCGGCGTGCGCATGACCAACCCGACCCTTATCCAGATGGCCCGCACATATGGCGCCAACAACTGGCAGATTTTCACGCAGCTCTGCATCCCGTCCGCCCTTCCCATGGTGTTCGGCGCCCTGCAGCTTGCCTTGGCTTACTGCTGGACCAACCTCGTGGCCGCGGAACTGCTGGCCGCCGACTCCGGCCTTGGCTTCCTCATCACTATGGGTGGCCGCCTCGGCCGTCCCGACATCATCGTCCTCGGCATGATTTGTGTGGGTCTGTCTGGTGCAGTCATCGGCTTCATCATCGACCAGATTGAAAAGAAACTGCTGGCTGGCATCAGGAGGTAAGCGGCATGACCAGTTCTATCGCCAACGAAACCGTCGACCACTCCAAAAACCGCGAACCGTTCAGCTTTTACAAGTTCATTACCAACAAGTATTTCCTCAACGTGGTTTCCATCGTCCTGTTCCTCGCCTTGTGGGACTACGTGGCGAAAGAGAAGATCTTCCGCGACTCCCTGGCCCGCCCGCTGGAAGTGGTGGATCAGCTGTACCGCCTGACGTACATGAAGTTCGCCGGAACGAACCTTATCGGCCACATCTGGGCCAGCACCCAGCGCGTGCTCATCGGCTTCATCGCCGCCAGCGTCGTCGCCGTGCCCCTCGGCCTGTTCATGGCCCTGAACAAGTACGTCAACGCGATTGTGAAGCCTCTGTTCGACCTGTTCAAGCCCATGCCGCCCATCGCCTGGGTGTCCATCGCCATCCTGTGGTTCGGCATCGGCGAAATGTCCAAGGTGTTCATCATCATCATCGGTACGTTCGTCCCCTGTCTGCTCAATGCATACAACGGCGTGCGCCTCGTTGACCCCGACCTGTATGACGTTATCCGCGTCCTCGGCGGCAAGCGCCGGGATGAAATCTTCCACGTATGCTTCCCCGCGTCGTTCCCCGCAGTCTTCGCCGGCCTCCAGATCTCCCTCAGCTCCGCTTGGACCTGCGTTCTGGCCGCCGAACTGATGAACTCCCGCGACGGCATGGGCTTCCTCATCAAGCGCGGCATGGACACCCACCAGCCCACCCTCGTGCTCGGCGGCATGGTCCTCATCGCGGCAGCGGCTTACGGAACCTCACTGTTGGTCACGCTCTTTGAAGGCAAGCTCTGCCCTTGGAAGCGCACCATTGAAAACCTCTAAGCACAGCTGAGAAAGGAAAGCATATGACCACCTGCAACTGCGAACCGAAACTCAAACTCCGCTGTGAAAACGTCAGCAAGACCTTCATCCAGAAGGGCAATCAGGAAGTCCCCGTCATCCGCGACGTCACTCTTGATGTGTATGAAAACGAGTTTCTGGTCATCCTCGGCCCCGGTCAGTGCGGCAAGTCCACGCTGTTGAAGATCTTCGCCGGGCTGGAAACGCCCGACACCGGATTCGTGACGCTTGACGGCCAGCCCATCACCGGCCCCGGCCCCGACCGCGGCATCGTCTTCCAGGGCTACATGCTCTTTGCATGGAAGAACGTTCGTGATAATGTGGAACTAGGTCTCAAGCTCCGCAATATCCCCGCCAACGAGCGGCATGAGATTGCGCAGCACTACATCGACATGGTGGGGCTGACCGGCTTTGAGAAGCACTACCCGCACCAGTTGTCCGGCGGCATGAAGCAGCGCGTGGGCATCGCCCGCGCCTATGCGAACTCCCCGAACATCATGCTCCTTGACGAGCCCTTCGGACAGTTGGACGCCCAGACCCGTATGTTCATGCAGAAGGAAACCGCGCGCATCTGGGAACAGGAAAAGCGCACCGTTATCTTCGTCACCAACAACATCGACGAGGCCCTGTTCCTCGGCGACCGCATCATCCTGATGGAAGGCAAGCTCCCCGGGAGCATCAAGACCGAATACATGATCGATCTTCCCCGCCCCCGCGAGCACACCAGCATGGAGCTGTTGAAGCTCCGCTCCATCATCACCGACAACACGGCCCTGGTATTGTAATATGGAAACGACCACCGTCAGCCTCATCATCGGATCCCTGTGCGCGGGGCTGGTCTGGTGGTCGGTACAGGGCTTTGTCCGGCGCTGTTCGGGCAAGGCCCAGCCAAAAAACAACGATGCGCAACGCCAATGCGACGACGCTCCCTGGGAACGCACCGGGGAGGTATACAGGAAGCTCCTGTACCTCAGGCTCGCCAGTTTCGCATTGTGCATCCTCGCCGCGGCAGCCTTGTATTTCCATCTGGGAACGGCGCTTGCGGTAGGGTTGGCGGGGATCGGCTGCGGGCTGCAGTTCTGCGCTTTCCGCATCCGCACCCGGCATGTTCAGGCCGTCCGCAAGGCGACGGTTGAAGATGCCGAAAAGGCCGCCGCAGGGACGTCACGCTGACGTCCGGAATACGATCATCGTGCATGCCCCGACATGTATTATGATAAGGGTAGAGGGATTTTCCTCAGTACATTTCAACTTGGAGGAACAGGTATGCGTTTCAAGAAACTCATCAGTGCTTTTCTCGCTGCCGCATTTTGCGTTTCGCTCGCTGGTATGGCTTTCGCTGAAAAGCTCACCAAAGTACCCACCGCTTGGATGGACGAACACGAAACCTTCCTGATCTGGTATGCGAAAGAAAAGGGCTGGGACAAAGAAGCTGGTCTCGACATCGACATCCAGTACTTTGGCTCCGGCATGGATATTCTGAACGCCCTTCCGTCCGGTTCCTGGGTTTTCGCTGGCATGGGCGGCGTCCCGGCCATGATGGGCAACCTGCGCTATGGCACTTCCGTCATCGCCATCGGCAACGACGAATCCATGACCAACTCCGTGCTCGTCCGTCCCGACAGCCCAATCGCCAAGGTAAAGGGCTACAACAAGGATTTCCCCGAAGTGCTCGGCAGCCCCGACACCGTGAAGGGCAAGACCTTCCTGACCACGACCGTTTCCTCCGCCCACTACGGCCTGAGCTCCTGGCTCAAGGTCCTGGGCTTGACGGACAAGGACATCACCATCAAGAATATGGACCAGGCCCAGGCTCTGGCCGCGTTTGACAACGGCATCGGCGACGGCGTGGCCCTGTGGGCTCCCCATATGTACGCCGGCCAGGAAAAGGGCTGGAAGATCGCCGGCGACCTGCATATGTGTAAGGTCGGTAACCCGATCGTCCTGATCGCCGACACCGCGTATGCCGAAAAGAACCCTGAAATCACCGCGAAATTCCTCAGCATCTACCTGCGCGCCGTCAACATGCTGCAGAAGGAACCCCTGGAATCCCTCGTTCCCGAATACCAGCGCTTCTTCCTGGAATGGGCCGGTAAGAACTATTCCCCCGAACTGTCCCTCACCGACCTCAAGACGCACCCCGTCTACAACCTGGAAGAACAGCTCGCCCTGTTTGATACTTCCAAGGGCATGAGCACCGCTCAGAAGTGGCAGAGCGACATCGCGAAGTTCTTCGCCAGCGTGGGCAGCATCAACAAGGACGAACTCAAGAAGGTCGAAAACGGCGCTTACGCTACCGACAAGTACCTGAAGCTCGTCAAGACCCCCATCCCAAGCTACAAGTAAGTTGAGAAATCTGTAGCTTAATGTTGCGGGGTAGAAGACTCTCCAGAGCTTTCTACCCCGCTTTCTGCCTCCCCCTCTTCCCAAAGTACAGGAGAATAGTGCATATGAACGTCAAAAAATGGCTTCGCGGCCTCTGCGCTGCCGTCCTCTGCGTGGCCTATGTGGGCACGGCAGGCGCCGCCGAACTCCAGAAAGTCCCCACCGCGTGGATGGGCGCTCAGGAAACCTTCCCCATCTGGTATGCCAAGCAGAAGGGATGGGACAAGGAAGTGGGCCTCGATGTCGAGCTGCTCTACTTCAGCTCCGGCATGGACGCCCTCAGCACCCTGCCCGCCAAGACATGGGTCTTCGGCGGCATGGGAGCGATTCCCGCCCTCATGGGCGCCTTGCGCCACGACACCTACGTCATTGCCAACTGCAACGACGAGGCGATGGTCAACGCCGTCATGGTCCGCCCCGACAGCCCGATCATGCAGACCAAGGGCTATAACAAGAGCTACCCGAACGTATACGGCACCCCCGAAAGCGTGAAGGGTAAAACCGTCCTCTGCACGACCGTTTCCTCGGCCCACTTCGCCCTGAGCTCGTGGCTCAAGGCCCTTGGCCTGACCGAAAAGGACGTGACCATCAAGAATATGGACCAGGCGTCCGCGCTCGCCGCATTCGAATACGGCATCGGCGACATCGTGACCCTGTGGGCGCCCCTCACCTACGTGGGCGAAAAGCGCGGCTGGAAAGTGGCCAGCACGCCGCATGACTGCTATCGCGGCCTTCCCATCGTCATCGTCGCCGACCGCGAATTCGCCGACAAGAACCCCGAAGTCACCGCGAAGTTCCTGAGCATCTACATGCGCGCCATCGACATGATGAAGAATGAACCGATGGACAAGCTGCTGCCGGAATACCTGCGTTTCTACGTTGACTGGGCCGGTACCGACTACAGCAAGGATCTCGCTGAGATGGATCTTAAGAACCATCCGGTGTTCAACCTGGAAGAACAGCTCCAGATGTTCGACGCCTCCGAAGGCCCCAGCCAGGCCCAGAGCTGGCAGGGCGATCTGGCCCAGTTCTTTGCGGCCATCGGCAGGATCTCGCAGGACGAGCTGAAAAAGGTTGAAAACAGCTCCTATGTCACCGACAAGTTCCTGAAACTCATCAAGACGCCTCTTCCTTCCTATAAGTAGAGGAACAAGGGCTGACAGAAAAGGCCGGAATCCGTTTCCGTTCTTTCCTGTCAGCCTTGCGTTTTCCCCTCCTCCCGCCTCGCTGCGGATTTCCCCTCCCCGCCTTCCCCTTTCTTCTTCCTATCCAGCTTAATCATTTGTATTCACAGAAACTTTCCGTACGCTTGCAACGCCGGGAAAGAGGCGTATAGAAGACGCGCATTCCACCCTGCCGGGGAAGGAGCGCCTTCCGGTTGCGCGTTGCGCACAGCCCGGAAGAACGGCCTTTCTTACAGCACTGATGAGAGGTTTGAGGAAAAAACCATGAAACACACTACATGCCTTTGTGCCGGAACGCTGCTGGCCTGCCTGGCCCTGAGCAACGCCTATGCATCCACTCCCCGTCATTTTCTGCCGTACACGGCGGACGTTTCCGTCCCGGCCCACTCCGCCGGATCGGAGAACCCTCTTGTGGCCGACAGGGACGACCACCGGGAACAGATGCGGCAACAGCGCCAGCTTGAGCGGCGCGAAAGGATGCACCGCGCCGAGGATCGCTACCAACAAGGGAAAATGCGCCAGGAACAGGAACGCATGATCCGCGAGCAGCGCCGCACGGAGAGGGAACAGGCCCGTCGCAACGGCCAGCATTGGGACAACAGGGATCGCAAGGACAGCAAGTGGAACGACCGGGATCGCGATCATCCGGGAAGAAAGCACGATAAGGATCGGCTGGAACGTGAGCGGCGGAAAGACCACCAGTATAACCGCCATCCCCAGCCCCGCCATGATGACGGGCAGTACCGCCCCGAAGAATTGAAGCGCCGCGGCTTTGACGACGGCCAGTATCATCCGGGCCGCTGAAAACAGGAACAGGATCGCCGTGTGACGATCCTGTTCCTGTTTTCATTGCGCAGATCTGAGCTTATGGCCTCTGGGAACGGAAAAACAGCATCGCGCTGAGACTGATGTTGTCGTCGACGCTGTGCATTCCCAGAAAACGATAAAAACGCGCCGAACCATAGCGCACGCCCCAGAGCGTCCTGTCCCAGACCAACTGGCAGAACATGCTGAGCTCCCCATCCGGCAGGTTCCGCAGCTCCGCATCGCATTCGATGGCCCGCTCAGTCCGCAGCACGCTGAGCTGCCCCTGCAAGCGGTGCGTACGCCCCGTCACCGTGGCCCCCGTGAGGGGCATCAGCGACAGGATATCCAGTTGCGCCGTGGGGTAGGCCATGACGTCAAAAAAATCAATGGATTTCAAATGGGCAATCAGGACGGGCAACATCTCGTCCTGTGCGAGATCCCGGCAGGCGATGCCGTTCATGTCCATCGTCAAGAACCCGTTCCCCTCCCCTTGCGGGCCGTGCGGGAAGCGGAGTTCCCCGCCGCTCACGGAAAGCGTCCCGTCATGGCTGTGGACAGTGTTATGGCACGCCCACTGGATAAAGCTTTTTTCGGGGATCAGCATGTACTCCTTAAACATCGGCAGAGGGGACTCATCCCGCACGGGGAAATCCACTCCCTCGCCTTCGAGCGGAAGCCCGGCTTTCCTCCAGGCCTCAAGCCCTCCGGCAAACAGGCTGATATCCGTATAGCCTTCGCGCTGCAATTTTTCAGCGGCAACGGCACTATCCAAAGAGCCTCCAGCTCCGTATACCAAGAGCGGCGCGGCCATATCCGGCACCAGAGCCCGCATCTTCTCCTGAAAAGCCGTTTCGAAGACGCAGACGCCGGATGAGCCGGGAATATGTTGCTGGACGTGGAATTCGGGGGGCAGCACATCGATGAGGAAACCTCCCGGATGGTTTTGGAGGAACGCTTGCACCTCGCCTATGGAAACGGTACGTATCTGTTGCATGTGGCAATCCTTTTTTCCCTTTAAAATACGGCGCGGCCCTCTCCTCCTCAATGATTACCCACGGAAGCCTGATCTTCCGCCTCCAAGACGGGCATTGCAACGGACGACCGCCCGCTCCCCCGCTTCTGATGCCGGATGCGGAAAAAGGCCCCTCCTGAGCGTTCCCGGCAAAGGAATAACATCCTCGACATGTTAAGCGGCATACGGAAAAGATGGAAAAGAAATATGTGTTTTTTGAGAAACAACGCTTGACAGAAGCGGGGTTCGACGGTAAACCTTCTCTTCGTTGAGCGGGAGTAACTCAGTGGTAGAGTGCAACCTTGCCAAGGTTGAAGTCGCGGGTTCAAATCCCGTCTCCCGCTCCAACAAACACGCTCAAGGCGACGTAGCCAAGTGGTAAGGCAGAGGTCTGCAAAACCTCCATCCTCCGGTTCAAATCCGGACGTCGCCTCCATTTGAGCGGGAGTAACTCAGTGGTAGAGTGCAACCTTGCCAAGGTTGAAGTCGCGGGTTCAAATCCCGTCTCCCGCTCCATTTTTCTTTACACCGCATTGCGGGAGTAACTCAGCGGTAGAGTGTCAGCTTCCCAAGCTGAAGGTCGCGGGTTCAAATCCCGTTTCCCGCTCCAGGAATCTCAAGGGGTTACATCGTACGATGTAACCCCTTTTCTTATGCGGCGTTGCCGCTGTGCCACCAATGGTCCTTTTCCGAACCTCGATCAGCCACCCGGCGAAATCCCCAAACCGGAACATCTCCATGGCGTCAGGCCTCGGCCCTCCCTTGTACTGCGGGCGTTGCAGGGTGAAACAGGAAACCCCTTTCCGGTTTATGGCGGAGGCTTCCATACGCGGAAATGCTGGCCAAAAAGGCCAACATCACCATACGCTCCGCCGAAAAACGGACTTGTGCATCACGTTTCCGCACACGGTATTTTTTGCCGCACCCCGGCCCGTACGGGGCGCTCCCCGCTTTCCGAGTATGTATTGGAAATCATGGTTATTGTGCATCAAACGCATTGAGACTGTGTTTACCCCCTTTTTGATATTTTTACCTACAGGAACATCATGACCGCATCGTTTACAGAACTGGGATTGTCCCAGGAACTCTTGAAAGCTGTTGAAGATTTAGGGTTTGAAGAACCCTCCCCCATTCAGGTTTTGGCTATCCCGGCACTGCTGACGGGAAAGGATGCCGTGGGCCAAGCGCAGACCGGAACCGGCAAAACGGCGGCGTTCGGCCTGCCCATTCTGGAAAAGATCGCTTCCGGCAAGAGCGTGCAGGCGCTGGTGCTTTGCCCTACGCGCGAGCTGGCCATTCAGGTATCCGAAGAACTGAGCAAACTGGCTGTACACAAACGGGGCGTTTCGGTTTTGCCGATTTACGGTGGGCAGCCCATCGAGCGGCAGCTTCGGGCGCTTGCCAAGGGCGCACAGGTGGTCGTGGGCACGCCGGGCCGGGTTATCGATCATTTGCAGCGCGGCACGCTGCGCCTGAGCGAGGCGCGGATTGTCGTGCTGGACGAGGCCGATGAAATGCTGGACATGGGCTTCCGCGAGGATATCGAGCTCATTCTGGAACAAAGCCCGACGGACTGCCAACGGGTCCTGTTCTCCGCCACCATGCCCCAGCCTATCCGCGAACTGAGCAAGCGTTTCCTGCGCGAACCGGAGATGCTGACCATCGCCCACAAGATGCTCACGGTCCCCGCCATCGAGCAGGTGTACTACGAGGTCCGTCCATACCAAAAGATGGATGCCCTGTGCCGCGTGCTGGACTCGCAGGGGTTCCGCAAGGCTCTGGTGTTCTGTGCCACCAAACGCAGCGTGGACGAGATAACCGTACACTTGCAGCAGCGCGGCTATCAGGCCGACGGGCTGCATGGCGACATGAACCAGACCCAGCGGGATCGAGTGATGAGCCGTTTCCGTACCGACGGCATTGAGATTCTGGTGGCGACGGATGTGGCCGCACGCGGGATTGACGTGGATGATGTGGATGCGGTGATCAACTATGACATCCCCCACGATGTGGAAGGCTATGTGCACCGGATCGGGCGTACTGGCCGCGCGGGCCGCGAAGGCAAGGCCTTTACCTTCGTCACGGTGCGCGAACAGTACAAGATCCGCGAAATCATCCGCTACACCAAAGCCCGCATCCAGCCGGGCCAGCTGCCGACCCTGCGCGACGTCAGCAACATCCGCACGTCCAAGCTGTTGGATGAAGTCCGCCAGACCCTGGCCGAAAGCTCTCTGGATCGCTGGCGGGTACTGGTGGAGGATTTCCAGACCGAACACTTCCCGGATGGCGACGCTTCCAGCCGGGATATCTCCGCGGCCTTGCTCAAACTGTTGATGCAGCGGGATTTTGGGAATCAGGACAATGTCGGCGAAGTGGATGAACTGACGATGGCTCCGCAACGCCCCGCCAAAAATGCCGAGGCGAAATCAAAGGGCAGGATGCAGCCGCTTCCCCGCAGGCAGGAGTCCGGCCCCATGTCCAGGCTCCACATTGATGTGGGGCAGGCGCATGACGTCACCCCCCGCGCATTGGTGGGCGCCATAACCGGCGAGAGCGGCATCCCGGGGCGGAGCGTCGGCGCTATCGATATCCAGAACAACTTCAGTATCGTGGAGATATCCGCCGAGCTGGCCGCGCATGTGCTGGCCACGCTCAACAAGGGTGTATTCATAAGCGGGGTCAAGGTGTCGGCGAAGGCCGCCGATGAGACGGACAGCCCGCATCCACGCAAACCCTTTGCGCCCGGCCAGCGCCGCCAGCGCCCCGGCAAGTTCGGCAAAAAACCACGGGGAGCCACCTTGGGCAGAAAAGCCTACAGCGAATCGCGGTAAAAAAAGGGCTTCCTCCTTCCGGGGGCAATCCGCTGGCTCGGCAGGTACAACCCCACCCCTTTTTCTGGGTGGGGCCGCCAAGGCCTATGACGGTGCCTCGGAAATCCGGCAGGCGTGGACAAGAGGCAGGAAGCGAAGGGCCGCGCGGCATTTGCTCGTATATGGGCAATAGGCTGTTTCAAAAACAGCCATAGCGCAACTGTCTGCAACTCAACATCCAGCCTTCCCGCAGCCTGGTGCATGTAAAAGGCCCGGAGAAATACCCTCCGGGCCTTTTACATGCATCTTGCCCACCGTGCCTCTTCCAGCGCTTTCCCGTCCGCCGGACGTCCCCGCAGGCACACGGCTTTCATCATAACCCACTGTGGCGCCGTTCAGAAAAGAGAGCGCATCCAGATTCCCGATTGTTCCAGATTCCCGATTGGCGAGCGGAAAACGGGGACAGCGTGGTACACCCGCCCTCACGGTTTTACCCATTCGGCACATCGCAGCCTTCCCATGCATCGGGGAGGACACGGATGAAGAGCTCCCAATCCGTAGCGCTCTTGTCTTCGTCCGTAAAAACATACGCGCGCACATCGGTAAAGCCGGTTTCTCCGATAAAATGCCCATACACGGCCTGCCCTTCCCGAATCGCCGCAAAAGAAACGCCGTATCCGGGCCGGGTGATCAGTTGGCCCTTCCCGGCAAGCAAAAGAGCTTCTTCAAACCGCATGTATCCCCCCTTCGTTTAGCCTTCCCTTACGCGAGGTGCGGGCCGCCTTCAAGCTGCCACCAAGCTGCCAGCCCAGAAAGCAAACGCTTCCCTGACCCAATGCAGCTCCCTCGTAAGGACAATACGGCGCCTCTATCCTCTTGGGGATACCCGCCTCACGGAGGACCTCATGGCACGCAAAAAAGGCGCTCCCGAAAGAACGCCTCCTCAGCTTCAACTGCCCCTTCCCGAGCGGCAACGGCACTTCCCGCCATCCGCCAGCCTGAACGCAATACGGCTAACGGCCGCCTCCCTGCGTTTCGGAAATGCCCGCCGGATTTGCCGTCACCAGCCACGCCAGCTCGTGGCGGCTGCTGATCCCAAGGCGGCGGTGAATATTCCGTATATGGGTCTTCAATGTGCTCGGCGAAATGTTGAGGTTGTCGCAAATGGTCGTATCCGGCGTCTTGCGGGCCAGCAATGCGGCGATCATCGCCTGCTGCCTGGTCAGCCCCAGCTCGCGGAAGTGCGTCTCCAGTTCCTCGATCGGCCAGTCCATCAAGGACATCGGCGTGCTCGGGGCCTGCCCGGCCACCCGTTCCGGAGCGGCCGCCTCCCCCTTCGCCAGACGGAAAAAGCCCACTTTTTCCAGGTAGACGACGAAGATGAAACTCCCCGCCAAAATGGCGAAGGCCTGAAACGCAAACAGTGAATTGAGCGAGTCGCCCCTGGCAATGCTCTCCGTAATCCAGCCGCTGTTATGGCTTCCCATCCATGACGCCAGCGCGATGCCCCCTATCCCGCAAGCCAGCAGCTGCAGCCTGCGCGTACCCTTGCGATACGAAACCGTGTGCAGAAATGCCGTCATCATATAGATGTTCAGCAAGGTATACCCGAACAGCAAACCGCCAAGCGACAGGCCGGGCGATTCCCTGTGCAGCAAAGGCCACGCGGTATAGCCCACGACCAATACCGGGATGACGAGCAAAAAGGCATACCAGATCGGCGAACGGTGGGCTTGCCCCAGCACCAGTAACGCCGACAGCCCTCCCAGCACGACGAGAACAAGCACGCTCAGGCTTGGTCCGGGCATGACCGGTTCAAGCGCCCCATACAGATTGTAGTAAGCGCTTTCGCTAAACGCCGTGAGCAGGCATCCACACCACAGGAACAACGGGATACGGGAAAAGGGATAGGTGTGCTCCCCCTCCTCACCAGAGGCAGTGGGATACACAGAGGGCAGCAAGGCGAACAGGGCGGGGAAAAGCAACGCGGGGATCACCCAATACGGCTCTGGGCACAACAGGACAAGATAATTGCATATCGGCGCAACGATGCTCGCCAGGCCAAGGCTCAGGACGAGCTGGCCTCCGGAAAACCGGCAAAGCGCCAGACCAATGCGGCAGCCTGCGATGCCGGCCCCTATCCCGGCAAGAGCGCTGACGGCCCAGCTGCCGGAGCGTACCCATCCGGAAAATTCGTTGGAAACCGGCGTAACCATCAACACAACCGGCGTCCACATCAGCAGCAGCGTCACAAGCCTGCGCCGTAGGCGCGTGCTCCCAAGAACGGGGAGCACGTATCCTTGGCACGACTCTTGTTCCGTAAAACGGAACCGCAACCGGAGGCCGTAAGCAAGCAATGCGAGCCCCGTGAACAGCGGCAGGTGAAACAGTTCCCCGGCTTCATCGTTGTAAGGCACGAGCCCCGGATAGCTATACAGGCGAAACGCCTGCCAAAGCCATGAAAAGAACAACGCGGACAACAATGCCGTACAGAGCAGCGCCTGCACGGTACGGGCATCCGAAGGCCAAAAACCTTCTTCCGCGGAGCTTCCCACTGATGGGTCAAATATGCCTTTTCTCACATGGACTCCAATACCATGGCATACTCAGGCGTCACCTTCCGGCCTGAACCGACCATAAAAAGGACACTGATCTGCCAAGCAGATTTTTGCCATCCATTTTCACGGAAGACAACGATTTCAACCAAAAACTCAAAAAAACAGATGTAAGGTAAAAAAGAATTTCGGCTTCTTTGTCATACTCTGCAGCAAACGCCCTGGCGATTCATCACCCGCCGGGGCAGTTCCGGGGCATAGCAGCAAACAACGGGGCTCCCCGGCCCCCCGCCTCTCTTTAGAGTAATAGCCTTATGGCTTAAGTACAAGAGCGCAAAAAGGACAAGTCCTCTTTCATACTCTCTCCTGTAAGCAAAACCAGCTTACTGCTGAGTGGCTATCACAAGGTCAATGAGTTCCTGTGACAACGTGTCCGAAAAAAGGTTCCAAACGGGACGCGTTTTCCGTTTCAGCTCCTCAAGCTCGGCCTCCGAAGGTTTGGAAACCTCAAGGCCATCAGCCATAAACCGCTTGACAGCCTCCTCTTCCGACTGCGGGGCCAAGACTTCCCGCTGGTACTTCAATGCCTCGGCGGCCGCTTCACGGATGATGCTCCGGACCTGCGGATCAAGTTCTTCCCACCATTTCTTGTTGGCGCTCAGGATCTGCATACTGTAATTGTGTTGTGATGCGAAGGCGTACTTAAGGATATCCTCATGCTCCGCGTCGAGCAGGAAAGAAAACGTGTTGCCTTCACCCTCTACGATACCTTCCTTGAGCGCGGTATAGGTTTCACCCCACGCCAACGGTTTCGGCTTCATGCCAAGGGCTTTCGCCACTTCGACCTCGACGACGGAAGCCGTCGTGCGGACCTGAATGCCCGCCAGATCCCCGACGGAACGGATCGGCTTTTTAACGCTGAAGAAATCCCGGTAGCCGTATTCGCAGTACATGATCGGTTCTAGGCCGACTTCATTGAATTTTCCCTTGAAATACCGGCCAAGCTCACCGTTATCCAACGCCTCATACAAGTTCTTCTGATACTTGACGCTTGTGATGTACGGCAGATCGAAAACCATGAGCGACGGCACCACCCAAGTCAGGTTCGGGCTGGAGCTGACCGCCATTTCGAGCCCGCCGGTCAGCGCGCCTTTGAGCATGACGACATCGCTCCCCAGAACGGCATTGGGGAAAACATGCACCTTGATCTTGTTTTTTGATTTTTGGGCGACCAATTCCGCGAACTTTTCGAAGGCCAAGCTGGTGTGATGCCCCGGCGGACACGGATGCGCCAGCCGAAAGCGCACTTTGGGGCCGGAATATTCCGCATGAGCGGAAACCAGCGCCCCACATATGAACATCAGAGCCACGGGCAACAGCAGCACCCGGGCCATGCATTGTAAGAGATTCCGTTTCATTCCGATTCCTCTGTGTTGGTGTAGCGTTCCTCTTCACGGCAGCGCCGGACGACACAGTCGCCAGACTCGTTTGAAAAGAAACGCCACGCCGCACAATCCTCCAAAGAGGTATTTTCTCTCAAAAAACAGGATTCCGCGCTTAAAAAGCAATCCGAAGCGCTTGGGAAGGGTTTTCCTTTTTAGAATCGCCCTAACCTAAACTGTTCTCGCAAAGAAATCCATAGTCGTCTCATGGCAAAATCAATCCACGCATTTTTATTCACTTTTTTCCGTAATGTCCCCTGAACGCTGTGGATGAATGCGGATTTGATCAATACGCAGGCCGTCCATGGACGCGACCGTCCACAAGTGCCCCCAGAAAAACAGGCTTTCCCCCGCAGCGGGGATATGCCCTAGACGCTCAAGCAGCAACCCTGCCATAGTGGCGCAGCTCAGCTCCTCTTCCGGCTGGATGCCCAGCGTATGCAACCCCTCGTCCACGGCCATACGTCCGGGAAGCAGCCATGAGCCGTCAGGCTGACGGAAGGAATCAGGCTCGGGGGCCACATCCCCCATATGCCCGGCGATGGCGGACAAGATGTCCATAGGCGTCACAACGCCCACGGCGCTCCCGTATTCGTCCAGAACAATGCCCATCGGAGCCGGATGCTGCCTGAAGGCGTCCAGCACATCGGGAAGCCCGGTATGCTCGAAAACCATGGGGACGGGGACCACGGAGGCCTCAAGCGAAAAACGGCCGGTCTTCTGGTAGCGCCACAACAGCTCGCGCAGATCCACGACGCCGAGCACTTCGTCGGTATCCCCGCACATGACCGGAAGGAATGCGTGTTTCGATGCGCCGACGAGCTTGAGGAGGGCTTCCGGCGACTCGTTGCTGTCGAGCCACTGCACCTTATGGCGGGGCGTCATAATGTACCGCACGGTCCGCCCGCCAAAACGGATGACCCGCGCGACAATGGCCCGCTCTTCCGGCCTGAACACCTTGTCCCGGCAATCGGAGTAGCCCAGCGCGGCCATTTCCATTTCCGTTTCGCCGCCGGGGATCGTGGTTCCGCCCAGCAGCTCCAAAACCGCTCTGGCGGCGGACTCACGCAATCCGCGCGTTGTGATCCTGTTCCTTCGGTTCCGTAGCGCCAGCTGGTTGAAGGCTTCCACAACAATCGAAAAACCGATGGCCGCGTAGAGGTATCCCTTGGGAATATGATAGCCCAGCCCTTCCAGAATAAGGCTCAGGCCGATCATCAGCAAGAAGCCGAGGCACAAAATGATGACCGTGGGATGCCTGTCCACAAACTCCGTCAACGGGCGCGAAGCCAACAGCATCGCCAGAACGGCGATGATGACGGCCAGCATCATGATGGAGAGTTCCTTCACCATGCCTACGGACGTGATGATTGAATCCAAAGAGAATATGGCGTCGAGCACCACGATCTGGGTGATGACCTGCCAAAACACGGCTTGGTGAACGGCTTTCTCTTCCGTGGGCTGAAACCCTTCCAGCCGCTCGTGGAGTTCCATAGTCCCTTTCAACAAAAGAAACAGGCCGCCGATAAGCAGGATAATGTCCCGGGCCGTAAACGAATAGCCAAAAAGGGAAAACCACGGTTTCGTGAGCCCGATCAGCCATGCAACCGTGGAAAGCAATCCCAGACGCATGATCAGGGCAAGGGAAAGGCCAATGGTAAACGCGTGCCTGCGCTTATCTTCCGGTAACCGCGAGGATAAAATGGAAATAAAAACAAGGTTATCGATGCCGAGCACTACTTCAAGCAGGATAAGGGTGCCCAACCCGCCCCAAGCCGTGGGTTCTGCCACCCACGAAAAATCAAGAAACATATACGCTCCTTCCCCAGAATATGGAGAACGCCGTTGCGATTGAACAAAAAGGACTAGACCCGTCTGGACGTTCAAACCGCCGGAGGCGAACGGGGACAAGCGTGACAAGAAACCCAGCCACGGGGGAGTATGGAAACGGCTGATAAAACGCTGCCTCGCCGCAGGAGTATTCCCGGGCAGAAACTGTTGCCCGACAACGCCACGAATGAGCTGAAGGCGTGCCCCCGCTCCAAACGGGACGTACCGGGGGTGGAACGTTCATAAGGAGTATATGCCGCCCTCCCCTGCTCCGGAAGGCTCCAAAACGCTTCCCCCCCGAAGGAAGCCTCCTCAGGCGACAAGACGAGAGGAACCGGGCAAGGCTCTGGGGTGTTTTCCGTACACGGAAACACCGCGGCGGAATAAAACGAATCGGAGGAAAGAGAAGTTCCCTGCGACGGAAAAAAGAGAAAGCCCCCAGCCATGACGATGGCGAGGAGCAAAACGAGGCGTGTTCGTATGGGAATGTCCACCGGGTAATACTGCAATGCCATGCCCGCTGATGTCAAGTGACCTGCCAAATCAGCATACCGGACGTGGCTCCGTACCCCCCTGCGCACTGCCTCCCTATACCCTCATCGACACAAGTTTTTAGGCCAGTATCTAATTATATAAAATAACACATAAAAATATTGTCAGAAAACTTTTTCTTCTGAAGTGCCTCTTTTTTTGTTGACAGTGAGGGGTGTTTTTACTAAACAGCTTTCTGCGCGTTGGGCTATCGTTCAATTGGCAGGACGACGGATTCTGGTCCCGTTAATCGTGGTTCAAGTCCACGTAGCCCAGCCAACACGCACCCAGACGTCCCCATCGTCTAGCCGGCCCAGGACAGCGGCCTTTCACGCCGTCAACAGCGGTTCAAATCCGCTTGGGGACGCCAACAGACATCAAAGGCTGTCGTTTTTTCTACTACTAGGTAGGAAAGGCGACATGCCAAGAGTACCCTTCCTTTTTGAGGCGACAGAGAATATCCCGCACACACCGGGGTCTTTTCTGTCGCCTTTTTTTGTACCGAAAAGGATCGGCTGTAAAGCCCTCGCCCTGCGTCGCCACCCACATCGGGAGGCCCGCAATGCGTAGACCACGCCCGAATCTCCATCCCCAAGCCGCCAGGCTGCTCGGAATCCGCCTGATGTACGCGCCTCCCTACAGGCACGTGCCTCACGTCCCAGCACGGCCTCTGGTCATTCGCTCGTCCCTCCGCTTCCCCGGAGCAATGCGCTACTGCGCCGACATGCGCCGAAACCTGAGACGGCGCATCATCATGGACATTGCCCAACTTCTGTCTGGCCTTGCCCTCATCCCCCCGTTCTCATTTCTTGCCGGCAAGCTCATAGACGATCCCCTCTGGTTCCTGATCTCGATCATACCTCAGTCCTGCATCATCTTCGGTCTGACATATACGAGACCCTTTCGCTCCTTCTACATGGGATTCGCCAACTGGTGGATGAGGAGGTTCCCTCATGCGTGACCTCTCTTTCCTCCTCCGTCTGCACGCCTTTCCGCCGCTGACCCGGTTCTCCAGAACGCCCCGGAAGCCGTACCTTCCTCTCGAAGTGCGCTACCTCATCCGGCCCTCGGAAGAAGTCTTCCTGTATCTTTCAAACAATTCCGACAACAAGACATGGGGCGACGATCTTTCCCTGTTTGGAACTAGGGAAAGAATCGCTACGTTCATTCCCTCTACCGGAAACATCCCCTTATTGCTCAAATTTCTGCCTATGCCCGCAGAAGGCATCTATTCATACCTTACGAATGACTACGTCTTCCTCGGGATGCTTTGCCGCCGTGGATTAGCCTGCCACTATCTGCCTCTTTACGAGGCGAGATGGCGTCCCCTTTATGAGTATCCACCTCAAGAAAATATAGTCTTTCCCCAAACGGAACAGTATGCATTTCTACAACCCATCTTTCTTTTGCTTTCCATACTCAGTGCTTTTGGGGTTGGTTGTCTGGTTTGCTACGACCTTATGGTATCAAACATAGAACGCTTTGGCCTAACGCGATGAACTTGATAAGGAAATATCATGAAACGCTTTTTCCCCATACTCACGGCGAGCTTCTGCATCATAGGCCTCGGCGCTCAGGTCAGCTCCGGAATGATCCTGCCCTTCGAGCAGTTCCCCGACGCTACCGCCGACTACAAGTCTACCGCGACGCCTCCAGTGGATACCCTCTTCCTCACTCCGGACGAGGCTATGGGCCTTCCTCTTGCCAACCTCAAGGAAAAGAAAATCCACTCGCCTTCGGGAAAGCTCATGCTGATCCTCTCCCCCAATGAACATACGTGGTTCCGGGACGGCAAACTTGCCCGCTACCTCTACGTAGCTTCCAAAGGCAGAAAACAGCGGGCAGGCATCTCTTCCCCCGAAGACATGCCCCTCATCATTCCCAACGTGAATGCCGGCATCATCTACGACGTGGATCTCTTTGCCTCAAAAAATCTTCACGACCGATTCATCGACAAAATCGACGGTCGGCCCTGCACCATCAAATATGAAAACGCCCACTACATCATTTCGATGGAGCGGGTCGAATAACCTTTTCACGGAACGTCAGAAGAAAGAAGGATGATAATGCCATAAGACATAGAGAGCGCATAATTATGTTAAAGTATATCATTTCCAAACTCTGACAGTCCGCGAAAACGCCCCTCGGGGCAAGGCGGAACATGGCGTGTTTTTTTCCTTTTTCACGCCATGTCCGCCGATAAGAAGGAAACACAATGTTTGAAGTAGAACGCCAATCAAAAGAAATCTATGACCTCATGAACTGGGCTCAGGAGGGCGTCGATCAAGGAACCCGATACCCCGGCATGAGCTACGAACAGGGCATTCTTGATGCCCTCATGTGGCTCGACGGGTCCTCCGATCACAATCCTATGGACGGTTAAGCTGAACAAGGGACTCATTGTATGAACATCAAAAGCTGGTTCACCCCACCAGAAGGCCCAATAGACATGGAAGCTCTTACCGAAAAAATTCAGAAGACACTGGAACGCCGTCAAAAGACAGCTTTTGGGGCGGGATTCTTGGCTTCCTGTGAAAGTTGGAATGGCGAATATCCATATGAGGGCAACGGAGCCGCCTAGCGTGACGGCGTGAGAAGCGCCTATGCCCGATGGGTGGAAAGCCAACAGAAATAACGCGAAACGCCCCTGTGAAACTGAAGTGAAGGATATCCAATGAAAAACACCGATCTCAGCAAAAAAGGAAAAACTATGAGAAAGACAATACAGACCTATTTATCAGGATTTAAAATTGAAACATTCTCACCAGTTTCGATGGCGCTTTGGGTCAGTGCAATGGCCTTGTCTTTGTACACACCACATGAGGGAAACTTATATAAGGCTCTTTTGCATATTAAGGCAGTCCTCGTTTGCCCACTTCTTGGGATGCTTCTCATCAAGATATTGCTCCTGCGGAAATTAGACACGTTGTTCGATATAGTAACGCTGATTATCCTCATGAGTTCCCTCTACTCTA
>NZ_JNJP01000033.1 GCF_000701705.1 Bilophila wadsworthia ATCC 49260 | reverse complement strand
TTTTTCAGGAAGGCTGCCATCGCTGCCCCAACTGCGCCTACACCAAGTGCGGCGGCTGATGTAGGGAAGGAAAAAGATTGGAGGGGGCGGGGAGGACTTTCTCCAGAAAGTCCTCCCCGCCCCCTCAAGTGTCTCTTCTCTTTATCCGCTAGAACTTGTAGCCCACGGATACGGCGGCGATATGGCTGCTCCCGTTGTGGGAACGTCCCTTCAGGACGCCGTCGGCGGTGGACTTGTCGTAGCTGAGTTCCTTGATGATCAGGTAACCGTAAGCAAGGTCAACGGTCCACTGATCCCAGTTGAAGCCCACACCGGCGGTGATACGGTGACGCCCGTTGCTCGGGGTCATGTAGTCGCAGGTGCTATCCTTCATCGGGCTGGTTTCGAAAACATAGCCGCCGCGCAGGGTCAGCCAGTCGAGCGCCTTGTATTCCGCGCTGACGTTGAAGCCCCACGTGTCGCGCCAGTTTTTGGGGCTGTACGCGGTGCCGTAATCGTCGACGTGGATGTTCAGGGAACGGTAGTTGCTCCATACGGTGTACACAGTTCCGGCTTCGAAGCTCAGGGTTTCCATGGGCTTCCACATCACGCCGAAGGAAATGGTATCGGGAAGGTTCAGGTTGCCGTGCAGATCGGAGTTGGGCAGGTGGACGCCCGGAAGCGGATTCTTGTTTTCAAATTCCAAATGCCCGCGCACGGCCTGCTTCACGCGGCTGCGGTAGGTCAGGCCTGCGGCCCATTCGTCGTTGAATTTGTAATGCGCGGCGAGGTTGAAGCCGGGGGCGATGCTGGACCCGGTGAGCATCTGCTGATCGTGCCCGAAGCGCCCGGCGAGGGCTGGGTTGACCATCCCGCCGAGATCCGCGTCTTTTTTCATGAGCATGGTGGCGTACATGAACTCAAGGCCCACGGCGAGGGAGAGATTATCATTGATTTTGAAGGCGAGGTTGGGGTTCAGTGAAACGGTCTTGAGGCTGACATATTCGAGATTGTTGTGTCCCGGCCAATTATTGGGATAGGAGTTGCCGAGGCCGAACCGGGAGAAGATACCGATGCCGCCCCAGAGGTTATCGCTGAACTGATGGGTGAGATAGGCGTGCGGATTTGCCCATGTGTGCTTGTCTACGTCGGTGGAGCGGCCGATGCCGAAGCGGTCCACCGTGTCGACGGTCCCGGAAGGCTGAATGGCGGTCATGCCCACCATTATTTGGGTACCGGGGAGCTGAGTGATCCCAGCGGGGTTCCAAGCCACGGCGGAAGGATCGTCCGCGCGGGCAACCATGCCGCCGGCGAGAGCCGTGCCTCGGGCGCCGAAGTCGGACAGGGCAAATCCTTCCGCTTGGGCTTTTCCAGTAAGCTGGGGAGCCGCCAACAGGCAGGCGGCAAGCAACAGGGAGGCAATCCGTTTCATAGTCTTCCTTGCTTTGTTAGAAGTTGACGTGTAAAAACTGCCATAGCAAAAAGGCAAAAAGCGTCGGTGGTTGTCGATGCTTTTCGTTTTTAATGGTAAAAGACCAATTTTTTTACCAGAAACGGTACTAAAATGCTAGCCGATTTTCTGGTTTGACGTTTTTCGGTCTCCTTTTCAGCCTCGGAGTATGCATGTCTTCCGCCTCTTCTCCGCTTCTTGATTTTCGTGATGTGAGCCGTTCGTTTACGGTGCGGCAGGGTGTGCTCGGGAGAGTGCGGGGCGAAGTTCGCGCAGTGGATGGCGTATCGCTTTCCGTACGTCGCGGCGAGACGCTCGGCCTGGTGGGCGAGTCCGGGTGCGGCAAGTCGACACTGGCGCGCATGGCTGTGCGGCTTCTTCCTCCGACGGGCGGGGAAATCCTTTTCGACGGCGAATCCGTATTGCCCGGCGTGTCGGGCCGCAATGACACATGGTATTCCCGCCGTTTGCAGATGATCTTTCAAGATCCTTTTTCTTCGCTGAATCCCCGGTTGAGGATCGGTACGTCCATTGCCGAGCCGTTGATGGCCATAGGCACGCCGTCGGCGGAGCGTCAGGAGCGTGTGGGCGAAATCCTGCGCCGCGTGGGGTTGCAGCCCGGACATGCCGGACGTTACCCGCACGAGTTTTCCGGCGGCCAGAGGCAGCGTGTGGCGATTGCACGGGCACTGGTGACCCGCCCGGAGCTTGTCGTCTGCGATGAGGCCGTGTCGGCCCTCGACGCCTCGGTTCAGGCGCAGGTGCTGAACCTGCTGAAAGAGGTACAGGCTGATTTCGGGCTGACGTATTTCTTCATTTCACATGACTTGTCGGTCGTCGGCTATATGAGCGACCGGGTGGCGGTCATGTACTTGGGACGCATCGTCGAGCAGGCCGATAGGAACACCCTGTTCGGTTCGGCGGCGCATCCGTATACGAAGGCTCTTTTGGCCGCCGCGCCCGTGCACGATCCTGCAAAGAGGCATATCCGGGCTTTCCTGCCCGGTGAACTGCCGAGCCCCTTTTCGCCGCCCGCCGGGTGCGCGTTCCATCCCCGGTGCCCGCAGGCAATGCCCCGTTGCCGTGAGGAAGCCCCGGAACTCCGGGAAATCGCGCCGGATCATCTGGCTCGTTGCCATCTGTATGGATAGCGCCTTGTTGCAGCGACAAGAAAAAAGCCCCTGTTCCCGACGGAACAGGGGCTTTTGGGGGGATGGGTTACTGGACGATGCCGGGAGTGAGGCCGGGGACATCGTCGGTACCGGAACCGCCGGTGCCGGGAATGCCGACCGCAAAGTTTCGGAAGTTGAGATTATAGGTGTTGGGAATATTATTTTTGTCGTCATCTTCCGTGTAGGTTCCTTGGAATATGCCCGCGCGGTTATACGCAGCGCCTGTAGCGAATTGTGTGAGGATTGTTGTTTTGATATTTGAGCGCCCGTCAACCTTTTCCGTTTCAAAACGGGAAAACTCAGGATTGACATAGTCCCATCCTATGAGCGTAAAGCGATCTGTCATCAAATTTTGCTCCACGCCATCAGAGAAATCGAGAACAGGCCACAGCGCGCCTTCGGATACCTTGAAACCGTTTCTGATATCGTCAAGAATTTTACCCAATTCAAGAGTATGTGCGATATCATACGAATAGAGGAAATTGTTTGTTTCAGGGTCGTATTTCGTATAGTCGGTAACCCCATACTTGGGAGGGCGTTGGGAGGCTATCCACGCTCTGATTTTGTTATCTCCTTCGTGCTCCCGCACTTGCGTGACGATGCGCGTAAAATAGAAAGCATCGAGCGGCGTTGACAGAGGAGAATACACGTCATTAGGTCCCAGAGAGGCGGCGGCAAGGCAGCGAAGAGAATCAGGGGGTTCGGAAACGTTCCCATCGTTGAGCTCCTCGTCATCGTATGCCCAGAGAATCAACGTTGGCTTGATGGTCATTTTGCGTCCGGCAGATGGAACCCCCTGTACAAAGATACGGCTGTATTGCTCCCAATCTGTCTTGGCGATGCGAAAAGAGCCGTCAGGCTCTTCCGGGTCGTTGGAGTCTTTGGAAAACCATTCAAAGCCGGGAAGGAGGGCAGGGTTGATAGTACAGTCGTCAACCTCGTAATAGCCTTCTTTCTCCGAGTTCTCGATTTCAATGGAGCCATAAACGATTCCCATGCCCAGCCCGGAGACGCCATGCGGAGTGAGCGCCGATTTCCCTTGAAGCATATGGGTCCTGAAAAGGAGCCCGCCAAAAAAGTGAGGCTTTTTTGAAGAGCCTGGAGGATGAATCATGGTTGAAATCTGTATCATTACACCATGTTCTTTCTGAAAAGAGTCAATGGGAATCGTCTTGTCGGTAATTCCCGCGAACCAGTAGTCTGTGCTGGTTTTGCGTGTTGTTTTGAGGAGAAAATGATTGGGCATGCTCGGCTGAAAACCTTGTACACTCAATGCGGTCAGATCCGGGCCGTATTTCGTGAACGTATAGCCTTTATTTAGATTATGCTCCGTAAGGTGCTGGCCGAAGAGTTCTTTGAGATCTTCTTCACTGCTGAGGTTTCCCCCAATAATGTTTTCAGTGGCGTTCCCCCCCTCTTCGCTTCCTCCTGAACCGGCGAAACGGAGGGAACTCCTGCCGTTCGTATGCCACACCAGCGCGGCCCGTGCACCGTTGGCGGTTTGGGCTTCGCTGACCACGCGGAAGTACTGGCCGAGGACGATATCCTTGTCTTTAAAGGTGTCCTCTGAGATGGTGCCTTCCGAGAGCGGAATGAAATCGGTGAAGGTATGCACGTCACCATCAGTTTTTTTGCTGTTATAGGTGAAACGCAGTTTGCTGACTTGTGTACTTGTAGGGAGTTGGGAGTCTTTTTCCTGCTGGCGCACCAGCCCGATCAGGCCTCCATATTCGGGGAACCACTTGAGATCATCGGCTGTCGTCTTGACCGTCAACGTCCGTTTCGTTGTGTCGTATGTGATACTGCCGTTCTCGCCTTGAACCCTCCCGATCAGGTAGACGTCCGCAGCGGTTGAGCCGGGCGTTTCGGAACCGAAGCCGTTTTCGTAAGCATAGCGCATCGCTCCGCTTTGATTGAGCACCAGCATTTCACGTTTGCCGTTGGGAACCCCGCCATACCATCCCGAATCCGTCAAATGCAATTTGTCCTCGTACCATCGGAACCATGAAGGGTAAAGTGTCAGCTTAACAAAGCCTTTCCCGTCAATCTCAATTCCCTTTCCATTATGTTGGCGGCTGCTTTCTTCCAGTTGCCGGGCGATGCTCATCATTTCACCGCCGCTTTGTTGCGCCGTCTGCACCCGGACGATTTCCTTTCCCGATTCGGCGAGGTAGGAGGCTTGCACCGTTTCCTTGGCGTCCAGCCCGGTCATGACGGAACCTGTCATGAGCGAAACCGCGACCATGCCGAGCAGGGCCAGAATGACGATCCCGCCGATGATGGTCAGAAGGACGCTTCCGCGTTGTGACGTCTGCATGGGGAACCTCAATCCTTGGCGAGGGGGGTGTTGCGGGGGGCGACGGAAAGCGTCCAGGTGACTTGCCGTTCGGCGAGTTGCTGGGTCAGCACGATGCCGATGTAGGAGGGGCCGGCCCCGTTCGTTGTGAAACGGCATGAGGCCACGTCCGAGAGGAGTATTTGGCCGTCGATGAGCAGCTTGTTTCCGGTATCTTCGCAGCTGATGGTTGTCTGCGTGCCATCCGTCTTCGTGAATGTGACGGAAGGGCTGTCTTTGAAAGGTGATTCGGGAAAATCGGCGGCTCCCGCAAGCTCTTTCCGGAGGCGGATGAGAGCCAGTTCGGCCTGCATGTCCGACGTTCCGACTTCCCGCATCTGCGTATACCCGGTGATAGCCGTGCCGAATCCCGAGAACACGAGCGAGCCGAGCACGCCGAGGATGACCAGCGTGCAGACGATTTCCAGCAGCGTGAAACCCCGCTCGGGGGCGCGGGCATCAGAACGCACGGGAAAGCTCCACGGAACCGCGCTTGACGGTGATCAGCAGGTTGTCCGGGCAGGATGGGCAGCCGTCCGGATGCCACAGTTCCCGTTTATCTTGGGCTTCCAAAAGAGCTTCGAGGCCTTTATCCGTGATGAGGTCGCTGGCAGCCTTCTGCTGCATGGCTTCCGTGTTGAGGTAGGCGATGCATTCTTCCAGAGTGCTGGTGGCCTCCGTCAGATCTTTGATCTGCCCGGCGCTTTCGGCGCTTCCGCGCAAGGTCGTGGCAATGAGTTGCGCCGCCATGAAGCCCATGATCGCCATGAGGATGATGGTGACGATGATCTCGATGAGGGTGAAGCCGCGCGCGTTCATTGGACGAACCCCGTTTCCGCGAAGAGAGTGAGCGTGATCCCGCCGCCGAAGCTGAATGTTTGATCGGAGGCTGACGCGGTGCAGTAGAGGATGCCCGTGTCGTTCGGATTTCCGAGGCTGTCCTCGCCGCAGACGCTTCCCGCCGCGTCAAAGCAGAACGTAGCCGGAGGGGTGCTCTGGATTGATGCGGAAGGCGTATAATCCTTGAGCAGTGTCGGCAGGGCTGATTTGCCCTTCATGAAGAAACTCACCTTGTTTGTATCTATGGTGACGCATTGCCCGCCGCCCATCGCCATGCCTTGCGCGCGGGCATAGACGAGCTGGGAGAGGAGCCTGTCCCGTTCCGCGTAGGCGGTTATCTCGTCATTGCCCCGGAAGGCCGAAATGCCGAGATAGGCCAGCACGCCGAGCACGACGAGCACGGAGACGATTTCAATCAGGGTAAATCCGTTGCGGAAGGGTGGCTGCATGGCATATGTCACTGTTTGGGGATGAGCTTTTCCAGCGCCTCTCGGTTCTGTTCCAGCAAAGTACGGAAACGGATCTGCGCGTAGCCGTCGCCCGTGGCCCGGGCGCGGTATAATTGCTTTTCAAGCTGCCCCCGCTCCTTTTGTAGCTGTTCGACCTGCTGTTGGAGCCTTTTCCGGGCTTCAGCGGCGGCCTTTTCCAGTTCGGCGGCGGACGGCTGGTGCTCAGGGCTCGGTATATCGAGAGGGGCGACGGGCTCGGGCTGCGCGGCTGGAGGCTGCGGCGAGAACTGGTATTCCTCCACTTTGCCCGCGGGCGGCTTGGGAGGCGGCGTTTCGCTGATGTGCGTGACCCCGGATGCGTCTTTCCAGATGTACATCTGCTGAGAGGCCGCATTCGCTGGGGTGGGTGTTTGGTCCAGCGTTTCCCGCACGCTGGATGCCACGCGGGACAATGGGGCGCCGCCCGAAAGCGTGCCGTCCACGATAAGCAGTTCCACCCCGCCCGCCAGCGCGAGCAGGGCAAGCCATGCGAGGGAGAAACG
Organism: Bilophila wadsworthia ATCC 49260; assembly: GCF_000701705.1. GTDB lineage: Bacteria > Desulfobacterota > Desulfovibrionia > Desulfovibrionales > Desulfovibrionaceae > Bilophila > Bilophila wadsworthia. The sequence goes on along the minus strand of NZ_JNJP01000033.1, from coordinate 34,840 downwards.
CTTGCGTTTTTTCATGGGCGGACCTTTTCCCTCGGCGTCGCCGGACAGGTGCGGAGGGCGCTCCTTGTCTTTTGACGGGAGGCTCGTTACGGTTGGAAATGATGGTAGCACAGGCTGTTCCGAAAGACGAGGGGCCTCGACTCTCATGGCTGGGGCTCCCCGTATGGGCGGGCCTCATTCTGGTGTGTTGCCTTTTGTGCGCCACCGGCGTTAGGGCAGCCGAACCTTCCAAACTCAAGGTCGTGGTGCGGCCTCCCATCAAAAAAACGCTTCCTCAGCGGCCCCACGCGGCCCGCCCGGATGCCCCGTCAGCTCAGCCGGCGGATCCGTTGCCTGCGGAGTCCGTGGCCATCTATCGGCATGTGGGGGAGGACGGGACCGTCTTTTTGACGAACAGGCCGGACGGCGACGGGAGGTATCAGTTTTTCGGGCGCTTCAGCGCCGAGCGGCTGATGCGTGCGGTGGGGCCGGACGGCGTGGCGCGGCTCGCGGAACGGTATGCCGGGCAACATGGGGTCGAACCCCGGCTGGTCATGGCGATCATCAAGGTCGAATCGGGATTCGACGCCAAGGCCGTCTCTTCGGCCGGGGCCAGCGGGCTCATGCAGCTTATGCCCAGCACGCAGCGGCATCTGGGGGTGCGCGATGCGTTCAATCCCGATGAGAACGTGGAGGGCGGGGTGCGCTATTTCCGATCCATGCTGGATCGGTACGGCGGGAACGTTTCGTTGGCTCTGGCGGCGTATAATGCCGGGCCCGCCAACGTGGACAAGTACGGCGGCATCCCCCCGTTTGAGGAGACCCGCAATTACGTGCGGAAAGTGCTTGCGCTGTACGCTACCCCGTGATGAACCGGATCCACCAGTCGAGGATTTCCTGACCGGCGAGGATGTGCACGAAGGCGCCGAGGCTCAGGAACGGGCCGAACGGGATGGGCATTTCGCGCAAGGGCGCTTCGCGGGGCATCAGGCAGGCGATGAGCAGAAAGGCGGCAAGGGCCGAGACGCCCGCGACCAGCGTGATCAGCGGCAGGCCGAGGGGCCCGCACAGGACGCCGAGCATGAGCATGAGTTTGACGTCGCCGAACCCCATGCCGTCCACGCCGCGCAGGCGTTTGAAGACAAGAAGTACGGCGAGGAACGTCCCGCCGCCCACAAGGCCGCCGAGAAGGGCGTCCGTCCAGTCCATGCCGAGGGCGAAGATGGCGGCGGGCACGGCCAGCACTGTCCCGCCGAGCGTGATGCCGTCGGGAAGGATGAAGCATTCCAGATCGATGCCCGAGGCGACGATGAGCATTCCCGTGAACACGAGATAGACGGGAAAGGCGAGCGTGGGGCCGAAACGCCATGCCAAAAGGCCGGACGTCAGGCCGGACAGGAGCTCGACGAGCGGATACCGGATATGGATGGGCTTGTGGCAGCGGGCGCACTGGCCGCGCAGCAGCAGATAGCTGAGGACGGGGATCAGTTCCCAGAAGCGGAGGCGCTGGTTGCAATGCGGGCAATGGGAAGGCGGAAAAAGGATGGATTCGCCGCTGACGTACCGGTGGATGCAGACGTTGTAAAAGCTGCCGAGCAGGAGCCCGAGCAGCGTGGCGGCGGGAATGAACATTTCGGGATGCAGCAATTCCGGGGGGATGGTCTGGTACACGCGGAGCCTTCCTTTGGCACGCCCGATCGGGCAACGGTGCGCGGGCTGTCGGCGGAAGCCTTCTGTGATTGAGTCCAGCATGTTGTGGGCTTGTTCACAAATGGCGATCAGGCCTTCAGCGGTGATGACAGAATCTTCCGTCTCGCGTATTTCATACGCACCTTGTTCCTGCCAAGGTGTACCAAGAACCGGGCGTTCCGGCAACAAAAACCGTGCAGGAAGGTCATGCATGGCAAAAATAGACAATCTTTTTCATTTGTTGCACGCCAATCACGGTTCGGATTTGCACCTTTCGGCGGGCAATCCGCCGCTCCTGCGGATCTACGGGGACCTCGCACGGGTGGACGCTCCGGTTGTTACGACCGAGGAACTTTTGGCCGTACTGCGTGAAATGGTTCCCATGGAGCGCGTGCAGGCGTTCGAGCAGACGGGCGATCTGGACTTCGCCTATGAAATTCCGGGGCTGGCGCGCTACCGTGCCAACTTTTTCCGGCAGAACCGCGGCATTTCCGCGGTGTTCCGCGAAATCCCGCAGCGAATCAGCACGGTTGAGGAGCTGGGTCTTCCGATCATGCTGCGCGAGCTGGCCCTGCTGCCCAAGGGCCTCGTGCTTGTGACCGGCCCCACCGGGAGCGGCAAGTCCACCACGCTGGCCGCGCTTGTGGACTACGCCAATACCAAGCGCCGCGACCATATCATTACCATTGAAGACCCCATCGAATTCGTGCATCAATCCAAGAGCTGCCTCGTGAACCAGCGCGAGATAGGGCGCGATTCCCGCTCGTTCGGCACGGCGCTGCGCTCCGCACTGCGCGAGGACCCCGACATCATCCTCGTGGGCGAAATGCGCGATCTCGAAACCATCTCCCTCGCCCTCGAAGCGGCGGAAACGGGGCATCTCGTGTTTGCGACCCTGCACACCATCTCCGCTCCCAAGACCATCGACCGCATCATCGAGGTCTTCCCGCCGGAGGAGCAGGCGCAGATACGGACGAGCCTTTCGGAGTCGATTCAGGCGATCATCGCGCAGACGCTGTTCAAACGGGCCGACAAGAAGGGCCGGGTACCCGCGCTGGAAATCATGTTCGGCATCCCGTCCGTGCGGAACATGATCCGCGAGAGCAAGACATTCCAATTGCCGAGCGTTTTGCAGACCAATCGCAATGTTGGGATGCAGACGATGGACGACGACATCGAACGCCTGCTTATGCAGCGCATCATCGCGCCCGAGGCGGCCCTCGTCCACGCACAGGACAAGGGGCGTCTCCGTGAGGCCATCGGGAAGTTGAAATAGCGCGGAAGGATGGAGGCCGGGAAAAACGGGAAGGCCTGTGCGTTCCCGCTCCCGCGACGAGCGTTTCCCTTTTTCCTCCAATGCCGTTTTCTTGAGGGTATTGCCGAATGAGCAGCTATTTGGAGCTCCTGAATCTGACGCGGGAGCCGTTTTCGAACTCGCCGGACCCGGACGCGTATTACCGGACGCCGACGCACGAGGACTGCCTGAACCGGCTGGAAATCGCCATCCGGCTGCGGCGGGGCTTGAACGTGGTTCTCGGCGAGGTGGGCACGGGAAAGAGCACGCTGTGCCGCTGTCTGCTGAGGAGCCTGAACGAGCAGAGCGGCATTGACGTCTTTTTGCTGTTGGACGCGGGGTTCGAGGATGCCGATGAATTCGTGCGGCACCTGTGCGAGCTGTTCGCCGGGCAGCGGCCTCCCGAGGGCGTGGCGCGCCGGGAGTGCATCAGCGTCATTCAAAATCGGGTTTTCGATAAGGCGCTGGAGCAGAACCGGAATCTTGTCCTTTTTATAGATGAGGGGCAGAAGCTCAGTCCGGCGGCGCTGGAAGTGCTGCGCGAACTGCTGAATTTCGAGACGAACACGGAAAAGCTCCTGCAAATCGTCATCTTTGGGCAGCCGGAATTGGCACAGATCATTGAAGGTATGCCCAACTTTAAAGATCGGATCAACGAGTACCTGTATCTGAAGCCGCTCTCCATGCGCGAGAGCATCCGGCTTGTGCGCCACCGGTTGCGGCTGGCGGGAGGGCAGAGGGCGGAACGGCTGTTTTCGCTCGGGAGCCTCATCGCCCTGCACCGGGCCAGCAGGGGGAAGCCCCGCCAGCTTATGCGCCTCGGGCATCAGATGCTGCTTGCCCTGCTTGTGGGCAACCGTACAACCGTAACCGGCCGTATGGTGTGGGCGCAGGTGGCCCGTAACGGCAGCGATGTGCAAAACCGGTGGGGCCGCTGGCTGGTTGTGGCGTTGGCGTTGATCTGCGTCGCGGGCGGATACCGCTGGATGCCGGAGGCTGTAAAGGACGACGCGCACGCCCGGCTGGAGGCGGTGGTGTCCGGCGTGCTGGGCTGGCTGCCGGAAGCGGAGAAGGCGGATACCGCCGGGACTGCCGGGCAAGGGCGGGCAGCCGGGGATGATGCCGTGCGTCGCGCGGCGTCGCGGGAAGCCGTTCCGCAGCCTCTGCCTCCGGATGAAGCGCCCCCCGCCGTCCCTGAAAAGGCGGAATCCTCCACTGCGGAAGCGGAGGGTGGGCAGGGTGCCGAAGCGGAAAAGAACGCGGTCCCTGAAACGCTGGGGACGTTCCGTTTGCAGCCCGGCGAGGCTCTTGCCGAACTGGTGCGGGCGTTGTACGGTTCCGGCTCCGCCTTGGAACTGGTTTTAGGCAAAAACCCCGGATACAGAAACGATATCGGCGCAGGCGCGCAGGATCTGACGCTTCCCGCCGTACTGTATGCCCCTCCGCCGTCCATGACCAAGGGGGTGCTTTTAAGCCTTGGTGCGTTCGGCACGCTGGAAGAGGCGTATACTGCGTGGCGCGGCTACGGCAAACGCTCCCCATCCGTGGCGCTGACCCCGATCTGGCGTCCGGGCGAAGGATTGTCGTTTCATATTTTGGCTCCGCGCGGCTTTGCGTCGGAGAGGGCCGCGTGGAGCTGGCTTTCCCGCTTTTCTCCGCCGGCTGAAGCCTCCGTGCGGCTGCTGCCGCCTTTTGATGGGGCGTGTTTGGTGTTTCATAAATTTACCGTGAAATAGACAGGAAATGTTCATGTCCACATTGCGTTCCATTGTCCTGTGCGGCGGCAGCGGCACCCGCCTCTGGCCCCTTTCCCGAGCCTTGTATCCCAAGCAGTTCATGGATCTGGGAGGGCATACCCTGTTCGGCGATACGGTGGATCGGGCGGCGGCTCTGCCGGACAGCGCCGATCCGCTGGTGGTCTGCAATGAAGAGCACCGCTTTTATGTGGCGGCGGCCTTGCAGCAGAAAGGCGTATCCGGAACTATTCTGTTGGAGCCCAAGGGACGGAATACCGCGCCCGCCATTGCGCTGGCGGCGTTCGCGGCGTTGTCCGGCGGGGGGGATCCGTTGCTGCTGGTACTGCCGTCCGATCATGTGCTGAAACCTCAGGATGTTTTCGCCGAAGCCGTGGCGCGGGCCCGCGCCTGCGCCGAGTCCGGGCGTATCGTTACATTCGGCATCACGCCGGATGCACCGGAAACAGGGTTCGGGTATATCCGCCGGGGTGGGGCGTTGCCCTCGGGCGGGTATGCTGTGGCGCGCTTTGTGGAAAAACCGGATCTCGCCAGAGCCGAGGCCATGCTGGCGGACGGAGGGTATCTGTGGAACAGCGGCATGTTCCTGTTCCGCGCATCCATCTACCTTGAAGAGCTGGCCCTGCACGCTCCCGGCATTCATGCGGCGTGCAAGGCGGCGTGGGAAGGGCATCACGCCGATCGGGACTTTATCCGTCCCGACGCCGACGCCTTCCTGAGTTCGCCCGCCGACTCCATCGACTACGCGGTGATGGAAAAGACGGACCGGGCCGCCGTGGTCCCTCTGACAGCCGACTGGAGCGATCTCGGGTCATGGGAAGCGTTCTATGAAGCCGCTCCGCACGACGGGGACGGCAACGTGCGTGTGGGGGATGTCTACGCCGAGGGCGCGGAAAACTGCTATCTGCACGCCTCCAATCGGATGGTCGCCGCGCTCGGCGTATCGGATCTGGTGGTCGTGGAGACGGCGGACAGCGTGCTGGTGGCGGATCGCGCACGCACGCAGGATGTGAAAAAGATCGTCGAATCACTGAAAAAGGAAGGGCGCGGCGAGGCGGAAAGCCACCCGCTGGTCTATCGCCCGTGGGGGAGTTACGAAACGCTGGCGAGAGGTGAGCGTTTTCAGGTGAAGCGCATCATCGTCAAGCCGGGCGGGCAGCTTTCGCTCCAGAAGCACCACCACCGGGCAGAGCACTGGGTGGTGGTCGAAGGGACGGCCGAGATCACCGTTGGCGACAAGGTGCTCCTGTACCATGAAGACCAGTCCACCTACATTCCCCTCGGCACCGTGCACCGGCTCAAGAATCCCGGCATGATCCCGCTGGTCATCATCGAGATCCAGTCCGGCTCCTACCTTGGGGAAGATGACATCGTGCGTCTTGAAGACAGCTACGGGCGCTGACCATGAAACTGCTCCTGACCCTTCTCCCGGCGCTCCTGACCCAGACCACGGGACGCCGCAATCAGCGCATCGTGATCGGCTTCCTGCTGTTCACGACCGTTCTGGTGGCGCTGTTCAGCATCGTGTTTCATCAGATCATGGCCTACGAAGGGCGGGATTATTCTTATATCACCGGCGTCTACTGGACGCTGACCGTCATGTCCACGCTGGGGTTCGGGGACATCACCTTCACGAGCGATATCGGGAAACTGTTCTCCATCATCGTGCTGGTGTCGGGTATCATCCTCATCATGATCGTGATGCCGTTTACGTTCATCCGTTTCGTGTACCAGCCGTGGATCGAGGAATACAACAACAAGCGCAAGCCGCGCTCCCTGCCGTCCGACACCAGCGGCCACACGGTTCTGGTGGGCGACAACGACATCTCGTTGAGCGTGGCCCGCAAGCTCCGGCAGCACAACTATCCGTATGTCATCCTCGTACCGGACGGGCAGCACGCGCTGGAACTGTACGACAACCGCTATGATGTGGTGACCGGCGAGTTCGACGACGCCAACACCTACCGGAACCTGCGGGCGGACAAGGCGGCGTTGGTCGCAGCGCTCGAAGGGGATCTGCGGAATACGAACATCGCCTCCACGGTGCGAGAAGTCGCGCCGTCGACCCTGCTCGCCGCCAGTGCGGAGAATCCGGAGGCCATGAACATCCTCATGCTGGCGGGGTGCGACCACGTCTACTCGTTTACCGAGATGCTTGGGCGGAGCCTTGCCCGCCGCGTCTACGGGACCCGCGCCCAGTCGAACATCATCGCCCGGTTCGGGACGTTGTGCCTTGCCGAGGCGCCGGTCATCCACACCGAGTTCATGGGGCAGACGCTGCGCGAGTGCGGGTTCCGCGAACGCTTCGGCCTCAACGTGGCCGGGCTGTGGGAGGGCAATTCCTATATGTCCGCGCGCCCGGACAGCCGGATCGACGAGGCCTCCATCCTGCTGCTCGCGGGGACGGCGGATCAGCTTGAGGCTTATGACCGCAAGGCCGAGCGGAGCAGCAAGGCGAACCGGACGCCCGTGCTTATCCTCGGCGGGGGCAAGGTGGGGGAAGCGGCGGCGGATGCCTTGGAACGTCGCGGGCTGCCGTTCTGTCTCGTCGAGAAGAACCCCCGGCTCGTGCCGCCGGACGATCCCCGTTACATTCTCGGGAATGCCGGGGAACTGGCGGTGCTCCAGCGGGCGCACATCATGGAAACCCCGTCCGTCATCGTGACCACGCATGACGATGACCTGAACATCTATCTGACCATCTATTGCCGCAAGCTGCGGCCTGACGTGCAGATCCTCAGCCGTTCCACGCTCGATCGCAACGTGCCCTCCCTGTACAACGCCGGGGCGAATCTGGTGATGTCGCACGCTTCGATGGCGGCGAGTACGATCATCAATCTGCTCAGTCCCGGCCGGGTAACCATTCTGACGGAAGGCTTGAACATTTTCCGGGTGACGGCGCCCCCGGCCCTTGTGGGCCTGTCCCTGCGTGACAGCCGCATCCGTGAAAAGACCGACTGCAATGTGGTCGCCTTGAAGAGTCAGGGCGTATTGCGTGTGCCCCCGGACCCCAACGCGCCCATGAAGTCCGATACGGTGCTTGTGCTCATCGGCACCGCGGATGCCGAGCGCCGGTTCATGGAGCATTTTCCGAGTTAGGCGATACAATTGGAGGGGGGGGAGGAGGGAACTTTCTTCAGAAAGTTCCCTCCTCCCCCCCTCCAAACCTCCCCCCTTCTCCCTCAAAGACTTTTGACTTTATCGAATCCCTGTTCGCCGCGTTCCCTGTGTCTCGTTTGATCGGGTGGTGCTTTCCTTCTCAGGGGAAAAATCCTACATTTCATAAAGAGTATTCGTCTTCCCATTCTTCAGAAGGTTTCTTCATGGCCAGCAAGATTAAAGAAACATATGTGTGTGCGGAATGCGGGGCAAAGTCGCCGCTGTGGCGGGGGCAATGCCTCGTGTGCAAAGCGTGGAATTCGCTGGAACTGGTGGCCGCGCCCGTCGAAGGAGCGCGGAAGCGCCCGATAGGGAGCCTCGGCTCGGTGAAAGCCATGCCGCTGGCCCATGTCGAGGATCACGGGCACGAGCCGTTCGGCACGGGGCTTGAGGCGCTGGACCGCGTGCTCGGCAGGGGGCTTGTTCCGGGCAGCGCCCTGCTCATGGGCGGTGAGCCGGGCATCGGCAAGTCCACGCTTTTGTTGCAGATGGCCGGGGCCGTGGCCGCTTCGGGCAAGCTGGTTCTGTACGCGAGCGGCGAAGAATCGTTGCCGCAGATCAAGGATCGCGCCAACCGTCTGGGAATGCTGCATGACAACTTGCTGGCATTGTCCACATCGCGGGTCGAGGACGTACTGCCGTTGCTTGAGGGCGACGGCGCGCCTGATCTGCTTATTGTGGACTCCGTGCAGACGTTTACGTCGGAAAGCGCGGAAGGCCTGCCCGGCAACGTGAGCCAGGTCCGGGCCGTGGCGACGGAGATCGTCGACGCCTGCAAGCGCGGCACCACGACCGTGGTCCTGGTGGGCCATGTCACGAAGGACGGCGCGCTCGCCGGGCCGAGGCTGCTTGAGCACATGGTCGATACGGTCATTTCGCTGGAAGGCGATCGGCGCCAGATGTTCCGGCTCCTGCGCGTGTTGAAGAACCGTTTCGGGCCGAATCAGGAATTGCTGGTCTTTCAGATGGTCCGGCAGGGGCTGGAAGTCGTTGAGGACCCCGCAACCTATTTTTTGGGCGCGCGCGACGCGAGCCTCAGCGGGACGGCGGTGGTTATGGCCGTGGACGGGCAAAGGCCGCTGGCCGTGGAAGTGCAGGCGCTGGTCACGCGCAGCTACTTGTCGATCCCCCGGCGTACGGGGCTGGGATTTGACGTCAACCGATTGCATCTTATCTTGGCTGTATTGGAAAAACGCCTGCGCCTGAACTTCGGTCAGGTCGACATTTATGCCAAGGTCGGCGGCGGCATGAAGATTCAGGAGCCGGGCATGGACCTCGCGCTCGTGGCGGCGATGTTGTCGTCCTTCTACGACGTGCCGCTTCCCGAGCGGGCCGTGCTGTGGGGCGAAGTGGACCTCAACGGCCAGATCCGCCCCGTGGCGGCGCACGATATCCGGCTTTCGCAGGCGCGCAGGCTTGGCTACAAACCGATCCTTTTTCCTTCGCAGGGCGAGGGCGACGGAATCGCCACGGTCGTGGAGTTGCAGGACAGGCTGTTCCGCCGCAAGAACTGACGGCGGAAGCGGAAAGGGCCTCAAGCCGGGCGGGCGCGGATCTCCACGGGGCCGGTTTTGGCGTGTGGGGAAAAAATGCATGACGCTCCCCTGTTGCTCTTGCGCGGCCCTTGCGAACGCGTTATCAGGAATTATTCTTTATTCAAAAGGACGATTGAACCATGAGCCAGAATCCCTTTCACGCGGCCCCGGGCGGCCAGCCGGACGTCATCATGGACGTTGAGGTGGCAGAACCGAAAATGTATCAGGTCCTGCTTCACAATGATGACTATACGACCATGGAGTTCGTCGTGAATATCCTGATGACCGTTTTTCACAAGACGGCGGATCAGGCCACGAACATCATGCTGGCCGTGCACAAGCGCGGAAAAGGCATTGCTGGGGTCTACCCTCATGAAATCGCCGAAACCAAAGTAGATAAAACTCATTTCCTTGCGAGAGAGGCAGGCTACCCCCTGCGTTGCACGCTTGAGGAGGTTGGCGCATGATTGGCAAGAAATTGCAGAAAGCATTAGGCCTTGCGGTGGAGGAGCTGAAACGGCGTCGGCATGAATACCTGACGCTGGAGCATGTCCTTTACGGCATCGCATCCGAGCCTTCCGGAAGGAAGCTCATCGAACGGTGCGGCGGCAGTGCCCCCGTGCTGCGGCAGGCCCTCGATCATTTTTTCAAGACCTATATGGAGAGCCTCGACGAGCCCACCAAAGACGTTTACCAGACGCTTGCCGTCCAGCGTGTGCTGGACAGCGCGCTGGCGCACGTCAAAAGCGCGGGACGGGACGAGGACATCGGTGTTGAGGTCGGCGACGTGCTCGCCGCCATCCTTGAGGAAGAGGAATACTCGTGGGCTGCCTACTGCCTGAAAAAGCAGGGCATCACCCGGCTTGCCGTGTTGGAGAGCATCTCCCACAACGACGAAGAGGGGCAGGACGAATCTTCCTCGGAATCGGGAGAGGGCGAAGGCGGTGCCGAATCGGCCAAGGACGCCTTGGCCCGTTACACCGTGGACCTGACGGCCCGCGCCCGCGAAGGAAAGCTCGATCCGCTGGTCGGACGCGAGATGGAGCTGTCGCGCTCCATCGAAATCCTCGCCCGGCGCCGTAAGAACAATCCGTTGTACGTGGGCGATCCCGGGACCGGGAAGACCGCCATTGCGGAAGGTCTGGCCCTGCGCATCGTCAGCGGCAATGTGCCGCCGGAGTTCAAGGATACGAAGATATACTCCCTTGATCTCGGGGCCGTGCTCGCCGGGGCGCGCTACCGCGGCGACTTCGAAGGCCGCATCAAGGCCGTGGTCGGAGCGTTGCAGAAGATCCCCGGCGCGATCCTGTTTATTGACGAAATCCATACTATTGTGGGTGCCGGTTCCACCAGCGGCGGCTCGATGGACGCTTCCAACCTGTTGAAGCCCATCCTTGCCGAAGGCAAGCTCCGCTGCATCGGCTCGACGACCTACGACGAGTTCCGCAACCACTTTGAAAAGGACCGCGCGCTGGCCCGGCGTTTTCAGAAAGTGGATATCAAGGAGCCTTCGCTGGACGAGTGCGTGGACATTCTCAAGGGCCTCCAGCCCCACTATGAGAAGCACCATAACGTGCGTTACTCCTCGTCGTCCCTGCGGGCGGCGGTGGAGCTTTCCGCCCGCCATGTGCAGGATCGCCTGTTGCCTGACAAGGCCATCGACGTCATGGATGAGGCCGGGGCTTCCGTGCGGCTGCGTCCGGGCTTCAAGTCCGGCTCGTCGGTTTCGCGTCAGGACGTGGAGCGCATTGTGGCCCGTATGGCCGGGATTCCCGCCCGCACCGTATCGGGCAAGGAACGCGACCGCCTGAAGACGCTCAAGGATGACCTCGGGTCCGTGCTGTTTGGGCAGGATGAAGCGGTGGATATCGTGACCCGCGCCATCCTGCGTTCGCGGGCCGGGCTCGGCAGGACGGATCGTCCCGCCGGTTCGTTCCTCTTCTATGGACCCACCGGGGTCGGCAAGACGGAACTCGCCAAGCAGCTTGCCGAGCGCATGGGCGTCGCCTTCCTGCGTTTCGACATGAGTGAGTACATGGAAAAACATGCCGTGTCGCGGCTTATCGGCGCGCCTCCAGGCTACGTGGGCTTTGATCAGGGCGGCCTGTTGACCGAGGCCGTGCGCAAGACGCCCTATGCCGTGGTGCTGATGGACGAAATCGAAAAGGCGCACCCCGACATCTTCAACGTGCTGTTGCAGGTGATGGACTACGGGACGCTGACGGACAACACGGGCCGCAAGGCCGACTTCAAGAACGTGGTCCTGATCATGACCTCCAATGCGGGCGTCCGGGATATGGATGCCTCGCCGATGGGCTTCATTGAGGCCCCTGCGGGCAAGGTGGCCCAGAGCGCGGCGCAGCGCGGCCGCAAGGCCGTGGAGGCGATGTTCAGCCCTGAATTCCGCAATCGGTTGGATGCGTTGGTGCCGTTCAATGCTTTGACGCCCGATTTGATGGGCATGATTGTGGACAAGTGCATTGCCGAAATGGGCAAGGGCCTTGCCGACAAGAAGGTCAACCTGACCCTGACGCCCGAAGCCCGGAGCTGGCTGGCCAAGGAAGGCTATGACGCCAAGCTCGGCGCGCGTCCCTTGCAGCGTCTTCTCCGCGAAGCGCTGGAAGATCCGTTGGCCGGAGAAGTGCTCTTTGGCCGATTGGTCAAGGGTGGAACGGTCATTGTGGACGAGCCCGAGGATGGCGGCGACAAGCTGGTCTTGAGGTTTGAGGAAAAGTAGGGGGTGAAGATTGGGGAAGGGAGGGGAAACCTTTCTAAGAAGGGGGGAGCACCCTCCACGGTTTCCCCTTCCTTCCCCCACCCCTTCTTCCAAAGGCTTTCGTGTTCATCGAATCCCTGCTCCCCGCGTTCCCTGTAGATGAAAAGGGGATATAGGCAGGTGGACAGCACGCTCTTAGCCGTGCTCCATATACTGAAGAAGGGAGCCTGAACAAAAAATGTTCAGGCTCCCTTGTTTGTTTTTATCTCTTTCTTACAGCACTGGAGTGGAACGAACTCCTCTCGTGCAGCCTCCCCACCAGTTGAAAGTCTTTTAGGGAGATAGGGGGAGGTTTGGAGGGGGGAAGAGGGGACTTTCTCCAGAAAGTCCCCTCTTCCCCCCTCCAATTCCCTCTTTTCTCTTACCCTGCGAAATAATACTTCCAAATAAGGGAAACGAACAAAATGACAAGCGAGAGGAGCAGGAAGCGGCGAACGATGGTCGGGCCGGTGCGGATGGCGAGCTGGCTGCCGGCGAGGTTGCCGAGCACGTCGGCCACGGTCATGGGGATGGCGTAGAGAAAAAGCACGTCGCCGTGATACAGGAAGACGAACAGCGACCCGAGGTTGGAGGAGAGGTTGAAGACTTTGGTCAGCGCGGAAGCCTGAATGAGATTCATGCGCAGACAGACGTTGAAGGCGATGATGAAGAAACTTCCCGCGCCGGGTCCGAAAAAGCCGTCGTAAAAACCGACGCTGAAACAGATGAGCGGGGTCAGCAGGTAGACGTCTTTTGAGGTGAAACTGTCCTTGCACGACTTGGAGCGCCGGGGGATCAGGGTTATCATGGCCGCTACGGGGAGCAGGGCAATCAGGATTTTCCCGGCAGTCTGGGGATCGAAGGCGAGGATGCACTTGCTGCCTGCCGCCGAGCCGAGCAGAGCGCAGGGGATGCCGATGAATGCCAGCTTCCACAGGATGAGCCCCTTGCGGGCAAAGTTGAGCATGGCCGCGCCCGTTCCTATCGCGCCTGTGAACTTGTTGGTGCCGAGGGCCTGTTGCGGCGAGACCCCCGCGATCAGGAGGGCGGGCAGCCTGAGCAGTCCGCCGCCTCCGGCGATGCTGTCGATGAGGCCGGCAATAAAGGTGACGATGCAGAGGAGAGATACGGTCAGGAGCATGAAAACTTCCCCGGAGCTGAGTTACACATTGATGTTGAAAGTCGACAGAAGGCTAAGGCCCCCCTTCCCATATACGGGGTATCTTCCCCTGCGGGAGCGCGGCGTATGATATACCGTTTGCATCCCGATTACCCGGAACTGTTTCCTGATCCGGAAGGGGCCGATCCAGAGGGCCTTGTGGCGGTCGGCGGCGACCTGAGCGTCCGCCGTTTGCTGGCGGCCTACGGCGCCGGGATTTTCCCGTGGTACGGGGAAGGGCAGCCTTTGCTCTGGTGGTCCCCCGATCCCCGGTGCGTCCTGTTTCCTGAAAAATTCCGTATCCCGCATACCGTCCGTAAGGAAATACGCAAGTGCGGCTTTTCCGTGACCGTCAATCAGGCCTTTTGCGACGTCATGACGGGATGCGCGGCTACGCCGCGCCCGGATCAGGACGGGACGTGGATCATGCCCGAAATGGTGGATGCCTACGCCAGCCTGCACGAATTGGGTTTTGCCCATTCCGTTGAAGTGTGGGAACATGATGCGGCCGGAAATACGCTCGTGGGCGGCCTGTACGGAGTCGGGCTCGGGAGGGCGTTTTTCGGGGAATCCATGTTCCACGTGCGCCCCCATGCGTCCAAGCTGGCGCTGGTCAGCCTGATGGAATGGCTGAAAGCGCGGCATTGCCAATTGGTAGACTGCCAGATGGCAACGGACCACATCATGCGTTACGGCGCGGAATGTATCCCTCGGCATGATTTTCTGCAACAGCTTCGGAAGGCTCTCTGCCGCGGTGGATGAGCATAAAAGAAAAGGCCCTTTCGTAGGAACGGGCCTTTTCTTTGGTTTGCGGCGGCGCGGAGAACACGCTCCGTACCGCTGGAGGGATGTCTGATGCGTTACTGTATGACTTCATGGACGCTCCCACAAATATATTCCAGAAAATCCGCCGCACGCTTCTCGGACCAGTAGAGATCTTGTCCCGGCGTGACGAAGCCGACGTGCCCGCCCCAAGGGGGCATTTCCAGCGTCATGGCCGCATTCGCTTCCGCAATGCGGTTCGGATAGCAATCCGGCGAAAGGAACGGGTCGTCCGAGGCATTGATCAGCAGAAAGGGCACATCAATATGCTCCAGAAACCGCAGGCAGCCGCTTTCCCGCCAATAATGGCGTGCGGAATCGAAGCCGTGCAGCGGGGCGGTATAGCGATCGTCGAATTCGCTGAACGTACGGATGCGGTCGAGCCCGTCGATATCGATGCGATCGGGGAAGCGGGAATGTTTTTCTTCGACCTTCCGCCGCAGCGTCCGCAGGAAATAGGCCATGTACGGAGCCCGGGAGGGCAGCGAAAGGACTTCCGCCGCGCCTTCCATGTCGCACGGGACGGAAACGGCGACGGCGGCGCTTACTTGTGAAGGGATAGTCCGGTCGCGCTCCCCGAGATACTTGAGCGTTTGATTGCCGCCCATGCTGAACCCCACAAGTACGATGCTCCCGTAGCCGAGGGAGACGCAGTACTGCACGACAAGGTGCAGATCGTCCGTTTCCCCGCCGTGGTAGAGCGGAAGCGTGTGGTTCATTTCGCCTGAGCAACCCCTGAAATTCCGGGCCACCACATCCCATCCTCGGCGGTTGAGCGCTTCGGCCATGCCGAGCATGTACCGGCGCGTGCTGTTTCCTTCGAGCCCGTGCGACAAGATGGCCACACGCCCGGAACGGATGCCCGCGCAGGCGGGGATATGATCTATGTCGATGAAGTCGCCGTCCGGGGTTTCAAGGCGTTCGCGCCAGAGAGAAGGCAAGGGAGGATTGCGGAACAGCACAGGCCAGATGGTCTGTAAGTGACCATTCCGCAACCATATGGGAGAATTGTAGGACGAATGATTGACGACGGGCATGGCTTCCTCTTTGCGGTTACATGATTGTTCCTTGTTGTACACCATGCCGCGCCATCTGCCCACCCGGTTAGACAGCCGTGTGGCGGCCCTGAGTGAAATATGGAGAAGCCGGTCTTGTTTCCGCCCCGAGTTGGGAGCGGAGATTCGTCGCGGGGGCCTTACTCTTCATTCGCTGTGGCGGTATGGTGCTTCTTTTTGTAAGGGCATACGGCATCTATTCGTGTGCGGCCGGATCACGGCAAAGTAAACTCAGCGAGGGGCGTCGCCGGGCACCTCTTTGGGGCTGTTGCGTGCTATTGCGCCAGATTGCCCAGGACTAAGCCTTCCAGTGATCGGAGATGGAGAAATGTGGTCTCCCTGTGGGGAGAGTCCGCCTCGGGGAAGGAGGCAGAAAAACGTAATAATTATTCATCTATAAATATAAATCTGTTTCCTGGCGCATCAATATGGATAGTTTTTGCCAAGAGGCTATGAACCTTTTTCCCTTTTTAAAAAGAGCTTTGTGTAATCGATAAAGTATAATGGAAAAGAGAATGCGTTTTGGCTTTCCCATCGTGGATGCACGATTAAAGATGAACTCTTTTGAACTGGTAAATATTCATTAATCTATTTTTCTCAACTGATATAGACAAAATAATGTATAGGTATTATTGATACGCCTTTCTTTATTTAATTATCCATATCGCTGTATGTTGAGGGAAATGTATGCAAAAAACTAAGAAAGGGCAGTTGGGATTTACGCTTATTGAAATTATTTCGGTGCTGGTCATTTTGGGCATTCTCGCCGCGGTCGCGGTGCCGAAATACTATGATCTGCAAAAAGAGGCGGCAGACAAAGCCGCCGCTGCTGTTGCTGCCGAGGCTATTGCCCGGTATAATATGAAATTTTCCAAAGAGTTGCTTGCTGGCGGCAAGACGTGCAGCGATGCGTTGAACGCTGCGAAGATAGAGGCTTTTGGTAAGGCTGATGACGCGGCGGACTATGGCTCGGATTGGAAAGTCACCTACGTGAGCAACAAGGTCACGGCGATGAATGAAGCGAACAAGGGGACATACGCAATCGACTTTGAAGAACCTTTTTGCAATTAGCATATATAATAAGAGGGCCTCCCATTCTCGAAGAAGGGGAGGCCCTTTTTGCGTTTATTGGCCGCCGATGCACAAGACGTGTGCGTAGCGGCCTGATTTTTTACCGGTCGTTTCCACGAGGCGATGTGCAAGATCCCGACAATGCGGGCAGGCGTTGCGAGGCAAAAGCAGGCACAGACTTTTATCGACGCGATCCGACGATGTTTCGATGCAGGTCAGGCCGGGGCAATCGGGGCAGAGCCGTATGCCTTCATTCTGGTGTTCGCTGAGGCCGTCGGTGTCGTAATAGATGTCCCGTTCGCGCCGCCACCACTCGCCGTCACGATGGCCTTCGGAGGGGCGGGACGGCGGGTTGTGGTACTGATTCAGAACATCGTCACAGAGGCGCGAAATGTATTCCGTGACCTGCGGGCGCTGCTTGAGTGCCTTGGCGTCGTGATCCGGCTCATGGACGTGTTCGAACGGCAGGCCCGCCAACGCGAGGCAGATGCCGAGGTTGACGTAGGGCAGGGCGCCGCGGATGGAGTAACCGCCCTCAAGTACGGCTATATGCGGGTTGAGGAGCGCGTTCATGGCGGCGTAGCCGTGCGCGGAAAGCTGCATATTGGTGAGCGGATCGGTGTAGTGGTTGTCTTGCCCCGCCGAGTTGATCACCAGGTCGGGTTTGAACGCCTCCAATAACGGCAGCACCACGTTTTTTGTGACATATAAGTAACCTTCGTCTCCGGTTCCGGGCGGGAGAGGGATGTTCACCGTCCGTCCGAGCGCGCCGGGGCCGCCGCATTCCGGCAGAAACCCCGTGCCGGGATACAGCGTCCTGCCGTCCTGATGCATCGAAATGAACAGCGTATCAGGATCGTTCCAATAGATGTCCTGCGTACCGTCTCCATGATGGCAGTCGGTATCGACGATGGCCACACGCAGCGGCCCGAAGCGGCGGCGCAGGTTTTCGATCATCACGGCTTCCATGTTCACGTTGCAGAAGCCGCGGTTGCCGTGGGTGACGCGCATGGCGTGATGTCCCGGAGGCCGCACCAAGGCGAAGGCCCGCTCGCGTTCCCCGGAAAGCACGAGTTCCCCGGCCCGGATGGCGCCTCCCGCCGAGGCGAGGTGCGATGCGGAGCACACGCGCCCGACGTCCGGCAGGCAGAAGTGCACCCGCTCGATATCTTCATACGTGGCCACGCCGGGTTTGTACTCGGTAATGCCCGGAAGGTCGAACAACCCCTCCTCGCGGAGCTGATCCTGCGTATACAGCAGGCGCTCTTCACGTTCCGGATGCGTCGGGCTGATCGCCCAGTCGAACGCCGGGAAAAAGACGACGCCAAGGGTTCGTTTGCTCATGGGAAATTCCTTTGTGAGATAACCGGGGGAGGGAGAAGAAAAAACTTGAAAAGGGAGTTTTCCCTCCCCCGGACCCCCATCCCTCATCTTCCCAAACAGTTGGGCTGGTGGGGGAAGCTGTGCGGAGGGAGTTCGTTCCAGCGGAGGAAGAGAGCCTTCCGTTTGAGGAAAACGCCTGAACGTGACCGCTCAGGCGTCTGGATATGCAGGGAAATCCGCTCAACAGAGATTCAATAAGGCCAAAAGTTTTGGGAGAGGAGGGAGGACGAGCCGTATTGGCAGGTTTGGGGAAGGGAGAGGGAACCGTGGGGTACTCCCCCCTTCTCCAGAAAAGTTCTCCCCCTCCCCAATAAAAACCCTAGAACCCTACCGCGTCGCGGACCATGCCGCGGAAGCGGGCGAAGAAATACTGGCTGTCGATGGGGCCGGGGCAGGCCTCGGGGTGGTGCTGCACGGCGAGGATGGGCTTGGTCTTGTGGGCAAAACCTTCCAGCGTGCCGTCGTTCAGGTTTACGTGCGTGACGACCACATCGGAAACGTTGTCGATATCCACACAGAAACCGTGGTTCTGGGAAGAGATTTCCACATGCCCGGTAGAGAGGTCTTTAACCGGGTGGTTACAGCCGTGGTGGCCGAATTTCAGCTTGCGGGTCGTGCCGCCCAGAGCGTGGCCGAGAAGCTGATGGCCGAGGCAGATGCCCGCCACGGGATAGCTTTCGACAAGCTTCTTGATGGTCACGATTTCGTCGGTGAGGGTCGCCGGATCGCCGGGGCCGTTGGACAGGAACACGGCCTGAGCGCCGCTGGCCTTGACCTGTTCGGCGGTGAAGGACGGCGGAACGACCAGCACGTCGAAGCCCTGCTCGGTCAGAAGGCGCAGGATGTTCCACTTGATGCCGAAGTCGTAGGCGACGAGGCGCGGGCCTTCGCCCGGCCAGTTGTAGGAGCCGTCGGCGTTGAGTTCGGCGGGGACGCCGCCGTTGCCGGTCCACTTCCACGGCGTAGCGGGCATCACGCGGGTGACGAGGTTCTGGCCTTCCATCGAAGGCAGGGACTTCGCCTGCATGACGAGTTCGGCGGGATCGGTGATGGAGGTGGAAACCATGCCGCGCATGGCTCCGTGCATACGCAGGTGGCGGGTCAGGGCGCGGGTGTCGATGCACTCGATGCCGGGAACGCCGTGCTGTTGCAGGAAGTCGGGCAGGGAACACACGGAGCGCCAGTTGGAGGGCGTCTTGCAGCACTCCTTGACGATGAGGGCCGCGGCGTGGACCTTGCCGGACTCCATGTCTTCGGCACTGATCCCGTAGTTGCCGATCAGGGGCCACGTCATGCACACCATCTGGCCGTAATAGGAGGGATCGGTAAGAATCTCCTGATACCCGGTCATGCCGGTGTTGAAAATGACTTCCCCGCCGCCCTCGCAGGGGCCGGTAAAGGAACGTCCTTCAAGTACAAAACCGTCTTCAAGAGCCAATAGCGCCTTCATTCCGTCTCCGTTATGTTGAAGCGTGGCGGCAGTCCCGCCGTTGCATTTGTCAAAGTCGCGTATGCACCCGTATTAACGGACGCAGCTTTTGCAGGTGTGCTCCGCGAGCAGTTCGCGGATGGTTTCCAGATCTTCCGGCGTGTCCACGCCGTGGGCTTCGTAGCCTTCCACGCGGACCACGCGGATCGGGACGCCGTTTTCCAAAAAGCGCAGCTGCTCCAGTTTTTCCCGCTTTTCCAGCGGAGACTGCGGCAGGCTGACGAACCGTTCCAGCGCCCCCATGCGGAATGCATACAGGCCGATGTGCCCCAAAATTTCCCCGTCTCCGCCCTCGCGGTCGAAGGGGATGCGCGAGCGGGAAAAATACAGCGCGTCGCCGTTGGCCGCCGTCACGACCTTCACCTGATTGGGGGAAGCCGCACGTTCCGGCGAAATCGGCGTGGCGAGGGTACTTACCTGTACCGTTCCGTCAAGGAAAGGCCTTACGAGCTGCTCAATGACGGCGGGGTCCAGCGCGGGCTCGTCGCCCTGTATGTTCACGATGACGGCGTGGGGCTCGACGCCGAGCTTTGAAGCGGCCTCGAAAACCCGATCCGTTCCGCTGGCGTGGTCGCGGCGGGTCATGACGCAGGGGATTTCCCATTCAAGGGCGGCTTCCGCAATGCGCTCGTCGTCCGTGGCGAGTACGATGTTCCTGAGCACCGAAGCTCGTTTGGCGTGGGCGTAGACATGCCAGAACATGGGGCGTCCCCAAATATCGGCAAGCGGTTTTCCCGGAAAACGCGAAGAATCGTAACGCGCTGGAATGATGCCGTAGCATGGAATGGATGTGTTCATCTCCCCCCCGTGGGCCAATGCCCGCTCCCCGCAGGTATAGCAATATTCCTTTCCGCAATAAACCCTTTTTTTGGAGAGGGGTATGGGCGGAAAAGAATATTGGAGGGGGCGGGGGAGGACTTTCGTAACGGCTAATGAAGATCGGTGGAGTGTGATGCCCCATGCGGAGGTTTCCGTCCCCCGGTTCGCCGACAGAAGCGTGCGGGGGCAACGGCATAATGGAATCCTAGCCACAGAAAAAGAAAAAAGGGCTCCATAAAGAGAAAAGCCGTTGAAAGGAGGGAAGGCCCTGTCCTGTGAAAGGGGCCTTCCTTTCCTTTGGTTTCTTTATCCGGCCTTAACGCCCGCCGGATGCCAGCTTGGTCATGTCCCACATGGGCATGAAGATGGCGAGGGCGAAGAAGCCGACGACGGCGGCGAGAACGACGATGAGGATGGGGCCGATGGCTTCGGTCATTTCACCCACGGCGTACTCGACCTCTTCGTCATAGTGGGCGGCGAGGTCCTCAAGCATGGTCTCGAGATTGCCGGCGCCTTCGCCGACGGCGACCATGTTGATGGTCAGCGGCGTGAAATAGCGTGCGGTGCTGAGCGGTTCCGCGATGCCCTGGCCTGATCGGAGTTTTTCCTTGATGGTGGAGAATTCCCGCTCCAGCGCGGCATTGTTGATGGTCTCTGAAAGAATATCCAATGAATCGAGGATACTGACGCCGCTACGCTGGAGGATGGAAAAGATGGCGGCAAAGCGGGCCATGATCGACATCTGGACGACCTTGCCGACGAGTGGGAGGGTGAGCAGCGTCCGGGCCCACAGGTAGCGGCCCCGGCTTGTCCGTATCCACCAACGCACCCCGAAGAACATGCCGACGGCAGCCGCCAGCAGCAGGTACCAGTAGTCGGACAGCGCGGTATTCATGGCAAGGGCCATGCGCGTCGGCCACGGCAGTTCGATTTTGGCGTTGACGAACAGCTTGGCGAAGCTCGGGACCACCCAGTTGAGGAGGAAGAAAAAGGCTCCGGCCAGCGTGATCAGCACGATTTTGGGATAACGCAGGGCCGATTTCACGTCGTTGCGGATCTTGTTTTCGTGCTCCAGCAGGTACGTGAGGCGATCCAGCACATCGCCCATCGAGCCGCTGAATTCGCCAGCCCGGATCATGGAGCAGTAGAGCGGGGAGAAAATATCCGGATGCGACCGGAACGCGTTATACAGCGTACCGCCCGTGCTTACCTGCTGCGCGATGTCCGCCGTGGCGGCTTTGAGCGTGGGGTTTTCCGTCTGCGTCTGGAGGATGCCCAAAAGCTGCGTGATGGAGACGCCTGCGTTGAACAACGTGCGGAACTGTTTGCTGAACAGGATGATCTGTTTGTAGGTGACCGGCTTCTGGAAGAATTTTTGGAAGCGTTTGCTCTTCAAGGGGCCGTCCCGACGGGTAACCTCGGTCGGCATGAGGCCGCGGCCAAGCAGCGCCTGACGCGCCTGTTCCGCGCTTTCGGCCTCAATATCGCCGGTGAGCGTCACGCCTTCGTCATTGATCGCCCGGTAGGCATACGTATGTTTTTGGTCCGCCATGAGTATCCTTTTTCAATATTCGCCCGACAGGGACTCCCTCCGTGCGGCCTCCCCACCAGTCGAAAGTCTTGGGAAGGGAGGGGGACGGGGGAGGGAAACCCTTCTTCAGAAAGGTTTCCCTCCCCCGATGCTCTCTTCCGGTCCCCCTACACCATAGCGGCGCGGAGGGCTTCCTCGACGGTGGTGATCCCGGCGCGGACCTTGCGGGCCGCGTCCTGAGCGAGGGTGTTCATGACGCCCTGCCGCTGGGCGATGGCGGAAATCTCCTGCGCGTGGGCCCGGCGGACAATGGCTTCCTGGATTTCCGGCGTCACGGGCATCACTTCGAAAATACCGATCCGGCCCAAATAGCCCGTGTTCCCGCAGTGGTAGCAGCCTTTCCCGCGCCGGAAGGTTGCCCCTTCCGCATCCTTGATCCCGAAAAGCCCGAGCAGGGCGCGGGGCGGATCATAGGGCTCTGCGCAATGGGGGCATACTTTGCGGACAAGGCGCTGGGCAAACGAGCAGAGGAGCACGGAAGCGACGAGATAAGGCTCGATGTGCATTTCCATGAGCCGGGAAACCGCGCCGGGCGCGTCGTTGGTGTGCAGGGTGGACAGCACGAGGTGCCCGGTGAGGGCCGCCTGCACGGCGATCTGCGCGGTTTCGCTGTCGCGGATTTCGCCCACCATGATCACGTCCGGGTCCTGGCGCAGGATGGAGCGCAGGCCGGAGGCGAAGGTCATGCCCGCCCGGACGTTGAGCTGTACCTGCCGGATGCCGTCAATGCGGTATTCGACGGGATCTTCAAGCGTGATGGCGTTCACGTCCGGCTTGTTGAGAAGCTGGAGGATGGAATAGAGGCTTGTGCTCTTGCCGCTCCCGGTGGGGCCGGTGGACAGGATCATGCCGTAGGGCCTTTCGATCGTTTGGGAAATGGTCTTGCAGTCCTTGTCGCTCATACCGAGCTTGTCCAGCGTGTAGACGTGGTTGGTGCTCATGTCGAGCAGACGCATGACCACGTTTTCGCCGTAGATGGTCGGCAGGGTGGAGACGCGGACGTTGATTTCCCGGCGGTCCACCATCATGGTGAAGCGCCCGTCCTGCGGCACGCGGGTAATGGAGATGTCCATATTCGCCAAAATCTTGATGCGCGAGACGATGGAGGCCCCGACGCTTTTCGGGGGCGAAGGCGTTTTGCGGAGCTTGCCGTCGATGCGGAAACGGATCTGGATGGAATCCTTTTCCGGGCTGATGTGGATGTCGCTCGCCGATTCGCGCACCGCCTGCGTCAGGATGGAGTTGACGAGGCGGACCACCGGGGCTTCGTCGGGCTGGCCGAGCTCGTCTTTGGGCGTTTCACTGGCGATGAGCAGGTCGTCGGACGCCACGGGCTGATCGGGCAGAGCGGTAAAGCTCTCCATCACCCCGTCCATCGTGTTGAAATGGCCGTACAGCGCGGCGTAGAGCTGGGTGAACTCCTGCCGGAGGCACATGACCGGCTCCACTTCGCGGTCCGTGACGATTTCAATGCGGTCCAGCGCGTCGATATCCAGCGGGTCCATCATCGCCACGACCAGCACATCCCCGCGGATGAGCAGGGGGACGGCATTGGTGCGCTGCGCCACGTCGGCGGGCAGGCGGTCGGAGAGGGACAGGTTCAGCGGGAATCGGGAGGGCGTGTAGCGTTCGATGCCGGTTTGGCGGCACACGGCGTCCACGACGTCGCTCTCGCGGCAGATGCCCTGTTTGATCAGGTACTCGCCGAGCTTCATGCCGCTGCTGCGCTGGCCTTGGAGGGCGGCTTCAAGCTGGTCGGCGCTGAGCAGGCCGGAGGCCAGCAGCAGCTCGCCGAGTCTCATTCGTGTATGCATGGGCTATCTCCTCGCGGCCCCGGCCGAGGGCGCGGGAAGCGCCCCGTTCCGGAGCGAAGGGCTTTCGCTCATGGAAGGCGCGGACGGGAGCGGCGGCAGTTCCCGCGTGGGCAGGATTTCCGGCGTGATGAAGATAAGCACTTCCTCCATCGTCTTGCCCTTGCTCTCGTGGCCGAAGACGTACTTGCCGCCGGGGATGTCCTTGAGCCCGGGAACGCCCGCGTTGATGTCCGTCCCCTTTTCCTTGGTCAGGCCGGAGATGACCACGGTTTCGCCGTTGCGCATGATGAGGGTCGTTTCGGTCTGCTTCTTGATGATGAAGGGATTGCCGTCCACGGAACGGGAGGTGTCCACTTCGTCCTTCTTGACCAGCACTTTGAGCTTGAGGTTGTCGCCGTCGATGACGTTGGGCGTCATCTCGAGGCGCAGGACCGCGTCTTCGAACTTGACCTCGCGGTCGCCCATGTTGCTTGTGGAAACATAGGGGACCTTTTCGCCGTTCTCGGTGTAGGCCATCTTGTTGTCCAGCGTGGTGATGGAGGGCGAGGACAGGATGTTGATGTTGCCGTCCTTTTCCATGAGGTTGAGCTGGACTTCGAGCATACTGCCGCCGACCTTGCCGAACAGGAAGCCGAGGGAGCCCATGTCGTTGGAGGCGATGCCGGAATAGTCGAGGCCGAAAGGCGCGCCGCCGAGGCCGGAGCCGTGCGTTCCGGTCAGGCCGCCGGTGACGGGGTCCTGCCCCTGCGTGCCGGACGCGCCGGAGCCGATCCACGCGTGGTTGCCGTTGTTGAAGGAACCGGAACGCCAGACGCCGCCCCACTGCACGCCGAGTTCGCGGGCGGTTTCCTTGGTGGCTTCCACGATGTAGGCCTTGAGGTGGACCTGCGGGCGCGGGCGGTCGAGGTTGTCCACAAGCCGGATGATGCGCTGCTGATCCTGTTCCGTGGCCTGTATGATCAGGGCGTTGCTGTGTTCGTCCACTTCGATGACGGCGGCCTGCCCGCCTTGCCCGTTGGCGGCGGTAAGGAATTTGGTGAGGCTCTGCTGCAGGGCCGCGGCTTCGGCATAGCGCACGCTGACCACGCTGACGGTGAGCGGCGAGTTCTGGCGGGAGATGAGCTCCTGCTGGGCAAGCTGGTTGTCGAGCGTCTGGAGGTTGATTTCCTTCTGTTTTTCCACGGCGGTCAAGACTTGCAGGATGTTGCCCTGCCAGCGGTATTGCAGGCCGTTGGCTCGCAGCAGTCCTTGGAACACGTCCCGCCACGGGGATTTCTGGACATTGAGGCTGACCGTCCCGCTCACGCCGGGGCTGAGCATGACGTTGACCCCGGCGGCGGCCGCGAGGCTGCGCAGGGCGACGCCCACATCCACGTTGTGGAGCTTGAGGGTGACGGGAATGGTGGGCAGGGGACGGGACGCGGCCTGTTCCTGTTTTTCCGTATGGCGCATGATCACGCGGGGCTCGGGGCGCAGATCGGAGGGTGCGGGCGAATAGCCCTGCGAATCCTGCGAGAGCTGCTTCCAGTGATCCATGAACTCCTGCTTTTTGTCTTGCTTGGGGGAGCAGGCCGCGAGCAGACAGAACAAGGCCAGGAGGCAAAGGATGGAAACGGGCCGTTGTCGCATAGTATTCTCCACTCGCCGCAAGGGCGCGGCGAAGCTGTTCGTTGAGAGGCGCGGCTTATATGTCGTCCCCGGAGTAGGGCAGGGTCCACTCGGCGTTCCGCGACGGCGAATAGAGGCGCACGCCGTCGGAACCGATGAACCGGATCACGTCGCCGGTATTGGGGAGCGTGTCGCCCACGCCGTATTCCAGCCCGCCGATGATGGCGAGAGCTTCCTTTCCGGCCTGCACATAGCCGGAATAGACGAGGCCCGAAGCGTTCGCGGACGCCGACTGCTGCGCGTCCGGCAGCCCGTTTGCCGGAAGGGTGAACGGGTTGCGCGGGGCCGGGCGCAGCGAGGAGGCGAGGATGTAGCGCTGGCCGTCCGACAGCGGGAGGGCCTGCAGGCGCGCCGTGACCTCTCCGGCGACGGCCCGGGCCTGTTGCAGGGAGCTGTCCGTGCCGGAAGGCGCCGGGGAGGGCAGCAGCGTCGAAAGGCCGAACTGGATGCCTCCTCCCATGACGGCGGCGCCCATGGCCGCCAAAAGTATCTTTTCCCGTAGCGTCATCGTATCAGCCCTTCATCAGTGCCGCGGCGTGTTGGCCTGTTGCGTGAACGTGGCCCAAATCCCCAGCGAGTATGCGGGAAGCGCGCCGGAAGGGGTGACGTTCAAAAATTCCATGCCGGAAAGCCACGGCTGTTCGCTCAGCAGGAGGACAAGGCGCCGGAAATTGTCGGGAGGGCCGGAAAGGGTGCCGTCCAGACGGATGCGGTTCTTTTCCACGACGGTTTCGGCGGCGGGGACGAAATGGGAACTCTGCATCCCGGACAGGCTGACCATTTCCTGCAGCGAGGTGACGATGAGCGGCAGGGTGTCCGGCGTCGGCAGGGTTTTGGTCGCTCCGAGAAGGCGCCGGGTTTCCTCACGCCGGGCATTGAGCCCCTCCATAAGCGGCTGGAGGGTTTCCTGCACCTGTATCCGGGTTTCGAGTCCTTTGATGTCCGCTTCGAGCTTCCACGTAACATACCAGAGCGGGGCGAGGCAGAACAGCAGCACGCACAGCGCCATCACGCCCTGAAGCGCGAGAGCCCTGAGGGGGAACCATGCCGGGACAATCGGGAGACGCATGTTACACCAGCCTCAGCGTTGCGACGAAGGAGAGGATTTCCGTATCCGTCTGCTGCTTTTCCACAACCAAGGACAGAACCATCGGGGAGTGCTCCAGCTGGCTGAGGAATTCCGCAAGCTGGGATTCGCGCTGGAGCATGTCGCCCGCCACGCTTCCGGTGAGCACGGCGACGGCGCTTTCTTCGGGTTCGGATGGTTTCTTCGTGCCGCGCCGCGCTTCCTGCTTGCCGGGATTCACGTCCTTGAACGTAACCCGCATACCCGTGATATGGATGGCCTCGGGGGTGATGGTGGAGAGTTCGGTCATGAGCGCGGCGGCGATGCGGCGTTTCGCCAGTGTCCGGGCCTGCACCTGCCATTTCTGGGTGTCGGCCAGATTGTTCCTGAGTTGATCCGGCGTGTAGAGCACGGGCCACGAGGCAATCCGGCTTTCCAGTTCGGCCTTGTGCGCTTTCTCGTCCAGATAGCCCATGTACAGTTTGCCGCAGAAGGCCAGAAGCAGCATGAGCACGACGGTCGTGAGCCCTATCGAAAGGAACGTGATCCGCATCTGCCGTTCCCTGCTCTTCTGATCCTTGTAGGTCATGATCGCATTGGGCGTATACGCCGGGGCGGAGAGGCTCAGGCCGATGGCTTGCAGCAGGCTTTCGTCGGCGGATCTGGCCAGCGCCTTTTCCAGATCCGTAGCCGCGCCGGGCGTGGTCTGCCCGTCAAAGCGCAGCGGGCGGCAGGGGAGGCCGAGGGAGGTTTCGAACTTTTTCAGCGCAAGCGCCATGCAGCCGCCGGGGGCGAACACAATGACGCCCTGAATGTTCGGCATCCCCATAGCGTTGCGGAAGTGGTCGGCGGTGCGTTCCAGCTGCCTGGCCAACCTCCCGAGAGGCTGGGAAAGGCGCAGAAGCAGGCGTTCCTCTTCTTCGGGCGTGCGGCGCCTGTTTTCGCAGAGCAGGTGCAGGCCTTCTTCATAGGAAATTTCATCGTCCGGAATTTTTTCGGCGAGGGAGGATAGGGACGCTGCGGGCACGGAAGGCGCGACAGGTGCCGAAGCCATGCCCATATCCATTGGGGACAGCTGTGGAAGAGACAGCTCCAGCGGCAGGGATTCCGGCTGCAGGATCAACGGGAACGGGTCCGAGGGCGACGTGAACGATGAAACGGCCTGCTGCCGTTCGGAGTGAGACCCGGCAAGCTCCCCGCCCAACGCCTCCATCGGCAGGTGCCGCGGCATGGGCGGCACAACTGGAGGCGGAGGCGTTTTCTTGCGTCGGCCGCCGTAGGATTCCTGCAATGCCGTGACGAGGCTTCTCAGGCCGGTTTTGATGGTCCGGCTGAGCGCGATGTTGGTACCGGAAAAGATCTCGATGCGAGTGGAGTCCTCTCCTATGTCGGCGAAGGCGAAATGTTCCCACGGCGAGGACAGCCAGCCCGAAGCGAACAGGTTTTGCGCGTAGATGTTCCCGGAGGAGATGCCCGCGGGAGAAACGCCGGCCGCGGCGAGCGTATGCCTGACGGTGTTGACAGCGCCTTTGTTGGCGATCATGGCGGTGACGGGGAGGCGGGGCACACCTTTGTCCAGCACTTCGGCGTCCACGCGATAGTCGAAGATGTTTTCGGCCTCGTCGAACGGTTTTTCCCGGATCGCGGCCATCTTGGCAATGGCGTCGCGATCTTTAGGGCTGACTTTGGGAATGCGGTAATGGCGAAGCTCATCCTGTCCGTCGGGGAGCCGGACCCATATGTCCGCGTCGCGTCCGCCATGAGGCAGGAAGGCGCTCAACGCCTCGCGTATCCTGTCGGCGAGGCCCGGTGTTTCCCAGTCCATGGTTTCCGGGATGCTGAAGCTCTGAATGGCCTCAAGGATCGGTGTGCTTCCGGCGCGGCGTTGTACAAGGCAGATCCTGCCCTTGCCGACATCAATACCCACAACCGAGCGCTCTTTGCCGAACAAAGGACGGAGGGGCGCGGCCGGAGGAATCTGGAGGGGTGGGGCGAAAGAAGCAGAAGCGTCGTCTTTCTGGGGTGTACTGCGGATATGCTCCAGCAGCTTCTGTGTGGCACTGGCCTGGCTTGCGGATAAAGACACGTTAACACCCCGTCGACTATCAATTGGAATTAAATGATATCCGCCAACGGTGACGAGAGCAAGGGCGTTCTTGTCCTTTTTACCGGGCAGAGGCGTTAAAAGTACGCCGGAGGCGGAACGTGGTGTCGTACCCCATTCAATTATGGTTTTTCATATAGAAGATGCTGGAAACGTGTTCGCTTCGGCGCAGGGTACAGGAAGGGAGGGCGGACGTGCCGCTTCTTTTTTCTTCCCGGCAAGATGCCCCGGTTTTTGAACGCGGGGACAGGCCCCCTCATGAAGCGAAAAAGGAGGAAGAAGCATATGCTTCTTCCTCCTTTTCGGAGACCGGGAAGGATTACCTTTCCCGGCGGTATCCGAGGCCGGGCCTCAGTTCGTTGCGTTAGTCGCGGCGGGGACGGCGTTCGCGGCGTTCGCCGCGATCCCCACGGTCACCGCGATGATCGCGGTCGCCTTCGCCGCGCGGAGTGCGGGCGGGGCGGGCGGTGTCCTCGGGCTTCCATTCGATGCCCTGTTCTTCGAGGAGGACGGCCTTGCGGCTGGCACGGATGCGGTCGCCGTTGATTTCGATGACCTTCACCAACATGTCTTCGCCGAGGTGGGCCACATCGGAAGCCTGCGCCACGCGGCTGGTATCAAGCTGCGAGATGTGCACGAGGGCTTCGACATTGGGCATGATTTCCACAATGGCGCCGATTTCCAGCACTTTGCGGACCTTGCCCATGTAGTTCTTGCCGAGGTCGGGGCGCTGGTCGTAGTACTGCACCAGTTCCTTGGCCTGTTCCATGGATTCGGCGGTGGGGGCGAAGATGGAGATGCGGCCGCTGTCCTCGATATCCACGGAAGCGCCGGTGGCGGCGGTGATCGCCTTGATGTTCTTGCCGCCGGGTCCGATGATCATGCGGATGACTTCGGGGTTCACGAAGACTTCGGCATGTTGCGGGGCATACTTGGAGAGTTCGGCGCGGGGGCCGTCGATGGCCTTCTTCATTTCGCCGAGGATATGCAGGCGGGCCTCATGCGCCTGACGCATGGCCTTGCGCATGATCTCGGTGGTCAGGCCGGTGATCTTGATGTCCATCTGCACGGCGGTTACGCCTTCGGCGGTACCGGCAATCTTGAAGTCCATGTCGCCGAGGGCATCTTCGTCGCCGAGGATGTCGGTCAGCACGATGAAGTTATCGCCTTCCTTGATGAGGCCCATAGCCACGCCGGCGACCGGATCGGAAATCGGCACGCCCGCGTCCATGAGGGACAGGCAGCCGCCGCACACCGCGGCCATCGAGGAGGAACCGTTGGATTCCAGCGTTTCGGCCACCACGCGGACGGTGAAGGGGAAGCCGTCGCCCGCGGGGATGATGGGCTTGAGGGCTTTTTCGGCCAGCGCGCCGTGGCCGATTTCGCGGCGGGACACGCGGACGGGCTTCACTTCGCCCACGGAGAAGGGCGGGAAGTTATAGTGCAGCATGAAGGTCTTGGTCACGTCGCCGGTGAGCGAATCCATGCGCTGGTTGTCCGTGGAGCTGCCGAGCGTGGTCACGCACAGGGACTGCGTTTCACCGCGCGTGAACAGCGCGGAGCCGTGGGCGCGGGGCAGGATGCCGGGCTGGATTTCGATGGGGCGCACGGTCTTGGTGTCGCGTCCGTCGATGCGGGTGCCTTCGTCAAGGATGCGCTTGCGCACGACCTTCTTTTCGATGTGGCCGATGATGTCGCCGACGGAGGAGAGGGCCTTTTCGTCTTCGCCATAGGTCGGATCGGCCTTGAGGGCTTCGACGATCTTTTCCTTCACGAGCTTGCGGGCGTCCTTGCGGGCCATCTTTTCGGGCACGCGCATGGCGGCTTCGAGGCCGGCTCCGGCGGCAAGCTCTTCGATGCGGGCGAGCAGGGCCGCGTCGTCTTCCTGCGGGGTGAAGGCCATCTTCGCCTTGCCCGCGAGCTCGCGCAGCTTGACCTGCGCTTCGACGAGGGGCTGGATTTCCTTGCGGCCCCATTCGAGGGCGTCGATGATCACGTCTTCGGGAACGAAGGTGGCTTCGCCTTCAACCATGACCAGCGCGTCGGCGGAAGCGGCGAACACGATGTTCAGGTCGCTTTCGGCCATTTCCTTGACGGTGGGGTTCAGGATGAACTGGCCGTTGATGCGGCCGATGCGTCCGCCGGCGACGGCTTCGGCGAAGGGCAGGGGCGACAGCATGACGGCGGCGGAAGCGGCCGTGATGGAGAGCACGTCGGATTCGTTTTCCTGGTCGGAGGAAATGACGCTGGCGAGCACCTGCACGTCTTCGGGGAGGCCCTTGGGGAACAACGGGCGGATCGGGCGGTCGATGAGGCGGGAAACGAGGGTTTCGCGCTCGGACGGACGGCCGATTTCGCGGCGGAAGAAGCTGCCGGGGATACGGCCCGCGGCATACATGCGCTCGGAATATTCCACGGTCAGCGGAAAGAAGCCGCGGTCGAAGTCGAGGGGCTGTGAACAAACGGTAACGAGCACGACGGTGCCACCGCACTGGATGGTAACGGAGCCGTGGGCCTGCGTAGCGACGCGGCCGGTCTCAAGGATGATTTCCTTGCCGCCGATGGTGGCGGAAACCCGGGTGGGGGCTTTTCTAAAACTCATGGTGAATCCTTTTCTCTTCGGGAAGGAGACTCCGGGAACAATATCGATCCAAACGTCGATCCTGTTCGCGGAAACTCCTTCTCATGACGGGTTGAGGTTGATGACGTGGAAAGGGGGAGCCCAAGGCTCCCCCCGAAAACGCACTTACTTGCGCAGTCCCAGCTTTTCGATGAGAGCGCGGTAACGCTGAATATCTTTGCTCTTGAGGTAGTTCAGCAGGTTGCGGCGCTGGCCGACGAGCTTGAGCAGGCCACGGCGGGAGTGGAAGTCCTTCTTGTGTTCCTTGAAGTGCCCGGTGAGGCCTTCAATGCGGGCGGTAAGCAGAGCTACCTGGACTTCCGGGGAGCCGGTGTCGCCTTCATGCTTGGCGTGAGCTTCGATAACAGTCTTTTTCTGGGCGGCGTCCATAACCACAGCGATATCCTCCGAATGGGTTGCGTTAGTTCCAAAGTCCCCTGAGCACTTTCCATGCGGGGCCGCCGGAGACGGCTTCGGCGAGCGCGAGAGGCTGCCCGTCGGGCGAGAGCAAGACGGCGTTGGCGCCGGGAACGCACGGGATGTCCGTTCCGTCCTGTGCTCTGGAGCGCGCGCGGCGCGCTTCCGTCCACACAAGGATCTTGCCGTTTTTCGTGTCCGCCTCTTCCTGCCCGGTCACGGTGATCGTGGGCCAGTGGGGGAGAGCGGCGGTCACGGGGATGACCCGTTCAGGCAGCGTTTCGGGCTCGGCGAGCAGCGTGTCCAGCGGACAAGCCCTGTCGAGGCCAAAGGGGTGGCTATACTCCCGAATCAGTTCCGTGAGCACGGCTCCGCACCCCAAGCGCGTCCCCAAGCTGTGGGCGAGGGACCGTATGTAAGTGCCGGAACTGCAAATGACTCGGAAGGTAACGTACGGAAGCTCAACCCTGAGGACTTCCGCACGCGAAATTTCGATGGTCTTGATTTTGAGCGGGGTTTCTTTCCCCTCCCGGGACAGCTTGTAGAGGGGCTGACCTTGATGCTTGGCCGCTGAATAGGGCGGCACGGGCTGTTCACTCGTGCCCACCCAGCCGGCGATGACGTCGGCCACGGCTTCGGCGGTCACATGGTTCCACGGCGCTTCGGCGGTAATCTGGCCGTCGGCGTCCCACGTATCAGTGGTCTGCCCGAGCCGGACAGTGCCCTGATAGGCTTTGACGCCTCCCGCCATGAGATATCCGGAGATTTTGGTCGCGTGCCCGAGAAGCACCAACAGAACGCCCTGAGCCATCGGGTCCAGGGTGCCTGCGTGTCCTATCTTTTTCTGCCCCAACCGTTTGAATCGGTTGGTACACTGGGCGGACGAGAGCCCGCGTGGCTTGTCGACCACAAGAAGACCGTGCTGTTGTTCCATATGAGGTGAGTACTCTATACATTTTTTTCCCGGTCGTCCAGTGGTTCTTGTGAGAGATGTGGAAGTTCGAAGGCATCCTGGGAGGCAGCGCCTTTCGGAGGACAGGTCCCCTCCTCTGCGTATCCCGCTTCAGCGGCTTTTGACTGGCGGATATCCGGAGCTGTCTGCCGGCCCGGGCCGCCTGCCATGCGACCCCATCCAGAGAGGGGGCAGGGAAGCGTTGAGTTTCCGTCAGGTTTCCGGTAATCGGAACGGTCATCTTCGCTTCTGATGGTTTCAAGAGGAGATGGATGGTTCAATGGGTTGGCCTCGCCTGACGTTCCCGCAAGGGCGCGGCGGCAAGGCTGATCCCATGCGGATTTTCTCTGCCGAGGGCCGTTTTGCTCTCATGCTCTCCCCCGATTTTTTTCAAAGGATTTTCTATGGATATATCCCTTCCTGATGCCGAATCGACCGTCGAGTTCGGCAGGCAGCTTGGCCGGGCGCTGAACGAGCAGTACGCCGAGGGCGGCGAGCAGGTTCATATCATATTGTTCTACGGCGATCTGGGCTCAGGCAAGACCACGTTCACACGCGGCTTCATCGAAGCGTTGCCCGGAGGGGAGAATGCGGAAGTCTCCAGCCCGAGCTTTACCCTGTGCAACAGCTATCCCACGACGCCCTCCGTCATCCATTGTGATCTGTACCGCTCGGAGGGCGCATTGCCCGATGAAGTGGACGAGGCGCTGGATACGGAATCCGGACTGGTGCTCGTCGAATGGGCCGAGCGGATTGCAGCCGAGAATTTGCCCCCGAAACGTCTGGACATCCTGTTTCAAGTCTGCAAAAATAACAGGTTGGTAACGCTGTCCCCCTATGGGAAGGCGGCGCACTGCGTATTGCAGAAACTGGCTCGTCTCCGCGATTCCGGGGAATGACGGCAAAGAGGAAGGGTTTCTGCCTCACAGGTCACGATGAAGGACTCAGCTATGCGTATTCTGGTACAAAAATTCGGAGGGACGTCCGTAGCCGACATCGACCGCCTAAAAATGGTGCGTGGTAAGGTGAAAGCCGCTCTGGATCAGGGATACAAGGTAGTCGTGGTGCTTTCCGCCAAGTCCGGGAAGACCAACAAACTGCTGGATCTGTCGACCCGTTGGGCCGCAGAGCCTGATCTGGCGGAAGTGGACAGTCTGCTTTCCACGGGCGAGCAGGCCTCGATCGCGCTTTTCAGCATGTTGCTCAAGGACTCCGGCATCAAGGCGCGTTCGATGCTCGGCTGGCAGATCCCGATCATCACGAATGATGAATTCGGCCGTGCCCGCATCCTCTCTATTGATGCCTCCCGCATCCATAAGGAGCTTGAGGCGCACGACGTGCTCGTGGTCGCCGGGTTCCAGGGCTCGACGGAAGACGGGCGCATCACCACGCTCGGCCGTGGCGGGTCCGATACGTCCGCCGTGGCGCTGGCCGCCGCTCTGGATTCCTGCGAGTGTGAAATCTATACGGATGTGGACGGGGTCTATACGACGGACCCCAATCTGTGCTCCACGGCTCGCAAACTCGATCGCGTCACCTATGAAGAAATGCTTGAAATGGCTTCCATGGGTGCGAAGGTATTGCAAATCCGTTCTGTGGAGTTCGCAAAGAAGTATAATGTTCCCGTTCACGTGCGCTCCACGTTTTCTGATGATCCGGGAACGCTGGTCGCCCAGGAGGACGCCATGATGGAAGCCGTGCTCGTCTCCGGCATTGCATATGACAAGGATCAGGCCCGTGTAACCGTATGCGGGGTTCCTGACCGCCCCGGCGTCTCCGCCGCCCTTTTTGCGCCGCTGTCCGAAAACGGCATCATGGTTGACATGATCATCCAGACCGCCAGCCGCGAAGGCGTGACCGACATGACGTTCACCGTGTCCCGCAAGGATCTGGAGAAAGCCATTCAGCTCATGAAGGAAATCGTCGCGCGGATCGGCGGTACGGGCGTGGAACACGACCCCTACGTCGCTAAGGTTTCCGTCATCGGCGTGGGAATGCGCAACCACACCGGCGTGGCGACCAAGGCCTTCGCCGCCCTGCAGCAGGAAAACATCAACATCCAGATGATCAGTACGTCCGAGATTAAGATTTCCTGTCTGATCGACGAAAAATACACCGAACTCGCTGTGCGCACCCTGCACGACGCGTTCGAACTGCACAAGCCTGATCACGCCTAGCCGTCAAGCGAACTGATGCGAAGGCCCGGGGAGTCCTCTTTCCGGGCTTTTTTCATGAGTATCATCCCGGAAAACGCATATTCTCATAGTGCAATAAAACAAAAAGGTTGGATATTGAGAAGAAAACGTTTTGGAAAAAAATTCAAAAAATGGTTGACAGAGAGCGGGGTCTGGGGCAGGGTATGCAAATGCTTCGGCTGCGTGTTGAAAACAACCTGCAGTTGTTGTGTCGTCACTGTGACAGCACGGTAACGGTTTTTTGAAAAAAGCAGAAGAAAGCGGTTGACAGCGAGAAGGGGTCGGGATAAGTTCCCGCTTCTGCGCCGGGGAGAAACCCTCGCGGCGCGCTCCGAAAAAAAACTTCGGGGTTCGAAAAAAAAAGTTGTTGACAAGCTGGACCGAGCGGGGTAAATTCCCGCTTCGCCGCTGACGGAAACGCAGCGGCTGAGGCAAAGGCCTCTGGTTCTT
>NZ_JNJP01000032.1 GCF_000701705.1 Bilophila wadsworthia ATCC 49260 | reverse complement strand
GGATCATGTGCACATGTTACTGTCGATTCCACCTAAATATGGGGTGGCAGAAGTAGTGGGCTATTTAAAAGGAAAAAGGCTATTGAGATAGCGAAACATTTTGAAAAAGTTTGTAAAATAACAGGAGCGAGTTTCTGGGCGAGAGGATATTTTGTAAGCACGGTAGGAGTAGGAGAACGGGAAATTCGGCTCTACATAGGGAACCAGGAAAAAGAAGACAGGAAGGTGGAGCAGCTTAAGCTGCTGTAATTCGCCGTAGGCGAATAGCAAAAACCGCTTTGAGCGGTTACCGCGTTTCAAGCCCCCGGCTTTGCCGGGGGTTTTGACAAAAATTTCTGAAAAAAGTTCTTTTCCCCTATTCCTTCGCGGCGTCGGCGCGTGCGGCCTTGAGGGCTGCGTTCTGCTGGTTGCGGGCCTGCGTCAGGGCGCTGCGGCGCTGGCGGGCGGCTTCGCGCAGATCGGCAACGGCATCGGTCTCGTCGACGATTTCCCGGCCGAGCATCTCTTCAAGCACGTCTTCGAGGGATACGACGCCAGCCAGCCCGCCGTATTCGTCCAGCACGATGAAAAGATGGAGCCGCGATTCCAGAAATTCCAAAAGCAGCTTGTCCACCGTCTGGTTCTCAAGGACGAAACGGACGGGCTGCATGATATCGAACAGCGTCTTTTCCCCCTGCCCCTGAGAGACATAGCGCCCGATGTCCTTGCGGAGCACGATGCCGACGATGTCCTCGTTGTCGTCGCCGTAGACGGGGATGCGGCTGTAGTGCCAGATCTGGGGGTGGTTGTAGGCGTCCTTGACCGAAATGTCCTCCTGGAGGGAGAAAACCATCGTGCGCGGGGTCATGATCTCGCGCACATGCTTTACGTCCAGCGAGAGGATGTTCCTGATGGCGTTCTCTTCATACTGTTGGATGCGCCCGGTCTGGCGGGAGAGGCTGGTGATCGCCCGGATGTCGTCTTCGGTGGCGGAAGGGCCGCTCTGGGGCGAGGCCACGAGGCGCGTCAACATGCTTGAGAACCAGATGAACGGCTTGAAGATGAGGACCATAAGCCGGAGAGGGCGGGCCATGCCGCTGGCGACGCCGCAGGCGTGGGCCACGCCGAGCGTTTTGGGGAGGATTTCCCCGAGCGCGAGGATGAGGATGGTCAGCCCCGCCGCGAACAGCGCGGTATTGTCCGCACCGAGCACATTGGCGGCGACGGCGCCCGCTATGGCGGCCCCGGCGGTGTTCGCCACCGTATTGAGGGTGAGGACGGCGGCGATGGGCTGATCGATGCGGGAACGGAGCTGGTACAGCAGCTCGCCTGTGGCGGACCCTTGCTTGCGCAGGTTTTCGATATAGGTCCAGGGGACGGAATAGAGGGCCGCTTCGGTCATGGAGCAGATCGCGGAAATCAGCACCACAAGAAAGACGGTGAGCAGCAGAGTGATCATGATCGGGACCTTGCCGGGCCGTCGGCCCCGGCTGTTGAAAGGGATATGGAGTATGGGAGTGTAGCCTTGACGGTGGCGGAAGGCAATGCCCCTATTCGGCGGAAGGGCAGGGCTGCTGCCGGATACGGGGCGCGATGCCCTTTCTCCATTTTTTCCGGAAAGAGAAAAAACGGGGAAGTAGCCGAAAAGGACAAGAAAACCCTTGACGTCCTAGGCTTCTTTGTATAGATATGCGTTTCCCCACTTGATGTGGGTCATCCCTGTGCGGCAGGGAAGGGTGGATGCACTGTCCATCCTGCTATGTCGGCCATCAGGCCGACTTTGACATTTGCAGGCGTCACTGATTGCCGAAAGGATGTCAAGAGCCGTTAGAGCTGTGGGAATCCCTCACGAATCTCCAGCTGTAAAGGTCTTG
The DNA here is from genome assembly GCF_000701705.1 of Bilophila wadsworthia ATCC 49260. GTDB lineage: Bacteria > Desulfobacterota > Desulfovibrionia > Desulfovibrionales > Desulfovibrionaceae > Bilophila > Bilophila wadsworthia. The sequence continues at coordinate 40,558 of NZ_JNJP01000032.1, read as the reverse complement.
TTAAGGGGCGAGAGCCCTTAGGTGACCCCTGCGGGACTACCTGTCTTATTGGATGTTCATCCAATACAGGCCAGGCTGGCGAAACATGGGTTGACTTCATTATGGAAATGGAGAGCAGTCGGAGTGACGCCGGAATGGCCATCCCTCCTCGTCCCAATCTCCCGCGTACATAATTGAAGTCTGCACGTAACCAAAAGGTTCGTGGCGACCCACGTAGCTGCCGTCTGGTCTTTGCCAGGGTTGGCCGAAGCGTTCACGTACATACGCTTTGGAACCGGCCTTTTCGAAGGTCGGCTGCTGTGTGGAGGTTCGGTTCGTTTCGTTGCTCTTTATGAACGATACCGGACAATTGTTGCCAGATAACGGAGTAGACGCAATGACGACAGTGAGCAGTGATCGTATCCGCATCAAGCTCAAGGCTTACGATTACCGCATCCTTGACAAGGCTGTGGCGGAAATCGTCGATACGGCTCGGAATACGGGCGCGGGCGTGGCAGGGCCAATTCCTCTGCCCACCAATATCAATAAATTCACCGTGAACCGCTCTGTGCACGTGGACAAGAAGTCCCGTGAACAGTTTGAAATGCGGATCCACAAGCGGCTTATGGACATCCTGGAACCCACGCAGCAGACCGTGGACGCCCTCGGCAAGCTCAGCCTGCCTGCGGGTGTGGATGTGGAAATCAAGCTTTAGCGAGGAATGTCATGGCTGAGAAAATGGGAATTCTGGGTCGCAAGCTTGGCATGACCCGCATCTTCGCTGGAGACGGTTCTGCCGTGGCTGTGACGGTTGTTCAGGCTGGTCCTTGCCCTGTTACCCAGGTCAAGACCGCTGAAACGGACGGCTACAACGCTCTGCAGATCGCCTTCGAAGAAGCCAAGGAAAAGCATGTGACCAAGCCTATGAAGGGTCACTTTGCCAAAGCCGGAACGGCTCTTTACCGCAAGGTTCGCGAAATCCGCCTCGACGGTCCGGCCGCTTACGAAGTGGGCGCCGTGCTGACCGCGGACGTGTTCGCCGCCGGCGACAAGATTAAAGTAACTGGTACGAGCCTCGGTAAGGGGTACCAGGGCGTCATGCGCCGCTGGAACTTCAAGGGCTCCAAGGACACGCACGGTTGTGAAAAGGTGCATCGTTCCGGTGGTTCCATCGGTAACAACACCTTCCCCGGTCACGTGTTCAAGGGCAGGAAGATGGCGGGCCACTGGGGTGCCGAACAGGTAACCGTGCAGGGCCTTGAAATTGTGGACGTGCGGACGGAAGACAACGTCATCCTTATCCGCGGTTCCGTGCCCGGGCCCAAGAACGGTCTCGTTCTGGTGCGCAAGCAGTAGGTAGGGAGAGAAACAATGGCTGTCGTGAAAGTATACGATCAGGACAAGACGGAACAGGGCGAACTGACCCTGACTCCCGAAGTGTTCGAGGTCGCTGTGAGGCCGGAGATTCTCCACCTCGTGGTGCGGGCTCAGCTCGCTGCCAAACGGGCGGGCACTCACTCGACCAAGACCCGGGCGATGGTTTCCGGCGGCGGCGTGAAGCCGTGGCGCCAGAAGGGCACCGGCCGCGCTCGCGCCGGTTCCAACCGTTCCCCCGTGTGGCGTGGCGGCGCGATCCTTTTCGGACCCCAGCCCCGCAAATACGATTTTAAGGTGAACAAGAAGATCCGCAAGCTGGCCCTGCGCATGGCGCTCTCTTCGCGCCTCGCCGGTGACAACCTGCTCGTGGTCAAGGGCTTTGACCTGCCCGAAGCGAAGACCAAGGTGTTCGCCAAGATCGCAGGCAATCTGGGCCTTTCCAAGGCTCTCATCATCGCTCCCGAAGAATCGCGCAATCTTGTGCTTTCTTCCCGGAACCTGCCCGGCATCACCCTGACCACCCCGGATCAGCTCAGTGTGTATGAGATCCTGAAGCACAAGCAGCTCGTGCTTCTGGAAGGCGCCGTGGAACCCGTTGAAACGCGGCTGAAATAAGAGGTTGGCCATGGATCATACGCAGATTCTCTTGCGGCCCGTGGTGACCGAAAAAGCGACCTTCCTGCGCGATGGCGCGAATCAGGTTGCTTTCTTCGTCCACCCCGACGCCAACAAGATTGAGATCAAGAAGGCCGTGGAAACCGCCTTCAATGTGAAAGTGACTGACGTGAACGTGGTTACCCGTAAGCCCACGGAACGCGTGCGGAACCGCAAGGTGAGCCGCGTCCCCGGATGGCGCAAGGCCTATGTGACCCTCGCGTCCGGTGAAAAGATCGAGTTCTTTGAGGGAGTGTAAACATGGCTGTGCGCAAGCTGAAACCCACCTCGGCGGGCCGTCGCTTCCAGACGGTTTCCGACTTTGAGGAAATCACCAGAACCACGCCTGAGAAATCCCTTACGGAAGGTCTCACCAAAAAGGCTGGTCGTAACAACCATGGTCGTGTCACCAGCCGCCGTCGCGGCGGTGGCGTGAAGCGCCTGTATCGTATCATCGACTTCAAGCGCAACAAGCTCGATATCCCGGCCACTGTCGCCCATATCGAGTACGACCCGAACCGTACCGCCCGCATCGCGCTGCTGCACTATGCCGACGGTGAAAAACGCTATATCCTTGCACCTTTGGGCGTGAAGCAGGGCGACGTGATCGTGTCCGGCGAAAAGGCCGACATCAAGCCCGGCAACGCGCTTCCCATGGCCCGCATTCCTGTGGGTACGGTGCTGCACAATATCGAACTGAACCCCGGTCGCGGCGGTCAGTTCTGCCGCGCCGCTGGCACCTATGCCCAGCTCGTGGCCAAGGAAGGCAAGTACGCCCTGTTGCGTATGCCCTCCGGTGAAGTCCGCAAGGTGCTGGCTACCTGCCTCGCCACCATCGGCCAGGTCGGCAACATCCAGCACGAGAACATCTCCCTGGGCAAGGCTGGCCGTAATCGCTGGCTCGGTCGTCGTCCCAAGGTTCGCGGCGTGGCCATGAACCCGGTCGACCATCCGCTCGGCGGTGGTGAAGGCAGAAGCTCCGGCGGCCGTCACCCCGTTTCCCCGTGGGGTATGCCCACCAAGGGCTACAAGACCCGCGATAAGAAGAAGCCCTCGTCGCGTCTCATCGTTAAGCGCCGCGGCCAGAAGTAGGAGCTGTTATGCCCAGATCACTGAAAAAAGGTCCCTTCGTGGACGACCATCTGATGAAAAAGGTGGAAACGGCCGTCGAAACCAACGACCGCCGTGTGGTGAAGACCTGGTCGCGCCGGTCCACCGTCCTGCCCGAAATGGTGGGAATCACCTTTGCCGTGCACAACGGCAAGAAGTTCCTGCCCGTTTTCGTCACCGAAAACATGGTGGGACACAAGCTTGGGGAATTCGCGCCGACGCGCACCTTCCACGGCCATGCCGCCGACAAGAAGACCAAGGCCAAGAAATAACGGGTGCCAATCATGGAATCGAAAGCTACTGCCAAATTCGTGCGCGTTTCTCCGCGCAAGACCAGGCTGGTCGCCCGCAACGTGAAGGGTATGCCTGTTGAGGCTGCCATGAACCTGCTGCGCTTCACGCCTAATAAGCCCGCCGGCGTCATTCTCGGTGTGGTCCGTTCGGCTCTCGCCAACGCGGAACACAACGCCAGCATGGACGTGGATGCTCTGGTCGTTAAGGAAATTTTGGTGAACGAAGGTCCTACCTGGAAGCGGTTCATGCCGCGCGCCCAGGGCCGCGCCACCAACATCCACAAGCGTACCAGTCACATTACCGTGATACTCGCAGAAGGGCAGGAATAAGTCATGGGTCAGAAAGTTCATCCGTACGGATTCCGGCTTGGGTATAACAAGAACTGGCAGTCCCGCTGGTTCAGCAAGAAAGACTACCCTGCCTTTGTGTATGAAGACCACGAAGTCCGCAAGTATGTGAAGAAGCTCCTCTACAGCGCCGGTATCTCCAAGATCGAGATCGAACGCGCCGGGGGCAAGATCCGCCTCATCCTTTCCACCGCCCGCCCCGGTATCGTCATTGGCCGCAAGGGCGTGGAAATTGAAAAGCTTCGCAACGACTTGCGTGCTAAGTTCGGACGCGAGTTCTCTCTTGAAGTGAACGAAATCCGCCGTCCTGAAGTGGATTCCCAGCTGGTGGCCGAAAACATCGCTCAGCAGCTTGAACGCCGCGTCGCGTTCCGTCGCGCCATGAAGCGCACGGTGACGATGGCCCGCAAGTTCGGTGCCGAAGGCATCAAGGTGACCTGCTCCGGTCGTCTCGCCGGTGCGGAAATCGCCCGCACCGAATGGTACCGCGACGGTCGCGTGCCGTTGCAGACCCTGCGTGCCGACATCGATTACGGCTTCGCCGAAGCGCGTACCACGTACGGCATCATCGGCGTCAAGGCGTGGATCTACAAAGGTGAAATCCTTGACAAAGAGGTTGAAAGGTAATGCTCGCTCCCAAAAGAGTTAAATTCCGCAAGTGGCAGAAAGGCCGCCTGCGTGGTCCCGCTCTCCGCGGTGCCACCATCGCCTTCGGCGATATCGGTTTGAAGACTGTGGAGCACGGAAAGCTGACCAACCAGCAGATTGAAGCCGCCCGTATCGCCATGATGCGCCACATCAAGCGCGGCGGGAAAGTGTGGATCCGCGTGTTCCCCGACCATCCGGTCACCGCGAAGCCTCTCGAAACCCGTCAGGGTTCCGGTAAGGGCGCCCCGGTGGGTTGGTGCGCTCCGGTCAAGCCCGGCCGCATCCTGTACGAAATCAAGGGCGTCAGCCTCGAGCTGGCCAAGGAAGCCCTCACCCGCGCCGCGCACAAGCTGCCGGTCAAGACAGTGATTGTGGTGAGAGAGGGTCTGTAGTATGAAAGCAAAAGAACTGAAAGAACTCGGCGTGGAAGAGCTCAAGGCCAAACTCGCCGAACAGCGGCAGGAACTTTTTAATCTGCGCTTCCAACATACGACCGCTCAGCTGGAAAAGACTTCGTCCATTCCCGCCGCCCGGAAGAACATCGCGCGGATTCTGACCGTCCTGAAGGAAAAGGAATAGCACCATGTCTCAAGCCATGGAAAACCGCAAGGGCCGCATGCTTATCGGTACCGTGGTCAGCGACAAGAACGACAAGACCATCGTCGTTCGCGTTGAGACCCTGGTGAAGCATCCGCTCCTGAAGAAGTTCGTGCGTCGCCGCAAGAAGTTTACCGCTCATGATCCCATGAACGAATGCGGCATCGGTGATAAAGTGAAAATCGTGGAATTCCGTCCCATGAGCCGCAACAAGCGCTGGCACCTGGTGACTATCCTCGAAAAGGCCGTGTAGGAGTTACGTCATGATCCAGGTTGAATCCACGCTTCAGGTTGCCGATAACTCCGGCGCCAAGAAAGTGGCCTGCATCAAGGTGCTGGGCGGCTCTCATCGGCGTTACGCCACCGTGGGCGATATCATCATGGTTGCCGTCAAGGAAGCCATCCCCCACAGCAAGGTGAAGAAGGGCGACGTGATGCAGGCCGTAATCGTGCGCACCGCGAAAGAAGTGCGCCGCGTTGACGGTTCCTACATCAAGTTTGACTCCAATGCCGCCGTGCTGCTTTCCAAGCAGGGCGAACCCGTGGGTACCCGTATCTTCGGACCCGTGGCCCGTGAACTGCGTGCCAAGAACTTCATGAAGATCGTGTCCCTCGCGCCTGAGGTTCTGTAGGAGTCATTGTCATGAAACAGTTTCGTATCCGCAAGGATGACAAAGTAATGGTCATCGCTGGCAAGGATCAGGGCAAGATCGGCAAGGTCTTGAAGGTCCTTCACAAGCATGACTCTGTTGTGGTGGAAAAGGTCAATGTGGCCAAGCGCCACGTGAAGCCCAACCCCTATCGGCGCGAGCCCGGCGGGATCGTGGATAAGGAAATGCCCATCCACGTCTCCAACCTCATGGTCGTGTGCCCCGCCTGCGCCGCTCCCACCCGCGTGGGCTACCGCTACGCGGAGGACGGCAAGAAAATCCGCTTCTGCAAGAAGTGCAACGAAACGCTGTAGGTGAACCACCATGACCCGTCTTGAAAACGTTTACCGCGAGAAAGTGGTCCCGGTATTGCAGAAGGAGTTTGCGTACAGCTCTCCCATGCAGATTCCCGGGATTGTCAAAATTTCGCTGAACATCGGCCTCGGTTCTGCCAGCCAGAACAACAAGCTGATGGAAGAGGCCATGAACGAACTGTCCGTCATTGCCGGACAGAAGGCCGTGATGACCCGCGCCAAGAAGTCCATCGCCGCGTTCAAGCTGCGTGAAGGCATGCCCATCGGTTGCCGCGTGACGCTCCGCAAGGAACGCATGTGGGACTTCCTGGACAAGCTCATGAACTTCGCTCTGCCCCGCGTGCGCGACTTCCGCGGCATCCCGGATCGTGGCTTCGACGGCCGTGGCAACTTCACCCTCGGGATCAAGGAACATGCGATCTTCCCTGAAATGGAAGCCGACCGCATCGAAAACCCGAAGGGCATGAATATTACCATCGTGACCACCGCCACCACGGACAAGGAAGGCAAGTTCCTGCTCGAGCAGCTGGGCATGCCTTTCAGAAAGTAAGGAGTTAGGATAGTGTCGCGTACTTCTCTTGAAGTAAAGGCCGCCCGGAAACCCAAGTTTTCCAGCCGCGCCTACAACCGCTGCCCCATCTGCGGCAGACCCCACGCTTACATGCGTAAGTTTGGACTGTGCCGTATCTGCTTCCGCAATATGGCCCTCCGCGGGGATCTTCCCGGCGTTCGCAAGTCCAGCTGGTAACCGTGAAAGGGTATAAGGAGACCATTCGATGATGACTGATCCTATTGCAGATATGCTGACGCGTATCCGCAACGCGCACTTGGCCCTGCACAAGGAAGTGAGTGTGCCGAGCTCGAAGATGAAGGAAGCCATTGCTGCCATCCTCAAGCAGGAAGGGTACGTCGATGACGTAACCGTGGAAGACCGCAACATCAACATCCAGTTGAAGTACTTCAAGGGCAAACCCGCCATTGAAGGTCTGAAGCGGATGAGCAAGCCCGGTCGCCGGGTGTATGTGGGCGCCCACGAAATCCCCCGCGTGCAGAACGGCCTCGGCATCTGCATCCTGTCCACTTCGCACGGGGTGCTCGCTGGCGACAAGGCTCACCAGATGAAGGTGGGCGGCGAACTTTTGTGTGAAATCTGGTAGGCGGGTGTAGCATGTCGAGAATCGGAAAACTGCCCATCGCCATTCCCTCCGGTGTCGAGGTGAAGGTTGGGGCTGATGTCGTTGAAGTGAAGGGAGCGAAGGCTGCGCTTACCACCCCGGTGTGCGACCTTCTTTCCTATGAAGTGGCCGACGGCCACATCACGCTGACCCGCAAGGCCGAGACGCGCGAATCCCGCGCTCAGCACGGCCTGCGCCGCACCCTCCTTGCCAACTGCATCGAGGGCGTGACCAAAGGGTTCTCCAAGACCCTCGAAGTCATCGGCGTCGGTTACCGTGTTGCTGTGAAAGGTAATGTGATAGAACTTCAGGTGGGCTTCTCCCACCCTGTTCTCGTGGAACTGCCTGCTGGACTGTCCGCGAAGGTCGAAGGTCAGAAGCTCACCATCATGGGCGCTGACAAGGTCCTCGTGGGCGAAATGGCCGCTCGCATTCGCCGCATCCGCAAGCCTGAACCCTATAAGGGCAAGGGCATCAAGTACGAAACCGAAACCATCCTGCGCAAGGCCGGTAAGTCCGGCGGCAAGGGTAAATAATCGGGGCGCGCTATGAGCACTATGACCAAGAATGAAGCCAGACAGCGCAGAAAGATCCGCATCCGCAAAAAGATTTCCGGTACGGCCGAACGGCCTCGCCTGGTGATCTTCCGCTCCAACCTGCACATGTATGCGCAGGTCGTGGACGACCTCACCGGCGCCACGCTTGCCGCCACCTCCACCCTGGTTCTCTCCAAGGGCGGGGAAAAGGTCAGCTGCAACAAGGCTGGCGCTGAAGCGGTAGGTAAGGAAATTGCCCGTCTGGCCAAGGAGAAGAGCATCGAAAAGGTGGTCTTCGACCGTAACGGATATCTCTACCACGGCAAGATCAAGGCCGTGGCCGATGGCGCCCGCGAAGGCGGCCTCGAGTTCTAACCCGGAGAGGATAGCACTGTCATGGAACAGAATGAACTGGGTTTCATCGAGAAGATCGTCTCCCTGAACCGGGTTGCCAAAGTCGTGAAAGGCGGTCGTCGCTTCAGCTTCAGCGCCCTGATGGTCGTTGGCGATGGTAACGGGAACGTAGGATTCGGCCTCGGCAAGGCTCAGGAAGTCCCTGAAGCCCTGCGCAAGGCCACTGAACACGCTCGCAAGAACATGGTGAAGGTGCCCCTGATCGAAGGGACCCTTCCCTATGAAATCCTTGGCGAGTTCGGCGCTGGTCGCGTCATGCTCAAGCCCGCCTCCCGCGGTACCGGCATCATCGCCGGTGGCGCCGTGCGTGCTGTCATGGAAGCGGCCGGGGTGAACGATGTGCTTGCGAAGGCCATCGGGACCAACAACCCCCACAACGTGCTGCGGGCCACCATGGCCGGCCTCGCTGCCCTGCGCAGCGCGGACGCCGTGAGCGAAATCCGCGGCATGAAACTGGAAGCCCCCAGGAAGTAAGCGCCATGTCTGAAATTACGATCAAACTCGCTAAGAGCCGTATCGGCTGCACGCCCAACCAGAAGAAGACTCTGGACGCGCTCGGGCTGCGCCGCCGCGAAATGGTTAAGACCTTCCCGGATAACCCTGCCGTCCGCGGCATGATCGCCAAGGTGTCCCACCTGGTTGTTGAGGTTACCAAAGCATGAATCTGAACGAACTCTATCCCTTCGCGGAAGATCGCAAGTCCCGCAAGCGCGTGGGCCGTGGTTCCGGTTCCGGCTTGGGATGTACGTCCGGCAAGGGTAACAAGGGTCAGAACGCCCGCTCTGGCGGCGGTGTCCGCCCCGGCTTTGAAGGCGGCCAGATGCCCCTTCAGCGTCGTCTGCCCAAGCGTGGTTTCAAGAACTATCTCTTCAAGGTCGAATACGAAGTGATCAATATCGCTCGCCTCGTGGCCGCCTTTGAAGGCAAGAGCGAAATCTCCCTTGATGACATCTACGATCGCGGCCTCTGCCCCTTCGGCGCTCCGGTGAAAATCCTGGGCGAAGGGGAACTCTCCGCCGCCATCAAGGTGGAAGCGCATAAGTTCAGCCAGTCCGCTGCGGATAAGATCCGCGCCGCTGGCGGTGAAGTCAAAGAACTGGAAGTGGAAGGGTAGGTGACTCGTGGCTCTTGGTGGTGCGGATAACCTTGCCCGTTCGCCTGAACTGCGTACAAAGCTGCTCTGGACGCTGGGCCTTCTCTGCGCGTACCGGATCGGGGTGCATATCCCGGTTCCGGGCGTCGACGGGGGGGCCCTCGCCCACTTCTTTGAAAGCGTGGCAGGCACCCTGTTTGGTCTGTTCGACATGTTTTCCGGCGGCGGCCTGCGGAACGTTTCCGTGTTCGCCCTCGGTATCATGCCGTACATTTCGGCCTCAATCATCCTTCAACTCCTGCAGGTGGTCAGCCCCGAGCTGAAGCGCATGGCCAAGGAAGAGGGTGCGGCAGGTCGCCGTAAAATCACCCAGTACACGCGCTACAGCACGGTTCTTATCACCATCATTCAAGGCTTCGGCATCGCCGTGGGCCTTGAAACCATGTACAGCCCCGGCGGCGTTCCCGTCGTCCTCGAACCGGGCTGGACCTTCCGCATCATGACCATGCTGACCCTGACCGCTGGTACCGTGCTCATCATGTGGCTCGGCGAACAGATTACGGAAAAGGGTATTGGCAACGGTATTTCCCTGATTATCTTTTCAGGTATCGTTGTGGGCATTCCCGGTGCTCTGGTGAAGTCCTTCCAGCTCATCAAGCTGGGCGACATGAGCCTGTTCATCGCTCTTGCCCTCGTGATTTTGATGGTTGCGGTGCTCATTGGCGTCGTCTTCATGGAACGTGCCCAGCGGCGCATTCCCATCCAGTACGCCAAGCGCCAGGTTGGGCGGAAGATGTATGGCGGCCAGTCCACGCACTTGCCGCTGCGCGTGAATACGGCCGGGGTTATCCCGCCCATTTTCGCGTCGAGCTTGTTGCTGTTCCCGGCCACGATGGCGAACTTCGACATCGCGGATTGGCTGAAAACGGCGGCTTCGTGGTTTACGCCTTCTTCCATTCTGTATAATGTGATCTTCATCGCCCTGATTTTCTTCTTCTGCTTCTTCTATACGGCCATCATCTTCGATCCGAAGGATGTGGCCGAGAACCTGAAGAAGGCTGGCGGCTTCATCCCCGGCATTCGCCCCGGTGAAAAGACGCAGGAATATCTGGACGCTGTCCTTTCTCGCCTGACCCTTTGGGGTGGCGTGTATATCTCGGTTATTTCAGTGCTTCCCATGCTCCTCATTGCGGAGTTCAACGTGCCGTTCTATTTCGGCGGTACGAGTATCCTCATCCTTGTGGGTGTCGCAATGGACTTCATGTCGCAGATCGAGTCTCATCTCATCTCGCGCCAGTATGAAGGGCTGATGGGCAAGACCCGGATTAAGGGGCGGAGCTGATCGTGAAGAAGTACCGCGGCGTTTTCCTCAAAAATGAGAGGGAAATAGGCCTTCTGCGCGAAGCGAATAGAATGGTCGCGATGATTTTGGACGAGTTGGGCAGGCAGGTTCGCCCCGGCCTCCCGACCATGCACTTCGAAGAGATCGTCCAGAACATGTGTCGCGAATTCAAGGTGAAGCCCGCGTTTCAGGGCATGTACGGTTTTCCGTACGGCCTGTGCTGCTCGGTGAATGAAGTCATCGTGCACGGGTTCCCTTCCGAAGACGTCATCCTCAAAGAAGGCGACATTGTCAGCTTTGACGTGGGGACCGTATATGAAGGGTTCTATGGGGACGCGGCCCGTACCTTCGCCGTGGGGGATGTTTCCCCCGAGGCGGCCCGCTTGCTGCGGGTGACGGAAGAAAGTCTCGCCCTGGCTGTGGCCGAAGCGAGATCCGGTAATGAACTCAACGACATCGCTGGCGCTGTGCAAAAACACGCCGAAGGTGCCGGGTTCCATGTGGTAAGACGGTTTGTTGGGCACGGCATCGGTTCGACGTTGCACGAAAAACCCGAAGTTCCCAACTACGTTGTGACCACGAAACCGGCGTTGCCGCTCAAGACCGGCATGGTGCTGTGTATTGAGCCCATGATCACGGTGGGAACACCGGAAGTGGAGATTCTGGACGACAAGTGGTCGGCGGTGACCCGAGACAGGAGTCTCGCCGCCCATTTTGAGCATTGTGTGGCTATCCTTCCGGGTGGACCCCAGATACTGGACCTTCCTTGAAGAAAACCATGTCGTGCATTGACAGCATGTAAAAAAAGAGCTAAGGCTTCCTGTTCCGGCAGTATTTTTGTGCTGCCGAGGAAACCTGTGGAGAGACTTGTCATGAAAGTCAGGCCATCCGTAAAAAAGATTTGCCCGAAGTGCAAAGTCATCCGGCGTAAGGGCGTACTCAGGGTTATCTGCGAAAATCCCCGGCACAAGCAGCGCCAGGGCTAGCCTTCAGGAGAAAGACTGTGGCCAGAATAGCTGGTGTTGACCTGCCCAGAGGCAAGCGCGCGGACATCGCGTTGACTTACATCTACGGCATCGGCCGTGTAACGGCCTTGAAAATTCTTGACGCTTCGGGCGTCAACTGGACTCGCGGCATCGATGATCTCACCGCTGAAGAACTGAACGAAGTCCGTAAGGAACTCGAACAGAGCTACAAGGTGGAAGGCGACCTGCGCCGCGAAATTTCTATGAACATCAAGCGTCTCATGGACATCGGTTGCTACCGTGGCCTGCGTCACCGCAAGGGCCTGCCCGTTCATGGACAGCGTACCCACACCAACGCCCGTACCCGTAAGGGTCCCCGCCGTGGTGCTGTAGGTAAGAAGAAGTAAAGGAACCTTCCGGCATGACCAGCTTCCGTTTCGGCGGGCTGATTGTGCGAAACGTTCACTGATACGACCGGATACGCCCGGTTACGGAAGCAAATCATGGCTAGACCAAAACGCGTTGCCAAGAAAAGAGAAAAGAAGAACGTGCCCCTTGGTGTGGCTCACATCCAGGCCTCGTTCAATAATACTATCATCACTTTTACCGATACTCGCGGAAACACCGTGAGCTGGGCGAGTGCCGGACAGAGCGGGTTCAAGGGTTCCCGTAAGTCCACGCCCTTTGCCGCGCAGGTTGCTGCCGAACAGGCCGCCCGCAAGGCTCAGGACAACGGCATGCGCACTGTGGGTATCTACGTGAAGGGACCGGGTTCCGGTCGTGAAGCCGCCATGCGCGCGATCAACGCCGCCGGTTTCAAGGTTGCCTTCATTCGTGACGTTACCCCCATTCCCCACAACGGCTGCCGCCCGCCGAAACGGCGTCGCGTCTAGTCGCGCTCACAGGAGGACACCGCCTTGGCCAAATATAATGATGCCAAATGTCGTTTGTGCCGTCGTGAAGGCACGAAGCTCTTGTTGAAGGGCGACCGTTGCTTCACCGACAAGTGCGCCTTTGACCGCCGCCCCTACGCGCCCGGTCAGCATGGCCGCGCCCGTAAAAAACTGAGCGACTACGCCGTCCAGCTGCGTGAAAAGCAGAAGGTGCGTCGCGTTTATGGCGTTCTGGAAAAGCAGTTCCACGGTTACTTCGTCCACGCCGATATGGCGAAGGGCGTGACCGGCGCGAATCTGCTCGCTTTCCTCGAACGCCGTCTGGACAACGTCGTGTACCGCCTCGGCTTCGCCAACTCCCGGACTCAGGCCCGTCAGTTGGTCCGCCACGGCGTCTTTACGCTGAACGGTCATAAGGTCACCATCCCTTCCCTTCAGGTGAAGGTTGGCGACAGCGTTGAAGTTCCCGAAAAGAGCAGAACCATCCCTGTTCTCGCCGAAGCTCAGGAAGCCGTGGCCCGTCGTGGCTGCCCCTCCTGGCTGGAAGTGGACGCTCCCAACTTCAAGGGTATTGTGAAAGCACTGCCGCAGCGCGACGACATTCAGTTCCCCATCAACGAGCACCTCATCGTCGAGCTCTACTCCAAATAAGCGGGGGCTTACATGCTCTTCAGACAAGGCAACAGGCTTATCAATTCACGCAACTGGGCCAAACTCGTTCGGCCGGAACAGATTGTGTGCGACAGCGATCCCAACGATACCATGTACGGGAAGTTCACCTACGAACCTCTCGAACGCGGGTATGGGGTCACCATCGGCAATGCCTTGCGTCGGGTACTGCTTTCGTCCCTTCAGGGCGCAGCCTTCGTGGCTGTGAAGATCTCCGGCGTGCAGCATGAGTTTACCACCATCCCCGGAGTGCTGGAAGATATTACGGATGTTATCCTGAATATCAAACAGGTTCGCTTGGGTATGACGACTGACGAGCCCCAGCATCTGACGCTTTCCGTGTCGAAGAAAGGCCCGGTGACAGCCGCGGATATCATGACCAACGCCAATGTGGAAGTCTTGAACCCGGAACTGCACATCGCGACCCTCACCGAAGACATGGAGCTCAGCATGGAGTTCGAGGTGCGCATGGGCAAGGGCTATGTGCCCGCTGATATGCACGAAGGTCTTCCGGACACGATCGGGCTTATCAAGCTGGACGCAAGCTTCTCTCCCGTGCGTAAGGTGGCGTATACCGTGGAACAGGCCCGCGTGGGCCAGATGACCAACTACGACAAGCTGATTCTTGAAGTGTGGACCGACGGTTCCGTTCTTCCCGAAGACGCTATTGCGTATAGCGCCAAGATTATTAAGGATCAGATTTCGGTCTTCATCAGCTTTGATGAACGCATCTCCGGCGAAAGCGGAGGGGAAGGCGGCGGCAGCGCCGACATCAACGATAACCTCTTCAAGGGGATCGATGAGCTGGAGCTGTCCGTGCGGGCGACCAACTGTCTGCGCAGCGCCAATATCGCCACTGTCGGCGAGCTGGTGCAGCGGCCCGAAGCCGAAATGCTGAAGACGAAGAACTTTGGGAAGAAGTCCCTTGACGAAATCAAGGCCGTGCTCGAAAGCATGGGACTCGATTTCGGCATGAAGATCGACAACTTCGAGAAGAAATATCAGGAATGGAAGAGGAAACAACACCATGAGGCATAGCAATTCCGGCAAAAAGCTCGGCAGAACGCCTTCGCATCGCAAGGCTCTGTTCCGCAACATGGCTTCCGCGATGATCACTTACGGCAAGATCCGCACGACGGAAGTGAAGGCCAAAGAACTGCGCCGGGTGGTGGAACCTCTGATCACCTTGGCCCTTCGCAACGATCTGCACTCCCGCCGTCTGGCCTATGAAACCTTGAACGACCACAAGCTCGTGCAGCGTCTTTTCGACGTGGTCGCTCCCCTGTTCGCCGGCGTCCCCGGCGGCTACACCCGGATCACCAAGATGGCGCTTCCCCGTAAGGGCGACTGCGCTCCCATGGCGATCCTTGAATTCACCCGCCAGCCTGAAGCTGCGGCTGAAAAGAACTAAGTCCGGCTCACACCCGGCCCGCTTCGGCGGAATGATTGACTGATTCCTCCTGTACGCAGGTGAGGATATGAAAGGTCGTCTGAAATTCAGGCGGCCTTTCGTGGTGTTGGACAAAAAGAAAACTGGGGGAGAAAACTTTCTGAAGAAAGTTTTCTCCCCCAGACCCCCTCTTTCAAAGACTTTCGACGTTATCGAATCCCTCTTCATAGCTTTTCTTATTTTGACAACATCCGGCTCTCCGCCGGATTTTTTTGTGGGCAAAGAAATGCTGATTCTATTCGCCCGGTTTTTGAGGATAGAGGCTTTTACGCCGCTTCAATCCCAGACAAAAAGGCAAGACCCATCATTCAGCTGGGGCTGCCATTTCGAGAAAACTGCAAACAGGGATTCGATAAGGGGGAAAGTCTTGGAAGGGAGGGGGCGTGGGGGAGGGGAGAGGGAAACTTTCTCCAGAAAGTTTCCCTCTCCCCTCCCCCACATTTATTGCTCTAGAATCCCTTTTCCTTCATCCACATGATGAGGTCGGCGACGCGGTTGGAGTAGCCCCATTCGTTGTCGTACCACGAGACAATCTTGGCGAGCTTGCCGTCCTGTACGGTCGTGTATTCGGCTTCGACGATGGAGGAGTGCGGGTTGCCCTTGAAATCCATCGAGACGAGCTGGGCGTCGCTGTAGGCGAGGATGCCCTTCAGTTCGCCCTCGGCGGCTTCCTTGAGTGCGGCGCGCATCGTGTCGGTGTCGGTGTCCTTGTTCAGGATGGCGGTGAAGTCCACCACGGAGACGGTTGGGGTGGGCACGCGCAGGGACCAGCCGGTGAACTTCCCCTTGAGCGAGGGGATAACCTTGGCCACGGCCTGCGCCGCACCGGTGGAGGTGGGGATGATGTTGCAGGCGGCGGCACGCGCCCGGCGCAGGTCCTTGTGAGGCAGATCGAGGATGCGCTGGTCGTTGGTGTAGGCGTGCACGGTGGTCATCGCACCGGAAACGATCCCGAAGAGGCGTTCCACGACGAGGGCTACCGGAGCGAGGCAATTCGTGGTGCACGAGGCGTTGGAAACGACATGGTGCTTGGCCGGATCGTAGTCGTTGTGGTTTACGCCCATGACGATGGTGAGATCCTCTTCCTTCGCCGGGGCGGTGATGATGACTTTCTTGGCGCCGTTCTCGATGTGGACATGGGCTTGTTTGGCGGAGCGGAAAATACCCGTGGATTCGACCACCACGTCGACGCCATAGGCTCCCCAGGTAAGGAGCTTTGGATCGCGTTCCGCGAAGCAATGGATCTTCCAGTCGCCTACGGTGGCATTGTCGCCTTCCACCACGGCGTCAAGATTGGCACGGCCGTAGTTCGTATCGTATTCGAGCAGATGGAAGTTGGTTTCCGCATCGAAGAGGTCGTTAATGGCGACGACTTCCACTTTATCCTGATATTTGGCATGCAGAGCGCGGAAGACCTGCCTGCCGATACGGCCGAAACCGTTGATGCCGACTCTTACTTTTTGCATGTGGAATCCTTTAGTCTTCAAAGACCTGATAGTTGTAGGACGTCAGCAACTCGTAGTTGAGGCGGGTCGCTTCGTGCATACGGGCGTTTTCAATGGCTATGGCGGAAATGTTCGCTACGCCGAGCATGAAATCGCATTCGTCCGGGGTGAAATCGCGCTCTTCGCTGGAATAGACGCGCAGGATGCCGATGGCTTTGCCGTTCACCATCAGCGGGGCGGACAGGACGGAAACGAGCCCTTCGGCCTTGGCGCTCTCGGGGTACTGGAACCGGCCGTCGCTACACGCATCGCGCAGGTGGATGAGTTTGCCCTTGAGGACTTCGCCGTCCAGCCCGCTCTTGGCCACTTCGACGGGGCCTTTGCGCATGTAACCGGAAGAGAGGCCCCACGCCGCGCTGGCGAGCAGAAGCTTTCCCGTACGGTCAAGCAGGCGAAGCGTGCTTGCCTTGCAGTTCATGGCTTTGGCAGTCTGTTCCGTGATCTTGTGCAGCACCACGGTGGGTTCCAAGCTGGAATTAATCACCGTCGCCACTTCCAGCAGAGCACGAAAATAATCATGACCTGTCATTGCGTTTCTCCTTTGCCGCCGCCCGCCATGCCGGGCATGGCCGCGGCGCGTTACGGAATTACGGGGAGACGCGCTCCGCAGGCGTTTGCGGAACGGCGGTCCGCCGTGTAAATGTCTCGAAAAACGTTCCGCCGGGCCGTTTTCCAGGCCACCGGGGGATGGGAAATCTCTTCCGCTCTGGGCTAACTCTTTGCGTAGGCGGCGAGTACCGCGTCAATGAGGTGGCCGCGCACGGCGGTGCGATCGAGGTGGTTGACCGCCGCGATGGTCACGCCCGCCGGTGAGCACACCTGTTCGCGCAGGATGGCGGGATGGCTCCCCGGCAGTGCCGCCAGCTTGGCGGAGCCGAGGACCAGCTGCGTCACCAGCTCAAGCGCCTCCTGACGGGTAAAGCCCATGGTGACGCCCGCCTCGGCGAGGGCGTCCATGAAATGGAAGACATAGGCCGGGCCGCAGCCCACCAGCGCCATGAACGCGTTGAACTTCTTTTCCGGCAGCACGATGGTGGAGCCGAGCAACCCGAACAGGTCCAGAATCATGGCGAACACGTCTTTGGGCAGCGCCGGATCCTCCTGGATGCCGAACACGCCTGCGCCCACGAGGGCGGGGGTATTCGGCATGACGCGCACCACATGGCAGCGGCCCTGTACTGCGTCGCGCAGATCGTGCAGCGTAACCCCGGCGGCGATGGAAATGACGACGGTTTCCGGCTTCAGGGAGGGCAGGGCTTCGGCGAGCACGCCGCCGACGAGGTAGGGCTTCACTCCGATGACGAGGATGTCGCAGCGGGCGGCGATGCCGGGGATATCCGGTACGGCGGTTATACCCTTGGCACAGAGTGGCTCAAGACGCTGAGGCGTGCGGTTGTAGCCGTAGAGTTCCAGACCGGGAACCTCGGCGAGCCCGCCGAGGATGGCCCCGCCCATGTTGCCGCAGCCGATGCAGCCGATACGCTTGCTGCTGAGAGATGCCGGTGTGTCCATGATCTTCCTTTTCTGAAAATGTCGCGTGCGGAACAGGTCCGGCACAGGGAAATGAAGAGGCCGCTTTCCTCCGCCGTCGTGCGGGAAAGCTTTGCAGCCGCACCCAAAGAGGATCGAGATCCTCAGGAGGCTTGCTACGGCTAATGCTCGATAGGCGACGTGGGATCGTCCTGCCGTTCGGAGGGGATGTCTTCCGAGGCAAACGCCTCTTCTTCGACGGGCTGGAGGCGCAGGGGAACCAGGCGGATGTCCTTGTCCCGTTCCTGCGACCACCGCTTGAGCGCCGCGAGAACGTGCGGGGCAGGGGTGGCTATGACCACGGCGTGCCCTTTGGCCCGCGCCGTTTCTTCCGCCTTTTTCAGGTCGGCGAGCACGGCGCCTTCGGTTTTTGGGCCATCATTCAGCGTGAGTGCCCTGCGCCACGCCGGAAGGCCGCGCCTTCGCGCCTCCGCGTATAAAATTGACTCCTGATGGGTCACGTCGTCAAGCACATATAGCCCGGAACGTGCGAGAATTTCACAGAAACGTTGTGTCGCCTCCGTATCCGTGGTCAGCCGGGAGCCCATAAAGTTGCTCGCGCCCGTGGCGTAGGGCACATGGCCGAGGGCGTCGTCCATCAGGATCCGCATGTCTTCCTCGGACATCTTCGTGGTGATTTCGCCGGGGCCCGCCTTGACGAAGGGCGATTGCATCGTCTCCATCGGCATGTCCACAAGGACCTCCTGCCCGGCCTCGTGCGCGGCCGTCGCCGTCGCCGCCGCGTCCTTGGCAAAGGGCAATACGGAAAACGTGATCGGCAGCTTCAGGGCCAGCAGCGAGGCCGTTACGGCCTTGTCGCCGCCCAATTCGTTCATGACGATGGTCAGGCGCGGGGCTTTGTCCGTGGGCGGCAGGATGGGGAAGGCCTCGGTCGTGGCTTCAAACCAGATTTCGTGCGTCAGTACGCCCTTGGTCGCCAGCGTGAGCTTGCCCGGCGATTCGGTGAGCACGGCGCGGTCGGCCCATGTGTCGAGGCTTTCGGCCAGCGCGTTGAGGAAGCGGAATACCGGTTCGGGGGGGCCTTTCACATCGCCCGTTTCGGCGGACGGCGCATTCCCGTTTTCGTTCCGAGGCGCTTGCTGGGCCGGATCCTGGACAACGGGAGGCAGATAGATGCGCATCCGCTGGAGGTGGTAGATATCCTTGCCTTGCGTGCGGTAGTCGGACGTCAGGAGGAGGATGCGCCCCTTGTCGAGCTTGAGCCGCAATACGGTCTGGAGCAGGGCGAAGTCGATCTGGCGGGCAGCGTCGGTCAGGGTTCCCGAACCCTCCTGATAGGGCAGGGTATTCTGCCGGATGGCGTCCTTCATCTGATTGCCCAGATGGCTGCCCGGCGGGAGGATGGATTCGAGGGAGGCTTCGGTAACCGGAGCCGGTTTGGGGAACAGGGCCTCCACGGCCTGCCCCGCTTTCTCGGTGACCAGACGGGACGTCGCCGCCGTCGTCTCAATGGTTATGAACGCGGTCCGCTGTACGCTGCGCGCCGTGTAACTGGCGGCTTCCCACACCGCATACGCGATGAGGAACAGGATGGCCGCCAGCAAGGTGGCCAGAACCGATCCCTTGAACGTCCTGGCTGTGTATGGATACGGATCAGGCAGGTGCACGCCACGCGCGGCCAGCCGTTTCCGCAGTGCGGGAAACCACTCCATGAAACTCCAATGGCATCGGCAGGGAACTGCCGTTGTACATACGGACAGGAGGGATCGCGGGAAAACCGGCGATGCCCTCCTGCCGAGGATTGCTGTTAGTGGATGGTACGGATCTTGGGAAGGCTCTTCACGAACTGGAGGCTCATGCGGAGCTGGTTGTCACGCTCAAGGAACTCCTTCGCGTCGGGCAGCGGTTCGTTCGCCGCCGGAGCGGGCGTTTCCACCTTCTTGCCGGACGCCTTGCCCTTGTCGCCGTCGGTCTTTTCAAGATGCTTGTTCAGATCCTTCTCACGGATCATGCGCAGGGAGCTGAGCGGCGCGGGCTTTTCCTTCGGCGCTTCGAAAGGCACTTCCAGATCGGGCATGATGCCTTCGGCCTGGATGGAGCGGCCGGACGGCGTGTAATAGAGCGCCACGGTCAGCTTGAGGCCCGAGCCGTCGGACAACGGGATGATGTTCTGCACCGACCCCTTGCCGAAGGTGCGTTCGCCAACGAGCAGGGCGCGCTTCTGGTCGCCGAGCGCTCCGGCCACGATTTCCGAGGCCGAGGCCGAACCGCCGTTTACGAGCACGACGAGGGGGGTGTCGATGATGTCGGTATCTTGCGGCTTGGCGACGAATTCGCGGGCGGTTTCTTCCTGGCGGCCGCGCATGGAGACGATGACGCCCTTGTTCAGGAACGCGTCGGAGACGCTGACGGCCTGATCCAGCAGCCCGCCGGGGTTGTTGCGCAGGTCGAGGATGATGCCCTTGATGGGGCCCTTGCGCTTGGCGTCGGACAGGGCGTCGAGCAGCTCCTGCGTGGTGCGTTCGCTGAAGCGGGTGAGGCGGACCCAGTAGTAGCCGGGCTCAAGTTCGCGGGACTTCACGCTGATGAGCGGGATGGCGTCGCGCTTGATGCGCAGGTCCACGGGCTCCTTGGAGTCGCGGTGCAGGATGGTCAGCACCACTTCGGAGCCCTTGGGGCCGCGGATATGCGAGACGGCTTCCTGAAGCGTCATTTCCAGCGTGGGCTTGCCGCCCACGGCGAGGATGATGTCGCCGGACTTCATGCCGCCCTTGTCGGCGGGCGTATCTTCGATGGGGGTCACGACGGTCAGCTGGTTGTTCTCCATCGTGATTTCGATGCCGATGCCGAAGAATTCGCCGGACGTGCTTTCCTGCATATCCTTGAATTCTTCCTTCGACAGCATGGTTGAGTGGGGATCGAGGGATTCGAGCATCCCTTTAAGCGCGCCGTTCACCAGATCGGGGCGCGGGGTTTCCTTCACGTAATACCGCTCGACGATGTCGAGGACCTGGCTGAACCGTTTGAGCGCATCGAAGCGGCTGTCTTCTCCGGCGGCAAAGGCCTGTCCGAATGTCAACGAACCGACGGTCAGGAGTGAGAGCAAAAAGAGCGCGACGGCCCGTGACTTCCTATACATACAACAGCCTCCGAAGCTGAAAACAGTAGCTGAAAACAATGGGGTTGAAGATACCGGGGTTCTTTTGAAAACGCAAATGTTCTGAAAGGGCGTATTTCCTGGTTTCTTTCCCTCCAGCCGGGATGGGCCGGCTGGAGGGCGCGGACATGCCGCCGGGAAAG
Organism: Bilophila wadsworthia ATCC 49260; assembly: GCF_000701705.1. Taxonomy (GTDB): domain Bacteria; phylum Desulfobacterota; class Desulfovibrionia; order Desulfovibrionales; family Desulfovibrionaceae; genus Bilophila; species Bilophila wadsworthia. The sequence goes on along the minus strand of NZ_JNJP01000032.1, from coordinate 19,755 downwards.
CCTTGAAGATTCATTTCCAGCCCTTACCATAAGAGTGGGCGGGGCAATGTAAAGAGGCCGGGATAGCGGAAAAGGTATGGCGGGCATGAAACCGCGGATCTTTTTTTCTCAGGAGAGCATTTTTTCTGTTGACAGATCAGGGCAGGCCGGGTAAATACCTCTCCTGCATGGGCAGTTAGCTCAGTTGGTAGAGCATCGCCTTCACACGGCGGGGGTCACAGGTTCAAGTCCTGTACTGCCCACCATGCACGGAGCGGTAGTTAAGTCGGTTATAACGCCGGCCTGTCACGCCGGAGGCCGAGGGTTCAAGTCCCTTCCGCTCCGCCATTTTTTAAGGACATCCTTTGTTGAGGGTGTCCTTTTTTTGTGCCGTTGACGCCAGACGGGTGCCCCTGTATACACGGTACCTTTTCAGGCTCTACCGTCCCTTCCGGCCTGTCCCATTCATGATAAAGATCGCCTTTCAGGCAGGTTCTCCTCCATAAGGTTTTTCCCGAAAAGGGAACCGCGGGCATGAACGCCTTCGGGAGATGCCGCCTTGCTCTTTTCCCTTCCCTGATGGCCGCCTTTCCTGCCGTTAGGGTTTTGTTGCTTCCCGTTTCTCGGGGCATCCGGGCTGTTCCATGCAAAAAAAGCATAATTTTTTAGGGGGGAGACATGAAGAAACAGCTCATCCTCGTAGGCGGGGCAATGGGCGTGGGGAAAAGCGCCGTCTGCCGAGAGCTGTTGCGGCAGCTCACGCCGGGCGTCTGGCTGGACGGCGACTGGTGCTGGAACATGAACCCTTTTGTCGTTTCGGAAGAAAACAAACGGATGGTGCTGTCCAATATCACGCATCTGCTCAGAGCCTATCTGAACAATTCGAGTTACCGCTACGTGCTGTTCTGCTGGGTCATGGATCAGCCCCTCCTTTTCGAGGCCGTGCTCGGCCCGCTTCGGGATATCCCCTTTACGTTGCACAGTTTTTCACTCGTCTGCACGGAGCAGGCTCTGCGGGAACGGCTGGAACGCGACGTACGGGACGGCATCCGGGAGGCCGACGTCATCCCGCGAAGCCTCCGGCGGCTGCCTGCCTACGCCGCACTGCCGACATGCAAACTGGATGTGACGTCCCTGACGCCCTACGAAGCCGCCTGCGCAATCGCTGCATCCGTAGGAAGGGCGTCTTCCCGAAGAGTGCCGGGTCTCTCCGGGGCCGGCGAAAGCTGGCACGGGGCCTGACGGCACCGGACGTCTTGGAAGAAAAAGGAGGGGCGTTCCGGCAACAGAGAAGGGGAAGGAACCCTCTCTCCAGAAAGGCTTCCTTCCCCCGTTTTCTTTTCCAGCAACCCTTACTTGTAGCTTTCGATCAGCGCGTTGGCGCGGCCCTGCGCCTTCTGGATGCGGACGCGGAGGCTGGCCTTGTAGACGTCCATGTCCTCAATGGGCTTGCGGGCGACGCCGGTGTCCATCGCGGCCTGCGCGACAGCCGGGGGCAGCCATTCGATGAGGCGGGGATCAAAGGGCTTCGGGATGACGTACCCCTGCCCGAAGCTGAAGGTCTGGCCCTGATAGGCGGCGGAAACTTCGGCGGGCACCGGCTCCTTGGCCAGCGCGGCGAGGGCGCGGGCGGCGGCAAGCTTCATGGCCTCGTTGATTTCCGTGGCGTACACGTCCAGTGCCCCGCGGAAAATGTAGGGGAAGCCGGAGAGGTTGTTGATCTGGTTCGGGAAGTCGGTGCGGCCCGTACCCATGATGCAGTCGGGGTGGGTTTCCATCGCCAGCGGATAGGCGATTTCGGGATCGGGGTTCGCGCAGGCGAAAATGACCGGATGGTCGGCCATGCCCTTGATCATGTCGGGCGTGAGGAGATCCTTCTTGGACAGGCCGAGGAAGAGGTCCGCGCCCTTGAGGGCTTCGGTCATGGTCATGTCTTCGGACAGGGCGAACTGCGCCTTGTACTTGTTCAGATCCGTGCGTCCCTTGTGCAGGATGCCCTTGGAGTCGAACATGCGGATATTGGCGGGATCGATGCCGAGTTCGGTGTAGAACTTGGCGCAGGCGATGGCCGCCGCTCCGGCCCCGGACACGACCACGATGAAGTCTTCGGCCTTCTTGCCGGTGATTTCCAGCGCGTTGATGAGGCCCGCGCCGGAAATGATGGCCGTGCCGTGCTGGTCGTCGTGGAACACCGGGATGTTCATTTCCTTCTTGAGCACCTCTTCGATGTAGAAGCACTCGGGGGCCTTGATGTCCTCAAGGTTGATGCCGCCGAAGGTGGGCTCAAGGGCCTTCACCACTTCGATGATCTTGTCGGGATCGGTGAGGGCGAGGTTGATGTCATAGGCGTTCACGTCCGCGAACGCCTTGAAGAGCACGCTTTTGCCTTCCATGACCGGCTTGCCCGCGAGGGGGCCGATGTTGCCGAGCCCGAGGACGGCGGTGCCGTTGGAAACGACAGCCACGAGGTTGCCGCGCCCGGTGTAGGCATTGGCGAGGGAAGGATCGTCGGCGATGGCGAGGCAGGCGTTGGCGACGCCGGGGGAATAGGCCATCGACAGGTCTTTCTGGGTGAAGCAGGGTTTGACGGGAAGGACTTCAAGCTTTCCCGGGCGGGGTTCCTCATGGTAGGCGAGGGACTCTTCCTTGGTGAACAACGCCATGACGATCTCCTGTGGTTTGGGTTCAAATGAGGTGCAAAAGCGATAGCATAAGGAGGAATAGGGGGCAATGGCGGCTTCCCTGTTCATGGAATTCCTGTTATGCTGAAACGGTATGCCGGGAAAAGAGCCGTCGGCGGTCCGCGTTGCGGCCCCGGGGCGTCCCGGATGGAAGTCAACGAGAAAGGATGAATCTATGTCGCTGATCGAAATCAGGGATGTCCATAAATGGTACGGCGAGTTCCATGTGCTCAAAGGTATTTCCGAGCGGGTCGAGAAGGGCGAGGTGCTGGTCATCTGCGGGCCTTCCGGGTCCGGCAAGAGCTCGCTCATCCGTTGCCTGAACCGTCTGGAGCCGATCCAGAAGGGGGACATCCTCTTTGAAGGGACGAGCATCTACGCCCCGGAAGTGGACGTGAACGCTCTGCGCGCCGAGGTGGGCATGGTCTTCCAGCAGTTCAACCTGTACCCGCACCTGACCGTGCTCGAAAACGTGACCCTCGCGCCGATCAAGGTCCGGGGCATGGGCAAGAAGGAGGCCACGGATCTGGCCATGGAACTGCTCGGCCGCGTGGGCATCGCGCGTCAGGCCGCCAAGCGCCCGAGCGAGATTTCCGGCGGGCAGCAGCAGCGTGTCGCCATCGCCCGCTCGCTCGCCATGCAGCCCCGCGCCATGCTGTTCGACGAACCCACCTCCGCCCTCGACCCGGAAATGATCAACGAAGTGTTGAGCTGCATGAAGGATCTGGCCAAGGACGGCATGACCATGGTGTGCGTCACGCATGAAATGGGCTTTGCCCGCGAAGTGTCCGACCGCGTCATCTTTATGGACCACGGCGTGATCCTCGAAGAGGGGACCCCGGAACAGTTCTTCACCAACCCGCAGCACGAGCGCACCAAGGCGTTCCTCCGCGAAATTCTCTAAGGATACGGCATGGCCACACCCGATCTCATCCGTCTCGACATCGTGGTCGACGAGGAGCAGTACGATACCGCCGCCGGGCTTCTGGTCCGGAACATTTCCTACGGCTGGGAAGAAGACAGCCTCCCCACCGGCGAAACCCGTTTCCGCGTGCATTGCGACAACGCCATCGTGCAGGAGAACCTCCTCAGCGCGCTGCGGGCATGGCTGCCGGGCCTCGACGTCGAACAGACCAGCATCCCGCGTCAGGACTGGACCGTGGCGTGGCGCGAGTTCTTCACGCCCGTCCGCGCCGGACAGTTCATCGTGCTTCCGCCGTGGCTGTTTGAATCCACGCCGCTGGAAGGCCGCAAGCCCATCATCATCGAGCCGAAATCCGCGTTCGGGACCGGGCACCACAACACGACGGTGCTGTGCCTCGAAGCGATTACCGAACTCTTGGCCTCGGGGCGCCTCAAGGCCGGGCAGCGTTTCTTCGACGTGGGCACGGGATCGGGCATCCTCGGCATCGCCTGTTGCCTGAACGGGCTTGCCGGGCTCGGCTCGGACATCGATCCGGTGGCTGTAGACAACGCCCTCGAGAACGTGGTCATCAACAAGGTGGCCGACGATTTCCGCATCGTCCCCGGCAGTGCCGAGGCGGGCGAAGGCGAGCGGTTCGATCTGGTGGTCGCCAACATCCTTGCCGGCCCGCTCCGCGAACTGGCCCCGGCGCTCATGGCCCGGATGAAGCCGGGCGCGTGCCTTGTGCTCTCCGGCCTGCTGGACGTGCAGGCCGATGCGGTCGAGGCGGCGTATGCCGAACTCGGCAAGGCGCGGCGCGTGCAGTCCGGCGACTGGGTGGCACTGGTCTGGGGCGAATAGTGTCGGCATCGGGTACGAAGGAAACCACAATGAATGTATCCGTCCTCCTAGGGCATCCGTACGAGCAGAGCTTTAACGCCGCCATCGCTGTAGCCGTGGTACGCACACTGGAAGAGAACGGCCACACGGTGCGTTTTCACGATCTGTATGGTGAGGGATTCGATCCGGTCATTTCTGGCAAGGAACTGATCAGCGATATGACCGGAGACGAACTGCTTGCGGCGCATCAGCGGGAAATTCGGGAAGCCGACGGGATCATCGTCATCCACCCGAACTGGTGGGGGCAGCCGCCCGCGATCATGAAGGGATGGGTGGACCGCGTACTGCGGGAAGGGGGCGCCTATGGCTTTCCGGAAGGCGACAACGGCGGAGGTTTGCCCATCGGCCTCCTGAAAGCCAAAGCCGCGCTGGTCTTCAATACATCCAATACGCCACAGGAGCGGGAAGAAAACGTCTTCGGCGATCCTCTGGAACGTATCTGGAAGGATTGTATATTTGATTTTTGCGGAGTGCGCGTTTTTGACCGAATCATGTTTCGCGTGATCGCGGACAGTACGCCGGAAGACAGGGAGCAATGGCTTGATGAAGCGCGGGCGATGGTCAATGACTATTTCCCGAAGCCCTTGCCCTCCGACGCATGATGGATTCGTCATAAACCGTCCTTCATTCGCTTGAACGCGAAAACGGGCCGTCGGCAATATACCGGCGGCCCGTTTTCCTTTGGATTCCTCTTTCGTGTTGTCCTGCCCGGCTGGTACGGCGAAGGAGGAGATACCAAGGAGCCTTAGGCAATGATCCTGATGGTGTTCTTTTTCAGATAACCGGACGGCATGTAGCTTTCCTTGGCTTGGCGGAGCCCTTCCTCGTCGGCGTCCTGCTCGCGGTTGATGAACACGAAGTTCTTGGCCGCGTACTTGGCGAAACAGAAATTGATGGCCTGATAGACGCCGCGGTACTCGGGGCGGCCCTTTTCAAAGTGGACTACGATGGTCTGATCGTCGAGCGGTTCGCCTACGGCGAAGGCGGCCATTTCCTCGCCCGCATAGAGCGCGCCGCCGATAAGCCCAGGCAAGGCGTCCCAGTTGCGGAGCACGGAACAGACCACATCGCTTTCGGCCAGCAGCGAAGCGGATTTTTCGCATTCCCGCCACTTGCACCAGTCATCTTGGAGCGCCAGCACCTGCGGCATGATTTCGCCGTTCAGGGCGCGGTAGTCCTCCCCATAGGCCTTCATGTACCCGTTGACGTGGTTCTTTTTCTTGTGGAGCTTGTTGCCCGCGAGGGTCGAAAGCGCTTCCTGCGTATACAGGTATTCCCACTGGCCCGGCGTTTCCTCGATGGCCACGCGGCCCGGCAGGCGTTCGAGCAGCAGCTCGCACAGCGGCTCGGGAGCGCGGAGGATGGTCGTGCCCGGCACGAGTTCGGGCATGGCGGCCCAGTCTGCGGCGTACCAGTCGCCCACCGGAGCCCACAGGCGCTCGACGGGCAGGTCGTTGCGCTTCTGGCGGATCCAGCAAAGCCCGTGCGCCGTGCGCCACTCCAGATTGTAATGGGTTCCCCATCCCCAAAGGTTGGTGAAGGTATAGTCGGCGGCGTGCAGGGGCAGCGCGCGGAAGTAGGGGGCATACGCGGCGGCGTCGCCGAGTTCGATGGAAGAGAAGTTTTCCGTAAGCATGTGAACCTCTGGTTAACGGGATGCGCAAGTGTGGGGACGCACGGCCAGGGCGAAACGGGTCCAGTTGCAGCGCAGCGTGACCCATAAGAGCGAAAGCGACATGACCACCTGCGAAACGAAGGTGGAGAGGAAGACCCCTGAGGCGTCCTGCCAAATGATGTGGCCGAACAGCCATGCGATGGGCAGGCGTACCGCCCAGACAGCGAAGCTGAACGAGACCATCGGGTAGACCGTGGCTCCGGCGCCGTTGAGCCCGCCCGCCAGCACGACGCTGGCGACGGTGAACGGCACGGCCATGATGTTGAAGGAAAGGTATTTGACGGTTTCGACCTGCACGGCGGGATCAGGGGCGATCAAGCCCGCGAGCTCCATGCGCCAGGGCCATATGGCGGCCCCCACGCAGCACATCCCCGCGCAGGCGATGCCGAGCGTGGCGAGCAGCGTGCGTTTGGCCTCGCGGTGGTTGCCCTCGCCGAGCGCGTGGCCCACGAGTACCGAAGCGGTCATGCTGAACGCCACGGCGGGCAAAAACAAAATGGATTCCACCCGCAGCCCCGTGGTCAGCCCCGCAAGGGCGTTGACCCTGCCGAAGGGCAGGGAGGCCGTGATGACGTACAGGACCATATAGCCGGTTTGCCATAAGAAGGACGTGCCGAACGCGGGCCCGGCAACCTTGAGGAGATACGGGGCCCCCGCCTTGATCCAGCGCCAGCCGGGGAAGCTGTCGCGTGTGAACAGCTCGTGCCGCATCAGCAGGAACAGCATGAGCGCGGCCCCGACGGTGACCGAGACGAGCGTGGAGTAGGCGATCCCCGTTGCGCCGTAGGCGGGGAAGCCCCACCAGCCGAGCCCGAAGGCCAGATCGCCGAATACGTTGAGCAGGCAGGCCGTGCCGGTTACGTACAGCGGGATGAGCACCATCTTGGCGGAACGGAACACGGCCGCGCCGATGGTGAGGGTGTATTGCCCGGGGATGCCCCAGATCGTCGCCGTCAGGAACATGATCGCCACGGGCATGATGCTCTCGGGCGTCTGGATGAGGCGCAGGAGCGGTTCCCGCCACACCGAGGCCGCCACCGCAATGGCCGATCCGATGGCGATACAGCCGATGGTCACGAGCCCCACATACCTTCTCGCCCGGACGGATTTGCACGCCCCGAGGGACTGGCTGATGGAGGCCACCGCGCCGCTCACGGCGGCCATCGCCAGAGCCATGAACATCATATGGCACTGGGTGATCAGGCCGATGGATGCCTGCACTTCCGAGCCGATGCGCCCGCCCGCCCACACGTCGGTGATGCCGATGACGAATTGACAGAGCAACATGATGCACTGCGGCCAGGTCAGGTGCCAGATGGTGTGGATGCGTTCGGTGTTCAGTTTCATATGGGCATGGGGGTTGGGGGTCTGATGGAAGCATACGCCCCATGCCGTCCGGCACAAGACGATGAGAGAAGGGAGGCTCGCAATCAGGGAAGTGTTTCCATAGGAAGTGAGGAGGCGTTATGCCTCCCATATTCTCAAAAACATCCTCATCCTCCCCTCTGTTTTCGAGCGATGGGGGCGGCGTGGTGTGGGGCCGTGTCGGCTGACGTGTCTTTCCGCAGCGGGGCGGGCCGATCCTCTCGGATACCGGACCTGTTATCCGCTTGTTCGTGAGGTTTCGGGCTGACGTGTCAAAAAACTGTTGAATCGTATGGAACCGTCATGTCCTTTTTCAGGGAGCACGGAGTGGGTTTCTTGAAAAATGCTGGCTGTTTTTCAATAACCGATCCCCCGGGGAGCGAGCCGTCGCCCGGATTTTTCACCAGTGCGTTTTTTCGCGGGCCCATGCGAACCTCTTATAAGGGAGAGGGAGGTGCGGGCCGTGCGGACGGCTGGGGAGGGAGGGGAGCCCTTTTCTCAGAGCGTTTTCCCCTCCCTCCCCAGATATCTCTTACTCCTACTCCCCAACCAGCCCGGCGGAAACAAGCGCCTGAAACAGTACGATGCCCGCGGCGGTGGAAAGGTTGATGCTGCGGACTTCGCCTTTGATGGGGATGCGGACATGATGCGGCGAGAGCCCGATCACTTCGGGCGGCAACCCTGAGGTTTCGCGCCCGAAAACGAGGGAATCGTTTTCCGTGAACTCGAAACGGTGCAGGGCGGCGCCCCGCCGGGCGCTGGTGAGGACGAGCCGCCTGCCCGCCCCGGCGTTCCGGATGTAGGCGTCGAGGTCGGGCCATACCGCCATATCCACATGGGGCCAATAGTCGAGGCCCGCCCGTTTGAGGTAACGGTCCTCAAGCTTGAAGCCCAGAGGCTCGATGAGATGCAGCGAAACCTGCATGGCGGCGCACAGTCGGGCCACATTGCCCGTGTTCGGAGGTATTTCCGGCTGGAAGAGAACGACATGCATACAGGTCGGCATCCGTACAATAGGTGAAATGGTTTTTCAATAAAGGTGGACAGAAGAACGCGGGATGCTTATTAGGCTTCAAAGCCCAGCTTGTTGATGGCCTTCTTCACTTCCGCGATGTCGAGGGGCTGGGATTCCTTCCAGATGGCTTCGCCCTTTTCGAGGTCGACGTTCACATCGGATACGCCGGGAAGCGCTTCCAAAGCCTGGGTTACGGCCTGCTTGCAATGGTTGCAGGACATGCCTTTCACGGTGAGAGTGGGCATAATCGTATCCTTTCTGGGTAAGAAGGTGGATGATGAAGGGGCAGCGGCACCGCCCGCCCTTCATATCATAAGAGCTTAGCCGATATTGGCAAGCAGAGGAGAGGCACATGGATCAGCAGAAAGAAGTTCTTTTCACCGTGGGCGGTATGCACTGCGCCGCCTGCTCATCGCGGCTTGAGCGCGTCCTGAACGGCATGGACGGCGTGCAGTCAGCCACCGTCAGCCTTGCCGCCAACAGCGCCACCGTCGTGCCTGATCCCGCGCTTTCCGAATCAGACACCGAGGCCCTCGTTCATCAGATTGAGGAGCGGGCCGTGGATATGGGCTTCACCGCGACGCCGGTAGCCCCGGAAGCCGATATGGTGGACACGTGGGAAGCGCAGCAGAAGGAAACGGTCGGGCAGCTTGCGACCCTGAAGGCCCGTCTGTGGCCTGAGTTCGGGTTCACCATCCTGCTGCTCCTGGTGTCGATGGGGCACATGTGGGGGCTTCCGCTGCCCGCGATCATCGATCCCATGCATTCGCCCGAGTCGGCCCTCAACCATGCGCTGCTGCAACTTGTGCTGACCTTGCCGGTCTTGTGGTCGGGGCGGCATTTTTATTTGACCGGCCTGCCCAACCTGTGGCGGCTCACCCCGAACATGGACAGCCTTGTGGCGATGGGCACGGGAGCGGCGTTCCTGTACAGCCTGTGGAATACGGTCGAGGTCGCGCTTGGGCATACGGGCAAGGTGATGGACCTGTATTATGAGTCCGCCGCCGTGCTGATTTCGCTGATTTCGCTCGGCAAGTACCTTGAGGCCGTTTCGCGGTTCCGCATGTCCGATGCCATCGGAGCGCTCATGAACCTGACCCCGGAAACCGCCCTGCGCCTGCCCGCTCCCGACAAGGCGGATCAGGCCGAAGAGGTTCCGGTCAAGGTTGTGCGCGTGGGGGACTATCTGCAGGTGAAACCCGGCGGGCGGATCCCTGTTGACGGAGTGGTAACAAACGGCGCGTCCAGCGTGGACGCCTCCATGCTGACTGGCGAGTCCATGCCCGTTCCTGTAGGCGTGGGCAGTTCGGTGGCGGGCGGCACGATGAACACGACCGGTTCTTTTATTATGCGGGCCGAGCGTGTTGGTGCGGATACGGCCTTGTCGCGGATCATCAAGCTGGTGCGCGAAGCGCAGAGCTCCAAGGCGCCCATTGCCCGGCTGGCCGACGACGTGAGCCTCATTTTCGTGCCGACCGTCATGGCGCTGGCGGTCATTGCCGGTGCCGGATGGCTGTACTGGGGGCACGTGCCGGTTTCGGAAGCCTTCCGTATTTTCGTGGCCGTGCTGGTGGTGGCCTGCCCGTGCGCGCTCGGCCTTGCCACGCCCATTTCCATTATGGTGGCCACGGGCCGGGGCGCGCAGATGGGCGTGCTCGTCAAGAACGGTACGGCCCTCGAACTCGCGGGCCGTCTGGATGTGCTCGTGTTCGACAAGACCGGGACGTTGACCGAAGGCAAGCCCCGCCTGCTTGCCGCCGAATCCTTCGATCCGCTGTTCGATGAGGAGCGCATCTTAGGGTACGCCGCCTCGCTTGAGGGCGTGTCCGAGCATCCTCTCGCGCTGGCCGTGACGTCCGCCGCCGAGGAGCGGAATCTCCACCTGTATCTCGTCAGCGACTTTGCCAGCATTTCCGGCCTCGGCGTATCCGGCAACGTAGATCTGGAAAACGAGTCCATACCGTTGTTGCTCGGTAACAAGCGACTGATGGAAGAGCGGCAGGTCTCTTTTGACGCGGTAAAGGATCTGGATGCCCGTTTGGCGGAACTGTCGGATTCCGGCGCGACGCCCCTCTTGCTTGCCGTGAACGGGCGCCTCGTGGGGATGCTTGCGGTAGCGGACACCATCCGTCCGGAAACGGCGGGCGTGGTGAAGGAGCTCCGCCAGCTTGGTTTGCGGGTGATCATGCTCAGCGGCGACAACCGCCGCACGGCTGAGGCCATTGCCAAGAGCGCGGGCATCGATGAGGTGATCGCCGATGTGTTGCCGGACGGTAAGGAAAAGGTGATCAGCGAATTGCAGGCCGCCGGTCTGCGGGTCGGGATGATCGGCGACGGCATCAACGATGCCCCCGCGCTGGCCCGTGCCGATGTCGGCATGGCTATGGGCAACGGCATCGACGTTGCCGTGGAAGCCGGGGACATCGTCCTTCTCGGCAGCGACACCCGTTCGGGCAAGGGCTTGCGCGGCGTGGTGACGGCGCTGGAGCTGAGCCGGGCCGCCTTGCGGAACATCCGGGAGAATCTCGGCTGGGCGTTCGGCTACAACATCCTTTGCCTGCCCATTGCCGCCGGGGTGCTCAAGATTTTCGGCGGCCCCTCGCTTTCGCCCATGATCGCGGGTGCGGCGATGGCCTTCTCGTCCGTTTCCGTCGTGCTCAACGCGCTGCGCTTGCGGCGGTTTGGGAAGTAGGGATGGGATAAGAACCGGGGAGGGGAGGAAGAACCTTTCTAAAGAAAGGCTTCTTCCTCCCCTCCCCGGACCCCGCCCCTCCATCTCCAAAGACTTTCGACTGGTGGGGAGGCGGTGCGGCGGGAGTCCCGCTGCATGATGATCTATAAAAATACAAACAAGCCCGGAAACCGACGTTTCCGGGCTTGTCTTATTTCTTTTGTCTTTTTGATGCATCGCCGGGAGACGCGCGGCGGAGGTTCAGCCGCCTTGCTTCCCGTCTCGGCATCGACCTTTACGAAAGTCTTGGGAGGGAGAGGGGAGGTTTGGAGGGGGGAGGGAACCTTTCTTCAGAAAGGTTCCCTCCCCCCTCCAATCTTACTCTTCCACAAAACACCGCGTCAGATCGTCCAGCGTCTCGCGGCGGCGGATAAGCTTGGGCGTGCCGTCGCTGGTGATGAGCACTTCGGCGGCGCGGGGGCGTTGGTTGTAGCTGGAAGACATCACGAAGCCGTAGGCCCCTGCGTCGAGCGCGGCGACGATGTCGCCTTCCTTGATGAGCGGCAACATGCGCTTCTTGGCGAGGATGTCGCCGCTTTCGCAAATGTTGCCGACGATGCTCTGTTCGACGAGGTCGGTATCAGGCTCGCCGCCGTCGCGGAAAATCTCGATGTCGTGGAACGAGTCGTACATGGCGGGCCGCACAAGCACGTTGAAACCGAGGTCGGTACCCACGTAACGGTTTTCGCCGTTGAACTTGGTCGCGTGCACGGTGCCGAGCAGCACACCGCACTCCGCGACGACGTAACGGCCGGGTTCGATGAAGAACTTGCCTTTATAGCCGGTTTCCTCGACCCATGCGGACAGCAGTGCGTGAAGCCGGCGGCCGAGTTCGGCCATATCAAGTCGGGGCTCTTCCTCATACTTGCGGTAGGGGATGCCGAGGCCGCCTCCGAAGTCGATGATCTCGATGCCGGGGAGCAGATCGGCGAGATCCGACTGGACGAAGTGCAACAGGAATTCGATGGCGTTGAGATAATTGTCCGGCTCCATGAACAGCGAACCGATGTGCTGGTTCACCCCGGCGAGCGTCAGGCTGTGCTTTTTGAGCAGGGCGCGGACCTCATCCAGTGAGGTGGGATCGATGCCGAACTTGGTTTCCTTTCCGGCTGTGATGACCTTTTTGTGATGCCCGGCCCCGATGCCGGGGTTGATGCGGATCATCACCTTGCCGCCGGGGTTGACCTTGCCGTACTGGTCGAGCTGCGACAGGGAATCCACGCTGACGATGAGGCCGTTGTCCGCGGCGTTCTTCATTTCTTCGGCGGAAACGTTGTTGCAGACGTACAGGAGGCGGTCGGGCGTGAACCCGGCCAGCTTGTTGATATGCAGTTCGCCGGGCGACATGGCGTCGGCGTGGCAGCCTTCTTCACGGACGATGCGCAGGAGGGCGAGGTTCGTATTGGCTTTGGCGGAGTAGTTCACATGGAATCCCGGAAGGCTGGAAAGGCCGAGCAGTTCCCGGCAACGCCGGCGCAGCACGTCTTCATTGTAGACGTAGAGAGGGGTGCCGTATTGGGCGGCGAGTTCCTGCGGCGTCGTGTTTCCAAAAAAGCGGACCTTGTCGGTCTGGGCGGAGCGAACGTTTGACATGGATTGTCCTCTGAATGGCAAAAGATTACGGGGCAAAAGTAACAGGCTGCACGGTGCTGTCAATAGAAGAAGGGATGCACGATAAAATACAATGTATTTTCGTAGGTTAAGGATGTACAAGATTGTCATGCCCGCTGGGGCGGCAGGGAGCCCCCGAAAGGATATTTGACTTTCCGCCTTTCTGGGGACATGGTGGAACATCAAACTACATTAAGGAGCCTTTCATGGCAGTCAAAGACGGCAATACCGTTCGCGTGCACTATACAGGGACTTTTTCCGACGGAGAGGTATTCGATTCTTCCAGAGAGCGTGAGCCCCTGGAATTTACCATTGGCGACGGAAGCCTGATCCCCGGTTTTGAGGATGCGCTGCTCGGACACAACGCGGGCGACCGTTTCACGGTTACCATTCCCGCCGATGAGGCGTATGGGGAGCATCTGGAAGAACTCCTCATGGAAGTGCCCGTGAGCGAAGTCCCCGAAGACATCAAGCCCGAAGTGGGCATGATGCTTCAGATCGCCACCGATGACGGCGACATGGAAGTGCAGATCGTCGAAGTGAACGACAAGGTCGTGGTGCTTGACGCCAACCATCCGTTGGCCGGAGAAGACCTGACCTTCGACATTGAAGTTATCGACGTCAAATAGGCTTTGCGCATAAGCTCCGATTCGGTTATTCTGAATCGGAGCTTTTTTTATGAAGGCGTTTTTCACAGAGAAAGGGCAGAGGGAACGACTGAGCGGGTCGCCTTTTGCTTCGGACATCAGGCCCTGGAGGAGACATGAAAGTTGTTTTCGAGATCACCGGGTTGAGTTGTGACCTTGCGCTTCATCCCATCTCGCCCCAGACGGCGGAGAGTATGCGTGAGGGCGGGCGCGACATCTACAGCCAGAAGTACATGAACTGGTGGCGCAGGGGCAACACGCGCACGTTCGGGATGCGTCTCAACGAGTCTTCCGAGATCCGTTTGCAGGTGGATGGAGAGGACGTTTCGTTCAACGCCAACCTCCTGTACCGCAACGTGTACACGCTGCGCCAGCGTATGTACCTTTCCAGCAAGGCTCAGTTCCTGGCCGTTCTGGGCTATGACAACGAGACCTGCACGTTCCGCTGGATTTGGGAAAACATCGACCATTTCGATGCGTCCAAGTTCAACTTTGTCGTGACGGACTGGGACAACGTCCTCGGCACCAAGGGCTACCGCGTGCTCGACAACGTGTTTTACAACGACAAGCACGCCGACGATGAGGAATGGCTGAACCCGAGCGGTTTCACCTTGATGGACCCCATCGTCATCGACCTTGAGGACGTCCGCCGCGAGATCGAAGAAGAACTTAAGGGAACCGCCGACTACGGCCGGTAAGATGTGCGCCGGGAAAACCTTTTCCCGGTATCTTGAGCTGGGAAGCCTCCGTTTTGCGGGGGCTTTTTTTATGGCTGGCGGGAAGGAAGGGGCTATCCGGCGACACGCCGAGCGCTCTGCGGACTGATGCGCAGCTCCTCTGGCGAGGACGGACTCCTTGCGGGATGGCTTTCCGATGTTGTGGTGATTCCTACCCCCAAAACCATCCACGGGAACGCCGCAGGTGGGGACTGGAATGGAGTGTGGCGAGAGCCAACTCCGGAAAAGGGGAAGGGTGTCCTTTCAATGGCAGTCTGTGTTGGAAAAGCCTGCGGGCAGAGATCCGGTAAGCACGGACGCCTTTGGAAATGGAGGGATGGATCTCGCGTTGGCGGGTTTGGGGAAGGGGACCTTTTTTCAGAAAAGGCCCCCTTCCCCTATGCTTCTTACGCCTTCAAAGACTCTCTGCTCTGGAATGTGCCGTTACGCTATCCGTCCCGCTCCGCTTCTTCAAAAGAGGCGCGGTTCCGGTTGATGGCGGAAACCAGATCCGGCATGAGCTGCACGATTTCGTCCATATTGCCGGAGCAGGCGACCTCTTCAAGGCAGCGGGCCGGATCGTCCAGCACGCGCAGATCGTAGGTTTCGGCCAGACGTCCGATATGGGCGGCGGCTTGGCAGACCATCTGCGCGTCGCCCGATTGTTCGCCCTGGATGGCGCGCTCCAAAGCTTCATCCAATTCCGTAAGCAAGGCACGGATGGCTTCGTCAGATGCCTCGCTCTCCTGCTCAGCATCCTGGAGAGGCCCTTTCTGTCCGTCCTTTGTGGGAAGGGCAGGTTCCTGTTCCGGTGTTTCGGGAATGCCTGGACCGGGTTGCTCCTGCGCAGCCGCTTCGCCGTCTCCTGCGGGAAGGACGGGAGGGAGGGGGGCCTCCTGAGGTTCGGGGAGGGCGGTATCTTTTTCGGTGGCCGGCTGGATAACCGGAGCCACCGGTACGCCGAGCTCCACAATGTCATCAATGGCCAGCTCGTTCGTGCTTGCCGTCGGGCGCGAACCTTGTCCGCAGGGCGCGAGACAGGCCGCTTCATCCAGCAATGAACGCGGGCCGGGCTGCGGGGCTGGTCGGGCATCCCCAAACAGATCGGGAATGGGAGCGTCCTTCTCCGCAGGCTGCGCCGGGGTGGGTTTGCGGACGGGTTCGGTCAGGTTGATGACCTCCGCTTGCGGCTCAAGCCCAAGTCCGGCCAACGAAAGTTCCGGCTGATTGCCCAGCGGTTCGTCCAGCATCAGAACGTCGTTGGAGAGGCTGCTTTTTTTGTCCGGCAGCGGCGTACCGAGCATGAGCGGTTCATCCGCCTTGTCGGTTTGGTCCGTCAGGGTCAGCGGCGCATCGTCAGTGGGAGCAAGCGTCAAGGGGGCGTTGTCCCGCTTTTTTGGGGAAACCTTTTGTTCCGGTTCCAGCGTCAACGGAGTTTCCTCGGGAGCCGGCAGCGGAGCCGACACGGGCAGTGGCTTGATGATGGGCGTGGGTTCGCCTACCCATTCATCAAGGTTGAGATCGGGCACGGTATTTAAGGGAGTGGCCGCTTCGGAACGCTGCGGCGCTGAAGCGTGTTCGGGAGCAGGCCGCTTTTCCGCTTCCTTTTCCTGCGTGGGCATTTCGAGCGGAGCCTCAACCTGCTTGGCCAGTCCCTGATCGCCGTCCTGCTTCTTGGTGATGGGCATAGGTTCCCCGACCCATTCCGCGGCATTTGTCGGGGCGCTTGACTGGGCGGGCATATGCTTGGCGCGCTCTTCCAGCGGGTTCGGGCGCTCAGGGCGCGGCCTGGGGGCAGGAACTTCCTCGGGGGATGCTTTGCTGATGGGCATGGGTTCGCCCACGCTGGACAGCTTGATCGGCTTTTCGGGAGCTTTTTCCGTGAGCGTCATGACGGGTTCGTCAACCTGATCGACCACGGTGGGCGCTTCGGGTGCGGCTGGCTTGGCCTGCTTTCGGAACCGTGCGAACAGGGAGGCGAAGATGCCTCTCTTAACAGGCGCCGGTTCGGCGGCGTGGCTGTCCCGGGGCGCGGAAAGGGCCGGGGCGAGCGGCTTTGCCGGTTCCGGGAGTTCCGGAAGGTTGGGGATATCCGGCGAGACGCGCGGCGAGCCCTTGGCTGAAGGTGCTTGCGGTTTGGGTGCGGTTTTTTGGGGTGCGCCGTCCGTATCCTTGAAGCGGCGCGAAACAGGCGCGAGGCGCAGGGTCAGGACGCGCAGATCCTTGCGCGTGATCGGCTTCTTGAGGAAATGGGTGCATCCGGCCCGGCGCAGGGCGTCGATCTGCTCGTTGCTGTTGACCAGCGCGAGGATGGAGGCCAGCGGGAAATTGTGCTCGCCTTCGAAGATGCGGATATCGGCCACGGCGTCGGCGATGCTTTCCTCCGGCATGTCGTCGTCGAAAATGATCAGAGCCCCGGGGGTGCGGCGGTAAAGCGCCTTCGCTTCCTCGGCGCTCCGGGCTTCGATGATTTCATGGGGCAGTTCATCCAGATAATAGGACAACATCTGTCGGTTCGCCGGGACATTGCTCGCCACGATGATGCGCAGGGAGCTCGCGGGCAGGCGGGACAGCGTTTCCTTGTCCGGTTCGGGCGCGGCGGGGATGGGCTGCTGTTCGATGCGGGCGGTGAGCCTCATGCTGAACGAAATGGTGGTTCCCTTGGGGCCGCTTTCGAGAGAGACGAGTTCCCCGTCGGGCCCCACGAGTTCCCATGTGCGCACGAGCGCCAGGGTGCTGCGTTCAAGGGGCGGCATACCGGAACCCGTATCCGAAACGGTGAACAGCAGATGGCCGGGATCGGTGCTTTCGGGCAGGCGCTGGGCACGGATCTGCACCATGCCGCGATCGGTGGCGAGTACCGCGCTCTCGACCAGCAGGGCCAGCACGTTGGCGAGCTGGGCGCGTCGTCCTTCGTAGCAGCGGGGCAGGTAGGGGGCGGTAAACCATGACAGGCCGAGGTTCTTGGATTCGGCGAGGCTGGAGACCGCTTCATGGGTTTCCAGCAGAAGCTGGTTCAGATCGAACCGTTCCTTGCGGTCGAAGTCCTGAGAGAGGGATACGCCCCTGCCCATATTGCCGATGGCCGTGGCGAGGTTGCGCCCGGCGACGCCGAGGGCGTCGGTCCGGCGTCGGGCTTCGGCGGAGAGCTGCGACTGGTCCACGGCGCTGATGGCCCGGAGCAGGGCATCCAGCGGAGCGCGGAGCGATTCCTCCACCATCCCGGCGGAGAGAGGCGCTTGCAGGGCTTGCGGATACGGACGTTTTTCCGGGGTGCGGGATGTGGGCCGGGAGGCTTCGGCAGCCCGCGCGGGCTCAGAATGTACGTTGGCGGAGGAAGGTTTTTTATTCGGGAAGTTGGCGAGTTCAAGGCCTTCCGGCTCGGCGGAAAGCGAAGGGAGGCGCTCGAACGACGTTTCGGAAGCCTTGGAAGCTCCGCCCAGTTCCAACGCGGCGACGCCCGCCCTGCCGGTCTTGGTGTCCCGTGTGCTGCGGTTCGGAGCGGGGAGAGGCTTCGGGCTTGGGCTGAGCGCGGCGAACAGGGCGCTCAGGGTCAGTCCGGTCAGGGGGATCAGGCTGACCACGCCCGGCGTCATGAAGCCGTCCAGCGCGTGGGGCAACAGGCCGATGAGCGATTCGGGGAGCAGGCGGGAAAGCGGAAACAGCGCCAGCATACCCAGAGGCGGCAGGATACAGATAAGAAGGAAGCGTTTCGCGCCGGGAAGCCTGCGGGCACAGGCCGCGAGGGTGCCGGGCAGGAGCAGAAGCATGAACAGGGGCCACAGCGGCAGGAATTGCAGCGTCCACGTATAGCCGGGGATCAGCGGCGCGACGGAAAGGGCTATGCCGAAGAGGGCCAGCAGAACGAACTGCATATCAATAAAAGGGGCGTGGTGGCGCGTCCGCAGCATGTGCCTGCCGACATGCGGCAGGATGAGCAGGGCGACGCCGGGCGCGAGCAGCCCGGGCATATCCCAGCGGCTGACTTCCCCCGCCGGCGTTGTGGGCAAGCCCCAAAACGCCTGGACCCAGACGGCGGCGATGTAGAGCGCGGCCCACATCCGCCATTCGCGGCGCTCGGTGACCCCGCGCAGGAGGCACAGGAACAGCAGCACGGCCAGCAGTACAAGCTGCGGCTGCGTCCCGAGTTCGTCCACGAGGGTCAGGCTCGCCGCGTTGCGGAGCATGGGGGCGAAGCCGGGAGCCGGGATGCCGTTGACCCGGATATAGATGCCGGTCTGATCCGGCAGGGGGCTCGGCAAGGAATAAAGCCCGTCGCTGGAGGGGCGCACCGGGGTTCCGTTGCTTTCCCCGGGACGGACCAGCCAAACCTGCGGGATGCCGGGGAGCTGCCCGGCTATGCGGGTATTCAGATCCAGAACGAGCGGAAAGGCCGGGGCCTTGCCCTCAACCTCCAAGCGCATCCAGATGGTCCCCGCCTGATGGGGGAGGGATTCCGGCTCGTAGGGCTTGAATTCTTTTTGGGCGTTCGGGGACAGGACATCCGTCAGCGTGTGGGTGCCTTTGGGGTCCAGCAGCCACTCCGCCTGGAGAGGCACGGAAGCCCCCTCTTTGGCCAAAGCGGAACCTGGCTCTCCGGAAACCGCGGGAAGGGCCGAAGCCGTCTGCACCACCGGAGCGGCGGGCGTTTCCGGTGCCGTCTGTTCGACCACGGCCTGAAGCGCCTCTTGGACGACGGAAGGCGTCGCTGTGGACACCTCCGGGACGGGAGACGCGGGCGCGGGGTCGGCCGCACCCATGCCGGGGGTCAGAACGAGCAGCAGCGCGGCGAAAAGCGGCATGTACACACGGAGGCGGGAATGTTTGAACGGCAAGAAAGAGTGCATAGGCGATGTGGGGTTCGGGTGACGGGAAGACAAACGATAAGGAATCAAGTCTGCTCCGGGACGCGCCGTTGCCGTGCTGAACGGGGGCGCGGTCGCTTCCACAGGGCGATAACTGTAAATACGCCGCTCGGAAGCTGTCGGCAAGTTATTAAAGAAAGCATATGATATCCCCGGATTAAACACCAGACGTCAAAGGGGCGTTGCCGGGGGTGAAGAAAAAAATCAGAAAAAAAATAAAAAGTCGTTGACAGAGGCGGCGTGGAGGTGCATAAACCGTTTTCGCCGCTGCGGGACGGAATGTCTCGCTGAGCCGGGCAGGCCGAGAGGCCGGGCACGGCGGGGCGAAGAAGTTTTTTGAAAAAAGCAGAAGAAAGCGGTTGACAGCGAGAAGGGGTCGGGATAAGTTCCCGCTTCTGCGCCGGGGAGAAACCCTCGCGGCGCGCTCCGAAAAAAAACTTCGGGGTTCGAAAAAAAGTTGTTGACAAGCTGGACCGGGCGGGATAAGTTCCCGCTTCGCCGCTGACGGAAACGCAGCGGCTGAGGCAACGGCCTCTGGTTCTTTGACAAGTGAAGAGCGAGTTGGGAATAAGAAACTTTGAGTTTTAGCCCATAGAGATATGGGCAAGCTAGTTGTTTTCAATCAACTGGAGAGTTTGATTCTGGCTCAGATTGAACGCTGGCGGC
>NZ_JNJP01000031.1 GCF_000701705.1 Bilophila wadsworthia ATCC 49260 | reverse complement strand
AACTTTCTAAAGAAAGTTTCCCTCGCCCCCTCCAAACCTCCCCCACTCCCTTCAAAGACTTTCCCCTTTATTGAATCCCTCTTCACTTTTTCCCTGTGTAATATGGGACTGTCGTTTCTATCTGGCGACATGCTGCAAGAGAATGCCGGGAAACACATATAAAGATGGAAGGAACATAAAAAGGTTCTTGTAGATCCTCTTGCAATGTCTGTTTAAGCCGCTTCAAAAAGGCTGTACGAATTATCCCAAAAAAGGCGACTGTTGAGCAGTCGCCTTTTTCTTTTCCTCAACCCCGCAATCAAAAATATTGGGGGCTCAAAAATCCGGTAGAGAGGAGAGGGAAGGAACCCCGTTCGGGTATCTCCGTTCTTCAAAAAAGACTCCTCCCCCTCTCCACCGAACTCATTCCTACTCTTCAACCTTACGGCGCTTTTCCCAGAGCTTCATGTCCTTCATCTTCTTGCGGCGCTCGCGCTGAAGGCCCTTGCAGACCAGCGGGGTATCCTTCTTGAGGCCCCACTTTTCGCGGTATTCGGCAGCGTCAAGATTATGGCTGGCGAGATGCTTACGCGTCAAAATTTTGAATGTCTTGCCGCATTCCATGCAGGTAATCGACTTTTCTTTGATGGATTTGCGGGGATCGCTCTGCACATCGGAACTGGCAAGCTCCTCAACGCAGCCTTCACCCTCGGCAACGTTCTTGATATCGGACGAAAGACGACGCACCATGGAAATGATTTCGTCTTCCGACATGATTCGGACGCTGGCCTGTGCTTTGACAATATCCAGTGCTTCTTTCAAATGATCATCCATCAGGGATGCCTCCTCGGAACAAAGTTACTGAAAAGGTTGTGCCATGAATCCAGGAACCTCTCCTGCATTCACTCCCCCCAGAATCCCGTACGCCTTTTCCCCCGTTATCCCCTCACCCCTGAAGTGATACGGGGGGCGGAAACAGCAAGGAACGAAACCGTTCCCCCGGCAAAGCACCCCTACCAGCCGGTCCACTGTCCTTGATGCCAATGCATCTCGCTTCCCTCTATTCCGTACTCAGGATCTCTGCACAACAAGCCATATCTAAAAAGATATTGTTCAGTATTGCACGAGGGGCCTATGCAATGCAACCGCTTTTCGTACCTTTTTATTATATACTTTCCATGAATGCCGTCTAAAAGGCAGCTATTCCATGCAGGCGCATCAAGAAGTACGGTGAAGGAAAGATGCTTGCCCGTTCCATCCCGCACAGGATGGAATCACAGCTTGCACGAGGAAAAACAGTTCCTCTCGTTTCCTTGGATAGCCTATCCGATAGGGGACAGTAAATGATGCCTTGCATTTTTCTCAAGAACATAACGTCGGCACAGTAAGGAGATGCGGCTAACAAGCCCATAAACGGAATCCCACACAGCCCTCAAACCGGGGACAACCTACAGGAGGCATCTTAAAGGAAAATCTGCGGCGGGGCTCAGAACCTTTTCACTTTGAGGCAGGTATCCATCCAAAGGCGACCTGTAGGCTGCGAACAAGGATTCCATACACTGAAGCCGTTGGAAAGAGCGGGATATCTCCGTGCCGGCAGGCTTGG
The DNA here is from genome assembly GCF_000701705.1 of Bilophila wadsworthia ATCC 49260. Lineage (GTDB taxonomy): Bacteria > Desulfobacterota > Desulfovibrionia > Desulfovibrionales > Desulfovibrionaceae > Bilophila > Bilophila wadsworthia. The sequence continues at coordinate 40,808 of NZ_JNJP01000031.1, read as the reverse complement.
GAAAGGGTATTTTTCTGAAGAAACGTTCTTCCCAAGTCTTCTATCCTTTTAAAGCATATCCGCTCTACACTATTCCCCTGCCTCGCTCAGGCAAAGGAGCGCGGATCAATGTTGTACTTCTTAACCTTGTAATTGACGATCCGGTAGCTTACCTGCAAATCGCGGGCGGCCTGCAGCATATTGCCATGCGCATGTTGCAGGGCGTCAATGAGCAGTTCCTGTTCGAAGCGCGCCACCGCATCGTTGAACGGCAACGCCGCCCGGCTGTCCCCAGACGTCTGGAGGGATTGGGGCAAGTGAGCGGCGCGCAGGACGAGATCGTCGCAACCTTGTACGGCGAGCTTCATGCACTGGGCCAGCTCTCCGGCATTGCCCGGCCACGGGTATTGCAAAAGAAGTTCCTGTGCCGGTGTCGAAATGCGCTCCACTGTGCGCCCCAAGGCCTCGGCGGACGCCTTGAGGAACATATCCGCCAACGGAAGGATGTCTTCAGGACGTTCGCGCAACGGAGGCAGGGCAATGGGAAACACGGTGATACGATTGTACAAATCTTCGAGAAAGGCACCTTGGGCGACCAGTTTTTCCAAATCCGCCGACGATGAACAGATGAAACGCACGTCCACGCCTACGGGCTGCCCTCCCCCCATGCGGACCACGGACTGCTCCTGCAAGACATGCAGGATCTGCGCTTGGATGGACAGGGAAAGCTTGTCGATGTCCTCAATGAACAGCGTACTGCAATTGGCAAGCTCGAACAGCCCTTTGCGGGTCTGAACGGCACCCGGGAACGCGCCTTTGCGGTAGCCGAACAATTCGCGTTCGGCTTGTTCCTCGGTCAGCCTGTCCGCACCCGGCGATTGGAGGCGCGACGCATAAAAACGCACCAGCGGCAGTTCGTTGCGCACGCTTGCCGTATGGATGAATGCCGCCACCCGGGCTTTTCCCGTACCCGGTTCGCCCCGGAGCAGGACCGGACCGCGCCCGTGCCCGGCATAGCTGGCCTGCTTCAACGCCTCGCACATGCTCTCGGACACGGCAAGTATGCCGCCGTCCAAATCCCCGGCCACATGCGGCCTGTCCCCCCGGCGCTCGGCAAGGCGCTGCTGCCGGGCCATGTCGTCTTGCAAATACGTGGCCTGCGCCGCAATCATCCCCGCAACGACCTCGAGGAAACAGCGCTGCCGCTCCAGTTCTTCGCGTGAGGCTCTCGGCGTATCGACACTCAACACGCCAATGACCTTGCGCGCCTGTTCGCGGCCCGGCTCCCAACTCATCTGCGGAGCGAGCACCGGGACGCTGAGGAAGGCCAGCGAAGACAGTTCCTCATCGGTGCGCATAAAAAATTTGCTGAGGAAAACGGGATGCCCCTTGAGGCATTCGACGATGACCGGCTTGCCCGTGACGAAAACCTGGCCGGTAACGCCCATGCCGGGCTCATACACGACCTGGGCGCTGCGGGGCGCGCCATCGGCCACGCACAGGCGCAACGTCCGTGTTTCCGGATCGAAAATGACCAGATGCGGGCGCAGAAACCCATGCCGCTCGGTGAGAAGCGAAAGCAAGGAGTTAAGCGAAGACTGGAACCCACGCTGCGGCCCCATTCCTGCGGCGATGCGTTGCAGGGTTTCCATGTACGGGACGGGATTCATCAAACCGGCAGACGACTGTTCAGACATACGAATCAAAAAAGGGACCGGCCGAGAGGCCCGTTTCAAGTCCCTTGTGCGCTATAGGGTGCATCAATGCGAAGAGAAAAACGGAACAGTCGGCCCTCCTCATCCATAAAAAAGGCATCCGGAGGATCCGAGGCGCGTTCGCGCTTATGGCTCATGCCTCGGAAAGGGGCAAGGGGGCGCTGGCCCCCTTGTACCGGAAGCAACGCCTCCGGCCCCTTTCAACAAACGGCTAAAACAGCCGCGACGAGGCGAGGATTTCGCGCCCGTGCTCGGCGGCCTTGAGGTTTACGTCAACCAGCTTGGCGGGCATGAACGTACGAATGCCTTCCTCCAGCGCTTCGAACCCGAAGGGCAGGAGGCCGGAAGCGCACAGCGCGCCGAGCAGGATGTTGTTGCCGCACTGGGCGGAACCGAGTTCGATGCCCATGCTGCGGCAGGGGAGGAACCACGCGGAGGAAGCGCGATCACGCACGGCCTGTTCCACGGCGTCCAGCCCCGGAGCGACTTCGCGCCCGGCGGAGACGGACAACGGCGGGATGACGTCCGTGCTGGAAAACACCACGCCGCCCTGCTTCAGGTAGCGCAGGCCGCGCAACGTTTCCAACGGTTCGAAACCAAGCACGATGTCGGCTTCGCCGAATCCGAGCTTGGGGCTTTTCCAGCCGCCGAGCAAAATGGTGGATTCCACAACGCCGCCGCGCTGCGCCATACCGTGGATTTCGCCGGCGACCACCTCGACGCCCTGCGCCACGGCCACGCGGGCCAGCAGCGTGGTGGCGGTAAGCGTTCCCTGGCCACCCACACCCGTCATATAAATACGAATACGATTGCTCATTTTCAGCTCCGCTTGCGGGCCCGGATAGCGGGCGTTACCTGGAGACACACCATGCAGCCGGAACACTGCGATTCATCCACGCTGACGACCGGAGCTTCGGCGGTGCCGCCGCGACGGAACGCGGGGCAAGCAAGCTCGGCCAGACACTTCAAGGCTTCCTCGCCCTGCGTGGCGACTTCGGCCACCTGCGGGCGGTTCTGCTTCAGCGTGCGGCGGGCGAACAGCATACAGGGCTCTTCCGCAATGATGACGCGGACCCCGGAACGGGCCTTCATTTCCTCAATCGTCTTCAGCGTGCCGCGCATGTTGAAGGGCTTGACCTTGGCGACGTCCGTAACGCCGATGCCGCGGACCACGCTCTCGATGTCCAGATGGTTGCAGCCCTCGCCGAGGACGGAGGTGCACACGCCGGGATTGGGCTGATGGCCGGTCATGGCGGTCGTGCCGTTGTCGAGGATCACCAGCAGCACGTCGTGCTTGTTGAACACGGCGTTGGCAAGGCCGGTCATGCCGGAGTGGAAAAACGTGGAGTCGCCGATGAACCCGACCACAGGACGATCGGAAACCATGGCGAACCCGCTGCCGGCGGATACGGAAGATCCCATGCAGAACAGGAAGTCAGCGGCGCGCAGGGGCGGGACCATGCCGAGCGTATAACAGCCGATGTCGCTGGAATAGACGGCTTCGTCACCGAAAACCTTGCGGACGGCATAGTACATGGCGCGGTGCGAGCAGCCGGCGCAGAGATTCGGAGGACGACCGGGCAGGCGGGAGACGTCGATGGCGGCACCGTCGGCGGACGGGAGTTCCTTGCCGAGCACGGCGGCCAGCGCGCGGGCCACGGCACCCGTGGAGTATTCGCCGAAAATCGTCAGGTCCGGGCCCTTGCCCACGATGGAAACGTCGATCTTGCGTTCCTGAGCGAGCGCGCGGAGATCCTGCTCAACCAGCGGCTGGAGTTCTTCGAGCACCAGCACCGTATCGCAGCCGGACATAAAGTCCGCCAACAGGTTTTCCGGCAGGGGCCACGTGAACCCGAGCTCAAGCACCTTGACGCCCTTTTCCCAACCGTTTTCGGCGAGCGCGTCGGCAAGGTAGGCACGGCTGATCCCGCTGGCTATGACGCCGATGCGCCCTTCCCCGGAAACCTTGTTCCACGGGGAGGCTTCGGCCTTGGCGCGGGCGTTCTCAAGGTGTTCGACGAGAACCTTATGGCGGCCCTGCGCCACGGCGGGTACGGGCACGAAACGCATGGGGTTGCGTTCAAAGGGCACGATGGGGGCCGGTTCGCCGAGCGCTCCGAAAGTGACCGGGCCGCGCAGGTGGTTGACGCGGGTGGTCGTACGCAGCATGACCGGCTGCTGGAGTTCTCGGGCCAGCAACAAGGCTTCGCGGGTCATGTCCTTGGCTTCCTGCGCCGTGGCGGGCTCGAAGCAGGGCATCCCCATAAACCGGGCGTACGTACGGTTGTCCTGTTCATCCTGGCTGGAATGGCACAAAGGATCGTCGGCGCTCACCAGCACGAAGCCGCCGGGAAGCCCCACATACGCTGCGGTGAACAGCGGATCGGCGGCCACGTTGACGCCCACGTGTTTCATCGTGGTCATGCTCATAGCCCCGGCAAGAGCCGCGCCAGCGCCCACTTCCACAGCCACTTTCTCGTTGACGGAATACTCCATGCGGTACCTGCCGCACGAAGCGAGATAGTGGAACGTGTCCGGGATCTCGGATGAAGGGGTGCCCGGATAACAGGTTACCACATTGATCCCTGCTTCCAACGCCCCCCGGACGATGGCCTCGTTGCCAAGAAGCAGGTGTCGCACGCCCGCTTCAGCAGCCAGTAACGGATGACTCATGAAAACCTTCCCTCGTGTTTGAAGCGCGGCGGGAACGGATCCGAACCGCACGGTTTTCCGAAAGAAACGACCCCTGCGCAAACGGGCTGAGGCCTTGCGGCAACAGCCCGTTTTCTTCCCGGCGAACCGGGAACCGACAGGGTTTACGACGGAGGCCGTTCCCCTTGATAGGCGTTAGGAGGCCATGCGCGCCTTCAGTTCGGCGATCTTGGCCTGGAAATAGCCGTTGTTCGCGGCATCCCCCAAAGAGGTGGCGATGCTTTCGTAGGCGGCGAGTGCGCGGTCGAGCTTGCCCGCGAGTTCGGCGGACATGGCCTGCCCTTCCAGAATGGCGGGGCGCAGGCTTTCGGGGGCACTCTTTTCCAGAGAGTCGAAAACGGCGAGCGCTTCGGCGTATTTGCCCTGGCGCTGGAGGAGGTCGGCCTGGTTGATGGCGGCCATCATACCGATGGAGCCCTTGGGATCGGCGGCGGCGACGGCGGCATACGCGTCGGCGGCCTTCCCGTACTGTTCAAGGCCAAGGGCGGTGGTGGCGATTTCAAGCTGGACGCCGGACTTCATGGCGCTGGGAGCAGCGGGCAGGAATGTTTCCAGCGCGGCGATGCGTTCCGGGCCCTGCGTGCTGACAAGGATGCGGCCAAGCTCAAGATGGGCTTCGCGTTCCACACGGGTCTGATGCCACTGCCAGCCGCCGACACCGGCGATGACGAGCACCAGTAAAACGATGCAGGTCACGATGATGCGGCTGTTCCGGAGCACGAAGCTCAACAGCGGCGTGGCTTCGACGGCCACTTCGGACTGGATTTCGCCCATCAGACTGCCGGGGATCTGAGGCCCGGACGGACGGAGAGGATCTGCCATGATGTCTGTACTCCTTGACTCTTCCACACTCTTTTTATGACGGACGAGGTCCGATACACGCAGAAACGGGCTTGCCGGAGCAAGACCAAAGACAGCAAAACATAGGTTGGATCGACAGGAATGTCAAAAGAAATGTCCCGGCCCGGGGTTGCGGGAAGCCGCGTGGAACCTTATACATACGTGCTACAGAGAACGCCTCAACCTCCCGCGCCACGAAAAAGGAAACGCCATGACAGTTTCGATCGAACTTCAGATGGAACAGATGGGGCAGCGCGCCAAGAAGGCCGCCCGCGTGCTCTCGGCCGCCGCTCCCGCGGCCAAAACGCAGGCCCTGCGCGCACTCGCCGCACTGCTCATCGAACGCCAGCCTGACATCCTCAAGGCCAACGCCCTCGACGTGGACGCCGCCAAGGCCGCAAACATGGACGCTCCGCGCCTCGACCGGCTCACCCTCACGCCGCGCATCATGGCGGATATGGCCGATGCCTGTCTGCATTTCGCCGAGATGGCTGATGAAGTCGGCGTCATCGAGCAACAGTGGCAGCGCCCCAACGGGCTCATGATCGGCAAGATGCGCATCCCGCTCGGGGTCATCGCCATGATTTTCGAGTCGCGCCCCAACGTCACCATCGACGCCGCCATCCTTTGCCTGAAGGCCGGAGACGCCGTGATCCTGCGCGGCGGCTCGGAGGCCATCCATTCCAACCTCGCGCTGGCCGGGCTCCTCCACGAAGCGCTGCGCAGCGCCGGGTTGCCCGAGGATGCGGCGCAGGTCGTGGAAACCACGGATCGCGCCGCCGTCGCCGCGCTCTGCAAACTTGACAAATATGTGGACGTCATGATCCCCCGGGGAGGGGAATCGCTGGTGCGCGCCGTGTGCGAAGCCGCCACCATGCCCGTGCTCAAGCACTACATGGGCGTGTGCCACCTTTATATAGATGAAGGGGCGGATCTCGGCATGGCCCTGCGCCTCGCCCACAACGGCAAAGTCCAGCGCCCCGGAGTCTGCAACGCGCTTGAGTGCCTGCTGGTGCATGAGAAAGAAGCCGCCTCGTTCCTGCCGATGCTCGCCGGAAAACTCGGCGCCGACGGCGTGGAATTCCGGGCCGACGCCCGCTCCCTGCCCCTGCTGTCCGGAGCGAAGGCCGTTCCCGCGCGGCCCGGCGACTTCGGGCAGGAGTTCCATGACCTGATCCTTGCGGTCCGCGTCGTGGATTCGCTGGATGACGCGCTGGATCACATCGCCAGTTACGGCTCGAACCACACTGAAGTCATTTGCACCAACAACCACGCCAACGCCACGCGCTTTCTGCGCGAGGCCGACGCCTCCCTCACCGCCGTCAACGCGTCCACCCGTTTCAACGACGGCGGGCAGCTCGGCCTTGGCGCTGAAATCGGGATCTGCACCTCCAAGCTGCATTCCTACGGTGCCATGGGCGTGCGCGAGTTGACGACGACCAAATTTGTGGCCCTCGGGACGGGTCAGATCAGGGAATAAACATGACTCCGGCTCAAACCATCGGCATCCTCGGCGGGACATTCAATCCCGTGCATATCGGGCATCTCCGGCTGGCTACGGCTGTGGCAGAAGCCTTGCGGCTCAAGCATGTGGATCTCATGCCTTGCGCCGTCCCGCCGCACAAGGCCGATTCCGGTCTGCTTTCGTTCGAGATGCGTGTCTCGCTCTTGCAGGGCGCTCTGGAAACGCCCCCAAACGCCGCCCCTTCCGATGCCCGGCTCCAGGTCAGCACCCTTGAGGGCGAACTTCCGCACCCTTCCTATACATGGAACCTGATCACGGAATGGCGAAAGAGGCATACCTCTGAAAGCCCCATGTTCATCCTCGGGGGTGAGGATTTCATGCACTTGGACACATGGCACAGGGGTTTGGAGCTTCCCAACATCACCAACTTTGTCGTAGTGCCCCGTTGCCAGGCGGATGAGGAGACGTTCCGGGCAACGATAGGCCGTCACTGGCCCAAGGCCGTCATCACCGAGCCTGATGAAAACAACCTCCTCTCGGCGGCGATCACGGACGAAACATCCTGCCTCTATCTTCCGCTGCCGCATCTGGACATCAGTGCCTCGCTGCTCCGCGCCAAATGGCTTCTTGGCGAAAGCATCCGCTACCTGACCCCCGACCCGGTCATCGACATTCTGGATACCTACAAAGAAGACGTCCGCCTCTGCTGGCGATGACATAAAAGCCTTCCCTGTGATGGGGAAGGCTTTTATGCACCAGCGGAATGTTGTCTTTTTTAAACCTTTCTCTACTGAATCCCACACGGCGGCAATACGATACAAGCCGACAGGCTTATTAGCGGGCAGGCTGTATACCCTTCCAGTACAAGTATGTGATCAAAATCACACACTGGCCGCATCATACTTTCCTTTCACGTTTTATCTCGAATAAAATATACTCAATTGCGTGACATTTCACGCTTCATCTCGTTTTATCCGGCCTAAGTCTATAAATAATACATAATTTGTTATAATTATTAGAGAACTATCATATAATGTGCAACCATATAAATAGCTATTCCTTAATAGATAGATTATCATTATCATATAAGGAGAGCATGACTTCTTCCGTGCAAAAAAAGCGAACCATGCAATGATGCATAATCAAATTATAATGCATAAACGACTCATTTTATAACCATGTAATATACATAGCATAACATAAATATATAATTTATTTATGCATTAAAATAACCTTTATTTCATCATCTTTATGTGCTATTCTTTTTCAATCTATAGAAATATAACATGATAATTCTCAGGTACACCCTTTGCATATTCTTTTTTGAACAAGCGTACCTTTGTAACGCTTCAACAATTCCTATGGAGACTGAATGCAGCCATCCCGTCAGCACATTTTTTCCCCTAAGGGTGTAAGAATGCCCATCTTTGCTGGCGCGCGGTCTCTCTCTCTCTCTCTCTCTCTCTCTCTCTCTCTCTGGTCTAGCGTAACTTCCCTCTGCAATCCGTCAGCCTCTTTGTACGGCATTCCTTTGTTTAAGGGATGCCGTTTTTTCGCTCTCCCTCCTAGAGTCAAGCACTCTATCCATTCGTGTCAAAAGACCAGTGTGCGTGAGGCGCATCGCTGGTCTTTTTATTACCCGAAATCCGGGAAATACGCTTTTCTGCTATCCGAATCGGGGAAAGGAACCAGCAGGAATGCGCCCGGCAATGTCAATTTTTTACAGGAGGAACATTCATGAAAAACCGTGTAAAGAAGCAAGCGCTGTCTTTCGCGGCCGTCATGGCGATGATTCTTGGCGGCGGTATGCAACTGTACGCTGCCGACAAGATCGCTGACACCGTATACCGCAATGGTAAAATCTACACGATTACGGAAACGGTGCAAGAAGCTAAAGACGTTAAGAATGCAAAAAAGGTTGACGTCGTTGCAACTCTGAACGGCAAAATCATTTTTGTGGGTTCGGAAGCGGATGCCAAGGCTCAGGGGTATCTCGATGAGAATAAGGTCAATAAGATTGTCGATCTGCGCGGCAAGACCATGCTGCCCGGTTTCGTTGACGGGCATGGGCACTTCCCGGGACAAGGTACTAGTGACCTCTATAAGGTCAACTTGAACAGTCCGTTGCTCGACGGCACTGTAGACACGATGGACAAGCTCATTGAGGAGCTGCGCAAAAAGGCCGAAACCCTTCCCGCTGGCAGCCCGATTATCGGCTGGAACTACGACGATACGCAGCTTGCCGAACAGCGCCATCCTACCCGCTATGATCTGGACAAGGCCAGCACCACCCATCCTATCTACGTTTCGCACATCTCCGGCCATATGGGGGCGGCCAACTCGCTCGCTCTGCAAAAATATAATGTAACCTCCGCAACAACGACAGAAGGTGTTGAAAAGGACGCCTCTGGAGAGCCCACCGGCGTACTCTTCGAAACGAAGGCCATGGGTCTCGTTACCCTTTCCAATGAACTCGAAACCAACGACAACTTTGGTATTGCCCGGGCATCGCAGGTTTATGCGGCGGCAGGCGTAACGACCGCCGACTGCGGCGGTGCACAGGCACAGCAAATTCCCGCATTCCAAAACACTCTGGACTCCAACCAGCTCTATCTCCGTGTCCTCGTTCATCCCCTTGGCTACTATGGCTATGCTCTGCCTAATGGTACCGTTATTGACGCCATGGGAGCGACCAACCGTAAGGCCATGGGCTGGAAGGACACCGGTGATGGCAAATTCTCGGACGCCACCGATGCAGCCAAGGTTGGCGATGACATCACAAGCTGGAACATCGGCAATACGGAAGTCCCTGCTAACTTGCCTTCCGATTATCTTATGCTCGGTGCCTACAAGCTCCTCTTTGACGGCTCTCCGCAGGGATACACAGCGTGGATGAAGTCCCCCGGCTATTATGACTGGAAGGATTATACGGCGAAAGACAGCTTCGAAAAGTCGGATTACTTCATAGGCCTTGCTGGCACGCAAAACATTGCTCCCGACGTGCTCACCGATCTCATCAAACTCTTCCACGCCGAGGGACAGAGCGTAGAGGTCCACACCAACGGTTCCGCAGCCGCCGAGGCCTACGTGTCCGCAATTGAGGACGCCGTCGCTACCTATCCTGACGTCAAGGACACCCGCCATACGTCTATCCACGGCCAAACCATGGAACGTCAGCATGTGGAACGCCTCTCTGGACATTATGAAGATCTTGAGGCGACAGCTCACATGTACCACGACCTGACCGGCGCGTACAAGGACGGCAAGGTCGATCTGACCATGGGCGGCAAGTTGCCCGCCGGCAACCTGCCCGAACTCATGAAGGCCCAAAACACCGTCAACTCCTACTTCGACAACCACACTTACTTCTACGGCTATCGCCATACCAACCAGTTCTTCGGTCCCGGCCGCGCTTACAACATGAGTCCCGCCGGTTGGAGCGAAGCCTATGGCCAGCGGTACACCTTCCATAACGACACAACCATCACGCCCATCTCGCCTTTGCGCAGTATCCAGTCCGCTGTAACCCGCGTTTCCGGCGACGCAATCGCTTCGCTTGGCCAAGAAAACCTCACGGTAAACGGCGAGGGCAAGGACCTGAACGCCACGGCTCAATATAAGGAACGCATCACCGATACTGAAACTCGTGCGTTCTGGACCTATGATCAGCGCATAAACCCCCTTCAGGCCATCCGCGCCAATACCATCACTCCCGCTTACCAGAACAAGGTTGAAGATCGTCTTGGCTCCATCGAGGAAGGTAAGCTCGCCGACTTCGTCATTTTGGATGAAGACATCATGGATGTAGCCAACTCCGAGCCTCTTCGCATTGCTAAAATGCGCGTGGCTACTACCATCGTGGGCGATGACGTAGTCTATGGCTTCCTTCCGGATACCAAGAGCTTCGCCAGCACAGTTTACGCTGGCTATGATCAGCCGTCTCTTGAAGCTGTCGTCACTATGAAGGACAGCCAGCTCATCGACGACGTCACAGCCGAAAAGGAATACGCATCTCTCGAAGCCAACGAAAAGCGTTTCGGTACATATTCCTTCACCGCCGAAGTTGAAGCCGGCTCCAGCGCGATCTTCCAGATGGATTTCCTCGGCAACGGGGAAAAGGTCGACGCGCTCAAGTTGTACAAACTAGCCGCCAACTCCAAGACCGAATACACCTACGGTCGTCCCTCGGCCAGCGAAATGGCCTCGGCCTCCGGCCAGTGGTGGATCGGCTCATTCGACAACCCCACTGTTGCCCTGCCCAGCGATACCGTTCTGGAAAAGGACAAGACTTATGTGGCCTTCTTTATCATTCGTGATAACGACGCCACCTTTGACGCGGATACGGCCGATGGTGTGATCGTCGACCCCGTATCCCTGGTTTCCACCACCGGTACCCTGCCCACCAACGGCGGCACCGCTGATCAGGTCTACGGCAACGACGACGGCGGAAGCAGCAGCGGCTGCACCGTCGGCTCCACGCCTTCGTATGATCTTCTGGTCCTGTTCCTCGGCATGTCGGCCGTAGCCGCTATCCGCGTCCTGCGCCGCCGCAACGATTAATCAACAAACTCTCCCCCCCCCGGGCTTCGCCCCGGGGGGGCTCATAAAATGAGCAACTCGGCGAAAGGGAAGTCAAAAAAGTATTCGGCAAGTCAACTTTTTACAGGAGGAACATTCATGAAAAACCGTGTAAAGAAGCAAGCTCTGTCTTTCGCGGCGGCCATGGCGATGATTCTCGGCGGCGGTATGCAATTGTATGCTGCGGACAAAATTGCCGATACCGTATACCACAATGGTAAAATCTATACCATTGCGGAAACGGCACAAGAAGCCAAAGACATCGCAAATGCCAAAAAAGCTGACGTTGTCGCAACGTTGAATGGCAAGATCGTCTTTGTGGGCTCGGAAGCCGACGCCAAAGCGCAAGGCTATCTTGATGCGGCGAAGGTCAACAAAATCGTCGATCTGCGCGGCAAGACCATGTTGCCCGGCTTCGTGGACGGGCACGGCCATTTTCCCGGCGAGAGCCAAATCGACTTGTTCAACGTTAACCTGAACTGCCCGCCGCTCGGCCCTGTCGTCAATATGGACGATCTGGTCAGACTGCTCAAGGTCAAGGCCGACAACACTAAGGCCGGGGACTGGGTACAGGGTTCCAACTATGACGACTCCATGATTGCGGAAAAGCGTCATCCGAATCGTGACGATCTGGATAAGGCCAGCACGCAGCATCCTGTTATGGCCATGCACAGTTCTTCCCATATGTGTGCGGTCAACTCGTACGTCATTGAACGCGAGATCATGCCCAAGGGAAAGATCGTCGGGAACGAGTTTATCCTCAAGGACACCGGCAAGGCAGTAGATGGCGTGGAGATCAAAGACGGTCGTCTCACGGGCATGCTCTATGAAACCAACGCCATGGGCCTGTTCACCCGTCCTTCTCTCAGCACTGCACAGAGCCTCCAGCTTACCGCGCGCGGTTCTCAGGCTTATGCCGCCGCAGGCGTGACTACCTCCGACCAGGGCGCCAGCATGTTAGCGTCCCTTCCTGCATATCAGAACTCCGTCGGGAATAAAGATTTGAACATCCGAATCATTCTCCACCCTCTAACGTTTGCCTATGGTGGCGTTTCCAACCACGCGTTCTTGAAATGGGATACGAACAACACTCCAGATCCGTTTGACGACGCGCCCACTGCGGCATCTCCCAAGGTTGGCGACGACCTTACCCGCCTTGTGGTGGGACAGAATGATCCTTCCGCACTTCCCGAGAACTACCTGTTGTTCGGTGCGTGGAAGCAGATTTATGACGGTTCGAATCAGGGCTATACCGGTTACTTCAAGCATCCGGGCTATTGGGACAAGGGGGCCAATGCCGGTAATGATCCTGTCACTGGCAAGCCCGATCCCAATGCTCCCGACGCGCTGCTCGGCTTGAACGGTACCCTCAACTTCCCGAGGGAAACGCTCATCGCCAGCATGGATTTTTACACGAAAAACAACCAGCCCGTTGAAACCCACACCAACGGCAGTTGGGCGGCGGAAGACTACATGACCGCCATCGAATTGGCTGTGGCCAACCATCCGACGGTCAAAGACCTCCGGCATACGTTCATCCATGGCCAGATGGAAGAGCGCCAAATTGTTGAACGTAGCGTGGGCAAGTACGACGAGCTGGACGCTACCGCCAAAATGTATCGGGATCTCAGCGGTACCGCCCGCCAGGAAGGAACGGACACCGACGCCCATGGCAAGCAATGGACCGCTTCCGATTTGCGCGCCGCCCTCCAGAACGGCAAGCTGATCAAGGATCAGAACCTCGTTTCTTCGTACTTCATCAACCACACCTATTTCTGGGGCGATCGCCATCTGGAGATCTACATGGGCCCCGGACGCGGCAAGCAACAGAACCCGCAGGGTTGGGCCGCCGCCTACGGTCACCACTTCACGTCCCACAACGACACCCCTGTAACCCCGATTTCCGGCCTGCGCAGCATTCAGTCCTCCGTGACCCGTACCAGCACGGGCGGTCAGGTTCTCAGCGGTTCCAGCAAGGATCTGAGCGCCAAGGCCATGTATCCTGAAACGAAGGGCGGTGCTGAATGCGAATTCTGGGATTTCGATCAGCGCCTCAACCCACTCCAGGCCATCCACGCGGTGACCGTCACTCCGGCCTACCAGAATCACATTGAACGCTTGGTCGGCTCCATTGAAGAAGGCAAGCTGGCCGACTTCGCCATCCTTGACCAAGACCCCATCGAAGTGGCCGCGACCACGCCGCTGGAGATCCAGGACATCCGCGTCGCCACGACCGTCGTCGGTGACAACGTGGTCCACGGTTTCCTGCCCGACGCCGACGCTTTTGTCAGCCTGGTGAACGCGGGCTACGGTCAGGCCGACGGCGTTACCGTCAGCAACCTCAACTCCAGCCCGATCGATCACGCTACGGCCGAAAAGAACTACGGAGCCATAGGCAAGGGTGAAAAGCGCCTCGGCACCCTCCAGTTCACGGCGAACATCACCGAAGGCAAGAGCGGCGTATTCCAGTTCTCCTTCCTCGGCAACGGCGCTACCGTGGCTGAGTTCAAGCTGTACAAGCTCCATGATACGACCACGGATCTGTACACGTACGGCAAGCCCGCTCCCGAACAGTTGGATTCCGCTTCCGGTTACTGGTGGATCGCCGATATGGCCGCCCCCACCGTTCCGTTGACCGAAGCGGATAAGCTGGAAATGGACAAGTCGTACATCGCCTTCTTCGTGATCGGCGATAACGACGGCACGTTCGATGCCGACGATACCCTTGGTGCCATCAAGGACCCCGTATCTCTCGTCACGACGGGCTCTCTGCCCAATAACGGCAATTCCGGTTCTTCAAACGACGATGGCGGAAGCAGCAGCGGCTGTACCGTCGGCTCCACGCCTTCGTATGATCTTCTGGTCCTGCTCCTCGGCATGTCGGCCGTAGCCGCTATCCGCGTCCTGCGCCGCCGCAACGATTAACTGGATAACCTCACCCCGGGTTTCGGCCCGGGGTGGACTCATGGATAAACAGTTTAACAGAGCCGGCACAGTGTTTTTTAGACTTTGAGGAGAAGTGTATGAAGAAGCAGATGCAGAAACACGCTCTGTCAATCGCGGCGGCTGTAACGATGCTCCTCGGCGGCGGCATGCAGCTGTATGCTGCGGACAAAATTGCCGATACGGTCTATCACAATGGTAAAATCTATACCGTTACGGAAACCGCAGCCGAAGCGAGAGAGGGCAACGATGCCAGAACTGTTGACGTCGTCGCCACCCTGAACGGCAAAATCATCTTTGCCGGCTCCAAGGCGGACGCAGAGAGCAAGGGCTTTCTCAGTGTTGCCAATGTCAATAAGATCGTTGACCTGCGCGGGAAAACCATGCTCCCCGGTTTTGTGGATGGGCACGGGCACTTTCCCCAGCAGGGAGAAAGCGATCTTTATAAAGTCAATCTGAATAGCCCGTTGCTTGATGGTACTGTCAACAGCATGGACAAGCTGATTGAAGCGCTTGCCAACAAAGCAAAAGTCACGCCTCCCGGTCAGCCCATCGTCGGCGACAACTACGACGATACACAACTGCTTGAGCAGGTTCATCCCACCAGATATGACCTTGACAAGGCCAGCACTGAGCATCCCATTCTGGTCAGACACATTTCCGGCCACATGTCCGTCGCCAACTCTGCCGCGCTGGACCTTTACGGGATTGACGAAAACAACCAGACAGAGGGGCTGGTCAAGGACAAGGACGGGAAGCCTACCGGACTTTTGCTTGAGGGGGATGCCATGGCTCTCGTTCCTCTGAAGGTAAAATCCAATCCGCTCCAGAATGTTTCCCGTGCCGATCAGGTGTATGCGGCAGCTGGTGTTACAACCGGCGATAGCGGCACCACTCCCCTGGTACAGGACGTTCCTGTTTTCCAAAAAGCGTTGCTCAAGAACCGCCTGAACATCCGCCTGGCCTACCATCCCATGGGATACTATGGAGCCAGTGTCGATATGTTTGGCTGGATGAACCGCGCAGCCCTGGGCTGGACCGATGACGGCACCCCGGATCGCTATACGGACGGCTCCAACGCCCTGCCGGGCGGCTCGGATATCACCTCCTTGCCTGTCGTCATGTATTCCAAGCCCGGTCAAGGAATCCCCTACGAACAGATCGATCCTTCCTACGCGCCTGTGCGTACGGCGAAACTTCCCGAAAACCATATTTTCTTAGGCGCATGGAAGTTCGTTGAAGACGGTTCCCCGCAGGGATATACCGCATGGATGAAAAAGCCCGGCTTCTATGACTGGGGAGAATACACCGAAGAAGACAGCTTTAATAAGGCCGGATATTTTAACGGCTTGCCCGGAACCCGTTACATGACGACCGAGGATCTAACCCACGGCCTGAGCATCTACCACAAGTATGGCCACAGTACGGAAACCCACACGAACGGCTCCGCCGCTGCTGAAGCATGGGTAACCGCTCTTGAGAACATCGTGTCCATGTATCCCGAAGTCAAGGATACCCGCCACACCTCCATTCACGGCCAGACCGTGGAACGCCAGCAGATCCAGCGTCTGGTGGGCGACTATGCGGGCCTCAACGGTACGGCCGACATGTATGAAGAGCTTGACGGCGCGTTCAAGGATGGCGTCGTCGACACGACCCTCAACGGAAAGCTGCCCAACGGCAACCTTCCCGAGCTGATGGCTGCCCAGAACCACTTCGTCTCGTTCTTTGACAACCACACCTACTTCTACGGCTATCGCCATACCAACAAGTTCTTTGGCCCCGGCCGCGCCTACAACATGAGTCCGGCTGGCTGGGCAGAAGCCTATGGCATGCCCTACTCGTTCCACAACGATACGTTCGTGACCCCGATCTCGCCCCTGCGCAGCATCCAGTCCGGTGTAACCCGCTTCTCCGGCGATGCCCTTGAGGTCCTGGGCCAGAAGAATATTGAAGTGAACGGCACGGGCAAGGATGTTGATGCCACCGTTGATTACAAGGAGCGGATCAACAGCACCGAAACCCGCAAGTTCTGGACGTATGACCAGCGCGTCAGTACGCTTCAGGCTCTCCGCGCCGTCACCATCGCTCCCGCCTATCAGAACAAGCTGGAAGACCGCGTCGGCTCCATTGCGGAAGGCAAGCTTGCCGACTTCGTCATCATGGACAAGGACATCTTCGACGTAGCACAAACGGAACCCTTGACTATCGCGAGGCTGCGTGTTGCCGCCACCATCGTAGGCGACAAGGTCGTCCACGGTGTCCTGCCCGACACGGACTTCTTTGTGAACAGCTTCCGTGTTGCGTATGACCAGCCCACGCTCGACACCGATGTCACCATCGCTGACAGCCAGTATATTGACCATGCCACGGCTGAAAAGGACTATGCGTCCCTGAACGACGGCGAAAAGCGTTTCGGTACCGTATCGTTTATGGCAAACGTAGCCGCCGGATCCAGTGCCGTCTTCCAGATGAACCTGCTTGGTAACGGCGAAAAGCTCAGCAGCTTCAAGCTGTACAAGATGACGGCCAACCAGAAGACCGAATACGTCTACGGCCGTCCGGATTCCGCATCCATGGCTTCTGCCTCTGGCCAGTGGTGGGTTGCGGACTTCGCGAATCCGACTGTCGCGCTGAGTCAGGATGCCGTGCTTGAAATGGATAAGCAGTACATCACGTTCTTCATCATCAAGGACAACGACGCCACCTTTGACGCCGACCAGACCGCCGGCGTGATCGTTGACCCCGTGTCTCTGGTGACCACCTCCGGCACCATGCCTTCCAACGGCGGCTCCTACCAGCCTGACCAGGCCAAGAAGGACGATGGCGGAAGCAGCAGCGGCTGTACCGTCGGCTCCACGCCTTCGTATGATCTTTTGGTCCTGTTCCTCGGCATGTCAACCGTAGCCGCTATCCGCGTGCTGCGCCGCCGCAACGAACAATAACATCTGCTGAAAAGGGGCCTCCACCCCGTGTGGGGGCTCCTTTCCCGCTCAAGGTTTCATGGCGAATTTTTGCTACAAGGCCATTTCCGCGAAGGGTAAAACCGTGCGCGGCTTGGTGGAGGCTGACACAGAACGGCAGGCCATCGCGTCCGTACGCGAAAAGGGGCTTGTGCCGCTCTCCGTCGAATCCGCGTCTGCATCCGTTGCCAATCCGGGAATGCCTTCTTCCAAGAGCTCCTTCAAAAAAATCCTTGAATCGCTCCACCCCGTCCCCAAGACGGCTGTCGCCGCCATGGCCCGCCAGCTTGCCACATTGCTGCACGCGGGCCTTCCGCTCGACGAGGCCCTTGCGAGCATCTGCGCACACGACGACGCCTCCAGGATGCAGGGCATCGTTTCCCGTCTGCGCGACCGGATCATGGCGGGTGGGGATCTCGCCGACGGGCTGGCGGAATTCCCCAATGTTTTCTCGTCGACATTCGTAACCATGGTGCGGGCGGGCGAGGCCTCCGGCACGCTGGAACTCGTGATTGAACGCTTCGCCGAGCATATCGAACAGCAGGTGGCTCTGGTGCGCAAGGTGCAGGCTACGCTGGCCTACCCCATCCTCATGCTGTTCGTGGGCATCGGCGTCGTCATCTTCCTGCTGACGTTCGTGATCCCCAAGGTCACGCAGATTTTCTCGGACATGGGCCGCGCGCTTCCCGTGCCCACGCAGATCCTGTTGGCCGTCAGCGACGGCATCCGATCCGGCTGGTGGATCATCCTGCTCCTCGTCCTCTGCATCATGATCGGCGTTTGGCGGATGCGCAGGACCGAAGGAGGCAAGCGGTATGCCCACCGCCTGCTGCTGCGCCTGCCCGGCATTGCGGGCATCTACCGCCCGCTGATCGTCGGGCATATGACCCGCACCCTCGGTATGCTCCTCAAAAACGGCGTCACCCTGCTCAAGGCCCTACATATCGTCAAATCCGTAGCGGACAACAAACTCATGGCCCAAGCCGTACAGAACATGATCGACGGCGTGCAGGCGGGCCGGGATCTTTCTGAATTCATGAACGATCCGCTTGTTTTTCCGCCGTTGTCCCGCCAGATGGTCGCCGCCGGAGAACGGAGCGGACAGCTCGGCGAAATGCTGCTCTGGGTCGCCAACGACAGCGAAAACCGGGTCGCCTCGCGTCTTCAGGTCGTCACGTCCCTCATGGAACCGGTTATGATCCTCCTGCTGGGCGGCATCGTCGGCTTTGTG
This sequence comes from Bilophila wadsworthia ATCC 49260, assembly GCF_000701705.1. GTDB lineage: Bacteria > Desulfobacterota > Desulfovibrionia > Desulfovibrionales > Desulfovibrionaceae > Bilophila > Bilophila wadsworthia. Next base: position 22,382 of record NZ_JNJP01000031.1, on the reverse strand, counting down.
GTCATCGCCATCATCCTGCCCATCTTTGAAATGAGCACCCTCGCAGGCTGACCATGTCCAGACGCTTAACAACACTCTTCTCCCTCTTCTGCATCGCGCTGATCGCGTGGTTCCTTGCCCGGGCGACCTTCGCCCTGCGCGAGACAGCGCTCGAAACATCCGGCTCCGCCTCCCGGCTTGCGGAAAACGCCGCTGCCGCGCCCGAGCCGCTCGCCGCCTTCGACGGCATCACCACGCGCAACCTCCTCGGGGTCTCCGTCTTCCCACCCGAGGCCCACCGCTCCCTAAAAAGCGGTACGGATGCGGATTCCGGCGAAGAAAACGGACTCCTTTCCGCCGACGGTATCGACGCGCTGCCCGTCAGCAAGCAAGGCTGGAAACTGCTCGGGACCATCGTGAACACGGGGCCGGGCAAGGCCAGCCGCGCCGTCATTCAGGTGAACGGAGCGGAACAGCCCTACAGGGAAGGGGACACGATACAAGGGTGGAAAATCGCCCTCGTGCAGCGCCGCACCGTGGTCGTCGCCAAAGGCGGATCAAAAGAGCGGCTACTCATGAGCGAGGACCCCATCCTTCAAAAGGAAGACACCAAACCCGACGAACAAAAGACCGTGAGCCGCGCCCGGCTGCGGGAGGAGCTCGGCGATGTCGGGTCCCTGATGCGCGCCGTCTCCGTCTCTCCGCAGACCGTGGGCGGCTATCAGGGATTACGCATCCTCGACATGCAGTCGGGAAGCTACATAGAGGAGCTCGGACTCAGGAAAGACGACCTTCTGCTGGGGGCCAACGGCAAGCCCCTGAGAGGATTCGGCGATCTGGGCGGGCTCGGAGATTTGGCCGACAAGAGCGCCATCACGCTCGAAGTCTTGCGCAACGGGAAAAAAACCATCATCCGGTATGATGTACAAAGTTGATGCCATGTTCGATTCGTTCAGCAAAGCGGCAACGGCCCTTCGTGTATCCGTCCTGTTCCTCGCCCTGCTCTGCGCGCAGGGTTTCCCGTCCGCCGCTCCGGCGTGGGCCGAGCCAGAAAGCGGCCTGACGCTGGATTTCAAGGATGCGGACATTCATGCCCTCATCAAGTACATCAGCGAAGCCACAGGCCGGAACTTCATCACCGATCCCACGGTCAAGGGGAAGGTGACCGTCTATTCCCCTGTCAAGATTTCCCCGGATGAAGCCTTCGAAACCTTCGTTTCCATCCTGCGCGTGCAGGGGTACGCGGTGCAGAAGAGCGGCACGGCCTACAAGATCGTCCCGCTGAAAGAAGGCCTCGGGCAGGGCGAAGACGCCGCCGTGGGCCGCAAGATGGGTTCCGAGCTGGAAACCGTGGTCACGCAGATCGTACCCCTGAAAGTCGGCGTGGCCGCCGAGCTCGCCAAGATCCTTCCCTCCCTGCTCGGGAAGGATTACGCCATTTCCGCCTATACCCCGTCGAACACCCTCGCGCTGACGGCCCCGGCCCCCAACGTCGCCAAGGCCATGGCCTTCCTCGAACAGGTGGAAGCCAGCGATACGGCGGGCACCTCCGCAACGCTGGGCCTGCAATACGGCGATTCCAAGACGCTGGCCGCCACGCTCGCCAAAATCCTCAAAAGCCGGGATGAGGAGTACGCCAAAAAGGGCCGCCCCACCGTCAGCCTCGTGCTGGCCGACGAACGCACCAACAGCCTACTCATCTACGGCGATCCCGAAGCCATCGGCATGGCGCGTGACGCGGTCGGCTCTTTGGATATCCCCACTCCCAAGGGCAAAGGCGACGTACACCTCATTTCGCTGTCCAACGCCAAGGCCGAGGATCTGGCGCAGGTCATCAACACGCTCGTGGAGCGCCAGCGCGCCGCCGGAACGGAAGATCAGAAGCCGGATACCGTGCTCTCCAAGGACATCAAGGTGGTGGCCGACAAGTCCACCAACAGCCTCGTGGTCACCGCCCGCCCGGACGAATTCGAAGCCCTCAGCAACATCGTCGCCAAGCTCGACGTGGTGCGCAAGCAGGTGTTCATCGAAGCCCTGATCATGGAAGTGAGCAGCGAGGCGTCCTTCTCCTTCGGCATCAACTGGGCCATCGGAGGCAACACCGGGGACGCCGCCATCGTCGGCGGGGTCAGCCTGAACGGGGGAGCCGTTTCCCTGAGCTCCAGCGGAGCCAACAAAACGGTATCACTGCCCGCCGGCGTGAGCATCGGGGCCATCCTGAAAGACGCCATCACCGTGGGCAACACGAGCTACAACATCCAGTCCATCCTCAACGCGGTCAGGGGCAACAGCGACGTCGACGTGCTCGCCACCCCGCAGCTCCTCACGCTCGACAATGAGGAGGCCAGCGTGGAGGTCGTGGACAACATCCCGTTCACCAAGGAGAGCACCACCCGCAACGACAACGACTTCACCACCCAGTCCATGGACTACAAGGACGTGGGCGTGAAGCTCAAAATCACCCCGCGCATCAGCGACGACGGCTCGCTCCGCCTTGAGGTGGAGCAGGAAGTCAGCCGGGTCACGCAGGGCCTCATCACCCTCACCAACGGCGACCAGCTCGTCGCCCCGACCACCCGCAAGCGCCTGGTCAAGACCACCATCCTGCTGCAGGACAGCCAGACGGCGGTCATCGGCGGCCTGCTCGACGATCAGAAGACCTACAACCAGAGCGAAGTCCCCGGGCTCGGCAGCATCCCCGTGCTCGGCTGGCTGTTCAAATCCCGCAACAAGAAGTCGACCCAGACCAACCTGTTCATCTTCATCACGCCCAAGGTCATCAGAAACGCGGCCGACTCCGCCGACCTTACCCGCGAAAAACAGCTCGTACTGCATGAAACGAGTGTGGGCCATGACGGCCTCGGCCTGCCGATCATGAGCAAGCCCAAGCTGTTGAAACCTGTTTTCGTGAACTGACGCCATGAAGACGCTCACATCATTGCTGGAACGCCTTAACCTCGATCCCGAGGTACTGGAGGCCTGCGCACGAAACGCGGAGGCTTTGGGCCTCCCGCTCGAAAGGGCGCTGTACGAGGCGGAGCGCATCAACGAAAACCAGTATCTGGAAACCGCGGCGGCGCGCCATGCCATGCCCTGTGAACTGCGGCTCGCAGCCCTCATGGACAAGGAAGGTTCCGGTTGGGCCACGGACGCCGAACGCGTCTGCAAGGTCCCTCTGCCGTGGCTCAGAAAACAGAAGGTGGTGCCCGTCCGCGACAAGGACGGCAAACTTGCGCTGGCGATCTGCCACCCGTCCGGCTGGCTTCTCGCACAAGAGCTGGGGATGCTGCTCGGCGAACGCCTTGAACGGCCCGTGCTTGCCCGCGAAGACGACATCACGGACATCATCAACCGGATCTTCGGCGAGTCCACCCGCTCGGAAGGGAGCGTTTCGGACGTGCTCGGCGATTCGGTCAATGCGATCGACGAATTCAACGAAGACGCGGTGGAGGACTTGCTGGAGGACAGCAGCGAGGCCCCATTCATCCGGCTGGTCAACATGATCCTCGCGCAGGCCGTGCGCGCCGGGGCCAGCGACATCCACATCGAACCCTACCGCGACGTTTCCCGCGTGCGCTTCCGGCTGGACGGCGTGCTCTATGAGCGCCATACCCTGAACAAGGCCCATCACGCCGCCGTGGTGTCGCGCATTAAAGTCATGGCGAAACTCAACATCGCGGAAAAGCGTCTGCCGCAGGACGGGCGCATCGCCATTTCCCTCGGCGGGCGTCAGGCGGGGCTGCGCGTGTCCACCCTGCCCACGTCCTTCGGTGAGCGCGTGGTGCTCCGTTTGCTCGAAAAAAGCGAGCGAGTGCTCTCCCTCACCGAACTCGGGCTCAGCCGGGAAGACCTGCAGCTCATGCATTCCCTTGTGGGGATCACGCACGGCATCGTGCTGGTCACCGGCCCCACCGGCAGCGGCAAGACCACCACGCTCTATGCCGTGCTTCAGGAACTGACCGCGCCGGACAAGAACATCCTGACCATCGAAGATCCTGTTGAATACGAACTGGAAGGCGTGGGGCAGATACAGGTCAATCCCAAAATCGGGCTGACCTTCGCCGACGGGCTGCGCTCCATCGTGCGCCAGGACCCGGACGTCATCCTGATCGGCGAAATCCGCGACGCCGAAACCGCCGCCATCGCCGTGCAATCCGCACTGACCGGGCACCTCGTCTTTTCCACCCTGCACACCAACGATGCGCCCGGCGCGGTCACCCGCCTCTTCGACATGGGCGTGGAACCGTTCCTGCTCTCCTCGGTCCTGCGCGGCGTGGTGGCGCAGCGCCTCGTGCGTATGCTCTGCCCGCACTGCCGGGAAGCCTATCTCCCGGACGGGCAGGAGCTGGAAAAACTCGGGGCGGCCCGCTCCGCCTACCGGCCCGGCCAGCCGCTTTACCGAGCCAAAGGCTGCCCGGATTGTCTGGACACGGGATACCGGGGCCGCATGGCGATTTATGAAATCATGCCGGTGAGCGACGCTTTGAAACGGCTCATCGTGGATAAGGCCGACGCCAACGTGCTCGGGGCGTGCGCGCTGTCCGAAGCCATGCGCAATCTGCGGCACGACGGCATGTTGAAAGTGATCGCGGGGCTGACCTCGCTTACCGAAGTAGCGAGAGTTACCAATGAGTAGCAAAACGAACGATACGTCCCACCGACGCGCCGCGACGCCTCCGCATGAAGCCCGCAGCGAAACACGTTTGCCATACGGGGCTGTCACATGATGCGGACGTTGCTGGACAGGCTGCTTTTCGCGCTTCCTTCCCCGCCTTCCCGGGCCTCGCTGGTACGGGGGGGGCTCTATCTCCTGTTTGGCCTGCTGCTGTACGGCCTGTTTCTCGGCGTGCTGTACATGCGCGAGCTCGGCGTGGTCGGCCTGCGCCAGTGGTGTGGGCGTCTGCCCGGCGTGCAAGTGAGCATGAGCCGCCCGGAGATGTCTTTCTTCCCGCCCGCGCTGGAAATCGCCGATCTGACGGTGCAGCCGCCGAACGCCTCGGAACCGTTGGCCTTCCGCAATGTCCGGGCGGGGCTGACCGTCTTTCCGCTTGGCATATCCCTCGACGCCGACATTGCCGGGGGTGAGCTGAACGCAACCGTGATTCCGTCCTCGCTCTGGACCCCCGAACGGCTCGCCGTGCGGTCATCCCTCTCCGGGGTCGGCATCGAGCCCTTGCTCAGGCCATTCATGGGCAAAACGTCTCTCGTCCAGATACGGAGCGGCAAGCTGGATGGTTCCGCAACCCTCGACCTGCCCCTTCTGAACGGGCGGCCCGAGCCGCTTGCGGGCGAAGGCTCATTGAACCTCTCCCTGCGCGGGGGCTTGGCGGATCTCAGCCTGCCCATGCTCAAGAGTTCCCGCTTGGACAAGCTGGAAGGCACAGTGGAAACCGTCTGGAAAAAGGATCGGCTGACCCTGCATCAAGTCGCCGTGCGGAGTCCCATGCTTGCGTGCACCGTTCAAGGGCAGGTCACCCTCGTTCCACGCGATCTCCCCGCAAGCCGCATGGACGTGCAGTCCGCCCTGCTCATCCCGCTTGAACAGGTACGGGAGGAACTCATGCCGGAACGGACGCTCCAATCCCTCAAAGACAAAGGCGAAGTCCGGGTACGTATCCGGGATACCTTCCGACGTCCCTCCTTTGACGTGCAGCCCTGACCGGAGAGCATTATGATCGCCAAGGACAGCTTCATCATCCTCCAGTCCGGGACTGAACTCACGGGCGCGTTGTGCCGCGTCGGGCTGAAAAGCCGCGAAGTTTCGTATCTGCACCATGTCACCTGCGCCGATCTGACGCCGCAAGCCGTGGCCTCCGGCCTCCGCTCCCTGCTCGACGGGTTGGCCGCGGCGGGCCTGAAACGCCCGGACGACGTGCGCGTATGCCTGTCCGCCGGGGCCGCGCTGTTCCGGGACTGGGCCTTCCCCTTCCGCTCGCGGGCCAAGGTGGAGCAAGCGCTTTCCCTGATGCTCGAAACCGAATTTCCCTTTGACGCCGATACCCTTTCGCACCGCGTCTGCCTGACCGGGAACGCCGCCGCGTCCGCCGGATACAAAAGCGGCGTACAGGCAATCAGCGTATCCCTCCGAAAGGAAGAACGGGATTCATGGTTGGACGCTTTCGAAGCGGAGGGCCTCTTCCCCCGTCTCGTCACCGTTGATCCGTTCCCGTTGCTCATGAATCTGCCGTCCCGACAAAACGGAATGGCCCTGCTCCTGTACGTCCAGCGCGGATGCTCCACCTTGGCCCTGCTCGACAACGGCGTCATCCGGCGCATTCGGACCATCCCGGTTGGCTGGACCCCCGAAACGGACGCCGCCGACCTCAATGTTTCCTTATCCGAACGGGAAAACGCCGCTCTGCCCGGATTCGCCGACCGGCTGCGGCGCGAAACGTCCCTCGTATTGGACGGGACGCCTTTCGTACCGGATCGCCTTCTCGCCTATGGCGAGGCCTTTCTCGGAAACGGCGCGTCCGCCCGTTTCGCCGAAGCCTTCGAGCTGCCCGTTTCCGTGCTTGGTCAAGAAGTCCCCTTGGCCGGGCAGGTGGCCCGGCTGGGAGAAACCGATCCCTCCCGGCTCCTCGCGCTCTGCGTGGCAGCCATGCCGCTCCCGGCCCCGTGGCGTCCGCCCCTGTTCCCTTCGTTCCACCGTCCTCCGAAGGGAGGCCATCTTTCCAGCGAACACGGCAGGCGGTTGGCATGGGCCGCCTGCGGCGCGCTTGCCGTGGGCGCGGCCTGCCTCGCCTCCGTTTGGGCGGAAGGATACGCCGTCGGACAGCAGGCCGTGCGCCATGAGGACGCCGCCCGCTCCCTGTTCCGCAAGGCGCTCCCCGACGTGCGCGGCTCGTTCAACCCCGTGCAGATGGAGAGCATCCTCAAAAACCGCATTGCCGGATTGCGCGGCGGCGGGGAAAACGACGCCACATTCCCGGCCCTCCACCTGCTGCAGGACATGCACGCCGCCGTGCCGGACTCCCTCGACATCCGCCTCGACCGCCTGAGCCTCGACGCCCGCCGCTGCGGGCTCAGCGGAACAGCCGCGAGCTATGAGCAGGTCAACGCCCTGCGCGTGGCCCTGTCCGGACTCCCCGGCGTCCGCGAGGCCAAAATCCTCAGTGCAGCCAGCCGTACCGGCAAGCCCGAACCGGGCACGCCGTCGGGCGCGGTCATCTTTGAAATCGAACTTGCCCTTGAGGGAGGCCAGTCATGAGCGTGTCCCGTCCTCTCCTCCTCGGCCTCGGCGGACTCGCGCTTCTCGGCGTGGTCCAATGGGTGATCCTGCCCGCCTTCGAATATCGCGCCGACAACGCCTCACGCGCCGAACGCGCCCGGCAGCGCCATCTTTCCATGCAGCTTCTGACCGACGACTACGCCCGGCTGTCCCAATCGAACGCGGCGGCCCCGGCGAAAAACCGCTCCCTGTTCAGCCTCGTCAACAAGGAGGCCGACCGCCTGTCCCTGTCCCGGCGCATTGAGGCCCTCCGCCCGGCGGCCCGCAAGGAAAACGACGGCTCCGAACGCATCGAGATGCGCCTCACCGGCCTCTACCTGAAACAGGGGGTGCAATGGCTGCACGCGCTGGAATCGCACCCCGGCGTCCGCGTCGAAAACCTCACGTTCCGGCGCTCGGCCAAGAATCTCCTGGATATGGACATGACCGTTTCCCTTTCCGGAGGCACGCAATGAACCGGGGCTTCACCCTGCTGGAAGTGCTCATCGCGCTGGCGATCCTGAGCACGGTGGCCCTGCTTGCGGTCCGCGTCAGCGGGGACAGCCTGACGCAACTTGCGGAAACGGGATGGGAGGACGGCGTACTCCGCGCCGGAAGAGGCAAGATGATCCAGATGCTCCGGGAATCCCCGGACAGCCTCGATCAATGGGGAACCCTGTCCCCGGAATACCCTGATGTGGAATGGCATTCAAAGCTTATCGCCCTGCGGTGCATGGAGGGCAAGCGCCTTGAATTCCGGCTTGTGGAAAACCGTGGGACGTCCTCCCGGGAGCTGCTGCTTGAATACATCCTCCCGCGATAACCCGCCCCCGACGGGCATGAACGGCTTCACGCTCGTGGAACTGCTCATCGCCATGACCCTCACCGCCGTCATCGGCATGGTGCTGTTCAGCACCTACAGCATGGTCATGGACAACGGAAAAACCGTGCGCAACCGCGTCCTTGAACGCGAAAGCGAACGTGTTTTCTGGGGCATCCTCGACAACGACATCGCCGGGTTGTGCCTCATCGACGACAAACGTTCCACCCTGCCCCCGCTCTCCCGTGAGCCGATTGTCCCGTCCGACGCGTTCTACCGCCTCACCGAAAAGGACAAGCCGCAGCCCTCCGACGACGAAGTGCTGCTGTCCTTCGCCACCAGTTCGCATCTGGCGGACATGCCCGGCACCCCCTTGCCCGGCCCGGTATGCGTGGAATACGTCCTGCGCAACGGCAACCGTTCCGCCGCCTTCATCCGGCGCGAGCGAGCCTACTGCGGCGTGGAAGGCGACTTTCCGTGGTCCGAGCTGGTGCTTGTCCGCAATGTGAAGTCGCTTGAAGTGGCCCTCTATTCGGCCAAGACGCAATTCGTCGAAGATTGGCCTTCCCCATTGCCCCCCGGCGCCGTGCCCGAAGCCATCCGTTTTACCCTGCACAGGGAAGAGGAAGAACAGCCGGAACTGTTTGTCGTCCCCGTTTTCCCCCGGAGGCCCCATGTGCGGAACTAGGGGAACCTTTTTCAAGGACAAACGGCGGGGCGCGGTGCTCATTCTGGTGCTGTTCGTGCTCACCGGGCTTTCCGTGCTGACCGTGGAGTTCAGCCGCGATATCCTGCTCGATCACGCCATGTCCACATCCACCCGCTCCATCCTTGCCGCCAAACCGCTCATGGAGTCCGGCGAACGCCTCGCCACGGCTGTCCTCACCCGGAACAGCGAAGCGGGAACCCCGGATCACGTGCGGGAGGATTGGGGACTGTTCGGCCTCGGGCTGGAACGGCTTTCCGCCGAACTGCCGGGCGCGGACCTTTCGGGCTCCATCGAGGACGAAAACAGCCGCTTTCCCATCAACGCCATTTTCTACGAACGCGAGGCCGATCGTGCCCGTGCCGAGGCATTCGCCGACATCCTCACCCGGCTGCTGGCCGGGCTCATGCGCGTGCACGGTTACGCGGGCGGGCCGGACAACGCCCTCGCGCTTGCCAAAGAGTACGTGGATTCGCTCCGTCAATGGGGCGGGCAGACGGAAACGGACCAAGACACCCTGAAATGGTATCTTACGCAGACGCCGCGCTACCTGCCGCCGGGACGCCCCTTGCTGGCACCCGAGGAAATCCTCCTCGTGCGCTGGCCTCATGTCGAACAGGAATGGGGACGGGATGTTCTGCGCGGAACGAAGGAACTGCCCGGCCTGCTGGAAACCCTGACCATCTGGACGCAGGGGCCCATGAACATGAACACGCTCCAACCCGCCGTACTCAGCGCGCTCGTCCGCGACGAACGGCAGGCGCGGCCCTTCGTCAACGCGGTCCTGCACTACCGCGACAACCCCGACAACGATCTGGGGGAAAACTGGTATAAGGATCTGCTCTCCGCGTACGACGTCCCGGCCCTTCCCAACGGCTGCCTCGACGTGCGGAGCCGCTGGTACAGGCTCAATCTCACCGTACGGCAGGGTGCGCGGAAAAACACGCTCACTTCGGTGGGATGGGTCACACACGAATATGTCACGTGGGAATACCGGGCCGTACATTAACAAATGCCGCCCGGCTCTGATACGCACACTTGCGCCCGACAGGAGGAGAAACATGGACAACGGACACATCCGGAAACGGAACAACGGCGGGTTCACCCTGCTCGAACTGATGATCGTCATCGTCATTCTGGGGATTCTCGGAGCCATCGTCGCCCCGAAATTCATGGACGAGCCTCACAAGGCCCGCGTGGTGCAGGCCAAGATGCAGATCGAAAACCTGTCCACGGCGGTCAAAAAATTCTATCTCGACAACGGGTTCTACCCGTCCACGGAACAGGGCCTCGAAGCGCTCGTCACCCGTCCGGCCATCGGCAAGACGCCCAAGAACTACCCGGCCAACGGCTACATCACCAAGATCCCGAAAGACCCCTGGGGCAACGATTACGTCTACACGGCGCCCGGGCAGAAAGTGCCGTTTGAAATCATGAGCCTCGGCTCCGACGGCGCGGAAGGCGGCGAAGGCGAAGCCGCCGACATCTGGGGCGAAGATGTGCCCGACCGCTGAGCGGCGGTCCGCCGGGTTCACCCTGCTTGAGCTGCTCATTGTCCTCGTGATCATGGGCGTGCTGGTAGCCGTGGGTGCGGGCGCCCTCTCCGTTGAGCGGAATCCGCTCTACACCGGAGCGCAGGCGCTCGTCACCGCGTCCTCCACGGCCCGCAGCCGGGCACTTCTGCTCAACGCGCCCGTTACGCTCGAACTCGGCCAGACATTTATGGAAATCAGCTCGGAAAACGGCGACCGCCCGCTCAGGGAAGCCTTTCCCAAGGGCATGTCCGCCGCCTCGGTCGACGAACACTACCTGCTCGGCGGCTCTCAGAAGCTGCTGTTCCATCCCCTTGGCGTGGTGCAGGAACACGTCGTCCATCTTCAATCCGGTCAGGATACCCTCTCGGTCTATATCCCGGCCACGGGAACGGCCCGCATCCTCGAAGGGCAGTTTTCTCTGGAACAGATTCGCAAGGAGTTCTTATGATGTCGGCTCACCGTACCGTCCCGCAATTCGGGCCTTCCCGCCGGTCCCCCTTCCGTTTCGCAGCGGCGGCCCTCTGCACCGCTTTCGTCCTCATGGCGGCTTCCGGCTGTACGCCCATGCGGAAACAGGGAGCCGTCCCCACCTTTCCGGCCAGCACGATGAACGACGCCGTCGAAGCCTATCAGAAGGGCGACTGCCGCGAGAGCATCCGCCGTTTCAGCGCCGCGCTGCAGCAACAGGAGCACCCGGCCCTGCTCAACGGGCTGGGCATGGCCTATCTGAGCTGCAACCAGCCTCGGAACGCCGCCCAAGCCTTTGAACGCGCCGTCTCCATCTCGCCCGGCTCCGCCGCGCTGCATGCCAATGCGGGCACGGCGCTGTACGCCGACAACGATTACAAGAGCGCCGAACGGCAATTTGACGCGGCCCTGCGGATCGATCCCACCAACCCGGAAGCCCTCGTGGGCAAGGCGGGCATCCTCATTCAACGGAAGGAGCCGGAGAAGGCCCTCCGGCAGCTTTCGCTGGTCAGCGGCACGGACGCGGCGTCTCCCGAGGTACTCTACAACAAGGCGCTGGCCATGTATCAGATGGGGCTCACGGACGACGCGGGCACGGATCTCGGTACCTATGCCCGGGAACACCCCAACGATGCCGAAGCGCAGAACGCCCTCGGCGTGGTGATGCTGCGCGCCGGGAACTACGCCAGTGCGAAGGCGCATCTTGATCGGGCCATCGCCTTGCGTCCCGAGCAGGGTGAGTATTACTACAACCGGGCGAACGTGCTCAAGGAGCAGAAGGAATTCAAGGCCGCCATCGACGACTACACGCGGGCCGTCGCCTTCATCCCGGATCTGGCGGGCGCGTACATCAATCGCGGCGACGTGCGTTTCCTGCTGCGCGAGACGGAAGGGGCCTGTCAGGATCTGAAAAAAGCCTGCGAACTTGGGGAATGCGACCGTCTGGAAAAATACGAGGACGCCGGACGCTGCCGGGATTTCTTTTAAGATTGGGGAAGGGGAGGAAGGCCCTTTCTGGAGAAAGGGCCTTCCTCCCCTTCCCCAAACCCCATCCCCTCCATCCCCAAAGACTTTTGTGTTTATCGAATCCCTGTCCGCAGCTTTCCTAGCACAAGTGACCGCATGGTCCTTTCAAGGGGTGAGGATCTGAATGAAGGAAGTATGGCGGGAGATACGGGAGTCGCTGGACATCGGCCGTTTTGTCGGCTCGTTCCGGGATCGGTGGGTCTGGCTGGCTTTCCTGCTCGGGGGCATCGGGCTGCTGTTCCCTTCGGGCGGCCTGCCCCCATTGTGGCGTCTGGCATTCGCGGCCATGACTGAGGAATTGGCGTACCGCGCCCTGCTCCAGCGTCAGCTTGAGCAATGCGTGCCGGGCAAATGGGGGCTGTTTACGGGCGGCATGTTGCTGACATCGGCCCTGTTCGCGCTTTCCCACCTGCCGACGCATACGCCCCTCATGGCGGCTTTGACGTTTTTCCCTTCGCTCGCCTTCGGGGCCCTCTGGACGCGCCACCGCTCGCTCTGGCTCTGCGCCGCCGTCCATTTCTGGTACAACCTGCTTTTTTTTCTCTAGAGCCAGTTCATATCCCCTACATGCGGATACCCGCCCGGCTTCGAAGAAGGACACGATAAAAACGGAAGCATTGGAAGGGAGGGGTGCGCACCGCACCGGCAGCTTCGGGAAACGGAGGAGGCCCCTTTCCCAAGAAAGGTTCCCCTGCCTCCCCAATCGCCTCAGACCATGAACAATTCAACGCCGTGCTCGTGAATGAGATCCGCCCACTTCTTGTCGATAGGGCCGTCGGTGAACAGCGCGTTGATGTCGGAAAGGTGCGCGACGCGAACCATTGCTGGCCGCCCGAACTTGGATCGGTCGGTCACGAGGAACACGCGGCGGGAACATTCGATGATGGTACGGGCCACGGCGACTTCGCGGTAGTCGTAATCAAGCAGGTTGCCCTCCTCGTCAATGCCGGAAATGCCGATGATGCCGTAGTCCACCCGGAACTCGCGGATAAAACGCTCGGCGCTGGCCCCGACGATGCCGTTGTCCCTGTGCCGCACCGTGCCGCAGGCGACCACCACGTCAAAGGAGGAATTGCGGGCGCAGATGGAAGCCACATTGATGCTGTTGGTCACCACGCGCAGGTTCTTGTGCTCAAGCAGGGCGCGCGCCGCCTCTTCAGTGGTGGTCCCGATATTGATGCACACGGAAACGCCGTCCGGGATGTGCGTCGCCAACAGGGCGCCGATGCGGCGCTTTTCTTCCTGGCAGATGCCCTTGCGCTCATCGTAGACGATGTTCTCCGAACCGGAAACCATGCCCGCCCCGCCGTGGAAGCGCTGCACTTTTCCCTCTTCGGCGAGCGCGTTGATGTCTTTACGAACCGTCTGCGGCGTCACTTCAAAATGCCGGGCCAGCTCCTCGATGGTCGCGTAGCCGCGGGCCGAAAGGAACTCCTGCAAGGCCTGATGACGAGCGGAAGTTTTGCTCATGTGTCCTCCCTGTGCTCCCCGCTTTTATCCTGTTCTTCCTTTCGGTTCAACAGGCTGTGGGGAAACGTCAAAGGCAATCCGGCTGGACAGGCGCACAAAGTCTCCGTATGGTAACGCGCTTTCCAACACTGATCCCCGGAAGACTGCCATGCTCAACAAGAAATGTTTTGTTCTGGATCTCGACGGAACGGTCTACCTCGGCGATATCCCCATTCAGGAAACCGTCGACTTCATCCTCCGCCACTGGGACACCATCGATTTCCATTTCCTCAGCAACAATACGTCAAAGGCCCCGACAACCTATGTCAACAAGCTGACCCGGATGGGTATCCCGGCGACGCTTGACCGCATCCTTTCGCCGGTGACGCCGCTCATCGCCCACCTGCGGGGGAACGGCATCCGCACGGTGTACCCCGTGGGGAACCGTGACTTCGTGGCGTGCCTGCGCGAGCGTATGCCGGAACTGAACGTCCTCGACTATGGCGTATCCGAAGGCGCGGAAGCCGTCGTGCTGGCGTACGACACCGAGCTCACCTACGAAAAGCTCACCCACGCGGCCCTGCTGCTGCAAAATCCGGAAGTCGCCTACCTCGCCACGCACCCGGATCTCGTCTGCCCTTCCCCGCAAGGGCCGCTCCCGGATGCGGGCAGTTTCATGTCGCTGTTCGAAACAGCTACGGGACGCCGCCCTCAACATATCTTCGGCAAACCCGACCCCGCCGTACTCGGCACGCTTCTTCAATCCTATGACAGTAAAGACATGGTCATGGTCGGCGACCGCCTGAGCACGGACAAGAAGCTCGCCGAAAACGCGGGCATCGACTTCATCCTCGTCCTCAGCGGGGAAGCCAAGCTCAGCGACCTGCCCGGCCTCGAACGCCAGCCCACGTTGGTCGTGGACAACCTCGGCCAGCTGGAAAGCGCATAAGCGGAACACGATCCCGTCTATACGCACGGGGGAAGATTCCTGTACAGCACGCATATTACGCATACAAAAAGGCCGCTTTCCCTGAGGAAGCGGCCTTTTCATACTGCCTTTTTGGAGCGCCAGCGGGCTATTCGGCATCCTTCTGAGCGGCGCGGGCGCTGTTCAGGGCGGCCTGAAGCTTGGCTTCGTCCTCGTGGGACAACGAGGACTGGAGAACGGTCCCGCCTGTGCCGCGCAGGGCGTCGAGCACCTTGTCGGTGAGGTCGGAGTCGACCAAAACGAACAGGGCGGACGTACCGGGCGTCAGCTTTTCAGCAAGCTGCTTCATGAAATCGTCGTTGATGCCCACGTCGCTCAGCGCACCGGCGACGGCACCGGCTCCTGCCCCGACCACGAGGCCGAGCAGCGGGTTCATGAAGATCAGGCCGATGAGCACGCCCCAGAAACCGCCGCCGACAGCGCCGCTGGCGGTCAGGTTGTACATCTGGTGCAACTTCACCTTGCCGTTCTGTTTTTTTTCAACAACCACGGCGTCCTCAAGGGAAACCAGATACGACTTTTGCATTTTCAGGAACTGAAGGCGCACTTCCTCGGCCTTGAATTCCGTATCGTATGTCACAGCAATCAGTTTACGCATGGAAAAACCTCCTGATTCGTTTTGTGCCTTGCGCAAAAGGTGCCGCGAACGCCGGGAAACCGCCATTATATATCCCTTTAGAGTTCTGAGAGCTTTGGGGCCGAACGGTTTCCTCAATGTTTTCAGAGAAGGGCGGACGCAAAAAATACGCCTCCGCCCGGCAGGGCCACCAAGATCTCCAGCGTCCCTTACCCTCCTTTTCCCAAAACAGAGGGAGCGGATTCCGTTTTCCCGACCGCAAAAGGGGCCCACTGTCCGGGCTGTACCGGAGACGCCGCCGCAAACCATGTCCCCACACGGCATTGCCCCGATAAAAAGCGGGAACCCGGACGTTCTTTTCCTTGTCCGGCGCTTGATCATCTTTGAACTTTCTTGCATGGTAAAGGCGTAGCACGGAACGGCAAGCTCCGTGCGGAACCCTTTTCCATCGCAACAGGCTTGTTGCAATACAACAGCAAAGAGAACAAGGAGATGCGTTTCCCGCCGGGAGAACCGCGCTTGCACGCGCCGTTCCCTGCCCCTCCGGGCCGCCGCTTATACGGGAAACGCCATCATATCCCGGAATATTATTCGGCAAAACGCATCCGCAGGAGGAGACATCCATGTCCGCTTACGCTGAAATCTGTTCCATGTTCGAACAACGGAGAAAAGTCGAAGAAGAATACGCCAGTGCGGCATACAGCCAGCTGCTGACCTTCGTGGAGCTTTTCGAATTTTACATCGGCTGCCAGCAACCGGATTTGGTGGTCCCCCTGCGCATCGACGAATGCTGCAACCCCTTGCCGGATCAGACCGCCCCTTTCCGCATCGTCGACAACAAAATGATCGCCGCCGTTTGTATCCGCACGGAGGACAAGAACGACTGCACATGGGTCCCCGTCAGCGTCAAGCCCATCTCGCT
Source organism: Bilophila wadsworthia ATCC 49260 (assembly GCF_000701705.1). Classification (GTDB taxonomy): domain Bacteria; phylum Desulfobacterota; class Desulfovibrionia; order Desulfovibrionales; family Desulfovibrionaceae; genus Bilophila; species Bilophila wadsworthia. The sequence goes on along the minus strand of NZ_JNJP01000031.1, from coordinate 6,702 downwards.
GGTGGAATGTTTCATGGAAATCGGCTATGGAACTGACCGCGTCAAGCAGTTCCACGTGAACTTCTCCTACGGCGCCATCGGCATCAAGCAGACGAGCAGCGACAACGCGCTGTCCTACCTTGAAGCCATGTTCAAGGAAGAAGCCTCCTTTAATCCGTTCCACACCAAGGACGACACTAACGAAATCGGGTAGCGGCATGACCGGCGGGGCCTCTCGCGGCCGCCCCTGCCCGTCGGAAACGCCATGTCAGAACAAACCGAAAAGAAAATACTCTCTCCGGAACAGGCGGTGCAGGCCGCCTGCATCCTCTTCGAACTCAACACCCGTGAGCAGGACCTCCTCGAGATGGCCCAGCGAGCGGGTGTTCCCTGTGGCGACGACGCCTCCCGCAGGGCCCTCACCCGCGAATGGTACGGCTTCGTTCACGCCGCCGTGGTGTACGGCCTGATGGCCCAGGCCTCCAATCAGGTCATGGCCGAATATCTGCGGAGCACCCGGACGTTGTTGTCGCAAATGGCCGGGTACACCCCCGAGCAGATCGAAAGCTTCATCGACGACACGTTTTCCAGCTATATCCGGCTGATGGCCCAGAACCAGCAGAAGCAGTGCCCCTCACTGTTTTACCAGCGGCTGGTCGGCGAAGGGGCCCTCGAAACCCTACCTAAAGAGCGGGTCGCGTTCCTTTCCGGCATGATGGCGATCACCATGTGCGCCATCCTCGACAAGCTGGGGCAGTACGAATTTGGCGTTGAATAGGATGATATCAGGGGAGGGGGCCCTTCTGGAGAAGGGTCCTCTCTCCCCTCCCCCGAGCCTCCTCTCTCCCAATCTTTTCAACGAATGGGAGGCCACGCGACGGGAGTTCCGTTGGGCGGCTTTTTTCTTTGGAATAGGGATACGACGGATAACTCATTGCCCCACAATGGGAGTGGGTGGAGCCCGAGTATTTTTTCAAAAAGTACACAGAGTTCACAGCAGGTGAACTCAAAAGTATGCAAAGGCCGACACACCGCATAATGGATTGCATTGTGTCGAATCTGTACCGAACCAGTCCTTCCACCGAAAAGAATCCGCCGGATGCCGTTGCCAAAAGCACGGCTTGCGGCTATGCTCCGATCATGATCCCATCCTTCACAGACCGCCTCTTCTTTTCCCCATCCATAGCGGGCCGTTCCGTCCCGTGTGGTCTGTGCCCTCGCCTTACACCCGCAAACTGTCTTCCCCCCTGAGCACCTTACGTGCTCCGGTGAGGTGACACCGGACTTTTCCCCCATCCATGCGCATTCCATACCGAGTATGGAAGCGCCCCCGAGCAACTAGGGCTGCATGTCTTTAGGCGTGCGCTTCGTCCTGCCGCATCCTCACTCTATGCGTCAGGCTATCCTCTACTTGTATCTTGTGAGGACCCCATGAAAAAGTTCCTGCTCCCCGCTCTCGCCGCAACGCTCCTTCTGGCCGCCACCGCCGTGGCCGCCCCCCTTGATGCCTTTAAAGGCATGAAAGGCACTCTGGATATCGCCGGAGGCACCGCCCATATCCCGGTCATGAAGGAAGCCGCCAAACGCATCATGACCGCCAATCCCGATATCCGCATCACCGTGGCGGGCGGCGGTTCCGGCGTGGGCGTACAGCAGGTGGGCGAAGGGCTCGTCCAGATCGGCAACACGGGCCGCCCGCTGAAGGACAAGGAAATTGAAAAATTCGGCCTGAAAACATTCCCCTTCGCCATTGACGGCGTGGCCCTCGTGGTCAATCCCGCCAACAACGTGTCCGACATCACCGCCCAGCAGGCCGCCGACATCTACAACGGCAAGATCACCAACTGGAAGGAACTCGGCGGAACCGACGCCCCCATCACCCTGTATACCCGCGAAGACGGCAGCGGCACCCGCGAGGTGTTCGTGGAACGTGCGCTGAACAAGGGCTCCATCGTGCAGTCCGCCAACGTGGTGAACTCCAACGGCGCGATGAAGACCGCCGTAGCGCAGGATAAGCAGTCAATCGGCTACGTGGGCATCGGGCATGTGGACAAGAACGTGAAGGCGCTCGTCTTCGACAAGATGGTCCCCTCGCAGGAAAACGCCTCCAACGGCACGTATAAAGTGACCCGCTTGCTGTTCATGAACACCAAGGGTGCCCCCGAAGGCATCACCAAAGCCTTCATCGACTACATCTACAGCCCTGAAGGCACTGAAATCATCAAAAAGAGCGGTTATATCCCCACCGGCAGACAATAACCGCCTTGCCATGAAGCACGGGGAGGAACCAGCCTCCCCTCACCGTTCATGTCCTCAATACATTCATCCCCTGATGAACCGTAGTGCCCGGCCTCGTGCACACTGGCGTTGGCGTCTCCTTCTCCCCCCCAAAAAAAACGGACGCCAACGCCACCTTCCACTTCCTCAGGGAAAACCGGCATCAGGGCTCGATAAAAACAAACGTCTCCGGAGGGGAAGGGATGGGCGCGAGCTGCGCTGGCAATTTAGGGAGGGAAGCCCTTTCCTCCAAAAGTTCCCCCCTTCCCCCAGTAACCTCTCCATGCACCTCAACGCGGACGGCTTGATGAACACTTCACTCACGGAACGCGGCGGACTCCCTCTGCTGGCGGCATGGCTGGCCGGGGCTTCCGTGTGCGCCGTCTTCGCCCTCATCGCCTGCTTCGCACTGCCCGTCGTGTTCAGCGCACAGGGGGGCCAGATATTCAGCTGGGTCTGGCGTCCGGATACCCACGAATTCGGCATCCTGCCCATGATCGTGGGCTCGCTCCTGCTGTCCGTCTCCGCCCTGCTCCTGAGCTGGCCTCTCGCGGTCGGCGTGGCCTGTGCCATACAGGACGGCGGGAAAAAACGCCTCTTCGGTTGCACCATCGCGGGCATCGTCCGATTCATGACCACGATCCCCACCGTGGTTTACGGCTTCGCCGCCGTCTTCCTGCTTGTCCCCGTCGTCCGCGAGGCTGCGGGGAAAGGCTCCGGCCTCTGCTGGCTCTCCGCAGCCCTGATGCTCGCCTTGCTCATCCTGCCCACTATGGTCCTGGTCATGGATTCGGCCATGCGGACGAAGGAAAGAAACGTTCGCATCACCGCCGCAGCCCTTGGTTTTACGCGCTCCCAAACGCTGGCCTGCCTCGTGCTCCCCGCCTCCCGGCGCTGGCTGCTCACGGCGGCTATCCTCGGGTTCGGGCGCGCCGCGGGCGATACGCTGATCCCGCTGATGCTCACGGGCAACGCCCCGCACGTGCCGGAATCCCTGTTCGGCAGCCTGCGGACGCTGACCGCGCACATGGGGCTCGTTACGGCCACCGAAGTGGGCGGCCCGGCATACAATTCCTTGTTTGTGGCGGGCGGGCTGCTCCTCCTCACCAGTGCCTGCGTCAGCCTTGCGTTGCGCAAGCTGGCATCCGAATCCGGCGAACAGCTCCCCGAGCCGCCCGCCCTCTGGAGACGGTACGCGCCTTCCGCCCTCCGCCCGTTGTCCATCGTTTCGGGCGCTACCGTCGCCTCCGCCATCGTGTGCCTGCTCGGATTCCTGCTGTATCGCGGCCTGCCCACGCTCGGGCCGTCCCTCCTCTTCGGAGACACCCCACCGCTCCGCGCCCTGCTCGGAACCCTGCCCGTTTGGGACGGCATCTGGCCCGCCTGCGCCGGGACATTCTGCCTCATTGTGACGACCATGCTCCTCGCCATCGGGCCCGGCATCGGCTGCGGCATCTATCTCGCCGAGTACGCCTCGCCTTCCATGAAACGCCTGTTCGGTGTGATTATGGACATCCTCGCTGGCATACCGTCCATCGTCATGGGCATTTTCGGCTTTACGCTCATCCTCTTCCTGCACCGCCTCGGCGTCGCCGGAGCCAGCCCCGGCATTCTGCTCGCGGGCGGCTGCCTCGCCCTGCTGGTCCTCCCCTCGCTCGTGGTCACGACCCGGACGGCTCTGGAAGGGTTGCCCGCCTCCCTGCGCCTGACGGGATTCGCACTCGGGCTGACCCACAGCCAGATAGTCCGCCATATCCTCGTGCCGCAAGCCAGCCGTGGCATCCTCGGCGGCATCATGCTGGCCATGGGCCGCGCCGCCGAAGACACGGCTGTCATCCTGCTGACCGGCGTGGTCGCCAACGCGGGCCTTCCGTCCGGCCTCGCCGTGCGCTTCGAGGCCCTGCCCTTCTTCATCTATTACACGGCGGCCCAATACCAGACGCCGGAAGAACTCGAACGCGGCTTCGGGGCCTCGCTGACGCTTCTGCTGCTTTCCGGGGGCCTTCTGCTCGCCGCATGGTGGCTGCACGCCCGCTATCAACGCCGCAAGGACGCCTGTTCCCTGCGGGAGGGAGTTTCCGCATGACGCTGGCAGCACGCATCCGGCGGCTTTCCGTCGCCTTTCACGAACGCACGATCCTCCATGACATCACTCTGGACATCCCGGCCGAGGGCATAACCGTCCTGCTCGGGCGCTCCGGATCGGGGAAAACAACCTTCCTCCGCGCCCTGAACCGCCTGAACGAATGCCTGCCCGGCTGCCGGACGTCCGGCGAGGCCGAACTCCGGTTAGGCGGCGGACTCCGCCCGATCTATGCCGGACGCACGGGAGAGGCCGCACTCTCCGACCTGCGCCGCCGCGTGGGCATGGTCTTCCAGACGCCCAACATCCTGCCCGCCAGCATCCGGCAGAACATGCTGCTCCCCCTCCAGCTGGCGACAGCCTTCCCCGCTTCGGAGTGGCGGGAACGGATGGAACGCAGCCTGACAGAGGTGGGGCTCTGGCACGACGTCAGTTCACGCCTGCGCGAACCGGCTTCGATACTTTCGGGGGGGCAACAACAACGCCTCTGCCTTGCCCGTACGCTGGCGCTCGAACCGGAAATCCTGCTCCTCGACGAACCCACGGCATCCCTCGATCCCGCGACAACCCACACCATCGAAAACCTGCTCCTCAAGCTGGCGGAGCGCTATCCCATCCTTCTCGTCTCACATGGGTTGCCGCAAGCCCAAAGAATGGCCTCGCGGATTGTCCTGTTTGGGAAAGGACGTCTGCAAGGTATGCTTTCGCCCGAAGAACTCCCCAACGAAGCAGAAATGAACCGTTTTTTCGACGGCGGGGACGCTGGAAATCGTTAAGAGAAAAACGTACAGCTCCCCCCTTTCCTCATCGAATGGAAATCTGCCTTGCCCTTAGTGCCCCGCTTCTCCAACCTGTGGCCTCCACGATACAAAAAAACGCGCACCCCAACGGCTGCGCGTTTCTTCATTGCTTGTTAGCATCCCTTTACCACTGGTCTATCCACTCGCGCAAAAGCGCCTGTCCGGTTTCTTTGGCGCTTTCACCCGCACGTTTGGTCTCATCGCGCAGGCGGCGAGGATCAATTGCGGCGCGGGCCAACTCACAGGCATGTCCGACGAACCATCTTTCCAGCTTATCCGCATCGACCTCTGGATGGAACTGCAATGCCAGCACATGATTGCCCATGCGGAATGCCTGGTGCGGGGTCACGGGGGTGGAGGCCAGCAGTTCAGCACCTTCGGGCAGATCAAACGTATCTCCGTGCCAATGCAGGACCGGACGGTAACCATCGAGAAAACGCAAAGGCGACTTTCTGCCCGCTTCGGTGAGTTCCACGCCGCCCCAGCCGATTTCCTTGCCCTTGCCGGGGTATACGCGGGACTTGAGCACGGAGGCAATAAGCTGCGCCCCCAGACAGATGCCGAGCAACGGCTTTTGTGATTCCAGACGCTTCCTGATGAGATCTTTTTCATCTTTGAGAAACGGATAGAGCACCTGATCATAAACCCCGATGGCGCCTCCGAGGACCACGGCGAGATCAGCGGCCAGCCATTCCTCTTCGGTAGGCGGTTCGTCTACCGGGCAATATCGAATGGCAAACCCTTTTTCTTCCAGCACAGGCGCGAAAGTACCCAGATCTTCAAAGGCGACATGCTGCATAACCAGACACTGTTTCATATGATACGCCTCCTGCGCCGCGCGCCCTTATCCCCCAGACCGCACAGGCTTTTCATTTAGATTCTATTGATTTTACTCCATTTGGCAAGTCTCATTCAGGTTCTTTTTTCCACCGGGAGGCCATTCGTCTCTGGTTTTCCGGCTTCCTTTTCTCTATGCTGTGCCCCACGGCAGCATCTCAGGCCAGCCCGCAACCCGCACAATCCAAAGGACATCATTCTATGAATCGCATTCTGGTCATGCACGGCGTCAACCTCAATCTGTTCGGCAAGCGAGATCCCAAACATTACGGGACGGAAACCCTTGAAGACATCAACGGCAAACTTTCCGCACTCGCCGGGGAGCTTGGGGTGGAGGTTTCGTTTTTTCAGTCGAATTATGAAGGCGCGTTCGTGGAACGGATTCAGGAGGCGCACGGGGACGGCACGGCGGGCATCGTGCTCAACGCTGGAGCGTGGACCCATTACAGCTACGCCATCATGGATGCGCTGGCGATCTTGAGCATTCCGGCCGTGGAAGTGCACATGTCCAATGTCCACGCCCGCGAAGCCTTCCGCCACTTCTCCGTGCTTTCTGCCGTAACCCGAGGTTCCATCGCCGGGTTCGGCAGCGGCAGCTATCTGCTCGGCTTGCGCGCCGTTGTTGATTTAGTGAAAGGGTGACGGGTGGAAGGGAATTGTGGGGGAAGGGAGGGGAAACCTTTCTGGAGAAAGGTTTCCCCTCCCTTCCCCCACACCCCCATCCCT
>NZ_JNJP01000030.1 GCF_000701705.1 Bilophila wadsworthia ATCC 49260 | reverse complement strand
CTTTCTGGACATCAAAGGACTATCCGAGTCCCTTGTGTCTGTTATTTGCCGGGCTGCCCAACAGGAAGCGGCGCGCAGGCCCGACCTTGTGGCGCGGGGCAAGACGCCGAAGATGCTGACCGGGTGGCTGTCCGGGCGGCGATGGGAGGACGAGGCGGACGCACCGCCCCCGCTTGTGCCGGTTGCGGCCCGTGGCCCTCTGCTTGGCGATCCCGTCATCGACATACCGACGCAGGAACAGCGCGATGAAGGCTGGAAGGCGGGCTTGTCGTTCATGGAAAAGTGGCGGCATGGCGAGAGACCGGACAATCAGGCCGGACAGTTTGACCGCCGGAAGCCGCTGCCCATTCCAGCGAACTTTGGGCGCGTCCTGCAACGGGCGCTGTAGGAGAATATATGAGTGATGAAGCACTTACGGCGGAATCGTTATCCGGCCCTTTGCGCTCTGTCGCGGAACGCTTGGGAATGCCGTTCGTTTTCCGGCTGGTCGAGAACTTTGGGGGAACGACCGTGGCAATACCGTCCGGGAGTGCCGGGAAAAAACAGTATCGGCGTCTGTGCGCGGCGTTGGGGGATGAATCGGCCTCAGCGTTGTGCCGGGAGTTTGCGAGACGGGCAATTTACATCCCCAACCTCAAACAGGCGATGCTGGACAAGCGCAACTCGTCTCTGAATATGGAACGGGACGAACTGGCTGGAAGGGGGCACAGCGAGAGGGCCTTGGTTGCCATTCTTGCCCGCAGGTACGGCCTCTCCGAGCGGCAGGTATGGCGCATCCTGAAGCAGCCGAGGACTCCGGGGGAGGCAACGCAATGAGCGATACCTGCACCTTTGCAGAATTCCTCGACCATTGTACGGGCAGGAAGGTGATGCCGCCCCCGGCACAGGCGAAGAAGCGGCCCTCCTGCCCTCCCGAGTCGGAAGAGCAGAAAGCCCTTTTCGACTGGTGGCAGCGAACGCCGTATGCCCGGCACTTCGTCATGTACCACATCCCCAACGGCGGGCGCCGGGACAAGATCACCGGGGCGCGGTTGAAGGCCGAGGGCGTGGTGGCGGGCGTCCCCGACGTGTTCCTTGCCTCGCCCCGGCAGGGGTTCCACGGCCTGTACATCGAGATGAAGCGCCAGCGCGGGGGGACGGTTCAGGCTACGCAGAAGGAGCTGATCACAGCACTCCGTCAGGCCGGGTACCGCGTCGAGGTCTGCAAGGGCTGGTGGGAGGCGCGGGAAGTCATCGAAAACTATCTGACCGGGGAAATCCCCAAAGGAGCGTCCAGGCGTGTCGAGCCAGCAGCAAACCAGCAGCCCCTCGCGGATCGTCGAGGTCGTCGTGCCGTTCAGGGAAGATGAAAGCTTTGTAGACAGGCTGGCCCGCGCCAATGCCGCCCTCGGCAGGGCTATCCATGCGCAACTCCCCGCGTGGGACGTCAAGCGCAACGAGATCGCCGTATTCGGGCCGCAACGGGCGCATCGCAACGGAAGCGTCTCGTATGTCTACCGGCTGGTCGAGGACCGCAAACCGCTGTTCGGCAAGGGAAGGGGGGCTGAAAGGGCGCTCATGAGGCACGAGATATGGAGTCAGCAACCGGAATCCGCAGCGCAGTAGGCTGGCGAAAGGTGGGTGATGTCGTGGAACTGATGGAAGCGGCCGTCCTTCTCGGCAACGGCGGACAGCGGGACGGGATGGCCATAATTGCGGCGCTGGCCCGGCGCATGGCGGAGGCGCAGAAGAAACATCCGGTGTTCGCGGAGGGCAAGTACCACGCGCTCGGCGTCATCGGCGCGGAATATGAGGAACTCGTGCGGGCGGTGGAGCGCGAAACGCCGGAACGGGTACGGGATGAGGCGCTTGATGTGGCGGTAACCGCCTTGCGCCTCTGGGCGGGGGAACAAGAGGCATGAGCAGAGAGATTCTGGTTTCGTACACGCCGAAGATCCTGCGGAGTCTCGCGGAGATCAAGGACGTCTTCGGTGTAGGGGAAAGGAGGATCAAGCTATGGGTGCAGCAAGGGGCACCCATAGCGGTGGAAGGTGAGGGGAACAATGTGCGTTATAGTGCAGAGGCTGCTAGGTTACAGGTGTGGCGGGAGGAAAGGGAACGCCCCCAAGTCCAGTAAACCGGAGGGCGCAGGCTTCATTTTACCGTGCGCTCATGGCGCGGGCGTATTCCAGCAGGAGCATTGCCGGGTTCTTCTCGTCCGGCAACCTATCGTCAAGGGAGTGCAGGGCGGCGATCATGCGCTCGGTGAAGTATCTGTCCCACTGGGCACCAACGCGGGTGCCGTGGAAGGGACGGTCGGGAGCTTGCTTGTAGACGCGGCTTTCCAGCGCGGTGAAGACGGGGATGCTCATGGTGATCAGCCTGCTGCACAGGCGGCTGAAGGTACGGTAGTATTGCTGTTGGGCTTCGCGGATTTCGGCAGCGAGTTCCAGCATGGCGGCTTCGTCGAAGCGCGGAGCGGCGGGCAGGGCGGGGCGGTTGCGCTTGGCAAGTTCGGCCTCCATGCGGTTGAAGGCTTCGATGTAGGCGAGCTTGAGAGCGAGGGCCTTCTTCCCGGTGTAGCCCATGACAAGGAGCATGAAGCCGTCCTTTTTGATAATGTACATGGGACGCGACTTAGCCTGCTCGTCAAGGTAAGATGCCAATCCAAAATTGGATTGGTTAAAATTGTCAGATAGTTGTTCGATAAGATCCTTAATCGAACGCATGACATGAAAATGCGTCTTCCCGAAGAACTTTGCGACTTCAAGGGAGGTGGTAGCGGGACGTCCATCGTGGAGAGAAACGGAAGGGACGGGATCGGAGAGAAGAAGAGCCTGACTCATATGAGCCTCCAAGTGATTAGTAGTTTGGCATTGGATATGAGAAATGCCGGGTCTCAACTACGCCACTTGGAGCGCTGCTCTTATTCCCCGTGAGGGTATTGTATTAGGAGCTATCAACCCGGCAAAATATGCATGGATAGATGGGCACTATAGCCCAAAAAGAAACCCAGCAAAGAGCCGGGCAGAGACGCGCGTAATTTTTTGAGCCAGCGGCGCGGACACTGCCAAGTGAAATAGTGAAGGTAGTCTCATTGAAAGCGCGTAAAAAGTCAAGAAAAAGCCCCGCACGAGGCGGGGCAAGGAAAATTTAACGGGCGAGCTTGAAGCGTATGGCTTCCGGGCCTGTATAGCCCATCGCCAAGAGGGTAAAGCCGTCACGGAAAATGATATACATAGGGAGGGACCGCCCAGTTTGATCCAAATAATTACTCACCTCAAAATTGAGGGCAGTAAATTCTTCTGGGCAGTTATCCATGATGCTACGGATGTCGCGTACTACATTGTCATGCCGCTTACGGAAATAGTGGGCAACTTCACGTGATGTGGTAGCGGGGCGTCCATCGTGGAGAGAAAGGGAAGGGACGGGATCGGAGAGAAGAAGGGCCTGTGACATAGTGAACCTCTCAGATTTTTTCGATTGGCCCTTGAAAATAACAAGGGCCGGGAGCTCGAAACTGTCTGAGAACAGCCAGGCCTATTTCCCCGAAGGGTATTGTATTAGCCTACTCCCGACCCGTGAAGATCGTATGATACACCACCCCCAAGGCATCAAGTATGTCTTGGCAGGGCACAAAAATAGCCACTCTCACGGGGTTGGCTTCCGTCTCAGAAAGGAGTTTCGAGGCTCCGTAGAAGGAAGTTAACCATGAAAGTGGCTGAAAGTCAACAGGGATAGAGATACACAAAGCTAGTCATCAAGGTAACGGCCCAAAATGCCATTTAATGAATAGTCATCACCTTCATAGAATATCAGAATATCAGTCATTTTTTTAATGAAATCCTCTTTACCCTGAGTATTGTATTCTGCACCGGCTTCTATTGCAATTCGAACATTACTCCCATCACCAGAAGGCATAATAGTAAGTTTTCTACCATTAGTAACATAAGAAAATTCTTGATCACTGTTCAGCAGGTTGTTGATGCAGATCTCTAGATCTTCAGGTCTCATAATGCCTCCTATCGAAAAAGTATATTTGTTATCTGTTCGTTTTTTGAAATGCTGTCAATCCCCCCTCCGGTCCATCACCAGTCCTCCACCAGTCCCTTATCAGTCTGACGTGCCCAAAACCTCATGTTACGCTTCTGAGCAAAAATCAGGAGCGTTTTTTCATGTCCACTCTTCGTTTTTTCAAGCCTGAGGAATTCGCCTGCAAATGCGGGTGCGGGCGCGGGTATGACGACATGGACGCAGGACTCCTGCGTATGCTCGACGAGGCGCGTGCGCTGGCGGGCATTCCGTTTTCCCTCTCTTCCGCTTTCCGTTGCGCCAAGCACAACAAGGCGGTGGGCGGGGTGGCTGATTCCGCGCACACCCACGGCTATGCCGTGGACATCAAGTGCACGTCCTCCCACTACCGTTTCCGCATCATTTCCGCGTTGCTTGAGGCCGGGTTCCGCCGCATCGAGGCCGGGCCGACGTGGGTTCATGTGGACAACGATCCGGCCAAGCCGCAGGACGTCATCTTTTACGCTGCCGGGAGGGTGTATTGATGGATTTTTCCATGATTTCCGATTTCCTGAATTCCCAGACCGGATCTTGGGCTTTGTTCCTGTCCGCCGCCAGCGCCGTGTGCGCGTGGGCCGCCACGCTCATGCCCGCCCCTTCGGAGACATCCGGCGTTATCTATCGGTCCCTCTACAAGGTCATCAACTGGATCGGGGCGAACATCGGCAAGGCCAGAAACGCCGATGACGCGCAGAAGCAGAGGAAGCTCCAATGAGGGGGGACATGCCATGCAGACGTTCCTTCGCCTTCTGGAAGCGGTGGCATCCCTCTGGGCTTCATTCCGCGCGTATGCTGAACGCCGCCGCGCTTCCGCTGCTCGTGATGCTCTGTCTGCCGCTCCTGTGCGGGTGCTCTGCGGCAAGCTCGGCGGACAGCCGGACAATCCCGCTGTCGCCCATACTGACGAGCCTGCGTCCGGTGACGCTGGACGGGATTGAAGGGGCATGGATGGACTGGCGCGACGCTCAGGCCCTTGCCGCGTGGATCGACGGCGTGGAAACGGCACGGTGAGCGACGATATGCAGATGCTCCGCGATCTCGGCGAAGTGAAGGCCGAACTCTCCGCAGTCAAGGCGGAACTGGCCGGGCTGCGCGAGCGCATCGACGATGTCGTCATCTCAAACCTGCGAGATCACGGCAAGCGCATGTCCATGCTCGAAACCCGCGTTGCCGCGCTCGAAGCCGCCGAGAACCGCCGGGCCGGGGGCATGGCCGCGCTGGTGGCCGTGGCGGCTGCGGCAGGTGCGGCCGGAAACGTCCTTTCGCGTTGGATTGCGGGGTGAATATGAGGAAGCAGCGGTACGACTGGGAAACGATCAGGGCGGAGTATGAAGCCGGTTCCAGCATGGGCAAGCTCTCCGACAAGTACGGCGTCGACAAGGCCGCCATCAGCCGCCGGGCGAAGAAAGAGGCATGGGCTCAAGATGTTACGGGTGCCGTTGATCGGGCAGTTGACGCAAAAGTCAACGGCATCGTCAACACCGTTGACCCTGAAAAAAAGGCCGCTGCCATCGCTTCCGCCGCTGACGAAAAAGTTGCGGTCATTATCCGGCACCGCGAGGAGTGGGAGACACAACGGGCGCTGGTCACAACGGCCATTGAGAAGAACGATTTCGACAAGGCCAAGCTCGCCAAAATCACCGCCGAGACGCTCAAGATCCGTCAGGAGGCCGAACGCAAGGCGTGGGGCATCCGCGACGTGGACGCCCAGCCTGACGGCGGCGTGCTGACCGTGCGCATCCTCCGGGTGAGCGGGGAGTAGGGGATGGAGATCACGCTTCCTCACAACTGGCGGCCCCGGGACTATCAGATTCCCATGTGGCGGTACATGGAGCACGGAGGGCGCCGTTCCGTCCTGCTCTGGCACCGACGCGCGGGGAAGGACGACAACAGCCTGCGCTACCTCGCCAGCGCCGCAATGGAGAAGACCGCGACGTACTGGTACCTGCTGCCCAAGGCCGTGCAGGTGCGCCGGGCCATTTGGGAGGCCGTCAACCCGCATACGGGCAAACGCCGGGTGATCGAAGCCTTCCCCGACGCCATCGTCGCCCGTACCCGCGACAACGAAATGACCCTCACCCTCGCCAACGGTTCCTCCGTCCACTTCCTCGGGGCGGACAACTTCGACACGCTGGTCGGTTCGCCGCCCTACGGCATTGTCTTTTCCGAATACTCCCTGACCAACCCGTTGTCGTGGGCGTACCTTAAACCGATACTTGAAGAAAACGGCGGATGGGCCATCTTCAACTTCACCTCGCGCGGGCGGAACCACGCGGCCACGCTCTACGAGTACGCAGCCGGGGAGGAAAGCTGGTTCGCGCAGCGCCTCCCGGTGACGGAAACGTCCGTGTTCACGCCGGAGCAGGTGGAGGAAATCCGCAAGGAGATGCACCGCACCTACGGCGAGGAGGACGGCGAGGCGCTGTTCCGGCAGGAATACATGTGCGACCTCGACGCGCCCGTGGTCGGGGCCTACTACGGCAAGCTCCTTGCCCGGGCGGCTGACGAGGGACGCATCACCGGCGTGCCCTATGACCCCGCCGCGCCCGTGTTCACGGCATGGGACCTTGGTATGGACGATTCCACCGCGATCTGGGTGGCGCAATGCGTGGGCCGGGAAATCCACCTCATCGACTACTACGAGGCCAATGGCCAGCCCCTCGCGCATTACGCGGACTGGGTGCGCGGACGCGGCTACGGCAGGCCGACGCACTACCTGCCGCACGACGCCCGGGCGCGTGAGCTCGGCACGGGCAAGAGCCGGGAGGAAGTGCTTGCCGGGCTGGACATCGGCCCCGTGCTCGTCGTCCCCCAGCAGAGCGTGGCCGACGGCATCAATGCCGTGCGCACCATCCTGCCGCGTTGCTGGTTCGACCAGATCAAATGCGGGGCCGGTGCGGAAGCCCTGCGCAATTACCGCAAAGAATACGACGAGAAACGGAAGGTATTCCATGACCGCCCGCTGCACGACTGGACGAGCCACGCTGCCGACGCCTTCCGGTATTTGGCCTTGAGTTGCGGTCAGCATCAGAAGTCCGGTTCCAAGGGCTTCCGCCCAAGGAGGCGATAATGGCGAAGCACGATAACCGGATGCCTATTCAGACAGCCCTCGGCTACGTTGAGGAGGCGCGCGCCGCCTCCCGTGACTGGCGGGCCAAGTCGTGGCGCGACCATGAGATGTACGACGGCGACCAATGGACGCCGGAAGACCGCCAGCGCGCCGTCGACGCGGGCATCGATCCGCTGACCATCAACCGCATCTTCCCGGCCATCAACCTCATCCTCGGGTCGCAGGAGCTGAACCGGGCGAACATCATCGCCAAAGCCCGTACCGCCAAGGACGGGCAGATCGCGGAGATCATGACCGAGGCGCTGGCCTTCGTGCTTGACCAGAACGACGGGCAGTACCGCATCGGTCAGGCTTTCAAGGATGCGGTGATCCCCGGCATCGGCTGGCTGTACTGCGGGTTCAACAACGATCCCCGGCAGGAGCGGATCAAGCTCGACTTCCGCGACTGGAAAGAGGTGTTCTGGGACCCCTTCGCCTCGCCGTGGCTGGAATCGGACAAATGCCGTTACGCCTTCTTCCAGCGCTGGATGGACCTCTTCGACCTGCAATGCCTGTATCCCGAGCGGGAAAAGGAGATTGGGGAAGCGTTCTCCGGCCTGAGCGCGCACGATTCGGACTACTCCTACATGGACGACGAGGCCGACATCGTGGAGCAGGACAAGCGCGTCCTCGGCTCGACCCGCTGGTCGGACCCTGAACGGCGGCGCATCAGGCCCGTGCAGCTCTGGTATCCTGTACTTGAAAAGGCCGTGTTCGCGCTGTTCCCCGACGGGCAGTGCGTGGAGGTGAACACCAAACTGCCCGACGCGCAGGTCTACATGCTGGTACGGAACGCCCAGCAGCTGATCACCACCTCCGTCCGCAAGCTCCGGGTGAAGACCTTCATCGGTTCCTATGAGCTGTCCGACGAGCCGTCGCCGTTCCCGCACGGACAGTACCCGTTCATTCCCTTCATCGGCTACCTCGACCGCTATTTGAATCCCTTCGGCGTGCCCCGGATGCTTTCCGGGCAAAACGAGGAAATCAACAAGCGCCGTTCCATGAACCTCGCCATGCTCCAGAAACGGCGCATCATCGTGGAGGAGGGCGCCGCCGATGACCTTCAGGACCTCTATGAGGAAGCCAACAAGCCCGACGGGTTCATGGTGTTGAAACCCGGAGGCCGTTCCAAGATGGAGATCATCGAGGGCGCGCAGCTCTCACAGTACCAGATTCAGGTGCTGGAGCAGTCGGAGAAGGAAATCCAGCAGATTTCCGGAGCCAACGACGAGGCGATGGGCTACACGTCCAACGCCAATTCCGGCAAGGCCATTGAGCTGCGCCGCCAGCAGTCCTCCACCATAATGGCTTCCCTGTTCGGCAACTACCGCCGTTCCATGTCCCGTCTTGGCCAGCTCGTCATCGCCAACGTGCAGGGCGCGTGGACCGCCGAAAAGGTGCTGCGCATCACCGACAAGATGACCAATGCCGAGCGGTTCGTGACCGTGAACCAGAAGGTTCTCGGCGAGTCCGGGGACGTCGTGGAAATCCACAACGACATCACACAGGGAATGTACGACGTGATCGTGTCCGACGCCCCGGCCACGGACAGCGTGCGCGAGCAGAACATGAATCTGCTCATCGAGTGGTGCAAGCAGTCGCCTCCCGAGGTCATCCCGTACCTCATGGGCATGGCGATGGAGATGAGCAACCTGCCGAACAAGGATCAGCTCATGATGAAGCTGAAGCCCATGATGGGCATCACCCCGGAAGAGATGGACATGTCGCCGGAGGAACTGCAGCAGCGGGCGCAGCAGGAGGCCGAAGCCAAGGCGCAGGCCGAGCAGATGCAGCAACAGGCGCAACAGCAGCTCATGCAGGCCGGGCTGGAAAAGGCGGGGCTTGAGAACGAGCTGCTCCGTGCCCAAATCGACAAGACGCGCTCGGAGGCCGGGATGAAAGCCCGCGAGCAGGATCGGAAGGAGTTCCATACCGGCATTGAGGCCGGGAACGCCATCCGGCAGGCCCGCAACGAGGATGCGGCCGTTGCTTCCCTTATGCCGCCAGCGCCGTTGCCTGTCTCCAACCCTCAACCCCCTATGCCGTATGGACAGACCTATTGATTTCGGGGCCATGACCACGGCGCAGGAAGCGGCATTCGACCGCAAGGCGGAGGCATGGTGCCGTGGGCACCGCCCCTGTCCTTCCGGGCGTGACCCCCGGTTCTGGAACAGGCGGGACCGCCCCGGCGCAATGGATGCCTACCGGAACGGCTACGACCGCATCCGGTGGGGCACTCCCGACACAAACGACACGGGCCGCACGGACAGTTCCCCGGCCCAGAGTCTTTCGGACGCATCCGCCGTCATGGATGCACCAAACCACTCGCCCGCTCAGGCGTAAAACGGAGAGGAACATGGAAGAAGAAATGATGGAAGCGTCGCAGGAAGCCCCGGTTCAGCAGGCCGTATCCCCGGCGGAACCCGCGCCCAAGCCCGCGCCGGAACAGGCCGGGCATGACGAACTGGACTTTTTCGACGAGGCGGTCAGCGAAGCGGAACTTCGCGGCGAAACGCCGGATGGCGAGGCTCACGGGCAAGACCGGACGGAGACGCCCGCTCCGAAAGAGCCGAAACCGGAAACGAAGCCCGGAGACGAACCGACGGGCGGGGATACCTCCCTCGGCGAAGATACATCCGCAGACGGGGCAAAGCCGCCCAAGGGGTTCGTGCCGCACGCCGCGCTGTCCGAGGAGCGCACGAAGCGCAAGGAAGCGCAGCAGCGCGTGGAGCAGCTTGAGCAGGAACTCGCGGCAAGGAAGGCCACCCATGAGCAACGGGAGATGCCGGAAGCGCCCAAGGATGCCTCCGAAGCGGCCCGGCGGTTCGCGGAACAGAATCCGCAGTATGCCGCGCTGGTTTTCGAGGATTCCCGCGACGGCCAGCTTCTTCGGGACAAGCTCGACACCTACGGCGAGGAAGACGCCATCGTATTGGCGAAGACTCTGCACGTCGAGCGCGAGTTTGCCGAGCAGAAACGCCGTGAGTCCGGTTCCGCCGACGCGGCCTTCCTCGGCACCTGCGTCCGCGAAATGGATGCGATGTTCGAGGGCGGGCTCAACGGGCAGCAGGCCAAAGAGCTCATCGGCTACCTGCAAAACGAGGCGGGGCTGACCCCCGACACGATCACCCTGCTGACCTCGCCGAACACGATCGTCATCGACCCCCGCACGGGGCGGCAGTCGTATCTCGGCGGGCGGGCGCTGGAGGTCGTGGGGCTGTTCAAGGATGCCCATACCCTCGCCGCCGCTTCCAGCCCGGAACGCATCCGGGAATCCATTGAGGCCGAAGTCACCAAGAAGGTGATGCAGAAAATCAACGGCGAACAGGCCGCCTTCCGCGAACTTGGGGATGTCCCCGGGCACGGGGATGCCCCGGTCGGGAACATCCCGGCCACGGAAGACGAGTTCGCCCGACTTTCCCCCGAACAGCAGGAACGCCTGCTGCGCGGGGAACTTTAGGAGAACATGAATGGCAGGAACCGAGTTTCCGCTCAATCATCCGCTTGCGGTACAGGTCTGGTCCAACAGCCTCGCCGTGGAATCCGGCAAGCGGCAGTATTTCAGCAAGTTCATGGGCACGGGCGAGTCCGCGCTCATCGTCGTGAAGACGGAGCTTCAGAAGCAGGCCGGTGAAAAGATCACCGTGGGCCTGCGCATGAAGCTGCGCGAGGACGGCGTGGAAGGCGACAACCTCATCGAAGGCACGAGCGCGGAAGAGGCGCTCACCTTCTTCAGCGATTCGCTGTTCATCGACCAGAAGCGCAAGGGCACGAAGTCCAAGGGCAAGATGTCCGAGCAGCGCGTGCCGTACAACCTGCGTAAGGAAGGGCGCGACGCGCTGGCGACGTGGTGGTCCGAGTACTACGACGAACAGTTCATGATGTACCTTTCCGGGGCTCGCGGCATCAATGCCGACTTCATTTCGCCGCTGTCCTTCAAGGGCCGCGCCAACAACCCGCTTCAGGCGCCCGACGCCGAACACATGGTGTACGGCGGTTCGGCCACCGGCAAGGCCGACCTCACGGCGAACGACAAGATGTCGCTCGGCATCGTGGAAAAGCTGGTTGCCAAGGCCGAAACCCTCGACCCCATGATGCAGCCCATCACCGTGGAAGGCGAACGCAAGCACGTCCTGCTCATGCATACGTTCCAGGCATTCAGCCTGCGCACGTCCGTCTCCCAGAACGACTGGCTGGACATCCAGAAGGCGGCGGGCGTCCGTGGGGACGGCAACCGCGTCTACAAGAACGCGCTCGGCGAGTATGCCGACGTCATCCTGCACAAGCACCGCAACGTGATCCGCTTCAATGACTATGGGGCCTCCGGCAACGTTGGCGCGGCCCGCGCGCTGTTCCTCGGCGCTCAGGCCGGGCTTGCCGCATGGGGCGGGGCATCCGGGCAGGGCCGCTATACGTGGAACGAGGAAAAGGACGACCGCGGCAACGCGCTCGCCATTACTGCAGGGGCCATCTTCGGCGTGAAGAAGTCCCGGTACGACAACAAGGACTTCAGCGTGATCGCGGTGGATACCGCCTGCGCTGATCCGAACGTGTAGGAGGGGCTATGGCGACTTTCAAAAGCGACGCCGTGAAAAGCGGCTTGATGTTCCTCGGCACGGCGCAGCCCGGCTGCGTCCTGTGCCGGTCGGGGCGGGTGAAGGAAAAGTTCACCGCCGCCGACGTGGCGGAGCTGGTTCCGATCCCCAAGGGGGCGATGGTACTCGATGTCCGGGTGGTGAATGAGGCGCTCGACGCCTGCACCAGCGTTTCTGTGGGCGACAAGGACGATCCCGACCGCTATTTCGCCGCGCTGGATTTGTCGTCCGCCGGTGCCCACAGCGCTCAGAGTGAAGGCCCCACGACCGCCCATAACCATGTCTACGCCGACGAAGCCGTGCTGACCGTCACTGTCCCGGCCACGCAGACGACCGCCAAGGCCATCACCGCCCACGTCTTGTACAAGATGGTGGAGGGCTGCCTGACGGACGAGGCCGACGTTTTCCCCGCCGCCTAACCCCAGACCGGGGGTCGGATTGCATTCCGGCCCCCAAGGATATGCCATGTTGTTGAAAATGCTTGGTTCCCACTGTCTGGAACTCACGATGCCTTGGCTGCACGGAGGCCCGTACACGGCAAGCCCGGGGGCCGTCTTCGAAGTGGACGACAGGGACGGAATCACTTTGCTGGAAGGGAATGACCGTCTGTTTGAGCGGGTTGACGGCCCGGAGAACGGCCTTGTGGAAACGCCCCTTCGATCAGGCCCGGCCGCCGAGGGAGAGCAGGCTGACCAGCCTTCCGTTCCGCCTTCCGCGCCTCCTGTGGAGGAGAGGTCGCGCCGCCGGAAGAAGGGCGCATCCGAAGCCGCAGGGAAGGACGCATAGCCATGCTGTGCAGCGAGATCCTCCGCAGCGTGTCCGGCAAATTGCAGG
Organism: Bilophila wadsworthia ATCC 49260; assembly: GCF_000701705.1. GTDB lineage: Bacteria > Desulfobacterota > Desulfovibrionia > Desulfovibrionales > Desulfovibrionaceae > Bilophila > Bilophila wadsworthia. The sequence goes on along the minus strand of NZ_JNJP01000030.1, from coordinate 30,062 downwards.
ACGAGGACGCCGATGCCCGGCGCTGGCCGTGGGAATCCGCGTCCGGCGCGTATTCGCTGATGGACTCCCTGAACGCCGCCGTCCGGGAAATCGTGACGCAGCGCCCGGACGCCACGGCCCTGACGGAGCCCATGCGGCTGGAGCCCGGCATGATGCAGCGGATTCCGCGCGCGGACATCCATATGACCAGCCGGAACGCCGTATCGCTGATCAACGTGATCCAGAACTTCGATCCTGACGGCAATACGCCGGGACGCCCGGTTTTCCGGGTGGAGCTGGATGCCCTGCGGACTGCGGCCGCATGGGGGAAAGCGGGGGGCAGGGTCGAGAACTGGGCCTACAGCCCGCTCGACAACCGGGAAGCGTTCTGGGTGTACCCCGGCGTCGAATCCGGGAGGGACGTATGGATCGAAGCCGTCTATTCCGCCGAGCCCGTGCGGGCCGCCACGCCCTCGGATAGGTTCCCTCTGCCCGAGTCGTTCGCCAATGCCGCGTATCTCTGGATGTTGTTCGACGTGCTGGCGGGCGATCATTCGGAATCGAATTTTGCCAAGGCGCAGGCGTTTCTTCAGGCATTCGCCCAGAGCCTCGGCGTGAAGCTGCAAACGGACCTTGCTTTCCCCATCAGACAGGGAGGCGTCAACGATGCCCAGGCTTGACGATGTGATCGCCGACATCCTGCCGGAAGCCCAGAACGCCCCGGCGGACGTTTTGAAAAAGGCCATGCTCGATGCGGCACGGACGCTGTGCCGCCGCAGCAAGGTCTGGCGCGTGGACGTGGAGGGGACGCTGATTCCCGGCATAGCTCAAGTGGAACTTGAACTTCCGCGCGAAACGTCCGTGGTGGACGTGGCCTACCTCTACACGCAACGAGAGCAGCTCTTTACCGGGCGGTTCAGCACTGTTCCCGATGGAACGGTGACGCTTGCGGACGTTCCGGTCGACGGCGGCCTGCTCCGGGCCGTGGTTTCGCTTGTTCCGACCACAAAGGCGACATGCATTGACGATGGCCTCTATGACCATTGGGGCACGGTTATCCGGCACGGTGCGCGCTGGCTTTTGAAGTCCATGCACGGACGGGAATGGTTCGAGGCGCAGGTGGCGTTGTATCACCAGCAGGAATTTGAGCGGGGCATCGGGCAGGCGGCGCACGCCGCGCTCAACGCGTGCCGGAAGTCGCCTATCTATCCTTTGAAGAACAGTTTTCTCTAGCGAGGGCGCATGATCCCTACAGTCAATGTCACCGTCGCCGTGCACGAACAGGACGGTTCCCCGGTCCGGGACGCGCTGGTTTTAGCCAAGCTGACGGCGGTCGAACGCTACAACGGATATGTCGTCGCGGACGAATATACGGGACGGACGGACGAAAGAGGCCGCGCCGTGGTCGCGGTTTTCCCCAATGAGCTTGGCAGCGAAGGCAGCGAGTACCGCTTCAGGATCGTCACCCCGGCGGGCAAGACGTTCTCGGTCTACGCCACGGTGCCGAACTCCGACTGCAACCTACATCAGATCTGCGAATTGGAGCCCTCCGAACGCCGGGGGGCAGGGCAGGTCGTAAGCACTGAAATGGCCGGATACGTCACGCAGGCTGAAACCGCACGGGACAAGTCGCAGGAAGCGGCAAACCGGGCGCAGGCCGCAGCGGTTCAGGTCGACGTCTCGGCGCAAACGGCCACGGCGGCGGCAAGCCAAGCCCTATCCAACGCCAATGCGGCGAAACGCGCGGCGGAGGACGCAACGGGGCTCGTGCAGCGCACGGAAACCGCCGTGGCGGGTTTTGAATCCGAGGTGATTGGACGGGTGGAGGCTGAAACGCAACGGCTTGGCGGCGAGGCCTCCACGGCAGTCAGTACGGCGAAAGATCAGGCCATGACGGCCCTTGATGCCCACATGGAACAGAAGACGGAAGGGCTGGATTTACACGCGGCGGATCTGAAAGCTGCGCTTACGGCCTCCCTCGGGACACGGGAAGAAGAGGCGATCGGCGCCGTCAGGATTGAGCGTGACGCCGCGCTCGTCGTCCTGCGCGAGGAAGGGGCTCAGTTCCGTGAGGATTTGAACACTCTAGCGGAGCGTTCCGAGGATGCCGCCAAGCGTGCCGCGTGTTCCGCCGCCATAACGGTCAAGGCCGCTTCCGATGTCGATGAGGCTCTCACCGATACGGCCATTGATTTGCTGGCCCCGCAGGTTGTGGCCGAGGCTGTGCGGCAGGCCACGGAGATCGCGTTGGACTCGGCGAACACGGCGACCGTGGAGGCCGAGAAATCCCGGCAGAGTGCAGCAACCGCCTGTGCCTGCGCCGATGAATCAGCCGCCAGTGCGCAAGGCGCCGCCGATTCCGCCGCTGCCGCTGAAACGAGTGCCGGAGCCGCAGCGGATTCCGCCTCAGTTGCAGCGGCAAGCGAAGCAGTGGCCACAGCCAAGGCGGGAGAAGCGTCAACCTCTGCCACGGCGGCGAAAGCTTCCGAGAACGCGGCCAAGGCCAGTGAACAGACCGCGACGGAAGCCGCGAATACGGCAACAATGAAGGCTGGAGAAGCCTCCGTTTCCGCCGCTGCTGCCGATGTAAGCGAGACGAACGCCGCCTCCAGCGCTACGGCTGCCGCCGATTCCGCCAACGTCGCCTCCGCCGCGCAAACGGCTGCGGAAGCTGCCTGTGAGGAAACCAAAAAAGTCGCCGTACTGCCCGCAACGACGACCTCTCGCGGTTCCGTCATGCCTGATGGGCTGACGATTTCCGTCACGGCAGACGGCACGATCTCGGCGAAGGACGTGGCGATTGGGGGGAACCTTGAGGATCTGGCGAGCGCGCGGGGGCAGGTTGGGGATGCAAGGCAGCTTGCCGATTTAGATTTCAACATGTTGACTGTACCTGGTTTTTACAGAACGACAGGTAATCCCAAAAATGGCCCGATCGGAATATCCGGAGCATCAATAGGATCGCTTTTTGTCTCAGGAATGCAGGGCAACGGCAATCGCCTTTTTCAGATTATGGTATCCGGAAATGGCATATACTGGAGAACATCCATATCTGGCGGAACTACATGGGAAATATGGAATCAAGTACTTACCGGGAATAAGATCGGAGACGGAATCCGTAATACAAACGGCATCATCTCCGTACCCGAGATGCAGGGCGCGACGTCTGCGCAAGCGGGTGTGTCGGGGTTGGTGCCGCCTCCCCTTGCGGCTGACGTCGGGAAAACCTTGGGGGCTGACGGAACGTGGTCTTTTCCGAAAGACGTGGCGATTGGCGGGAACCTTGCTGATCTGGCGAGTACGCGGGGGCAGATTGGGAATTATAAAACAGTATTTGCCACGGGGGATGATCTCAACGATGTAATCACATCAGGAACCTATGCTGTTTCTCCGGGATGCGCCAATGTTCCGATGAATGGCACCTCTGATTATTATGTACTTGAAGTGCTTCGTGATGAATCAAATGTCAATGCGGTTACCCAGTTCATCTATTCCAGAGTCAACACGGCTGGCCCGACGTGGTCGCGCCGACGCATAAGCAACGGAACATGGCAACCTTGGCAGCAACTTGTCCAGACAAACTACATTGGGGACGGCGTCAGGGTGTCACGTTCTAAAGCCCTTCCCGATGGCACGGGCGGCCTATGTGTTCTTTCCGTGCCCGAATACGAGGGCGCGACGGCATCGGCCGCCGGGACAAGCGGCCTTGTACCACCCGCAGCCGCCGGGCAGCATGAAAGCTTCCTGACCGGAGGCGGGGAGTACAAGCCCGCGCTTTCAACTGGCGGCGGCGTCATGACGGGCAGCATCCAGATCAATGATCCCGCCAACGACATCGCCGTAGCCCCTCCCGCGAATACCGAACGCGGCATGTTTCTTGGCGACAAAAACAGCGTGGTCATGGGCGGGTTCGATGTCATACAGCGCGCATCGGATAATGCTAAGTACACGCAATTCTATTCAAAAAATAGCAGAGGAGATATAGCGTCCCTTGCTGCTGTGACTTATGAAGACGGCACGAGAGAACTTGTGGCGGATAGCCCTCTCCAAATCAACGACATACAAATAAAACAGGTCGTTGACGGCGGAAGAAGGGTAATCGTGCTCTCTGGGGCGCGTGGCAACGAAGGGTATTCGCTGCGGTTCTCTCCAGACACCGGGGAAGTCTACCTCGACGGCAGGGCCATACATGGGAAAGCGGATTCCGCCGGATACGCAGATACCGCCGGAAGTGCTCCGGCAAATGGCGGGACGGCATGGGCCGCGAACCGCCTGCGCAGGGAAGGGGGCGTCGATACCGTCTGGAATTGGGCGGGGCAGGGAGGCCAACCCGGTTGGCTGTGGGGAGGTAATGACGGAACCAATATGTACGTCTACAATCCCGCTAATTTCAGCGTGAACTATGCGAACAGCGCGTACATATCCACCGCAGTCTCGGGAGTATGGTTCGGGCGCAATAATCAAACTGTCCCCAGCGGAGGGACATGGAGAGTGATTACGTCGATAAATGGAAAGGTTGATTTCATGACCGTCGCTGGCGGAACTTCTATCCCGCACGAGTGGTGGTATGCGGTCAGAGTCGCATAAGGGGGAAAGTATGGATTACGGACAAATCATCTACCGAACCGCTGATGATTCCTACGTCATCACGAAAAACGGAATGCCCTACCACGTCTACCCATACGCTGCAGAATTCGCGGAAGAGTGGGACGCCGTGTTCGCCTACGCCGAGGCGCACCCCGAATGCGTGACCGAGGAGCAGCCCTACGTCCCGCCCGTACCGACGCTTGAGGAAGTGAAGACCGCCAAACTCTCCGAAATCAACGCGGCTGCGGACAGGGCCATAGCCACACTCACGGCGACCTACCCTGACCGAGAACTCGCGACGTTCGACAAACAGGAATCCGAGGCCCGCGCCTATGCCGCCGACCCTACGGCTTCAACGCCGCTTCTTTCGGCATTGGCGCAGGCTCGGGGCATTCCGCTGCCCGACCTTGTGGAGAGGGTGCTTGCCAAGGCCGACGCCTTTGCCGTGGCTTCCGGTTCCATTATCGGCCAGCGTCAGGCACTGGAAGATCGGCTTGATGCCTGTACGACGCTGGAAGAGGTGCAGGGCATCACCGTCAACATCTCCATGCCGGGTGGGGGAGAAGCATGACGTACGGAAAGCGAACGTTGATCGCCGTCGACCAGCTCCTCAATACGCTCCTCGGCGGCTGGCCGGACGAAACCCTGTCCTCGCGCTGTTACCGTTGGGCGCGGGACGGGGTGAGAGCGTGTCCCCGCAAGCTCGTGGACGGGCTGTTCTTCTGGCAGAGGGAACACTGCAAGAGCAGTTATGAGAGTGAGAAATGCGGACGGCAGTTACCTCCGGAACTGAGAAATAGAGGTACGGTATGATTAGCTTGAGGAACAATGCCCAGTCAGTTTTGACGCTTCCCGTATCCGCCGAACAAACGTTGCTGAATCTTTCGCTCGGGGATGGGGGCAAGTTTCCCGATTTGTCCCTTGGAGATTCCTTTCGGTGCGCCATCAAAGATTCGGCGGGGAACGTGGAATTCATCCGGGTTGTACAGCGTGCCGGGGATATTCTGACGGTTGAACGAGGGCAGGAAGGAACCAGAGCCCGCGATTGGAAAGTTGGAGCCCGTGTTCAACTCCGCATGACGGCGAAGACATGGGAGGAAATGGCCGGAGAGCATTGGAGGCGCGTCATGGACGCTTCGGGGCTCCCCATCACGCCTACAGTGGTGGGCCCCTCTTCATTTAGCTTGCCGGGGGACTTCGTTTCCCTCTTTGCACAGACGCGTTCCTTCCGGTTGTACACGGGCGACGGAACGTTTCTTTATGGCTATGTAGCCAACGCTTCCCTCTCGGGTAATGCCACGCTCATCGTTGTGGAAGGGATAAGTCTTCCTTCCTCTGTCGTTGCCGTCGATATTGGATTGCCGTTGAATGTGCATCCTAAGGCGGTGAACGCCGCTCCTGTTGCTCACTTGATGGATCCCGCCGCCCACTCCGCCATCATTATTCCCCTCAGGGTAGACATCGACGAGATTAAAGAGATCCTCAGCGGACTCGTCCGTTCGGACGGGACCATTGATGCCGCCATGCTTCCCCCCGCCACAAAGAAGACCCTCGGCGGCGTGATCATCGGGAAGGGGCTGAAGGTCAACGACGCGGGGGTCGCCCAAGTCGACGAAGCCGTTTTTGCGAAGGTGCCCAGCGCCGCCAATGCCGACACAGCGAACAACTCTCTGGCCTTTGCCAATGGGCGGCGCTGGGCTGAGGTTATGCATGAGGGCAACCCCGGTTGGTTGATCGGGTCGGTAAATGACCAGTTGCGGCCCGTAAATGTTGCCAGCTTAAGTGTAAACTACGCCAATTCGGCCAACTACGCGAACAGTGCAGGGATGGCAGGGAATACGAATCTCATCACCGGGGCAATACGGAGAGGACGCACGGAATGGGTAGCTAGTTCAGTACATAGGGTCGTCGGGCCGAAAGGTGGCCAGTTCGCCGTCTTTTATCCGATTAGCCTGTGGTATTTCAACACAACAATACAACCCGGAGTCTATGAGGGCGGACACGTCTTTGGTTCGTTTTCCAGAGATAATTTCCCTGATGAGGACTTCGGCGTATTTTTTCAGGTAGGGTAACACAGTGGCATTTACGATTACTGGTCAGATTCTTTCGGATGAGGCAAACCGTAAATGGGATCTTTCTGAAATCATTTTGCGCGATGATGGCTCCTATGTGCTTAAGCGGGTGGATCTTATTCTTGGAAGCGGTCTTTACCATGTTCCGAACGAGAACGGATGGACAGAGATGTACGCTGCCGTGCGCAACTACGTGGAGCAACACCCGGGAGCCGTGCACGCCGAATGCACTCCCTCTCTTGATGAATTAAAGGCCGCAAAAAAGGCTCAGATAGACGCGGAAACGTCCGCCGCCATCCTTGCCGGATTCGACTATGCCGTAGACGACACGACCTACCATTTCAGCTACGCGCTGGACGACCAGCAGAACTTCTCCGATACGGCAAACGTCTGTCTGATGAAACAGGCGGGGATGCCGGGCCTGCCCGACTCCGTAATGTGGAACGCCTACACGGTTCCGGACGGTGAGCTTGAGCGCCTGACGTTCGACGCGCCGGGCTTTCTCGCGCTCTACGCTGGCGGTGCCATGAAGCACAAGAACGAGACGATGCAGCGCGGCGGGGAACGCAAGGCGGCTGTGGAGGCCGCTGCCACGGCGGATGAGATTACGGCGGCCTGACTCGTGACGAAGCGAAAAGCCGTAGGAGAATCCGATGCCGGTTATTGATGTGACAACCTTTACCGGAATGCGTCCCGCCGTTGCCGGTCACCTGCTTGAACAAAACGAGGCACAGTCGGCATTCAATGTGGATACATCCACAGGTGTCCTATCCCCCGTGTATGCTTCCCGGCTGGAAGCGCAGTATCCTTTCATTGCGGGCTCCCTCTTTCGTCATGATGCCCGCGCATCGGGGAAGGGGCTCGTCTGGCGGGTTTATCCCGACAAGAGGCAGTTTGTTGAATCGCCAGTCGCCGGAGACCCGCATTCGCGCCTGTACATGAGTTCTCCCAATGGCCTCCGATTCATCGACGGACACGGGAACGAATACGCCCTCGGCATCAAGGCACCGGAGAAGGCCCCGCGCATTGGAGATGCGGGGCAACGGGGCGGGCCGGTATCTTTCGACGCAGAGACGAAGACCATGACCTTCACGTCGACGGATCGTGCGGCGTGCCCTTATCTTACTCCCGGGGGGAAGGTGGTTTTCTCCGGGATGCCGCCCTCGCCCCTCGCAGCAGGCACGACATATTCCGTACTGGAAGGCGTTCCCGACGGACAGGGTGGGCATCGTTACAGGCTTGGTAATCCGGCCTCCTCCCCTAATACGCCCATAGCTTTCGCTGACGGCACGGCGCAGTGCTCTGTAGCCTATGAAGGCCGGCAACAGAACCGCGTCTATGTCTTCACTGTGGTGAACAGCTATGGGGACGAGTCCGCGCCGAGCCTGCCCGCCAGTGTCACAACCGATATTTCGTGCAATCAGCGTATCCTCGATCTCGTGTATGCGCCCGCTGCAGGTGAGGCCCCTATGGCGAAAAAGCGGATTTACAGGCTGGCCACGGGAGAGAACGGAAATTCGGACTACCTGTTCGTTGCGGAAATCGACGGTGGGCTTACCGAGTTTACGGACAACCGCCTCGACGTGGAGCTTGCGGAATCGCTTCCATCCCTGAACTGGCGACAGCCCGACCCTGGACTGCGCCATGTCGCGTCCCTCCCCGGAGGGGTCCTTGCGGCACATACTGCGGGTGGCGTCTACCTCTCGGAATCCTATAAGCCCTACGCATGGCCGGAAGCCCACAACTACACTTTTCAGGGGCGTATCCAGACCATAGCCGTTTCGCAGCGCACGCTGTTCGCGCTCACGGAGAGCGTCGTGCACGCCCTGACCGTGGACGATCCTGCCTCGGCATTCGCCACGACACTCGACGGGTATGCGCCGTGCCTGTCGGCTGACGGAACCGTCACTTCTCCGCTCGGAGTCCTTTTTCCCTCTTCGGACGGCCTCTATCTGGTGTCACAGGGTATGACCTCTCCTCAAAACGTAACCGACGGGCTCATCAGTGATCGGGAATGGCATGACCTGAACCCGTCATCTTTTTTCGCGGTGTTCTACGACACCACGTATCTCGCCTTTTATCGGCGCCTGAACGGGGAATACGGAACGCTGATGCTTGACTTCGGCAAGAATGGGCAGGCCCGGATGCGGCTCATGGACGAGTGGGGGATGGCGATTGTCGTCGTACCCGGTGGACGGAAAATCTATTATGCCAAGCAAATAGGCAATACTGGCGAAAGCGGTCTGTATGAAATGTTCGGCAATGAAGATGCTCCTTATATAGCCACATGGCGTTCCAAGGAATTTGTTTTTCCGACTCCGGTGAACATGGCGGCGGCTATCGTCGAGAGCGAGGGCGACGAGATGGATGGCGGCGAAGAGGAAATCTTGTTTTGGGGCGGGGCCGTTGGGGATCAGATGTCTGGCGAGATCCCCTTTGCCGATGAGGATTCGGACGTGTATCCCGGCGGCACTCCCATATCTTCAGTGCTCCGTGTCTTCGCCGACGGAAAACTCCGGGCAACGCTGTATGTGAAGCCCAACAGATTTATGCGGTTGCCGCAAGGATACGCGGCACGGCGTTGGGAGTTTGAAATCACGACGCTCAAGCCTGTGAAGAGGATCGCCATAGGCACGGCGATCGAGGAGCTGCGATGAAAAATCCGTTGCCGCCCGTCCCTGCGAGGACGGATCCGGAACTGAGAGCCTTTCTGGAGTCGGTGCGGTCAGCCGTCAAGACGATTCTGGAGAGGGGGAATCTGAACGCGGGCGATTTGAAGGATGCTGGCATCATCACCGCCGAGCAGGCCGATCGCCTGAAAGGGCGGGGAGGGAAGTAGGATGTATGGCATGACCCACAAGTCGGCGCTGCCGGACGTGGCCCTGTATGAGCTGTACGATCGCCTGAAGGATGCCGGCCGATTCCACGAAACGTTTTACGATGGCGAGATTGAAGACAGCCACCACGGCTTTCGGGACTATGCGCGCCGCCCGGACATCCATTTATGGGCCTTGATCCACGGCGGCGAGCTTTCCGGCATGTGCTGGCTCACGCATGTCTGCCACGGCGGGACGGCCTTTGCGCATTTCGCCATGCTGCCGAACCTGCACCCGCTGGTGACGCTGCGTCTCGGACGGTTCGCCGTGGCCTCCATGCTCCGGCTGCGGGACGAACGCGGGGCGTTCATTTTGGAGGCGTTGCACGGCACGACGCCCGTACGCCGCCCAAAGGCCGTGCGGTGGGTCCAAAAGGTGGGTTTCGTCTCGGTGGGCGAGCTGCCGTATGCGGTTTTTATGGCGGATACGGGCCGGAATGAGCCGGGACTTATCAGTTATGCGGACCGGACGACGGCTCCGGGCGCATGGTGCGGAGAAAAGGAATGAGAATGTACACGCGGATTGAGATGGAAATGCGGACGGGACGGGTGTTGCACGCCTGTTCCAGCGAGTACGCGGGGCCTATTGCCTGGCTGAAGGGCGGCAAGGGCGGAGGGAGTTCCACCACCAACATCAGTTCCGAGCCGGACAAGGAATACAATGCCCGCATGGCTTCGGTTGCGGAACGTCAGCAAGGCCTTTCCGATCAGTTCTTTAAATGGTGGCAGGATGTGCAGGCTCCTGTGGAGAAGGCCAATGCCGAAGCCCAACTTGGGCTTATCCCCGTACAGACGGACATAGTTAAAGAAGGGCTTGAAGGGTTCAAAGGCATTCAGACGGACTTCTACAACGCCTCCCGCCCAACCTCCACGGAAACCTACGCGGGACGGGCGGTAACCGACGCGAACATGGCGCTGTCCAAAGCCACGGGCAGCATGAACCGGAACATGAGCCGGATGGGCATCAGTCCGACAAGCGGCGCGGCGCAGTCGGCCAGCCGCGATTTGGCCATACAGGGGGCCGCGTCCATTGCGGGGGCCGCGAACACGGGCCGGATGCAGGGCGAAGAGATGAACCTGAAAAAGTTGTCCGGGGCGATGGCCTACGGGCTCGGAGGGTAACGCATGAAACTCATGTCGTATACGTCGGCGATGCAGCAGGGATTTGTACCCCGGCTCCAGAGCATGATGCCGCAGGCTCCACAAGGACCGAGTCTCGCGGGCGGGATGCTTGGAGTCGGAGTGGGGCAGGAGGGGGATGGAAGCCTCATCCCCACGCCGCAGGGGGACGCCGGAGGCGATGCGCTCAAGGAACTGCTGCCCCAGTCCGGGCCGCAGCAAACGCAGCCCGGCCAGCAACCCACGCAGCCGGGGATGGGGACCATGCGGCAGAACGTCACCCCGGACGTGCGCGGTCAGCTCCGGCAGGGCATCGGGCTTGAGACGCAGCCTGCGATGAAGGCGGCGGGAGGCGCGTATGCCTAGAGGATTGTTTCAGATGGGGACCCTCGGCTGGACCCCGGCGGCGCAGCTCGCCACGCAGAACCAAAGCGGGGCAGCGGCTTCCTATGCTTCGATGGACAAGGCCGTGAACCAGACGCAGACCACCAAGGTCAGTGGGGGAAGCAGTAATATCTTCGGGGATATTCTTCCTGTCGTCGGCGCGGCTGCGGGATTTGCACTCGGAGGAGCGAATCCCTTGGCGGGAATGGCACTCGGGAGCACACTGGGCGGCGGCATAGGTTCGGCAATAGGCGGGCAGAGTGCGGCGACGCTTGGTGGACTTGGAACGCTTGCGGCTGGAACTCTCTCCGATATGTCGCTGAAGTCCGGTGAAGGGGTACAGAACCTTATTGGAGACGATACCGCGAAAAAGAATATTGCTAATCGGCTTGGGAAATTTTGGTAGGAGAACGTATGGGACGAGGTGGTTACGCAAGTTTGGCGGGGGCTGCGCCGATTAACAGTTTTGGCCAAGATTTTCTCGGCGGGGCAGCCGCAGGCGAGAAGATGCGGCAAGTTGTCGGGGATATACAGATCAATGACCGACTGAAACAGATCGGCGACGCGGTGACGCAGGCGGGAGGCTCGATAGACGGAATCGACCCGACGCTGTTTTCCGACCCCGTGGGGTTACGGGCGCTCGGCGAGTATACGACGCAGTACAATTCCTCGCAGGAGGGGTTGCAAAAAGCTTGGAAGAATCACGATCAGGCAATCATGCGTATGTTCGAGACAACAACCTATGCACCGCAGGCTTTCAAGCAGAGTGGGGATCCCTCCATATTGGATCAGGCCTCGGACAAACTCGGGTTGCCCTATCAGACGCAGTATAACCCTGAGACGAAACGCCATGAAGTGATGTACGCCGGACGATTCGGGCCGGAGGCCACAGGACAGAGTTTCACGTCTGAGGAGTTGAGCAACCTTTACGGCGGGCTTGCCAAAGATCCGAAACGGTTCAGCCAACTTGCCTTCCAGTATTCTCTGGCGACGATGCGCCAGAACGAGGACTACCTGAAAGATCCGAGCAAATGGCTGTACGACAACGACGGTAAAACCGTGTTCGTGCCACGCAAGATGATGACTGCGAACGGCTTTCGGTCAGGGTACATCGTGACGGACACGGCAAACAAGACGTCCAAGTTCATGACGAACGAGGAACTGCAACAGGCAGGCGTATTCCCGAAAGACCTTCAGACCATGAAGGGGCTGTTTGACATGGAAAAGGGCCGGGCGGACATGGCGAACGACAAGGTACGCCTCGGCTATGAAGGACAGCGCGTCTCACAGGGATGGGCAACGCACAACCTCAACCGTGAGCGGTTCGAGTACGAAAAAGGCGATGGGCTGATTCCGGGAATGCCCGGCATCAACCGGAAGGGTCTCAAAAAGACAATGGACGCCGATTTCAATCAATGGATGGCTGCGTCGGGGTATACTGAGAAAAACGGTGTCTTCTACAAGCCGGAATACAACAAAGACGGAAGCATCGCTGTTGACGACAAAGGAAAACCCAAGCTGAGGGCCATGTCACCCGCAGAGGTTGGAGAGGCACGGGCCGAGCATCAACAAGATTTCGTGAAGCGATACACGGGGCAGTCGGCTCCGGGACAGGGGGGAGATGTTGGAAATATCATTCTCTCTCGTGGGTTGGAGTATAAAGGCGGTAAGCCCTCCGTGCCCCCTGCTGGCAATGGCGGGAGTATACCCTCTCAGGGAAAAACCTCCACTGAACAGCCTGCGCGTCTCGGTGGGGGGATGTTTGGAGATCCCGCTGTACCCACTAAGGACGGCTTGATTGAGCCGGGGAACATAGATTTGAATAATCGCCCCGTCGTTCATAATCCTGACGGAAGCTTCAGTACAGTGAGAACTATTTCCGTTGGCCTTGATGGTAAAGAATACCTCATTCCTACAGTAAGCGACGATGGTAAGATATTGACGGAACGTGAGGCCATCGATCTTTTTAAGAAGTCTGGAAAGCATTTTGGAGTGTTTGTATCTCCAGATGCAGCGACGCGGTACGCGAAGAAGCTCCATGAAGATCAGGAAAAGCAATACGCCCCGAAAGCGCGCCTTAGTGGGGCGATGCCGAATGTCGCTGGCTCTGCAAATGCCACGATGGATTTGCCCGTTGCGCCGGATGAAGCTGATATCCAAAAGGTTGGTGATAAATATTACCTGATTCTTCCGGGAAAGCATCCTATTGAGATCGACAAAGCTACCGCCCAAGAGCTTGGGCGGCGACAAAAAACCTCAGTCCAACGTTGGATTGAAACGGGCCGGAGCGGGACAGCTCCAAAACTTCCGACAAAACATGATACACGGTTTGCACAGATGACTGATGAAGAGAAAACAATTTGGCGCAAGACAGGAAGATTCCCAGACCGTCTTGTTCAGCGATAATACGTTAGTTCTTTGACAACTGCATAGAGAAAAGGAGGAGAAAACAAGGGCCGGGTTCCTCACGGTTCCCGGCCCTGTTTTTGTAAGTGAGCCCTCACACCCTAGGGGCTGTATGGGCGGTATGCGTCAGGCAGTTGGCGATCCAGACCTTCACGAGGGCCTGACGGCTTACGCCAAGGTGTGCGGCTTCCTTGTCCAATGCCTCGACCATCCATGCGGGGAAGTCCACATTGACGCGTTTGGTCTTCACGTTGGGCCGTTCCGCTTTGGACATGTCGGCAAAGGGCATCACACTGCCGCCATCATCAAAGTATTCATCAAAATCATTCGCTTTCATAGGCAGTTATCTAATGGATTGAATCCTCTCTCGCTTAAAGCCGTGGGCTTCGTTTTCCCGTAAGCTCATGGTCGGGTTATTTCATCAAGGCAATGATTGCGGCGATGATCGCCACTGTCTGGGCGGTGATGATACCCGCTACCCATTTGATGGTTTCGGCTTTGGCCTTCTGAATTTCGAGACGGACGCCGTCGATTTCCTTCAACAGGCGCAATTCTGTTTCCCGCAAGTCGCCCTTGGAGGCGCTGGCGCTCCTTTGGCTCTCGTCAAAGCGTTCCAGCACTTCCACGATGGTTTTCGCGGCTTCCTCGCCCACAGCCTTCTCAAGTTTCTTTCCGTCATCAAACAGCAACATGGGGGATTCCCTCCGTTGGGTGCAGGATACAGGATCATGTTCCCAATGCCAATGGGAATCAGCGTGCGCTCATGGCGCGGGCGTATTCCAGCAGGAGCATTGCCGGGTTCTTTTCGTCCGGCAATCTGTCGTCAAGGGAGTGCAGGGCGGCGGTCATGCGCTCGGTGAAGTACCGTTCCCACTGCGCTCCGATGCGGACGCCGGAGAAAGGACGGTCGGGAGCTTGCTTGTAGACGCGGCTTTCCAGTGCTGTGAAGACGGGAATGCTCATGGTGATCAGCCTGCTGCACAGGCGCCCGAAGGTACGGTAGTATTGCTGTTGGGCCTCGCGGATTTCGGCGGCGAGTTCCAGCATGGCGGCTTCGTCGAAGCGCGGAGCCGCGGGCAGGGTGGGGCGGTTGCGCTTGGCGAGTTCGGCCTCCATACGGTTGAAGGCTTCGATGTAGGCGAGCTTGAGAGCGAGGGCCTTCTTCCCGGTGTAGCCCATGACGAGGAGCATGAAGCCGTCGCGGTGGATGATGTACATGGGGCGGTTCTTGGCTTGTTCGTCGAGGTAGGAGGCCCCCACAAAATTGTGGGCGCTAAATGATTCCGGGCAATTGGATGTAATAGCGGCGATGTCCCGCAAGACTGCATCATGCCGCTTGTTAAAATAACGGGAAACTTCGCGGGAGGTGACGGCGGGGCGTCCATCGTGGACAGAGACGGTGGGGACGGGTTCGGAAAGAAGAAGAGCTTGAGACATGTGCCACTCCTAGTTTTGGATATTGGCACCGCCGATGAATAGCGATGCCGGGTGTTCATCACCGCAACTAGGAGCGGCTGCCCGCCTTTGGGCCGAAGCCTTGGACATATCGGGCACACCCGGCATCGAGAAGATGCAAGTATAGCAAAAAACCGCAGTCAAAAAGAATCTTGACTTTGGCAAAAGGGCACAAAAAGAGCCATGCTATCGGGTGGCGTTGTCCGCCTAGTTTGGTGTGATGAGCACCGTGGGAAGACAACGCCATAAAATAGGGGGAATGTCAAGGATAATTATAGAATTATTTCACCAAATCTACCAAAATAGTGTGTAATATTTTCTTTACTATTGAGAGTATACACCGTTTTTTTATCGTTCACGGTGATTGTGATGGATAATATATTGCCGTCACGGATGACACCTTTCATGATAAAAGCATCAAGAATATTCCCCTGAATGATTATATATCCATTCTGAGTATCCTGCCGAAGAACAAATACATAGAAAGCGTTGTGGCTTTTGTATTTACTGAATGAATTTTTCGCAATGGTAAAAGTATATTTGTCACCATCTTGTCGCATGGATGTTTTGACTTGGATATAGAAAAATTTATTGTTTTTATTCGCTACGAGATCAATTCCATCATCAACCGTCATCTGGGATACATTGTACCCCCAAAACAGCAATTCGCTCATGACGGCATATTCGCCAGCTTTTCCCGTGAAGTTTGAGTTCACCCCAGGTATGGAAATCTTCGTTTCGGGCGGCTGTACCCGTTCTTCTTTGACCCTGTACCAGCCCTGCCTTGGATTTCCTTTGCGGGGCCCACTGTCCCAGTTTACCTGAGCAAAGGATGGCTTCCCCCTTTTCAACTTTAGGTTTGCGGCCAAAGCGGCAGTAATCTTTTTTTTGAACTCTTCAGCGGTTAACCCCATGTTTTTGTTTTCGTTGACAGCTGCCTGAGAAATTTTAGATACATGCATACCCTTTCTTCCTGCAGAGCTCAGGATCTCTTTCACTGCCTGAAGGATAGGGGTGAGGTTACTTCCCATGGTTTTCCCCCAAGATATCTTTTACGGAATCAGTCAGGCGCGAGAACCATGTTTTCTCAGCTGCGGCTTGCTCATTTTTCAATTGGTCCAATGCCGTATGCAGGGCTTTGATCTCTTCTCCCTGACGTTCCAATTTTTTCTCAAGTTCAGATATTTTTTGGGCAAGAATTTTTTCCTCGTGAGACGGAAAAACGGAAGGTTGTGGCGTAGGAGCGCTAGCAGCGGGGAATGGTTTCAGAATGGGGCCCCTGTCTTTGGGGGGAGTATCCGGTAAAAGCGGAAGCTGAATCGGTTGGGATGATTTTTGTGATTTAAGTTCGTCGAGACGGGAGCAGATCCGTTCTTTCAACCTTTTTGCGCTTGGAGAACTTCGCTGCTCAAGCTCGAATTCCAGCACCTTCAGCTTCTGTGGTTGGTCTATGTAGGCATCAAAAAGGTTGGACAGGTCTGATAACCCTAGAGTGAAATATGGACGTTGCTTTGAAGCTCCTTGTCCCATCTCCCATTCCTCCATTTTCCCCACCCATACCAGAAACCCTCTAACAGGGCAAAGAAAAAGGCAGCCCCGAAGAACCGCCTTTCCCTTATCCAGTCCTTTATTTCAGGCGAATTGAAATCCTCAGCCCTCATCTGCACGACGGGCTGAGCGTTCCGTCGCAACACCGTACCCGTCCACCGCTGGAACAGCCGCACATGCCGCCGTGCCATGAACATCCTCGGTGAGTTCGTCACATCTGGGGAGAGACCCATAATTTGCCCACAGACGTCCAACGTGACTATGTGGTGCGTCTCTTGAGCACCTGTAAGGCGGGAACTTCGAGGGCAAGCAAGGTAAAAAACAGTCATCTTACGCAGAAAATTTGCATATCCTCAAGCTCTGTTATTTAGAATCTTTCTATTTTAAATCAAAGTTTATCATCTTTACTGTCTTCTGTAACGGTCTTTTTCTTCTTAGGGACAGTAATCGTCCCGACTTTTGTTACCACATCGTGTTCGTCGTAGGTAAGCATGAGGCGTTTCTTCTCACCTTGGAAACCCTCCACAGGAGTTCCTACAACTTCCCAAATTCCCAGAGTGAGAACATCCATTACTCCGTGACCTATTGCGCGCCCTGCTGAAGGCTCGTTTCCTATCTCATATTCGTAGATGTCCACACGGTGACCGTTTTCCTCACGGACCTCTATAGGTGAACCTAACTGAAGCTCCATTTCGCCGCGAGTGGCACCAACTCGTATTGCGCCAAGTTCCGGTTGTTTTTTACCGCTCATGGCCATGCCGACGGAGCACCCCTGAAGCATGAAGCCTGTTGACGAGAGCAATCCAAGTATTGCCAACGTGCTCAATATACCTTTCATCCTATCCTCCACAAACCTTACAAGCCCGATACCCGTTTGCCCTAGCCTCTTCCGCCGATTGGAACACCACCGTGCACGCCTTGCAGTTGAAGTACCTGCACCGTACGTTGTGGTAGATGCGGCTCTTGTAATTCCCATGTACGACATATGCCGCAAGAGCCTCGTTAAGCATGGAACATGCCGCAAAACAAAGAAAAAAGGCAGTGACGATCGGAAGCCATTTGGATTTCTGCATCTCCTTCCTCCTAATTAGATTTTTGCATACCAGACAATCTATAAAAGAGGAAGGGCAGCTTCATAAGATATGAAAAAGGCCACCCGAAGGCGGCCTGTATTTTGCATCAATCCTTTTTCCAAAACTTCCACCAGCTCCGGGGAGGGCGGCTTTCCTCTTCTCCCGGGAGGTTCTTCAAGGAAAACAGCGGGGCGTATTTCGTCATATCCCGATGCGCCGCCAGCGGCTGGAGGGATTCCTTGGCTATGCGGCACTCGGTGATGACATCATTCAGGGCGGAACGGATTTCACGGGCATGGTGAGGGGCAATCACCTTTGACTCTACAAGAATCCGTTGCACATCGCCAAGCGCGACACTGGCGCGGGCCACGGACGTCAATACTTCCGCCCGGCTTTGGGCCGGAGGGACAGACTCTTCCTCTGATTCGACTTGTGCTTCCAACCATTGGAGAAGAATCGTATTTCCGAGCACTGCGCACAGCCGGGGGAGCATTTCGAGCCCCGGGAGATAGCTGTCCCCTGACTTGAGGTAACGCTTGATCACCGACGGGGAGACATTCAGCCGCTCGGCAATTTCATCGGTCGTAAGGGCGCTTTCATCCTTCGCAAGTTGAAACGCTTCCGTTCCGGTCATGTTCTTCAAATCCGCCATGTGGTCTTTTTCCTCAAAAGGATACGCTGATTGTCTTCCGTAAAGGCTATATTCACTCCGTGATAACGCCATATGTATAAGGAGGCAATCATGAGCTTGAGCAAGGAAGAACTCGTGCTGACCGCATGTTTTCTCAAGAGTACGGATATGTCG
Organism: Bilophila wadsworthia ATCC 49260; assembly: GCF_000701705.1. Lineage (GTDB taxonomy): Bacteria > Desulfobacterota > Desulfovibrionia > Desulfovibrionales > Desulfovibrionaceae > Bilophila > Bilophila wadsworthia. The sequence continues at coordinate 11,759 of NZ_JNJP01000030.1, read as the reverse complement.
ATTTCCATTGAGGATGCACTGGGCGATGTGAAGCAAATCTCCACGAGTCTCCCCGAGTCGTTTGACCCTGCTCATAGCCGTCTGCTGGCAAAGGCCGCCTGTATCCTGCTTGCGTCGAACCGCTTGTCCCCGGGAGACGCGATAGCTGAAGCTCAGAAAGTTATAACCCTTGCCGGACTCTGATACTTTCCTGTATCATTGGCATAACGCTCCTCCTTTTCTCTTTGTTTTTAACACATTGAAATGGAGGAGTTTTCTTTGAAGACAATCGGCGAATACCGTGCCCGTTACCCGCAGCTCCGTGAGCTTACAGACTATCAGCTTACCCGTGCCGTCTATGACACCACGGCCCCGGACATGCCGCTGGAGGATTTTGCGAAAGCGTTCGGAGGGGTGACGGAAGAAGACCCCGAAGAAGTCAGGATTCAGGAGTATAACCTTTCCCATCCCGACGATACCATCCGTCGGGAGGACATGGGGAAGGCGAGCCTTCTCTCCGACACGGGGCATGGGATCGCCGCAGGCATCAACGAGCTTGCGGCAATCCCTTTCTGGCTTGCGGAGGAGATGGGCATTGAGTCCGCGGGCAAGGCCAAAGACTATTTTCTGAAAAGCGCCGAGGAGAAGCGCAAGGGCTATTCCCCGGAAATGAAGTTGGCTCGGGCAGAGGAGTTCTTCACGGAGGAGCCCGACGGTTCCTATGGTTTTGGCGGGGCGTGGACGTCTCCCCGGAAGATTTTGGGAAGCGTCGCTGAATCCGCGCCCGGCATGGTCGGGGGGATGGGCCTCAGCGCACTCGCGGCACGGGGGCTCATGAAGGCGGGGTTTTCGCGCGGGCTTGCCTGGGCGGTCGGGTCTTCGCTCGGTGAAGGAACCATCGGCGGCGCGCAAAACGCCCTCGATGTCCATGAGGCGATTTTGGCCATGCCCGAAGACAAGCTTGCGGCCTCGCCCGAGTACCAGGAGATTCTGCAACGTACGGGGGATCCAAAGCGGGCACGCGAGGAGCTGGCCAATTCCGTAGCCGCAATGACGGGGCTCAAGACAGGGGCTTCCACTGCGGTCTTGTCCGCGCCGTCCGGCTATATGTTCGGCAAGATCCTTGGCGGGGAGACGGGCAAAACGCTTCTGGGGACGGCGGCCAAGCAGGGGGCGGCTGAATTCGGCGAAGAGGCCGGGCAGAGCGGCGCGGAACAATATCTCTCTCAAGCGGAACTGCAACGCGCCGATCCGACCATTGATCCTATGAGCGGAGTTGGGGAAGCGGCTGTAAGCGGCGGTTTTGCCGGTATGGCGATGGGTGGCGGCATGGGCGGTTTCGGGCATGTGCTCGGGGGCCGTGCGCAACAGCAGCCCGGGGCTCCTGCGGTCTCCGATGCGCAACCAGTTCTCCCACCCGAACAGCAGGCGGCCTTGCCCGAAGGTGGGCATGGATCCCCTCTTGAGCTTGGTCCCGGTCAGAACATCGTCATGGGAACGGACAGGGCATACGAAGACCCCATCGCCACACCGCCTCCCACCTCCCCGCTGCAGAAGGGGATGGAGGCCATCCTTGGCGGTCCTCTCGGCCTTTCCACTGCTCCCGCCGCGCCCGACTTCGCCGTTACGCCGGGCGGGCGTGCCGTGTCCGCGAATGGCATCGTGCAGCCGGACGCCTTTGGCCCCATCGCGGCGGGGATGCGTTCCGACATGCCGCCGTTGCTGGCGGATCAGGTCTATGACGTCGAGTATTCCGTAGTCCCGGGTGCGCCCAAAGCTCTGAGCGAAGCTCCACGGGGGCTTCCCTTGGGGCAGGACAAATCGCCCGTCGCACCGGAGTCTCCTCAACCCTTTGACGCGCAGGCCAATGGCGGATCTGCCCCGTTGCAGCTTACGCGCATCAACGACAAGTCCTTCATGCTGCATGGCGACACCGCGCCCTTTGAGGCGGCGATCAAAGCGGCGGGCGGGCGGCTGGATCGCAATGTCGGGGGTTGGCGGTTCCCGCTTGTCAGAGAAGGGGAAATCAGGGAGTTGTTTGGTATCCCTCTTGGCGCAGAGACAGTGCCGGGAGACAACCTTGTCTCCGAAGTACCGGAGGCGTCACCGGAAGTCCTGCGGGAAACTCCTTTGCCCGTATCCGGCGATATGGCAATGTCCGGGCAAACCGGACTGGAGGTAATACATGGCGGTCTACAGCAAGGAACGCCCGGAACTGGAACTGGAGAGCTTCTTTCGGAGTCTGTACCCGTCGACGCGGCGGGGAATCCGGGAGAACTGGCTGCGGCTGCAAGAGGATCCGGACGATACCATGGGGATTTGGGAAATAGACCTGATCTGGATACGGCTTTACCTGGAGTTGATGGCAGAGAGGCCGGACTTGGAGCCGCTGTTCAACGAACCGCGGGATCTGTCGAGGTTCCCGGAGAAGGGCGGGGCCAGAATGTGTCCTTCAACCAGATTCCTACGATTCCTGACTCGGGAAGATCTGCTTCTGGACGAGGAGATGAGCCAGCATTTCGAGGATTGCCAGAAGTGGGACGCGATGTATCCGGAGGAAGCAAAGGAACGAAAAATGCGTCGTTTGAGAAAAATGGGCGGAAAGGAATAGAGCGGAAGCTGCTTCGGGCCATAGAACGTCAGCAGGGCGGGGTTTCTCCTGAAGCCGAGGCATGGGCGCACGGATTGAACCCGCAGGAACGAAAGAAGGCTTACGAACAACTCGTACTGAACGAGTTCAAGAGACATACGGCGTCCGAACTCGGTGTGGATGAGGAGAGCCTCAGATTTATCCCAGTACGGAAGGACAGCGAAACCTCGCTCCGGCTGAAAGAGATCGGGGGTGTTTTCGGACAGGATGTCGTCATTTTCAAGGATAGTTCGTCCGTTCAGACAGGCATCCGCGGCGCGTCTGTTCCGACCATTGAGCATGTGGTGTTCATGGAGGGGAGCGCGGAGAGAGAAAAGCCTTATCTCTTCGTCCTCGGGCATGAACTCCTGCACAGAATGCGGAGCGAAGACCTCAAAGCATATAAACAATTCCAAGAATATCTGTTGGATGACCTTCAGGAAGACGCCATTCCCCGTTACCGTGAAAACCTCGATCGTCGAACGGGGGGCGACGGAACCGTGGCCCGGATGTCGGATGAAGCTATTCTGGAGGAGATCGGGGCCGACCTCGTGGGCAAGCGGCTCACCGAAGAATCGTTCTGGGCGAAGATGGCTGAAGAGCGCCCGAGCCTGTTCGCGCGGGTGTCCCAGTTTGTCCGCGACTTACTGGACAGGGTGACGGCCGCATTCCGTGCGGATCCCCTGCCCGCAGCATGGGTGAAGGATTTTGACGCGATCCGCCGCCATATCGATGCCATGATGGGGCAGTGGGCGGAGAAGAACGCACGGGCAAAAACCGGCGGTACGCCGCCTCACTCTGGAAACACACGGGAGGTTCTTGATGGAAGAGACGAAACTGTACGGAACGCCGGAAGAAACGGCGGAGAAGGAAGCGATCATGCAGGTGGACTTCTCCAAAGCAACCGGGGAAGACATGGCGCGCCTGTTGACCTCGTGGGCGACGGAGGACGAGGAGGAGATCGAGGACGCGCTGCACAACCTGCCCCGGAAGGACGGGAAGGTGAACGGCCCCGACAGCCTGTAGCCGTCAAGATTCCGAATAGGGCGGACGAACCCGCACATTACGAGCTTCTGGAAGCCGACGATGTGCGGGCTTCCCATCTGCCTTCCAGAGGTTTTCAGAAGAACCCCGCATATGGGCTGGAGAACGAGCGGCGCTACCATGACGAACCGGGCAGCCGGGCCAAGGTCATGGAGAACGCGGCTAAGCTCGATCCGGCTTTCCTCATGGAGTCCGTGGACGCAAACCACGGGGCTCCCGTCATTGATCATGACAACAACGTCCTCGGCGGCAACGGGCGGGCCATGTCCATTGCCCGGGCCTATGAATCCTTCCCCGAACGGGGCGAACAGTACCGCGAGGCGCTGAAAGCCAATGCCGACAGGCTCGGCATTGATCCGGCACAGGTGGACGCCATGCATTCGCCCATGCTGGTGCGCCGACTTGAGCGCGGCATGTCGCGGGAAGAACGCCAGCAGCTTGTCACGGCCATGAACGATGACTTCAAGGACGCCAAGGAAAAGCGGGCGTCCGGGAAATCTCGCGGCGAACGGTTCGGGAGGCGGACGCTGGATATGCTCTCCGCCGGATTGAAGGACGCCGAGAGCCTGCGCGAGTACTTTGATACGCCCGCTTCCGTAGCCGTCGTCGAACGGATGATGGAGGATGGCGTGATCCAGCGTTCCGAGCGCAATGCGTTAGTCGGAGCCGACGGTCTGCTCAATCCTGACGGCAAGAAGGTTGTCGAGGAAGCTCTTCGTGGTCGTATCGCACGAAGTTACGAGGCATTGGCGAAACTTCCGGCTGATGTCGTGGGCAAGCTCGATGCCGTCATCCCGCACATTCTGGTGGCCGAAGGCATCGGCAAGCCGTGGAACATCACAGAACACGTCAGGGATTCCGTGGATCTGCTGGTCGGTTTCAAGGGGAGCGGCGTCAAAGAGCCGGGCACCTACCTCAAGCAGGTGAACATGTTGACGGGCCGGGCTCCCGTACAGGATTTCTCCAAGCAGGCCATAGCCCTGTTCCGCATGGCGCTGGACGCGAAGAAGGGCGAATACGTCAAAGCGTTCGAGAGCTACCTCAAGAACGCCAAATTATCCCCGGAAGCGGGTAATATTCCCGGCGTTGCGAAACCGCAGGACAAGGCCTTCCGCGATGCCTTCGGGATGAAAACGGAAGCTACGCCGAACAAACCGGAAAAGCGGGAAGCGGAGAAGCCACAGACGGAAGAAGAGACGAAGGGGCAGCCGCCGGAAAAGAGTCCGAAAAAGGAACCGCAGGAGCAGACTTCCGGCAAACCCGGAGACGCTGGACACGTTGAACGCCATCGGGCTCTCTACAAATCTCTCCTGAACGGGAAGGCTTCCCTTGAGGACTATCACCGTGGTTTTTCGGCTTTGCTGGAAAATGAGGAGGCTGTCCGTGCCGAACTGTCCGGCATGACCGTCAATGCCTTGCTTGCGCGTGGCGGCGCCATGTTCGCGTGGCGGCACAAAGGGGACAAAAAGGCAGATATCGTTGATGCGCTGTACCGGGACATGCTGTCCGACTTTACTCTTGGGCAGCCGTATTCCGTCAGCGGATTCATGGGTATGGGCCCGGAGGAATACCGGAAAGCCACCGTCGCCAGCATCCGCAGGATTGTGGATGCCCAGAGCGAGCAGACGTTGGCGGATTTCGCCAGAGACGCCGCGGCGCAGCGCGAAGAATACGCCAGCCGTCGCAAGGCCGAACGCGAGGCGGTCGAGAATCCGAAGACGTTGGAGGATTTTCGGTCGTTCATCCGGTTTCATATGGATGAAGGCAAGACGGCTGGTGAGGCCCGTGATCTGCTTTCATTCGAGCAGAGGGAACAGTTTGACCGTCTCGCGGCGGAAGCGAGCAGGAGCACGCGAAAAACAAAGGCGGAACCTGTCCTTTCCTCTTCGTCCCAGACCACTGGCGGAGAAATCATTGCCACAAAGCATACGCAGAAAGGACATGATCTGTTCGTGGTTCGTCTTGAAGACAGGGTAAGCCGGGAGGATTACCTTGCTCTGTTGTCCAGTGCCAAGAAGCTTGGCGGCTATTATTCCAAGTTCCGTGGCAATGGGGCCGTACCGGGATTCCAGTTTACCGGACGGGAACAGGCTGAAGCGTTTCTGAAGCTGGCGCAGGGAGATAAGGCCGAGGCTCAGGAAGCGGTGAAGGCCCGGCGGGATGCCTATGAGGATGACCGTTCCCAGACCGCCGTACAGCGTCTCAATGAAATGGCTGACAGGCTGGATGAGGATGCCGATGCCAGCCTGAACGCGGCGCGCAAGGTGAACACGGCAAAGCGCGCGGGGCAGGCGGCGGCCGCCGATGCTATGGCCTATGCCGACAAGTCATTGGCGAAGACTATGCGGAACATCGCCGGGGCCATCGGGAACGGAACCGCGACATTCCTTGACCGCGTGCGCGAGAAAAAGCAGGTCGAGCAGCTTCGGGATGCCCTGCGAATGGCGAAATGGGAAGAGGACAAGACGAAATACCCCGCATGGGATCAGCGCGAGAAGCACAGCGAAGAACCGGCGACCACCCAGACCGTAGAGTTTGCCGCCTTCCCCCACTACAGGCTCTACCGTTCCAGTTGGGCTGAACTCGGCAGAAAGCTCAGCGAGAAGGATGGCACCAAGAGCCTCGGGAAGAAGATTCTTTCCGTTGCCGACGATGTGACCGAAACCTATCTGGAGTTTGCCCATTCGCATCTGGAGGAGGTTTCCACCTATGCGACACAGGCCGGCAAGCCCGCCGTATTCAAATCCCGTGAAGATGCGGAAAAGGCCATTGCCCGTAGCGGCTATCGTGGCAAGGCCGTGGTATTGCCGGTGAAGCGCGGGGAGAACAGAATAATCCTGTCTCCTTCTGCGGCGCAGGAGCGCGGTATATGGAAAGGCGATGATGACCGGATGCTCTCCTTGCGTCCCGAGCTGGTCGATGAACTGTTCGACAAGCAGGGAAGCACTTCCCGTGACATTCCCTGGCAGCTTTTTGATATTCGGCAGAAGAGGAAAGCCCTTGCACGGATGGGGATTGAGACGCCCGCCGAATACCGGATGGCTCTGCGGGAGTTCGTGGGGCTTCAGGCGGCAGCCAAGCAGGACAAGGTGCGAGAGCTTGAGCGCAGCGTCATGCGCGACGCGGCGAACAACCGGGGATGGCTGGACTTTTTCCCGACACCCGTAGCCGTGACGGAGGAAATGCTGGCGGCTGCGGACATCAGGCCGGGCATGGGCGTTCTGGAACCTTCCGCCGGGATGGGGCACATCGCCGACCGTATCCGGGAGAAGGGCGTCGAACCCGTGGTGGCCGAGCTGGAGCCGCAAAAGCGCGAGCTGCTGGAGGCCAAGGGCTACGAGGTCATCGGCAAGGACTTCATGAAGGATATTCCCGAGGGAGAGAGCTTTGACCGTATCGTCATGAACCCGCCGTTCTCGAAACGGCAAGATACGGAGCACGTCCGGCGAGCCTACGACCTGCTGAATCCCGGCGGGAAGCTGGTCGCCATTGTGAGCGAAGGCTCCTTTTTCGGGAAGGACAAGAAGGCATCCGAGTTCAGGGACTGGCTGGAAGAGGTGGGGGGGACTTCGGAGAAGCTGGCTGAAGGCTCGTTCAACGATCCGTCCCTGCCTGTGACCACGGGCGTCAATACGCGCATGGTGGTTATTGAAAAGGAAGGCACACCGATGGCTTCCGTCACTCCCGGCGAATTCCTGCCCGCTATGCCGTCCACACGCCTCCGTATCCGCAAGGCCGCGGTGCAGCGGGTGGCGGACGCGCTTGGCAAACGGGCGGCCAACGCCGCCGACACGCGGGGGGTTCAGTCGTTTGAGGAATTGCCCGAACACATCCGGCAGCTTTACGGCGATGTGGCATCGCGTCTGGAGGGCGTGTACGATCCCGCTTCCGGCACGGTGTACCTCGTGGCGGACAATCTGCACAGCACGGCACGTGCGGCGGAAGTATGGATGCACGAGAATATGGTGCATCATGGCTTGAACGGGCTCTTGGGAATGGACGAAAAACGGCGGGTGCTCAACCGGCTGTGGCAGGGTATGGGCGGCATGGGCAATGCGGAAATCGCGTCCGTCGCCAACAAGTATGGGGTTGATCCGCTTTGGGATGTGAAAGACCGCGCTCTGGTCATGGAAGAGTACCTTGCCCGCCTCGCGGAAAAACGGGCGGCAGGCAAGTTGTCCGATCAGGAACAGACGCTTTGGCGACGCTTTGTGGAGGCGGTCTTGCGAGCATGGCATGCGCTGGTGGATGCCGTGACCGGGCGCACTGGGTCCATGAAATACGAGAACGTGGACAGGCTGTTGTCCGCGCTGGATCGGTATGTCTTTGAGGGCAGGCCCGAAGGCATGGCCGAAGGCGGCATGGTCCCGGCTATGGCGTCGGTGGACAGGTCCGGTTCGGATATGGAGGCCGCTCACGCCGCGTGGGCGCAGGTGCAACGCGATGCAGAGGAATGGGGGAGGCAGGTTGACGCCTTCCACCCTCATGAGGGCACCGGAGGAAGGCAACCCCGACTCATGGCGGTGTGCCGCACCCCCGACGTGTTGCAAAAGTTGGGCGCGCCGGATTTGCCGATGACCATGACTGCGGACAATTTGGGTAAGGTGCTTTCCGACAAGGTGGATCACGGACTTCCCAAGGAGCTGGTAAAGCAGCTTCCGCAGGCGCTGGCCGAACCGATTATGGTATTCGAGTCGGCGTCGCAGGCGGATTCCTTCGTCGTTCTGACGGAACTCAAGCATGAAGGCCGTTCGGTTATGGCGGCTGTTCATCTGGATACCGAGAAACAGCGCGTCAGAGTCAACGATATTGCCAGCGCCTACAAGCGAAGCAATGAGACGTGGTATGCGCGGCAGATAGAAGAAGGGAGGCTCCTTTATCAGGACAAAAAGAAAAGTCTCGCATGGGCGCGGACAAACAGGCTACAATTGCCCAGAGTGCGCAAACTCCCATCGAGACTTTCTGGAAAGAGAGTACTCACCGAAGAGGATATCGTCAAGCCGATTGCTCCGGATAACAAGCCGTTGGCCTCCCTGCGCGACGTATTCGGCACAACGGCGAAAGAGGAGCAACGGGCGGAAGATGCCGCACCGAAAACGCCCCTTGATTCTTTCCGAAGCAAGATCGGCGGGCATCGGCCTACCGTTGCCGAACGCTTCGCCGCATTCCGTGAGAACTGGAAGCGCAAAGTCGAGCAGCAGGTATTCGACCACTTCGCCAGCATCAAGGACGTATCCAAGGACGGCTATGTTCAAGCCCGCATGACCACCAGTCTGGGGACGCAGATTGAGAGCCTGATCAAGTATGGCGCACCGGTCTGGAACGACGGCATCATGGGAGTGGAGGGCAAGAGCCTGACCGACGTGTTCGCGCCCGTCGCCTCCGAGATGGATTCCTTCATGGGCTGGATGGTGGCGAACCGCGCCGCCCGGTTGAAGAAGGAAGGCCGGGAAAACCTGTTCACCGATGCGGAAATCGCGGCGGCCCAGAAACTGAACGAGGGCGTCATGCCCGACGGTTCCAAGCGTGCGGCTACTTATAAGCAGGTGTTCGAGGACTTCGCCCGGTTCAAGAAGGCTGTTCTGGACTTCGCGCAGGAAGGCGGCATCATCGATCCTGAATCCCGTTCCGCATGGGAGAACGCCGACTACATTCCGTTCTACCGGGTGAAGGATGGGCTGGACGCCGTGCGCAGTGCCCGGAACAACAGCGGGCTTGCCGGGCAATCCTCCGGCATCAAGACGTTGAAGGGCGGCAAGGCAAACATCGGCGATCCCGTCGAAAACATCATGCGAAACTTCATCCACCTGATTGACGCCGCACAGAAAAACCGGGCGGCCGACATGATCCTTCAGGACATGGCAAAGGCCCGTCTTGCCCGCAAGCTCACGCCGGAAGAGGTCGCACGGCTTGAGAAACGGCAGGGTGATGAATTGACGGAGGTACTGGCGCAGGACAAGGAGCTTGCCGCGCAGTGCGGGCCCCTGACCGACAGCCAGAAGAAGGTCATCGCCGCGACGTTCAACCCAACCGAGTTCAACTACGTCCGCGTCCAGAAGGACGGCAAGAGCCTCTATTATTCCGTGGAAGACCCCATGCTGCTTGATGCCTTGACGGGCATGTGGAAACAGGACGGGAGGCAGGGGCCGGTGTGGAAACTGCTCCGGGGCACCCGGCGGCTCCTGACCACGGGCGTAACGTCCATGCCGGATTTCATGCTGCGGAACTTTTTGCGGGACACCCTGCACGCATGGACCATCGAACACCAATCCGGATACAGGCCGTTGGTGGACTCGCTGGCGCAAATCAAGAACACCTTCAATGTGGACGAGGACACGAAGCAGCTCCTCGCCGCCGGTTCCGCGTTCATGGGCAGCGGGTACCGTCTGGGGAACTCGGGAGAAGAGGCCGCAAAGGCGCTCAACAAGGTACTCGACAAGTACGGTATGGACAAAAAGGCATTTCAGGATTCCGTGCTGGATACGGGGGAGAAACTGAAAGCCTTTGTCGGCAAGCTTCGCGAAGGCTACGAGCACGCCGGGTCGGCCGCCGAGAACGCGGCACGGCTTGCCGTGTACAAGAAAATGCGGGCCAAAGGGTTCAGCCATCGTGAGGCCGCTTTTGCCGCCAAGGATTTGATGGACTTCACCGTGCGGGGACAGAGCCAACTTATCCAGAGCTTGTGTGAAACGGTGCCCTTTCTCGGCGCACGGCTTGCCGGGCTGCACCGGCTCGGGCGCGGGGCTGTGGAAAACCCACGGGCGTTCGCCGCCAAGGGCATGACCATTGCATTGGCCTCAATGGCTCTGTACGCCCTGAATCAGGCGTTGAATCCCGATGACTGGGACAAGATGGAAGACTGGGAAAAAGACACCTATTTCCATTTCTGGGTGGACGGCGAGCATTTCCGCTTGCCCAAGCCCTTTGAAGTCGGGTTCATTTTCGGAACCATCCCTGAGCGGATGATGGAGCAGCTCGTAACGGACAAGTCGGGCGGGGTCTTTGCCAGCCGAGTGTTCGCCGGGATTTGGGACCAGCTCGCCTTTAACCCGTTCCCGCAGGCGGTACGGCCTCTCGTGGAGCAAGTCGCCAACAAGGATTTCTTCCGTGAAACGCCCATCGTCGGCATGGGGATGGACAGGAAGGCCCCCGTGGATCAGTTCGATTCCCGGACGAGCCTGACGGTACGGGCAATGGCTTCGTTCATGGACGCGCTCCTCACACCCGTCATGGGCAAGACCGGAGCGGACGTGCTGCGTTCCCCGAAACGTCTTGAACATCTCGTCAACGGCTATTTCGGCGGACTCGGGGCGTTCGTACTTGGAGCTTCGGATATGGTTTTGAGGCCGCTCGGCAATGAGCCGGAGGCACCCGAACGGAAATTGGAGGAGTTGCCGATCATCCGTTCGTTCTACGGCGGAAGCGGAGAAAAGCGCACGCGGTACGAGTCCGAACTCTATGAGGTCATGAAGCAGGGGAACAAGCTTCACGCGTCGCTGAAGCAGATAGCGGAAGAGGGCGGGAACGTGTCCGCAGCGAAAGCCGAACTTTCCCACGACGACATTGTGGCCTTGGCGAATCGGAAGGGGCTCACCGCACTAACGAAGGAGTTCGGAAAGCTGAACAAGGCTGCGGAGAAGGTTCGGATCAACCGGGTGATGAGCTCGTCCGATAAGCAAAGGGAGCTGGACAACATCCAGCGGCGGAAGAACATACTGGCACAGCGGGCGATGAAAAGAATTGAGGAAATGCGGGTGCAGTAGAGAAGGGGCACGCCTGACGCCAAAGGCCCGGCAGAAGGGCGAGGCGTTCCAGAGCGTGTGGGGGTAGGGGCGGGCCGGGGTCTCTTGCAGCCCCCGGCCTTTACTTGCGACTGGCGATCCTGATATATAGATGCCTCGTCAATGTGCTTGCGGAGAAAGTACATGTGGCGGATGGAGCATTAAACTTTTTGGGGTACTTTTGAGGGTATCTCAAAAAAATGAAAAAAATTTATAGAGAAGTATCAACCTGTTGCGAGTAAATTTTCAATCCCTCCCTCTCCGCCATATTTGTATCTCATGAAGGCTCCTGACGACTCATAACGTCTCAGGAGCCTTTACTTTTT
>NZ_JNJP01000029.1 GCF_000701705.1 Bilophila wadsworthia ATCC 49260 | reverse complement strand
CCCCGCAAGCTCGTGGACGGGCTGTTCTTCTGGCAGAGGGAACACTGCAAGAGCAGTTATGAGAGCGAGAGGGAGGGGAGGCAGTCGCCGCCGGAATTGAGGAGGCAGGAATGAGCAGGATTGGGGAATGCGAATCAGGCAGGACGTGGAATGGATTCCGCGTTGAAGGCGGGAAGGCAGGCCAGGGTGTGAAGTTCGAGCGTATCCGGCGCATCACCGGGTACCTTGTCGGCACGGTGGAGCGTTTCAATGACGCGAAGCGGGCCGAGGTCATGGATCGAGTGAAGCACACCGTCTAAACAAAAAAATTTCCCTACCGGTGGTGTGCTCTGATGGAGGCATATCACGGCGCGAACCGAGAGGGGGAGTTTCGCATTCACACAGCATACCGATGCTCACTTTTTTGAGGCGTTGGGAAGACGCTTTTTGCCGTCTGCACCAAGCTGTTTGGTGCAGGATATTCGTTACATGTTAAAATAATTAGATAGTATCACTTCACCGAAGGAAGATAGCCCCTCTTGCCGAAAAAGCACGGACGGTATCAAGACAAAAAGCGGTTCCACACGCGGCGTATGCCGGATGCGGAACCGTTTTTACGCGCGGAATGCACAAGAAGCCACTCCAACGGACGGCATTCGTTCCCAGGCCGGCATGGAAGGCAATCTGTGCCGGAAAAGCCTGCGAGCACAGATTCGATAACGTCGAAAGTCTTTGGAAAGGGAGGGACGCGAGCCGCGCTGACAGTTTTGGGGAAAGGGAGTTTGCTGAAGAAAGCCCCCTTTCCCGGTGTCTCTAACTTTTCAAGTGTATCCGCTCTAGTTTGCGGCTGCGGGAGCGATGGCAAAGCCCTTGGTGGTCCCGCCGGTCGAAGACGGCGTACCGGCGATCTTGGAGAGGAAGGTATCGCCGAGGGTTTCGATGTGATCGCTGATGTTATCGAAATAATTCAAGTGAATCTGCTCTTCGCCGATGATCGTTTCAAACAGTTTGGCGGTCAGGATATCGCCGTTGTCCACACAGACTTTGCGAAGCTCGTTGTACACGAAGATGGTGTCGTCTTCACTGTCGCTGTCGCTACTGTAAATCGCTTTGACTTCCTGCCCCTTGACCACCTTCCCGGCAACTTCGGAAGTAGGCTCACCGCCGAGTTCTTTGATGCGCTCGGCGAACATTTCGCAGTGGCGCATTTCATCGATGGCGATGAGTTTCATATTCGCGGCCAGTTCGCCATAGTCCATGTCGTCCAGGTTGTAATGCTGGTTCATGTATTGATGAATCGCATGTAGTTCCATGCTCCGCGCCTTGTTCAGCGCTTCAACGACGTTGGCCTTGCGGGTTTCACGATCAGACATGGCAAATCTCTCCTTACAAAGGTTTGTGCCAATATACGTCACCCGGAAACGCCTGTCTATATAACATGGGGAATACAGGAAGCGCCGCTCCGGCTGAAACGGGTATTGTACGCGCATGCGGCAAGCGGCACCGTGAACCCCGCCTCACAGCACCCGGCACCCCGTGTGACCGGGCCGCAACGGTTAGGCAAACGGAGGCCGCGTCCTGGACGAAAGCGCTACGGGCGTGCTACAGGCAGGAAGTACTCATTTTCCCCCGGAGAAGCATATGTTGGATTATCCCGAATATACTCTAGGCATTCAAGCCCGTTACGGCGAAGCGGGGACCGACGGCAAGATACGTCTCGGCGCGTTGGCGAACTGGTTTCAGGAGGCGGCCGGACACAACGCCTCGGCCCTCGGTTTCGGCGACGAGCGGCTTTTCGCGGAAGGGAAGGCGTGGATACTCACCCGCATGGCCTTTCGTATCAAGGAGTTGCCCTCGCCCGGCGACAAGGTGAACATCCGCACGTGGCCCGCGAAGCTCGAACATCTGGGGCACAGAGGGTATGAAGTGTACAACGCTTCCGACGAGCTGATCGTCGCCGCCGTGAGCGCGTGGACGGTACTGGATCTCTCCACCCGCCGCCTGACGGCCCTGCCCGAAGAGCTTGCCGCCGTCTATCCTGTGAACACGATTCCTTGCATCCCCTTCCCGTCCCGTACCATCCCACGGTTGCGCGAGGGGATAGGCAGCGCCGACGTGCTGGTACGGCGCGACGACCTCGACATCAACGGACATGTCAACAACTCAAAGTACCTTGGGTGGTTGCTTGAGTGTCTGCCGTGGTCCCCCGGTGAAAGCCTCATCCCGTCCCTGCTCGACGTGACATTCCGCGCCGAATGCTTCCCCGGCGATGCGCTCACCTCACAATGCGTCCCCCTGCCCGACGAAGCCGACGCCACCGCGCCTGAAGGGTTCCCGCAAGCGCCGCACGGCCTGCTGCATGTGATTCGCCGCACCGACTCGGGCGATGACGTCTGCCGCGCCGTGACGCGCTGGACGCAAAAAGTCCGGCTGCCTTAATGATGTGTCCCAGCATGGCCGCCCCGATAACCTGACCAACTCCAAAAGGCCGTTTCAGACGGCCTTTTTACTGCCCTTTGAAGTGGAATTCCGGTTCTCAAGCATATTTCACATGAAACGGCTTAGAGCCTTTCGAAATGAGAATCCTCTGACCCGAACGCAATTCTTTGACTGTGTAACATATCATAAATTATAAATAAAAATCTATTATTCGGCTGGACGATTCTTGGAATGGTCTATCATTCAAAAGGGATCCGCTCCAGTCCCCATTCGGCCCCTTCTGCAACCGCAAGCAAGGAATCGTTTCCGTTCCGTACCAATATCGACCCAATGCCGACCATTTACCGCTTGCACAAAACCGACCAATTCCGCACTGTAGGGAAATGTACGGGCATACAGTGGCATCCGAGACATTTTTTCGCATCCAACATGGGCTCCATACAGTGCCTTTCAGCATATACCGCGCACAGTGCCATGATCCATCCGTTTTCACCCAATATGAACTTAATGACCCGTTGTGAAAAAAGAATATCAGTCCATCATAAAGTGCAACACATTTTTTGCTTGCACACTCGATTCCGAGAGGATACCTCTCAATAAGTTGAAACAACGGCATAAATGGCTTGATGTGACGCCATACGCCGATTCAGGACGATCTTATGCGAAGAGACCTTTTCCATCGCGCGCGCATCTGCGCTCTTCCTGTTTTATCTGCATATCACAGTGTATTTTATACTCTTTTCCCTATTCCAATTTTTTGAGGACAAAAGAAACAAAAATGGTCTGAGTGGTCTATTTACGGTTGACAGAATCTTTCAATGGTCATATTGGCCTTACCAATTCAGTGAGGAATACATCATGCCCAAAACAGACTCTTCCGCCGGGCGTCCGCGCCGGAGCTATCAGAAGCTCACGGAACGCCTCCGGCAATTCATGGAGGAAGGCCATTTCCGCGACGGGGACAAACTGCCCCCGGAACGGGCCCTTGCCGAGTCCTTCGGCGTTTCCCGCAGCAGCGTCCGCGAAGCCATCCGTGCCCTTGCCGAAAAAGGGCTCCTCGAAAGCAGGCAAGGGGACGGGACGTATGTCCGCGTGCCCGACATAGAGCCGCTCAAGGAGGCCATCCTTGAAGCCGTGGATTCCGAGGGCCTGATGTTCGACGAGGTGACGGAATACCGCCGCATCGTGGAGCCGGGCATTGCGGAAATCGCTGCCGTGCGCCATACATCCGAACAGCTTGACCGCCTCAAGATCATCGCCTGCGATCAACAGCGCCGCCTGCTCGTCGGCGAGAACGACGGCGATCTCGACGCCAGATTCCACCTCGCCCTCGCCGAATGCACGGGCAACAAACTGCTCATAGACACCGTCGCCCGGCTGAACCGCATCTACGCCAAGGGGCGCACCCCGGAGCTGCGGGACACGCCGTGGCGCCAGTTCTCGGTTTCCTCCCACCTGCGCATCATCGACGCGCTTGAGCGGCGGTCCCCGGAAGACAGCCGCAAGGCCCTCGAAGAGCATATCGATACGGTTATCCACAAACACCTTTTCGCCACCGTGAGGGACTGACATGCTGATTTCACTGGTTGTTTACTGTTTGCTCGGGGCTATTGCGGGCGTTCTGGCCGGGCTTCTCGGCGTGGGCGGGGGCATCGTCATCGTGCCCATGCTCGTCTTTGCGTTCGGCTGGCAAAACTTCCCGCCGGACGTACTCATGCTCATGGCCCTCGGGACGTCGATGGGCAGCATCATGTTCACATCGATTTCCAGCTCGCTGGCCCACAGCCGCAACAAGGGCGTCCAGTGGGATGCCGTACGGAACATCACCCCCGGCATCCTGATCGGCACGTTCTGCGGGTCGTTCATGGCTTCCCACGTTCCGGCGCGGTTCCTTCAGCTCTTTTTCGTAGCCTTCCTCTTCTTCGTGATCACCCAGATGCTCAGCGGCAAAAAGCCCAAACCGTCCCGCCACCTGCCCGGTCTCGGAGGCATGAGCGTCGCGGGCGGGATCATCGGCGTGGTTTCGAGCCTCGTGGGCATCGGCGGCGGCACGCTCTCCGTGCCCTTCCTGCTCTGGAACAATCTGGACATGCGCAAAGCCATCGGCACCTCGGCGGCCATCGGCTTTCCCATCGCCCTTGCCGGATGCTTCGGCTACATCGTGAACGGCTGGAACGCCGCGAACCTGCCGCCCTATTCCTTCGGCTACATTTACCTTCCGAGCCTGTTCGGCATCGTCATCGTCAGCATGTTCACCGCTCCGCTGGGTGCGCGCCTCGCCCAGACCCTTCCGGTCCCCAAACTTAAGAAATGCTTCGCCCTCCTGCTCATCGTCGTCGGCATCAGGATGCTGCTCAAGGCGCTGTAAACAAACGGCACCAAAAGGCGGGGAGCAACCCCGCCTTTTTTATGGGCAACACCCTTTTCCGGCCCCCTCAGACGCCCGGCGTCAGGGGCCAGAGGATGAACACGGTGACCGTCCAGAAAGCATGGGAAAGGATGCAGGGGACGAGGCTGTCGGTTTTCCAGTAGAGCCAGCCCCAGAACAGCCCCGCCGTCAGGGCGGCCATGACCAGCATGAGGTTCCCTGAAAAAACGTGGACCCCCGCGTAAACGCACACCGCAAGGAGCCATCCGGCCTTTCCGCCGAAACGGTGCATGAACCAGCGCTGGACGAAGCCGCGCCAGAAAACCTCCTCGGCGGGGCTGGTGATGAAAAGCAGTACCAGCGCCATAGCGAGCGGCGAACCTTCATGGCGGATATCGTAGATGGCCGATACCTGATGCGGCGCAAAGCGGAACAGCCAGCCGGAAAGCGTATTGCCGAGCGCGAAGATCGCATAGAGGAGCGCCGCCGAAACGAGGCCGATAAGCACGGCCCGCCCGGTCCACTCCGTCCGTTTCATCGGAACGCCCGCGAACCAAAACGAGAGCAGGGCCAGCACCGAGGCCGCCGTACCCATGCCGATCCAGAAATTGACCCAGTGCAGGCCGAAATTCACCCACCAGAAGAACGCGGCCAGTGCCAGCGTGCCGCACACCTGTCCCGCTGTGGGAATGCGCGGCGTCATGCGAATATCCCCCTGATCAGGCCCTGCGCCAGTTCAAGGCCCCGCGGCAGCAGTATTCCGGCAATGAGCAGCAGCCCGAACAGGAAATGGTGCCTCGCGGATACGCCGTCCAGCGATACGAGTTCGGATTCGGGCAGAGGCCGGGTCCCGAGCGTCCGCAGCGTACGCCACAATCCCGGCGCGAGCACGAAAGGCAACAATCCGGACAGCGGCAAAACGCCGAATGCGGCGAGAAGCAGCAGGACGCCGTACGCGCCTACGCACAGGGCCGCGTACAGGTACAGGGCTTTCCTGCGGCCCAGCAACATGGCGAGAGTCGTGATCCCGGCCTCGCGGTCGTGCGCGATGTCGCGGATGTCGTTGGCGTGCATGATGCTGGTGACGAGGCACGCAATAGGCAGGGAGGCGAGAAAGGGCCGCCAGTCAAGGGAACCTCCCTGAATGTAGTAGGCGGGAAGCGCCATGAGCGGCCCCATGAGCAGGAATACCATAATCGGGCCGCAGGCATGGTATTTGTAGGGCCAGAAGCCGCTGGTGTAGCCGTAGCCGCCCGCAATCCCCACGAGGCCGAAGGCGAGGATCGGCCAGCCGCAGGCGAACCCGAGCACGATGCCCACGGCAAAGGCCACGCACAAGGCGATGAGGCCGCCCCGCCGCATGGCTTCGGGGCTGATAAGGCCGAGGAGGATGGGCGATTCGCCGTGGGCGGAAGCTTCGGTATCCACGCCGCTCCGGTAGTCGCCATAGGTGTTCAGCATATTCGTGCCCGTCTGAACCGCGACGCCGCCCAAAAGCGTGAGCAGGAACAGCCCGGCATGAGCGGCATCCGAGGCCCACGCCAGCGCCGCCCCGAGCGTCAGAGGAATCACGGACGCGGTGAACGACCAAGGCCGCGTCGCCAAAAGCCACTTCTTCATGGAACTCTCCTGATGGACAATGAGCCGCCCTCAAAACCGGGGAAAGCGGCGGAGCAACGCTTACCCCTTTTGGGGGCGCGCATTCGTTCTTGAACCTATCATCTTTCTGTTATTGTAAAATACGGTCACAGTATACACGGTTTGTTTTGTTTTACCACATTTTTTTACCGTGCAGGAAAGACTGCTGGAACCCTCTGCGCCCCTCTTTTTGCGCATCCCGGCCTTCTTGGGAGAGTTGGCGTTTGCATCGCTCACGTATCTCGACGCAGTCGCGTTTGGCCATTTGTTCGAGCTGCCAATATAACGTGATAGTATCAAAACGCCATATCGCTTCCATGAACGGATGCATCCCGGAATCACTATGCAACGGCAATACTGTATCTCTGCAACAAAGAAAGGCTCTCCCCGAATTTGAAAGGAACGGCATATCCTCTCAAAAACGGCATCTTTTTCCTCATCAGGCGCTGAACAAATCCGTTTTTCTCCTGTTCCAAAATATTTTCATAGCAAAAAAGGTGGCGCGTAAGCCTTGAACGGCCTTTCCCACATCTTTTTTACGGAGTTGCAGATGGTTCTTCTGAGGATCCGTGTTTACCCGGAGCCCGTTCGCTCAAGAAAGCTGTGCCACAAATGGTCGATCTTTCCTTGTTATAGTGCCACGGCCTGGGTACCGTTTGGACAATGCATCCATTTTCTTCTTGACCCCTATAGCCCATCTTTCTATTCTCTTTATATACCAAAACGGGTTGCACGGAAAAATCATGAACAAGCGTTACGGCATCCCCCTCCATTCCATTGTTTTGCTCGCCCTCTTGCTGGCGGCGGGGGGATTTGCGCGCGTTTTTCCCGTGCACCCAACAAACGGGTCGGCCCGTTTCGATGCGCCGGAATACATCCAGCCTCTCCTCATACAGGGGGTATGCCCTCCGGGTTCCGACGAGGATGTTCCATCCTTCAAGTCAAAAGCTCCGCCGCCGGACCCGGGCACACATCTGGCGGCGTCCACCTCTCCCCCTGTCCCTCCTCTGACGCAGGGCCGCCTGTGTTCTCTCATCCCCGAGTGCCCCCGCCCTTCATGGCGCGGCCTCCTGCCCTTCCCCCTTCCCCCACCTTCCCTTTGATCCCCTTCCCTTCGTCGTCTGTGCACCCCGCGTGCGGGCCTCCCGTGCCTTCCCTTTCCCAGGGATAGCGTGCGGGCAAGTTGCAAAGAGCCATGCCAAGCATTCCTCCTGTCGCGTCCAGCGTATGGGCCGGGAGGGGCGCCTTCGCGGATAAGGCTGCCCTTCCCTTGCACCCGTTGAACGGCACCCGAAAGGGAGCAGCGGAGAGCCCGTCTACACGCCTGAACAGGGCGTACCACTCTCAACCCCGTGAGGCGACACATGCAATCAAGAATCCCCACCTATATCTTCTCCCTGTTCATCCCCCTTGCGCTCGTTATCGGCTGTTTCGGCTTCTATAACCGTGTGGAACCGCGCATTTTGGGATTTCCTTTCATCTACGCCTGGATTTTTGCCTGTTTTTTCCTTGTATCGGCCAGCATGTGCATCGGCTGGCTCCTTGATCCCCAGTCCGACAGGAACAAGAAACGGGCTTCCTCTTCTCGCGCACCGAAGGAGAATGCATCATGACCGCTCTCGTTTTCATAGCCCTTATGGCTTTTTCAGTGGTACTGGCTTTTATGGCGAAACGCGGCGTCATTGCCGATTCGATGGATGACGTCATGGTCGCGGGGCGCTCTTTCGGCGCATTCATGGTCTTTTTCGTCACCGTAGGCGAAACCTACGGCATCGGCACCATGATCGGCGTACCGGGCGCCATCTACTCCAAGGGCGTCAGCTATTCGCTGTGGTTCCTCGGCTATATCCTGCTCGGCTTCGTGGTAGGCTATTTCATGAACCCGGCGATCTGGCGCATGGGCAAGATTTCGGGCGCCATGACCATGCCGGACTGCTTCCATTGGCGCTACGGGAGCAAGGCGCTGGAAGTACTCGTCGCCGTGATCTGCATCGTGTTCCTGCTGCCGTGGATGCAGATGCAGTTCGCGGGGCTGGCCACCATCCTGCGCTACATCGGCTGGGACATCAGCTACACCGTGGGCATCGGGATCTCCGCGGCGATCGCCTACCTCTATATCGCAGTGGCGGGCATCCGCGCCCCGGCATGGATCAGCATCATGAAGGATATCCTCATGATGGCGGCCATCGTTTCCGGCGGGCTCGTCGCCATCCACAACATGCCGGGCGGGATCTCGGGCATCTTCGATATGGCCATCGCCCATTTCCCGGATAAAGTCGTTATCGACGCGGAGCCCATCACCAAAAACGCCACATTCGTCTTCTCGACCATCATCTTTCAGGCGCTCGGCTTTTGCGTGACGCCGCTCCAGTACCAGTTCATATTCACTGCAAAATCGGAGGACACCATCCGGCGCAACCAGATCATCATGCCGTTGTACATGTTCATGTACCCGTTCCTGATTGTGGCGGCGTACTTCGTGCTGGTGACGGTGCCGAACCTGAATGATCCGGACTCGTCGTTCATGGCGCTGACCGCAGCCAACCTGCCCGAATGGACGGTAGGCATGGTGGCGGCGGGCGGCGCGCTGACCTGCATCCTCGTCATTGCGGTGAGCGCCCTCAATCTGGGCGGGATTTTCAGCCGCAACATCTGGGGCGTGTTCCGATCTTCCGTGTCTCAGAAGCAGGCCGTCCTCGTAACGAATATGGCTACAGGGGCGTCTCTCCTGATCAGCGTGGTATTGGCGGTGATGCTGCCCAACCTGATGCTCGGAGTCATCAACATCGCGTACTTCTGGGCGACCCAATGTTTCCCGATGGCGCTGGCAACGTTCTTCTGGCGCGGGGCCACCCGGACGGGCGTATTCGCCGGCCTGCTGACGGGCGTGGTCGCCGTCGTCGTCCTCACGGAAACGCACGTGACCTTCTGGGGCCTGAATCAGGGATTTGTCGCCATGACTCTGAACGCGCTGGTCATGGTAGCGGTTTGCCTGTGCACCAACCCGGATGAAGCGACGAACGAAACCAGCAACGCCCTGTTCGCCTATGCCGCTCAGGAAGAACCCGAAGCCGCGGATCTCTAGAGCCCATTCCTTTTGAAACGGCACGGAGGCATTGGGGAAGGGGAATTTTTCTGAGGAAAGCCCCTTCCCCTGGCTTGCGGAGCGGTTCGCGCGCCCCTTTCCAAAGGCTTTTCTGCGTGGCGAATCCTGTCCCGCAGCGTTCCTCCCCATCCCTCCCAATAGCCCTCCCCGTCCGCTTCGGGAAGAAATTGACGCGGCAATTCGCCGCGGACAGGACTCTTTCTTCCTCACTCGGACATGGACATGTACGCCGTCAAGGGCGCATCCTCGGATGAGCTTCGTCTTTGGCGGCAACTCCCACGCCTACAGCATACGCCGCGGAAGGTGGAGTTTTTCCCATCCATGCCGATTGACTCGACCGGGAAACCGTGCTGAACTTTTCGCAACGCCTTCTGGAGAATCCGCTATGCCAATGCCCGCTATGCCGTCATTGTCCGTTGCCCGTCTGAGTTCCGTTTTCGAGGACATGGCGGGGGCGGCCCTTAAAAATGCCGTAGATGATTCCAGCTGTGTCTTCAGGACACAGGGGATCATCGGAGATTGGACCGCCAAAAGGACGTTTTGGAATGGCGTCCATTACGGCATTGAACTCGCTGACGGGGGAAAAAGCATCTGTGTGGACCTGCCGCTTGAGGTCATTCAAAGCGGCGGCATACGGCCGGGGGATCGCGTTGATGTTCTCGGCATTCCGGTGGTATACTTGAAGAAATCCGTCGTCCTCTTCAAACTCCATGTCCATGCGGCCTCGGTCATTGAGGCTTCCGCGGGAGGGCGCGGCCCAGAGCCCGTAAAGAATATTGAAGGGACGATCAGCCATCTCAAGGAACTCGGCTTTAAAAGGATACCCTTTCCGAAACGGGCAACCGCCATCTCCGTGATCCATTCCAAATCCCATGCCGCCAACGTCTTCGCCGACTTCAAGAACGAACTTGATCTGAAAAGCGTCAACGTGGAATCCCTGCCGACCGCCATGACGGATCCGTCCGCCATAGCCCGGGCGATAGATCAGGCAAGCGGCAATGTCGTCGTGCTGATACGCGGAGGCGGAGACGATGCCGAGTTCACCACGTTCCAGCATGACGACGTCGTCAAGGCCCTTGCGCGCAAAGCGGCGCACAGGATCACCGGCCTCGGGCACTACGGCAACCTGACGTATGCGGACATCATAGCGGATTTCTGCACGACAACGCCCACCAGCGCCGGAGCCTACGTCCGGGAACAGCTGATCCGTACCTACAATATGCGGCAAACGGAAAGGGAAGCCCTCGAAGAACAGGCCGCGCTCATCAAAGCGCTACGGATCAGCAAGCTCAAATGGATGCTCGTTGCCCTCGCGGGAATAGCCTTGGCGGGGTATCTCGGGTTTTTCCGCTAGATAAGGATAACGGCTAAAAAATCCTGTCGGACGGTTGAACAAACCTCCCCAGCGCCCCTTTCCGGCATTGTATCGGGAAGGGGCGCTTTCGCCTTCCAATACATGGAACAACGGCAAGACGATGAGCCGTCGTGCCTTTTCCCGGCGGCCTGCCCTCCTCATCAGGCAGAACCCAACCCTGACCGGAATCGGCATTCCACACCATACGCGGGGCTTCACCTTGGGGCATGGCGGGTTCCTCTGCACTCCTTGGCAGTTTGTGAAGAAAAACCACGACATGCCGTCATCTGTCGACAAAAGGCCGCGAAACGCCTTGTCAAACGCTCCGGTTTGACGGAATAATACATCTAACGCCAATGTTCACAATATAGACTTTATACATTAATATACTGTGTTATTTGTATAAATAAAAAAGAAAGAACCCGTGTGACACCGAGCACGGATATCCGCTCGCCGCATTTGAAAGATGCCTTGCGAGGGTATCCCCCAATACGTCCCCGCCCAACGGCTGCCCCATCCAAAGGAGGATGCATGTCCACCATCAAATATTCGCAGATTTCCGCGCTCCTCGTCGATGACGACGCCAAGCTGTGCGGGCTGCTGCGGGACTACCTTGAAGGATTTGGGTTCTCCCTCGACGTTGCCGAGGACGCTTCGTCCGGGCTGGAAAAAGCCGTTGCGAACGAATACGACGTGATCCTGCTCGATATGATGCTGCCGGATATGGACGGCCTTGACGTGCTGCGGCGCTTGCGGGAAATCGGCTCCACGCCCATTGTCATCTTCTCCGCGCAGGATGAGGAAGCCAGCCGGATTGTGGGGCTTGAGATGGGCGCGGACGACTATGTGCCCAAAGCCTTTTCCCCGCGCGAGCTGCTGGCGCGGGTGCGGGCCGTGCTCCGGCGGGCGCAGCCCGTGCAGGCGGAGCGGAAGGAGCCCGAAGAGGACGGCGTGGTCCGGGTGCGCGGATTGTGGATGGACCGCAAGTCCATGAAGGCGCGCATGGACGGCGTCCCGATGGATCTCACCGCGCTGGAATTCCGCATCCTGTTCGGCATGGCGGCCCATCCGGGACGGGTCTTCACCCGCGAGAACCTGCTTGAGCTTGCCGTGGGCCGCGAATTCAGCCGGTATGACCGTTCCGTGGACATGCACATCTCCACGCTCCGGCGCAAACTCGGAGACGATCCCCATAACCCGGCCTATTTGAAGACAATACGCGGAATGGGCTATACCCTGCTTCCCGAAGAGGCCTGACCCGAATTCTAAACAACATGCGGAAAACATTCCGCTACCCGTTCCGAGAATTCTTTTTCTTTGCGTCCCCAAAGGCAGGGAGCCATTCCCACGTCCTTTGCCTCTCCGCCAAGCGTCCGCTTCAGCGCGGAGCCGCCGGGTCAAGGGGGCGCTGCCCCTTTGCGGGGTTCCGAAGGGGCAGCGCCCCTCGGTGGAAGTCGAGAAAATCCGGCGAACAAGCCTCCATTCAGGAGAAAAAACCATGCGCGTGGGACTGTACCAGAAATTCTTCACCTGGGCGATGCTCAACCTCGTCCTGCTCGGCGTCATCACAGCCCTGTTTATCGGCGGGGTGCTGCTGTTCAACAACAATCTGTACTCGCCCATGCTGTTCAACGGCAGTATCGCCTCCACATTCCGCATGACCTCCGTGGAGCTGCAATACAAACCCGAAAGCCAATGGGCTTCGGTCCTTGAGGAATGCGGCAGGGAGTGCGGCCTCCATTTCGGCATCCTGATCCTCGACGATATGGACCCTCCGCTTGCTGCGGGCGGCCTGCCTCCAAGAGTTGTGGAGGCGGCCCGCACCATTCCCCGCCCGCCCTATTCCCTGTGCGCCGAACCCGATTCGGGCGCGTTCAGCACGATCACGCCCGCCGTGGAACTTGAAGCGGGCATCCTCCCGCAACAATACGTCATTTTCATGCGCGACGGCGATCCCGCCCAATACTGGTACGCCCGCACCATCCTTGTCTCCAACGACGAAGGCGTTGTCCGCTACGTACTGCTCGCGGCGTCTTCGCCGTCCATCACCGGAAACGGGCATTTCTTCGAACTGCGCCTCGCCGTGGCCCTGCTCCTGTCCGGGCTCGGGCTGTCGTTCCTGTGGTGGTGGCCCTTCGTGCGCCATCTCACCAAGCCCATCATCCTCATGACCAAAGTGACCGAGCGGATTGCGGCGGGCGATTACAGTTCGCTCTCCGACGATTCGCCCATCAGCCTCAAGGCCGTGGGCGAAGGGCGCGGGGACCAGATCGGCTGCCTCGCCAAGGCCACCGGCATCATGGCGGAAAAGGTCAAACAGCAGGTCCACGGGCAGCGCCGTTTCATCCGGCACATCGCCCATGAGCTGGATTCGCCGCTGGCCCGGATCAAGCTCGGGCTCGCCGTGCTGGACAGCCGTGTGGACGAGAAAAACCAGCAGCGCGTACAGGAAATCAGCGACGAGGTGGAGCAGCTTTCCCTGCTGGTCGAGGATGTGCTGAGCTTCATGCGTTCCGAGGCCATTCCGGAGTCACCCGCCCGTGAGGCCGTATCCCTCGCGCCGCTGCTCCAGTATGTGACACGCCGCGAAGCCCGGGACCGCGACGTGCGCCTGAGCGTCGACGAGGGGCTCAAGGTCTGGGCGGACGCAAGCTGCCTCGGCCGGGCGCTCGCCAACGTGGTGCGCAACGCCGTGCGTTATGCCGGGGAAGACGGCCCCATCGCCATTGCCGCAAGGCCGCAGGGGGACCGTGTGTGCGTGGAAATCCGCGACAGCGGCCCCGGCGTCCCCGCCGAGGAAATGGAGCACATCACCGAACCGTTCTTCCGGGGCGAACAAGCGAAGAAATATCCCGGCGGTTCCGGGCTCGGCATGTCTATCGTCAAGCATTGCGTGGAAGCCTGCGGGGGCGAGCTGCATTATTACAATCAATACCCCAAGGGATTCACCGTCTCCATTACGCTCAAGGCTTGTGACAAATAACCCTACCGCTGTATCATTCGAATAGGGAACAGCTTGTGTAAAATCGTTGAAACAGATTGTTTTACTTTCTTTTTTCATCGGAATCATCCATACGCTCCTCCTTTTTTCATGAAAAGCTCACTCTCCGTTGAGAGTAGTTTCCTGCGGCGTTTGTAAGGAAACGTCTTTGACGAGATCGGATTCAACGAATTTTATCCTGTAATAACAATATGATATACTTTTACAAAACTTTTACAAAACGTTGAACTTTTTTTTACAAACTTTCCGCATAGTCGCTCCATCCGGTGATTTTCTCCCGCAGCACGGATCTGTATACGAACGGCCTCGCGTGGCGCGCGGCGTTCCAAGGACGGAGCACCCATGTCCAACACATTCTCCCGCAGACATTTCCTTCAATACGGCATGGCGGCGATCGCCGGGGGCACGGCCCTCGGGGGTCTGCCGGTCCATGCGGCTCAGGCTCCCGCCGGAACGGCCGCTCCCCAAAACGATTTGGTGAAGGGCTACTGCCCTTTCTGCCAGGTCCGCTGCACCTACCACGCGCGCGTGCGCAACGGCAAAATCCTCGAACTCATCGGCGATCGCGGCAACCGCTGGACCGGCGGGGCCATGTGCCCCAAGGGCCTGTCCATCGTCGAGCTGCTCAACAGCCCCTACCGCCTCGTGCAGCCCATGCTCAAGCAGGGCTCGGAATGGAAAACCATCTCCTACGCCGAGGCCGTGGACATCGTCGTGGACAAGCTGCGCCAGAGCCGCGCCAAGCACGGCGACAAGATCGCCGAGCGCCTTGCCCTCACCTCCCCCCTGTGGGATTGCCGCGAAAGCGAACTCGCCGCGCTCATGACCATGCGTACGGCGGGCGGGGTCAACGTCATGCCCGCCGGTGAAGTCTGCATCAGCACGGCGTCCAACGTGCTCGGCATGTTGCTCGGCGCGAACACCTCCACCACCACGGTCAACGAGATCGTCAACGCGAAGACCCTCGTGCTCTGGGGCGCGAACATCAGCGAAACCTACCCGCCCTACACCCGCTGGCTTGACAAGGCCCGCGACGCCGGGGTGCGCATCGTGAGCGTGGACTGCCGCAAGACGCCCACCAGCGCTTGGGCCGCCGACCAGCTCATGCCCCTGCCCGGTACGGACGGCGCGCTCGCCCTCGGCGCGATCCGCTTCGTTCTTGAAAACGGAGCCTTCGACCGCGCGCGGGTGGACGAGAGCATCACCGGCTTCGAGCGCATGGAAAAGGGCGCGCAGCCGTGGAGCGTCGACAAGGTGGCGCAAGCCACCGGGCTGTCCGAAGACGCCGTCACCGCCTTCTACCGGACGCTTGCCGAGAGCCCCCGCACCATCATCTGGATGGGCGGCTGCCTCTCCCGCTACACCAACGGGTTGCAGAGCATCCGGGCGATCATCGCGCTTCAGGCCCTGCGCGACAACCTCATCGGCTCGGGCAGGGGGCTCCTTACGATGGAGGGCGGCAAGCCCGAAGGCGAAAAGGAATTCGTCGACGCCGTGTGCGGCCCGGCCAAGGATTCCGGCGTCAACTTCCGCCGCCTGCTCAACACCATGAAGAAGGGCAACCTCGACGTGCTCTTCCTCAATTCCAGCTACCGCCGCTACCCCGACTGCACCGGCGTCGCCGAGGCGATCAAAAAGGTGGGGTTCGTGGTCCATCGCGGCTTCTTCAAGACCGAGGAGATGGATGTGGCCGACCTGTTCGTGCCCGCCGCCTTCGGCCCGGAAAGCGCGGGTTCGCATTACGGAGCCGAGAAGCAGGTGGTCTGGCGCGACAAGTGCGTGGACGCGCCCGGAAGCTGTGTCCCCGACTGGCAGTTTTACCGTGACATCGGGCGCAAGCTGGCCCCGGAGATCTATCCCGATTTCACCGGACCCGAAGAACTGAGCGAACGCTTCCGCAATACGGTCCCGAGCTGGAAGGCCATGAGCGTTTCCAGAATGCGCCAGTCCCCGGACGGCCTGATCTGGCCCCAGCCCGAGGAAGGCGCGCAGGAACGGATCGGAACGGTCTTCACGTCCGGAACCTACGCCACGGAAAACGGCAAAATCCCGCTGGATCTCAAGCTGATGGGCGCGTTCGGCTGGACGCCGCCCAAGGGCAATCCCCACGGGGCCGACTCCGACAAGGAATACCCCCTCGTCCTCACGCAGGGCAAGGTGGTGACCCAGTGGCAGCAGACCATGACCAATTTCGCCGCCTCGCTGGCCCAATTCTCCCGTGGGCGCTATGTGCTGGTCCACCCGGACACGGCCAAGCCTCTTGGCATCGCCCACGGCGATACAGTGCGCATCAAGACCGCCACCGGCTCCGTAGAAGCCGTGGCGGAACTGACCGCTTCCATCCGGCCCGGCATCATCTTCACGCCGTCGCATTTCACGGGCACAAGCCCCCATGCCGCGACGCGGAGCAAGCCGATCAATGCCATCCTGCCCAACTACTGGGACCGCGTGTCGGCCCAGTTCAACGGCGTGGGATGCACGCTGGAAAAGGCGTAAGGGGAGGAGGAGCGGGGATTTTCCCCGCCCTCTGCGCCGGAACCCTTCCCGGCGGCCCGGCGGCGACGCCGCAAATGAATTTCGGAGAAGAACATGCCCCGTTACGTGATGGCCATAGACGCCTCCAAATGCCTGAACTGCAAGGCGTGCCTGATTGCCTGCCAGCAGCGGAACGCCGTGCCCTACGGCCTCTCCCGCAACTGGGTGCGGGAAACGCCCGACACGGCTTCGCCCTCCGGCTGGCGCTACCAGCCCGGAGCCTGTATGCACTGCGACGAGCCGTCCTGCGTTGACGCCTGCCCCACGCACGCCACCTACAAGGCCGAAGACGGCGTGGTCATGGTGGACGAAACCCGCTGCATCGCCTGCGGAAGCTGTATGCGCGCCTGCCCCTATCAGGCCCGCCACATCGACCCCGCGCGCCGCGTCGTGGACAAGTGCGATTATTGCGCGTCCTCCCGCGCCGAAGGCATGGAACCCGCCTGCGTCAGCGTATGCACCACCCGCGCCCGCGTGTTTGGGGATGCGGACGACCCACAGTCCCCGGTCAGCAAGGTGCTCGGCTCGCACAAAGTCACGTTCGTTGAGGCCAAGGACGCGCCCACCAAGCCGACCCTCGCCTATCTGAACGATGTGGCCGACAAACACTGGCCCAAGGCCGAAAGCGCCGGTCCCGTGGGCTTCATGGGAACCGTGGCTACCGGGGTGCGCTGGCTCGGCGCGCTGTCCCTGTTCGGGGTCGTGGGCGTGGGCCTGCGCCAGCTGATCCGCCCCACAGGCGAAGCATCCCATGAAGAAAAGAGGAAGGGCTCATGATCCGCCGTCATTCCCTCAGCGCCGTCTGTATGCACTGGTTCAACGCCTTCTGCTGGATCGCGTTGCTGTTCACGGGGTTCGCCCTGCTTTCCAACCCGGCCATGCAGCCCGTGGGCATGTGGTGGGCCGATCTCTGGACCGGCGTGTTCGGCGCGTACGGGCTGCTCGTCTTCCACCTGCTGATCGGTTCGGCGTGGCTCGCCGTCTACTTCCTCTACATCATTTTCGGGTTGCGCCACGACGTAGTCCCCTTCCTCAAGGAAGTATTCAGCCTCTCCCCGGCCTCCGACATGATCTGGTGCGTCCGCAAGGGTATGCGCCTCGTCCTTGGGGAAAAGGCCATGCGCAGCATGGGGCTTGACCCCACCCTGCCGCCGCAAGGCTTCTACAACGCCGGGCAGAAGCTCGCCGCCGTGGCCGCCGTGCTGTGCAGCGTGGGGCTTGCGCTCTCCGGGCTGTTCCTCGCCGCGCTGGCGCTCCATCTCGTCGCGCCGGGCTCCGAGGACGCCGCCCAGTGGGCCCTGTTCATCCATCTGCTCTGCGCGGGCGTGATGGCCGTTGTCCTGCCCATCCATATTTATATGGCCGCATTCGCGCCCGGCGAAGGCCCCGCGCTACGGTCCATGTTCTCGGGATTCATCCCCGTAACGTTTATCCGGCACCATAACCCGCTCTGGTACGAACAGCTCGTGCGCAAAGGGGTTATCCGTCCAGAAACCACCAATACCCTTTCCTAAGGAGCCCTCCATGAACATCAAAACCATCGCTTCCGCCGTCCTCGCCGCCGTGGTGCTGTGCGCCGCCCCCGCCTTCGCCGACGGCAAGATGAACCTCAACACCGCCACCGAACAGGAACTTTCCGCCAATCCCGCCGTGGGCCCCGAGCTGGCCAAGGGCATCGTGGAATTCCGCGAAAACGTGGGCGACATCAAGAGCATGGACGAACTGCTGGAAGTCAAGGGCGTTACGCCCGAAGTGCTCGAAAAGCTCAAGCAGGCCGTGACCGTCGAAGCCATCGAAGGCGCGGAATGCTCGTGCTAACGCTGATCACGGGCGGCCCCGGCAAGGGGTTCCCGCATCGGACGGCCACAGAGGCCGACAAAAACAGCAACCGGATCGCTTCACGCCTTCATAGTGAAGGCGGCTGACGCGCGGATCGTTTTCGGCAGTTGCCGGAACCGCGCCCAAGCTCGGAGCGAGCCGCAAGAGGAGGATGTATGTCGCATATCTCACTCCGGGCCATCGGCAAGACCGCAGCAGCGATCTGTCTCGCCGTGGCGATGAGCGGCGTGGCGATGGCAGACGACGCGCCCGACCGCGTGGTCATGCAATCGCCCGCCAAGGACGCGGCGGTCCTTGCCAAGATGCAAGGGCTCGTCAACAACAGGAAGGCCAAGACGCTCAGCGGCCTCAGCCGTACCATCAACGACGGCGTGGTCATCCGCAAGAGCACCATCAAAGACGGCAAGATCATCATTCCGCCGTCCGGCCTGTACATCACGGTCCGCTCCACCAACTGGCATCCCTTCGATAACGAGCCCCTGACGCTCGCGGGCAAGACGTACCATGCCATCACGGATCGCTATGTCCGTGACGTCATCCGTAACGTCACCATGAAGAAGGGACAGGTCCTTCCGAGCAACGCCAACAAGAGCCGGGGCTGGGAACTCAGCTCCGTGGAGAACGACACCTACGGCATTGAAGGCGGCAATTCCGCCGTGTTCAAGATCGTGAAGACCACGGGCAACTACTACGGTTCCCAGTTCCCGGTCTACGCGGGCGCACAGATCAGCAACGCCGCCGCCGACGGCTCGCTCGTCAAGGGTTCCAAGGATCCCGAAGGGCATACCGTCCCCACGGCTGAAAACGGCCTGAGCGAAATGATTTACGGCAGCAACATCGCTACCGTAGGCCGTACGCATGTCATCATAGACGCCATTGAAGGCGACTCCGTGAAGGTGCGCGAACTCGCTACCGACAGCTGTTCCGCCATCTTCGTGTCCCCCAACGAGCCCGTGGTCGCCAGCTACGGCAAGGGCGACACCTTCACCATCGGCGACGCCAAGGTTGAAGTCACCGACGTGGCCGCCAACGCCGCCACCGTGAAGCTGACCGACAAGTCCGGCACCGTGACCAAGGTCCTCGGCCCCCTGACCCCCGAGAACACCCGGATGCTGCTCATGTCCGTGGTTGACCGCGACCGCCTCTGGACGCTCTCCAAGGACGGCAAGGTCGCCGTGCACCTGAATATCCGCCAGAGCGACAAGCCCATTGCCGACGGCAAGGTGTCCCTCGTCGCGTATAATGATGTTGTTGAAGTCAACGACGGTAGCGTGTGGCCGGCCGATACCCGGTTCCTCGCCCGTCCCGAAACCTGAGCGACCTGCACTTTCCCCCATGAGATCGTCCTTGAAAACGACAAGGAAATCGTTCTCGACGGGGGAGCCAACAACGTGTTTGTTGGTCCGAACAAGCATTTCTCCATTGTTATCGACGAATTTGACGGCAAGATCGTGAAGGCGTGGCACATCGAAAACAGCAAGGGCGAAAAGAGCCCCAACCTTGCCACCCGCTCCGGCGGCAAGCACATCGACCTCGTGGTCGGCAAGGCCTGCCGCTCCACGGCCCACTTCATCAGCCGTTTCTATCCCGCCATGTATGACGAAACCTTGAACGGCATGGATTCCTTCAAGTAACCCTCTCACCGCCCGCCCGATCCGTCCCTTCGGCACACGGATCGGGCGGCCTTTTTCCCGAAAAAGCGCAGGAGATTGACATGGGAAAGGTTCTGATCGCGTTGTGCACCGTATTCCTGCTGGCCTTTCCGGCCCGTGGAGAGCAGGCCGTGACGTGGGAAAGCCTGACCGTATGGAACGATCTGCCGCCGCTCTACGATCCGGCCCCGTGGCCTTCCGATCTCGCGGGCAAGCGCGTGATCCTGCGCTGGAACGGCAAACACAACGGCGATCTTCTGCTCGATTACCTGCACTCGCTGCTGTCCCGCGCCTTTCCGGACACCGAATTCATCAAAGCGTATGAAACGGACCCCGCCCTCAGCGGCATCTCCAAGGATCTGCCCGAATCCGAGGCCACGGCGCGGGCGCTCCTCGAACTGCGCCCCGATCTGGTCATCGCGGCGACCGGGGACTGCCGGGCCTGTTCCGCATGGCTCGCCATCGATCAGATCCAGCTCGAACGCGCGGGCGTCCCGACCCTGACCATTCTGACCCAGCCGTTCCTCAAGACTTTTCACAACGTCCGCCAAAATCTCCGCATAGGCCCCCTGCATTGCGTCGCCGTGCCCCACCCCGTCGCCATCATCCGCGACGAAAAGGTCCGCGCCAAGGTCGACGAGGCGTTCCCCGCCATCCTTGACGCACTCCGCTCCGGGAAGGCGGCGGACAGCACGAAAACCTTTCCGGCAGAGACGGCGCCTCCGGCGGAAGCCAAAGCATCGTCCGCCGCACCGGGAAAACAGATTCCGGCAGACCTTCAGTGACCGGAACGGCAAGAGCCCGCGTGGATTGCGGGCTCTCGCACAGATGTCCCGGTAAGGCGGCAATGCCGCCTCCTAGCCAGCGAAGGCCGATCCCGAAACGCCGCTCGCCTCATTGCCAGAAAAAAGCCGTCCGCACGGTACAGGGCAAAGAGAAATATCTCTCTTCCGACCTGTACCGTGCGGACGGCCTATTCATTCCAACCCCATACGGGACCGACGCCGTTCCCCCATACAAAAACGGCCCCCCGCCATTGCGCAGAGCGTCCGTTTTCGACATTGCATCGGCAGCCGGGATTCCGCAGGGCTTTTTCCATACCCGGCGCCTTGTTTCACCCAAGCGGGGAGGCAAGGAAGGGGCCCGGCTGATTCCCGATACGGAGGTGACGGGCTGGCCTTTCGAAGGCCGCCCGCCCCAGAAGCCCTCGGCAGAAGGATGATTCCCCTGCACGTCCAGGCGCGTTTCCCGTCATGTATTCCCACGGCGGGAAACGCCCGGATCAAAGGGCACCGTCTCCGCCCAAGCCTTGAAACGCGGAGCCTCCGCCGGAGGAGAGGCAAAGACCCGCGTCGCAATCGTCTAGAACTTATAGCCGACGCTGAAGGTGCCCTTGAAGTTGTTTTCCTTCGCTTCGTAGCCCACGCCCTTCCACAGATCCTTATCCAGATCGAGGCGGATGTAGCCGAGTTCCACGAACAGGGAGAGGTTCTTGTACAGCTTGTATTCCGTGTCGAAGTTCACTTCCACGGCCTTGTCGCCCGTGGTCAGGTACATCATGCTGTACTGCGAATGCTGGGGATTCGAAATCATCCCCTGACGCACCATTTCCTTGTTGTTCGTGCCCTGATAGTACACGACGCGCAGGACGTGGGAGAGGTCTTCCATAAACGAGATGTCCTTCACACGAGCCATGACAGCCCACGTGCCGGAAATGCCGTAGCCCATCGTCTGGGCCGCGCCGCCGTAGTTCGTGCCGTCGAAGCCGTAGGAGGTCACGTACACGTCGGGGTCGATGGAGGGTAGACGTTCGGAACCGTTGTACGGGTTGGCGTCGTCGCCCGAGGAATACCAGAACAGCAGGCCGGGGGTGCAGGATTCCAGCTTGTATTCGGCGAGGAGCGCGGCGTACCAGCCGGAGCGCTTCACGTCGAAGTTCTTGCCGTTCAGCTTGCTGGTGCCCAGATCCACGCTGCCGTAGGCGGCGTCGAGGGCAAAGCGGAAGGGATCGAAATAGCTCAGGTCCGCGGAGACGCCGCCGAACCACGCGCTGCCGTGATCCTTATCGCTGTTGGCCACGATGGTCGACGTGCCCATAAGGGGAAGCATACCCTGTGCCATAGGATAGTTCAGGTCGAAGTTCCCGCCCTTGAAGCTGTCATGCCCGATGATGCCGCCCATGCCCCACGGAGTCACTTTCACGCCGTCAAAGGTCATCGGCACGGTCACGCCGATGAAGTCCATCGCGTCGTGGGCATCGTGCTTCGTCATTTCGGAGTCGTTGTCATTTTCGGCGCGCAGCCAGAACAGGCTCGCGCTCACGTTTTCGGTGAACTGGTTGCTGATGGTGATGCCCGCGCCGTCGGCGTCGAGGATCGGGGAGCCGATGCCGGTGAAGGTCGGCTGGACGTAGGGCTGGAGGCCCATGCGGACCTTGGCGTCGGTCTGGGGAATGATCCAGTCCACGTAGCTGTAGCGGACCTTGATTTCCTTGCCGTCCGTGCCGAGGGCGGCGCCTTCGGCGGCCTTGCCCCAGTTCTGGTGGCCGATTTCGAAGAACATCACGCCCTTCAGGGATTCCGAAGCGATCACGTCGATCTGGGTACGCAGACGGGTAGCGGCACGCATCTTATCGTCGCCGTTATGCTTTTCAAAATTGCGGTCGGCGAACGATACACGGTTCTGCCACAAGCCCGTCATCTTGAAGTCGACCGCCTTCGCGGCGGAAGTTGCGCCAAGAACCAAACCGGCGGCCAACAAAAGCGTCATCAGTCTCTTCATCTTCCTCTCTCCTTTGGGTTGAACGTACTCCGGGTGAGGGAAACCCGGCATTCCCTTTCCTCCGGGGGCTAACCCCCGCATCCCTCATGTGCAATCCGTTTCCGATGGGGGATCAGAACGCGGGCTTGCGGATGAACTTCAAGAGATACATGGCGATGGGCGTCGCAATGATGACCGCTGCGAACACCCAGACGATGGGATATCCCGGCAGCGGCGCGAACGGCATGGACAGCGTGACCGGCAGGAAGGTCAGGCAGGAAAAGACGTTCATGAGGCCGCCTTCCACCGCGACGGGGGTTTCGTAATCCGGATCGGCGATGCGGAGCAGCAGCAGGCCCGAAGCCGCCGTGCCCGTGGCGTAACCGAACATGATCAGGCAGCGCTCGAAGCCGTACTCGGGGGAGCGGCGGCCGAACCACACGCAAATGATCAGGGTAATGAATGTGGCGGCGGCGATGGCGACGATGAAGGGCAGCAGCACCTCCTGAAGGGCCCTCATTTCAATGCCGAGGAACACGGCGCAGATCATGAAGTCCACGGAACCGCCGACCAGACGCCGGGTCGTTTCGCCGTCTATGAGGTGCAGGATGTCGATCTTGCCCATGAACTTGCGCAGCAGCATGGCGAGGAACATGCCCCAGCAGAAAGTCAGGCCGAAACCGAGCCCCGCGATGCCGGCGGGCATGTACTTGGAGAACAACAGCCCGAAAAGATAGGCCACGCCATAGATCGCCGCCATGAGGCCCACATGGAAGCCGAGGTTGTCGATGTTGGCGGGGTGGGTGGTGCTGTGGGAACAGGGGGGATTGTCGCCGCGATCCATAAGGCCGCGCAGGAAGTTCTGGGGCAGCTCGCCGGAACGCCCTCCGGTGCACCAGCCGCGCTTGATGCCGTAGAAGGCCAGCGGCACGCCCACGATGCCCGCCACGAGGAAACCGACGGCGGCGAAGGCCAGCCCGACGCTCAGGGCGTTGGCGGTCTGATAGGAGGTCTGCCAGATGGTGGCGTAGGCCTGCGTCTGGCCTGGGCCCTGCGTGAAGCCCGCGCCGAGGAGGTAGCCGTTGACGGTTTCAAACGTGCCCCCGAACAGGTCCTGCCACAGCACGAAAACGCCCTTGCCGATGAGCGCCTGCACAGAGAAGGTCATACCAAACACGAGCGCGATCCACAGGGCGCCACGCATCACAACCTTGCCGCTGGCGGGCTTCTTGGTCTGGAGCAAACCGATGCCCACGAAGCCGAACGCGAACAAGTGGAAGGTGATCATACTGAAAATGTTCGGCGTAATGTCCTTCCAGCCGGTGGAGGTGGGCATCCCGACCAAATCAAGGTTGATCAGCACGAACCCGATGAGGCCACCTATAAGGGAGGAAGGAAACAGCAGCTTCTGGAACAACGGCACCTTGGCACGGATTAACGTCCCGAGCATGAGCAGCATACCGATCCAACACAATGCACCCAGATACGGATAAAATGACGCTTCCATGAATCCCTCTCTTGGTAAGGCAACCGTCAAAGTTGTGAGTATCCGCAACCACAGGAGCCGGGGAAACCCGACGGAGAAGGCGGGAAGGAGCGCCCCCATGCCGCCGGGTTTCCGGCAAGGCTATTCCAGCGACCCGTATACGAGTTCGTTGCCGACGATGGTCGCCAGCACCGGAATGTCGCGGATAGCCTTTTTGTCCACGGCGAGGGGGTTGTCCCCAAGCACGACCATGTCGGCCAGCTTGCCGGGTTCGAGACTGCCCTTGCTCGTTTCCTCACAGGCCTGATAGGCGGCCCACGAGGTCACGCTGCGCAGCGCGTCCATGACGGAAATGGTATATTCCTCGCCAAGGACTTGCCCGCTGCTGGTGATGCGGTTGACCGCAGACCACACGGAGAGCAGGGGATCAATGGGGGTTACGAACGTGTCGTTGTGGTTGCTGAACAGGATGCCGCGTTTCAGGGCGCTGCGGAGCGGGCTGATGCGCTTGGCGCGATCCGGGCCGAGGAAGATGTCGCGGTGGCGGTCGCCCCAGAAGTAGGTGTGGACCACGAAGAACGAAGGCACCACGCCGAGGCGCTTGATACGGTCGAGCTGATCCTCGCGCACGGTCTGGCAGTGGATGATGATGTGCCGGGCGTCGGCGCGGGGATAGCGCTTCTGCGCCTCTTCATAGGCATCCAGAATGAGCTGGATGGCTTCATCGCCGTTGCCGTGGATGGCGATCTGCCAGCCCTGCCGATGCAAAGCCACGATGCGATCGATGAACCCTTCCGGGTTTTCCTGGATATAGCCGCGCCACATGGGGCCGTCCGGCAGATCATAGATGATTTTGTGGTAGGGATTGCTCAGGCAGCCGGTATAGCATTGCAGGCTGCCGTCGACGAGGTGCTTGACAGCGCCGAGGCTGATCTTGCGGTCGGCGGTCAGCGGCGTACCGGAAGCGTGAGAAGTGAACTGGTTGAGATCGCAGCAGCCGAGGCCGGGCAGGATCTGCACGCGGTTACGGAGCAGTCCCTTTTCATGGGCCTTGCGGAGCTGTGCCCACTGCTTTTCCTGCGTGAAGCCGTCCTGCGCGGACGTGACGCCCTTCGCGGTGTAGGCGTCGCAGGCGGTTACGATGCTGCGCATCCAGTCTTCCTCGGAAGCTTCGGGCAGCAACGCGGCAACGGGATTCATCGCCGGGGGTTCCTCCAGAACGCCGTTGGGGTTGCCGTGCCCGTCGCGGCGGATGATCCCGCCAAGGGGATCGGGCGTATTCCGGTCATAACCGGCCAAGGCCAGGGCGCGGCTGTTGCAGGAGCACAAATGGCCGGAAACATGGCGCAGGAGCACCGGATGATCGGGCGTCACGTCGTCCATGTCGGACGCGAGCGGGTGGCGGCGATCCGCAAGGGCGGTGTCATCGTAGCCATACCCAAGAATCCACTCGCCCTTAGGCGTGGAGGCGGCCTTTTCCTTGAGCAGATCGCGGATTTCGGCAATGTCCTTCACCTTGCCTACCGGCGGGGAGGAAAGATCAAGCTGCGTGGCGAACATGAGCCCGGCCCATACAAAATGGCTGTGCCCATCGATGAAACCGGGCAGCATGGTCCGGCCCCGTAAATCAGTGACCACGGTATCCGGCCCGGCATGGGCCATAACGTCATCGTCCGTTCCCACAGCGAGGACGACGTTGCCTTCAACGGCCAACGCGCTGACCACGCTTCCCCGTGAATCCATCGTCAATATCGTGCCGTTCCGGTAGATCTGCGTTGCCTTGCCCATGGTGCTGGCTCCTTTGTTGAGATTGTTCACGCGATTGATCTTTTTAGAGCAATCGACATGCCAATCGGAAAACCCGGAGCCTATTAGCAGCGATCCCTATGTTTCTATTACATTATCTTAAAAAAAGACACCCGCATCCCCCGCGGAGAGCAAGCACCAGAGGCCCCGGAGTCCAACTTTTTGGACAAAACGGAGTTAGCGTGAACATAATATGTTGAATAAAAATGAGAAAAGAGAAAAAAGAAAACGCTGAAGCGGC
This sequence comes from Bilophila wadsworthia ATCC 49260, assembly GCF_000701705.1. GTDB lineage: Bacteria > Desulfobacterota > Desulfovibrionia > Desulfovibrionales > Desulfovibrionaceae > Bilophila > Bilophila wadsworthia. The sequence goes on along the minus strand of NZ_JNJP01000029.1, from coordinate 17,316 downwards.
GTAGAAAAAGGACAGGAGGGAAATCCCTTTTCCCTGAATCATTAAAAATCATTCATCCTTTTCAAAAAGAGTCTTTCTTGCGTCGCTGCCTCACCATGTTTCCAGAAAACTGGAATCATCCAAAAATAAAGACGCGGCTCTTTCCACTTTGCCTTTTTCGAAGGGACAAGCTCCCCCGACAGGTTCATCCGGCAGAGATGATAATCCGAGGAAAGCCACTAGAACACCTGTGGGCCCCCGCTCCGCACTGCGTGAGGCTTTCCTCCCTTATAGACACGAACCTGTCTGCAACTCCCCCTCTTTTGTTTTGCCGCAGCTGCTCTGTTCCTCTATGCCAAACTGCGGAACAGAACTTTTCCGGCAAAAGAAGTTACCTTGACATAACTTTAAAAATAAAAAGTTCCTCCGGCGACAGCGTCAGCCTTCCGAAACATCATCTGGCGGAAACTGGCGAAGATACGGCGTGGCATACACCTCCGATCCCACACCCCATCAATCCGCCTTTTCCCCCAACGGTTTTTGCCCATGTGCAAAAGGACCGGACGGATGGTTGCCGCTTTGGGCGCGGACTGTTTCCAAGTGACCTTCCCATCTTGATTTGTATGCGTCGCGCTCTTTCTCGGCTTGCTTGAGCGCATCCTTGCATATGGCAAGCTCCTTCTGAATCTCGGAAAGCCGGCTCTCCAAGACGGCCTCCTTTTCAGATTGGCTCTGTGGGATAACGGCCCGGATGTTCATCCCCACCGCCTGCATGTACCGGAGCATGTCCGGGAAGGACGTCTTTTCCCCACCGGCACCTTCAAGCCACCGTTTTGTGGTCACTTTGCTGACACCGCACATCTCTCCAAGCTGTTCATAGGTCATTTTGGGCTTTTGGTTGCGCAAGGCCTCAAGCCTCCGGATGAACTCCCTCCAGACCTGTTCAAAAACTTTTTCTGCGTTCATTTTAGTTACATAAGTGAAACGATGTTACATCGGTAGTTCGGTTTTCGTTGACTTAGAAGTTTCATTGAAGTAACTTTTTATTATAAACAAACATGACCACGGCCTCTCAAGCGGCTACCACAAAGGGCCCCTCTGACGCCCAGGAAACAGCCGAGCACCAAAAAATGCAGGTCCAAAGGGACTACTGCATACCCATATGGCATAAATAACACAATGTAATGATTATAGTTTCAACATCCATCCGGGGAGAGTGCTCATGACGCAGGGAGTGGGAAACTGGACCTTTAACGTGCTCCCCTGCCAAGCGGGCAGGCGCAGCGAAAAGCAGTCTCCGTGGTATGACATGGCTACGGCGGCGGTGGCCATGATTGCCCGGCCCTACATCCCGCAGGGCGGCAAAGTGTATGATCTGGGGTGCGCTGCCGGGAACGTCGGACGCGTGCTGGCGCCGACGCTGCATGAGCGGGAGGCGCAGTTTGTGGCCCTGGACGGCTGCCGGGACGTCGTGGTTGACTACTGCGGGCCGGGAAGGGCCATTATGGCGGACGTGGCCAGTTATCCGTACAAGCCTTTCGACGTGGCGGTGGCCTTCCTGACGCTCATGGACCTGCCCTCCTCGACGCGGCAACTTTTATTGTCGACATTGCGGAGCAAGATGAGGCCGGGCGGGGCAATCATCATCATAAATAAAGAAAAGCCCCCCAGAGGTTCCCTGTCCGCCACAGCATCCCGGCTGACATTCGGCTGCAAAGTGGAAAGGGAGGCCCATGAAGCAAGGAAGTGGAGAGGGCACTATACGTTAGAGATATATTCGGCTCTCTACCGCAGCGAGTTGGGGCCCGATGCCGTGGAGGCTTTCCGGCTTGGCGATTTTGTGGGGTGGCTGATAGAGGGATAAAAAGCTATATCCCCTCTTGGAAATCGGAAGGATAACCGACTTCCTATCCAGATCCCCCCAGCCGCAATAAGCATATTTCCTTTGCTGCCACACCAATCAATGCCTCGGGCCGTTGGCATACCTTATTCCAGAGACGGATGGGGCTGGCCACGTCCGGCATATCCCTTCAGCCGGTGCCTTTTATCTTTCAGGCGCCATACATAGTGTCGACGTTTGGTTTCCGACATAGCTGATTTTCATATGAAGTCCTTTTCATTCCCATCGGATATCCCTATAAGACCAGATACGGTTCTGCCGCTCACCATGCGCCATATACCGCATACGGACGCGCCGCCCTCCCCGGCCTTTGGAGGTATCCATGCCCCGCTCTCTGAATCTTCCCCAAGCCATCCTCGCCATCGCCCTGCACGCCGCCGGACGCCCCCTCCTGACGCAGGAACTCGCCGTGCTGGCGGGAAAACCGCAAGAGGCCATCGCCTCCCTTCTTGAACCGCTCCTCGGCGCGGGGTTCGTTGCCCATACCGAAGCCCCGGACGCGTGGGTTTGCCCCGGCCTGCCGGATGCCGTGCGGGACGAATTCGTGCGCCTTCTCGTCCGGAACGCCCCTCCGGGCAGCCTCACCCATGCCCTCGCGCGGCTCGGGGCTCCGGACATGGCCCTCGACGACTGCACCGCCATCGCCGAGGCCATCGGCGACGATCTCGGCAAGCAGCGGCCGGGCAGCATCATCTGCATGGAATGCGCGCTGCGTTTCCTGATCGCCTGGGGCGAACGCCACCTGTACACCGCCGGAGGCTCGGAAAGCTGCCTGTACGGCAGACTCGCCCTGACCTTTCAGAGCATGTGCATCCTTGCCAACCGCCACATTCCTCTGGCTTTCAGGCTCTCGTCCATCGCCTACGAGCTGGCGGGCTACGGCGGCAACGAACGCTTCCGCCCCCTCATCGGCATCCTCAAAAGCTATATGCGGCTGCTCTGCTTGGAGCTCCCCGAAGAGCCCTGGAACATCAGCGAAATCGAGACCGAATTCCTGCGCCTGAAGGACGCCTGCGAACAGGAGATGAAAAACCACATCGCCTGCTTCGCGGGCCTGCTCTATGCCATCAGCGGCAACTATCCGGATTCGCTGCGCAGCCATGTCCATCAGGGGGAACCCGGCGACTGGCTCAACCGGATCGCGCTGTTCCATGCCATGAGCATCAGCCAGTCGGCCATGTACCTCGGACGTTACACCCTCGCTATCGGGACCGTGGAATCCGCCCGCCACTCAGCCGAACTTGCCGGAGAGAAAACCTTCTCCCTGCTCTGGCTGACCCATTTCTGTTTCCTGCTGCTGCGCAAAGGCGATTGGGACGAAGCGCTCAACCATCTGGACTTCCTGTTTTCCTGCACCCATCCGGTAGAGAATCCCAAAATTTTCTCCAGCACGGTGCGCGGGCTGGCGCTCTATCACTATCTCAACGGACGGCTCGACGCCGCCTACCGTATCCTCCGCCGCGAAACAGAAAACGCCATTGCCGCGGGTTCGCCCCACTCCCCCTTTATCGATCCCTATATTCTGGATATGCTGTATGGCTTCACAAGGGCGGGGTATCCCGAGATCCCCCGCTACGCATTCCGGGACACGCTCGAAGCACTCCTCCGCAGCCCCAACCGGCAGCTGCGTGGTGCGGCACTCCGCGTCAAGGCCCTGTGCCTGCGGGACGGCAGGGCGGACCTGTGGGATGCGGAGGAAACCGATCCCGTAAGCCTCCTCCGCCAAAGCGTGGGCTGCCTCGCCTCTTCCCAGGACGTACGGGAATTGGCCCTGTCCCGCCATGAGCTGGCGAACACGCTGGAAAGGCTCGGACGCCACGATGAGGCCCGCCCCTTCCGTATGCTGGTTTCGGAGTCCATAGGCCGGGCATCCCACGCGGACATGGACCCCCTCGAAATCTCGATCCTCGCCACGCGGGACAGGGACAGCGACATCTTTTCGCCGGGCGTCCCGAATATCGGCACCCTCTTCCTGAAAGAAGAACTCATGGACCGCTGCCATGACGCCTTCAACGACGTCCCCATCCGGCAGACGCTTGAGGACAACCTCCAGCGCATCGTCAACGTCGCCCAGCTCGAACTCAAGGCCGAGCGTGCCGCGCTGTTCAGGCCCTCGGCGGGCGGCAACTCCGTGGAGTGCGCCGCCTCGGTGAACCTTACCCGGACGGAGATGCAAAGCCCGGCCATGCGCGACCGGATTGCGTGGATCGCGGATTGCCTGAGCAATGGGAAGGGGGACCGGGATCGGCAGGCGATCTGCCTGTCCTTGAATGTCGGCGGGCGGCAGCCGTGGCTGCTGTATCTCGACACACGGTTCGGGCCGGGCTTTCTGACGCAGCTCAAAAAAAGCGAACTCGGGGAACTGGCGCGGCTGTTCGCGGCGGAAGTGCGGACCGCACTGCGCCTCGACGACATGCTGCAACAGGAAATCCATTGGCAAAACGCCAAATTCAACGCCGTGACGCTCCAAAAAAACACGGGCGAAGCCCCCATCATCGGCGAAGGGCTGAAACCGTTCGTCTCGCAGGTGCGGCAGGTGGGCATGACGGACGCCGCCGTCCTGCTTTATGGGGAAACCGGAGCGGGAAAAGACGTCATCGCGCGACAGATCCATCTTTTCAGCCAGCGAAAGGGGCCCTTTGTGGCGGTCCATCCGGCCAGCACCCCGGAACAGCTTTTCGAAAGCGAGTTCTTCGGGCACGAAAAAGGCTCCTTTACAGGCGCTACGAGCCAAAAAATCGGGTACTTCGAAATGGCCAACGGGGGGACCCTCTTCATCGACGAAGTGGGGGAAATGCCCCTGAGTATGCAGGTCAAGCTCTTACGCGTACTCCAGAACCAACGGTTCATGCGTGTGGGCGGCACCGCCGAAATCATATCCCGGTTCCGCCTCGTCGCCGCCACCAACCGAGATCTGCGCGATGAGGTCGCCAAAGGGCGCTTCCGTGAAGATCTCTTCTACCGGCTTTCCGTGGTCCCCCTGCGGGTCCCCCCGCTGCGCGAGCGCCGGGAGGACATCATCGGGCTTGCGGAGGCGTTCGCGGAATCCTACTGCCAACGCTACGGCAGGCCATCCCTCCGGCTTACGGATGCGGAACGGGCCTGCCTCCTGAACTACTCCTGGCCCGGCAATGTAAGGGAACTCAAGAACATCATCGAGCGGGCGGTCATCCTGAACGCGCCCTTGCTCGAACTGGTGTCACCCAGCCGAGCGACCGCTTCCGGATCGGGGGCGGGGGCCTTCATCATCCCGGATTTTCCCACGATCCCCGAACTTGAGGAGCGCTATCTGCGCTATGTCCTTGAGCGGACGGGCGGCAAGGTCTGCGGCCCGGACGGCGCGGAATCCCTGCTCCGCCTCAAACGCTCGACCATCTATCTCAAGCTGAAAAAATACGGGGTCATTCCTTCCGACTTCATATAAAGGCGGAAAACGGACGCTTGGGGGCAGTTCCGGTTCAAGCCGGGAGACCGTTTCCCTACATCCAAAGCGTTTCCTTGGGCATCCGGCTGCCAGGGAAAAGCCATCCTCAAAAAGCATTACGGGCGGGAAGCCCTTTGGCCAAATCTCGGACGGGGTTCCATCCTGTTGGGCCAACATTGCGGCACTGGCGACGGACAGGCAATCTACAGTAGTGTTCCGGGCTCTTTTTAGGTACTGTCGATACGGTGTCTTGATTGGTTGTATCTCTTCCGTTTGACACATTTTTGAAAAAGGACTTGCACTATGAGCCTTTATTTTTCGATCTGCGCCCCTTCCGGCAAGTTTCTTTGCGCGGACGCGCTGCTTGACTCTTCCATCCATGCGTTGAAAGAGGCTTCGGAAAAGGCTGCCGGAACCTTCACGCTCTCTTTCAGCCAGGATCAATGCATCTGGTCCGTCATGATGGAAGCGAAAGACGGCAAAACCACGGTCATAAACCCTCATTTGTACGAAAAAGCAAAAAAATTTAGTATGATGATAGAGGGATGGAATAAAGAAGCGGACTAGCGTTTTCTTGATGCCCTCCCCTGCTTCCGTTTTACTCTTATACCAACCATCAACATGAAAAATACCGACAGCGGCAAAAAAAGAAGTCCGGTGAAAAGCATCACCGGACTTCTTTTTTTGCCTTCGAGAAATGCAGCGTTGAAAAATGCCCATGCGCACCGGACGCCGGTTCAGCGTTCCGCAACGCCGTGCGGATCCCAGAGAAAAGCCCTGGTTTCCGTCAGAGGGGTGTAGCGCTACCTTCTCATTGAAACGTCACATGACAGTCCATTCTCCGCCAAAGAGGTCTCCCCACCTTCTTTGACGGAGCATTCGGATTATGTCCTCACCATGCCTTCTGGTTACGCTATTTGCCAAAAGAACACTTGGGGTATGTGCAGATCTTGCAGCCGAGGCAATACCCGCCTTCACCGATGCGGGCGAGTTCGGCGCGGGTGAGTTCACGCCCGGCAAGCAGGCGGGGAAGCACCAGATCAAGGAATGTCGTCTTGTAGTACAGGGCACACGCGGGAACGCCGAGCACCTGCATCCCTTCCGGGTGGGCAAGATCGCCGGGAATACGGCCCATGAGGCTCATGGTCCCCGGCAATACCGGGACTCCGTGCAGCACGTCGGTCAACCCGGCTTCGAGCAGGGCGCGGCGGGTCATGTCATCGGGATCGACCGACAGGCCGCCCGTGGTCACGAGCAGATCGGCCCCGGCCTCCTGGATTTCCCGGACCGCTTCGGCGATGCGCGTCACATCGTCCGGGGCAATGACCGAGCGCACTACGTCACAGTGGAACTGATGCGCCTTGGCCGTGATGACCGGGATGAATTTGTCCTCAATGATGCCCTGAAAAACTTCCGTCCCGGTAACAAGGATGCCCACTTTGGCCTTGCGCAGGGGCAAGACTTCGAAAAGCGGCTTTTCCCCAAGCGCGGAAAGCGCCTCTCCGAGACGGCTGCGGGAAATATACAGCGGAATGGCGCGTGTCCCGGCAAGGCGCGCACCCTCGCCCACCACCGTGGCGTCCTGCCGCGAGGCCACCATGATCTCCGGCAGCATGTTGAAACGGAACATCCGCTCCGCATCCACGCTGAACAAACCTTCGCGCTCCGCGATAAAATCGATCTTGCCTTCATGCGGGGGCAGCTTGTAGGTCACGCCGGGACCGGCCATACGGCGGGCGAAGGCTTCCGCGACGTCGTTCTCATGCACGAGATCCCCGGCGTCGGGCGCATCCTCGACCACAGCGACATGGAAACGCCCCATCTGCTGGAGACGGCAGATGTCGCCTACGGAAATACGCTGCCCGGCCTTGAATTCCGGCCCCTTGAACGCGCCCGGCTCAATGCGGGTCATGTCATGGGCCGCTGTTTTGCCCACCGCCTCCTCAACAGGCACAACCCGCGTCGGCGGCGCCTTCAGTACCCGGCTGGCCGTGACATAGGGAGCCTCCCCCTGACAGCCGCGGCAGACCGGCCCGTCCTCTTTGGGGTACGCTTCGCCGCACATGGGGCACAACCCGATGGCGCTCATATGTGTGTGCCCGAGGAAGCGGCGCTTCATGGTCACGGGCTCCGCCTTGCAGATGCCGTCCCCGGCTTCTTCGATTTCACTGAGCAGCCGGACCTCATCCTGATCCTTTTTGGGCTTTTCCTTGAGGAACCAGCCCCGGATTTCCGGGAAAGCGTCCAGCTTGGCGGGGTCCACGCTCACACGCACGCCCTCGCCCGTGTGCTTGTCGAACAACGACACCGCATACCGGCCAAGGTTGTGCACCTTCATCCAGTTGTTCCCCGCGCTGCACAGCGTCAGCAACTGTACGGCATCAGGCAGGCACTTGCGCGTCTCCACCACGGCCTCGAACAACGTCCCCTCGGGGATACGGGCCTTCGCCATTTCCACCATGTAGCCGCCGATAAGCAGGCCCGGCGCCGCATAGCCGTGAAAGTTTTCCGCAAGCCGCTTAAATTCCTGAAAAGTGTATGATCCGATGTTCATAACGACAACGCTCTCCTGTGAGACATGCTCCGAAACGGTTCCGTAATCCGAGAGTATAGGGGATTCGCAAGGGGCTGTCACTGAGAGATGTCCCGAATCAACCACAAAAACATGCAATATGATGCATAACCAGCCTCTCGCCCTTTTAACGGAAACACCATATGATCAGCCCGTATTTCACAACAATGGGACCAGATTCCGTCCCATCCTCGAAAACAGCCTTCCGTTTTTGGGAAAACGCCTTTTCCCTGCGCCTTACCCATAAAACCGGAGGCGAAAGGAGTGTCTCCGGGAGCCGATGAGGCTCTTGCGTTGCCATCAAAATATGAGGGGGCCTTCCGGGCCCTACAGGCTTCCGCCCCCCACCAAGGGGAGTGCGGCGTGTATCCTTCTGGGCAATAAGAGGCTGGCCCGTGACGGGAAACCGCCTCTCTGGAGGCTTGCCGTGTATCTTGGCCGTGCGTGCGGCACACGTTACGCCGGAATGCGCGGACAGGCCGAGCCGCGCACCCAAAAATCCGCCCCCGTTCCGTGAGGAGCAAGGGATGAGGGCCAGCCTCTGCCGGCTCAGATCGCTTGAAAAACCCAAGCGACCCTGCCGATGAGCCGTCCGGCTTCAGCAAGCGGAATGGACATCGAAGGGTGGAGCGGATTGTCCGTACGGAGCAAGAGCGTGTCACTGTCACAAAACACCCGCTTGATGACGACGCCTTCAAAAGGCACGGACACCGCGAAGATGCTGCCGCTGGAAGGCCGGACGCAGGAAGTGTCGACGCCCACGAAAGCCCCCTGGCGCACGGTGGGCGAAAAACTGTCGCCCGTTATTCGGAGGATGCGGAGTTCCTTCCCGGCATACGGCTCGGGGAGCATGATCGTCCCGGAAGGCTCCCATACGCCGTCCTGCACGCGATCGGAATCGTAATAAGGCAGGGAAACGCCCCGTCCAAGCGGCGTGGCGGCGGGTTCCGGCTCCATATAGCGCCCGTCTTCAGTGCGGAGATAGATGGGGCCCTTGCCCTGCTTGAGCCAGTCGGGGTTCACCCCGCGCATTTCAAACAGAACCAAAAACCAGCCTGGAGGCACTGTGCCGCGCTTTTTGGATTCGGAAATGGTCGATTGCTTGATACCAAGCACGTCCGCCAATTCCTGTTGCGTGCTCGTACCGGTTACGCTCTGAAACCTGCGGAAAATTTCGTCAAAGGAACTGGAGTCCATTGGGGATGCCTCTTAGTGCGCAGGAGCGGACCAACGCCCTGATAACCTGGTTGGAGTCTCATTTTTGTATGTTTTAGAATACATCTTTTTGTCAAGTCTGGGCTAGATCTCCCGGCATGGAAGATCTACCGGGATTGAAAAGCGCTATCGCTACCGTGCTCCGGCGCGTCCGAAGGGAGGCCAGGCTATCGCAACAAAAACTTGCTGATTTCGCTGGTCTCTCTCGTATTCACATTGCCCAGCTTGAGGGCCGCCGACAAAACGCCACCCTCAACGTCTTGCTTCTTATAGCGATGGCGCTGAACCTGGACGGGCTCTCGCTTTTCAGGATGATTCATGAGGAAATGCTGCGGACCGGGCACGGGCGCCGCAAGAGTGTCCGGCGCAAGGCGGAAAGGCAGGACGAGCCGCATCAGGAAGCTCTCCCAAAAGAAACGGGCAAGCAGTCTCCCTCGCCTCCGGAATGAATGCCTGCCGCGGGACCATTCGGAAGTCCCCAAAGCACAAACCGCCGGGCACAGTCAATCAGGCATTCTCTGACGCGGGCAGCCATTGGACCCAGATCGAACGGGAACGCGGGCCGTCGCCTTCATATAAGTAGACACTCTGCCATGTGCCGAGGCGCGGTTCGCCGTCCTCCACAATCACGAACAGGGACGGTCCCATAAGGCTCGCCTTAATGTGCGCGTCGCTGTTGCCTTCCCCATGCCGCCATTCTCCCCGATGCGGTATGATGCGGCTGAAAAAGGCCGTCATGTCCCGGCGCACATCGGGATCGGCCCCTTCATTGATCGTCAGGCCGCAGGTCGTATGCGGGCAAAACAGTGCCGCAACGCCGTGCCTCCAGCCTTTTTCCCGGATCACGGCGCAAAGGCGTTCCGTGATGTCCACCATCTCCTCCCGGTCCCGGGTGACCACCGTACATATCTCCATAGGAAACCCTCTCTTGCTCCGCCTTGTACAGGCATCGGGGCTTCAATGCAAGTAAACAGCTATGAATGATTGGACAGACATGCTGTATATAACATCATAGAATGTTTCATTTCACATAAAACACCCTGCCATTCTCGCCTTTCTCTGGACATTGCTTATCAACACGCGTTATTATTCATCGCAGGCGAACAGACTTCGTCCGAGGAAACGTTATGGACCAAAGAGAATTGAGGGGATTGCGTACCTATGCTTTGTACTGCATCGTGGCGGCCGCCCTGCTCGCCGTGGTATTCCTCTTCTATTTCAGCAGGACGAAGCAAAACATTCAGGAACAAGCCGAAGCGCAGCTCACTGAAGTGACGCGCCAGTACGCCAACGCCATCAAAGCGGACATGCGCGGCAATATCCAAACCGTCGAGGCGCTGGCCCATGTCTTCGGGGAACTCGGACAAGGCAACCCTGAAACGATCATCCCTCTGATCACGGGGGCCGTCGCTACGCTCGGGCTCAAGCGCATGGGGTTCGTCACCCTCGACGGCATGGCCCACACCACCGACGGCCTGACCTTCGACGCCCGGGACCGCCTCTATTTCAAGAGGGCGCTCACGGCCTCCTCCACCGTCGCCATCCTGCTCGTGGACAAGACCGACAACACCCCCATCAACGTCTACGTCTCCCCTATCGTACACAAAGGCAAAGTCCTCGGCGCCCTCTTCGCCACGGTACAGACGGACGCCTTCATCATGTCCATCGACGACCGCCTTTTCAACGGCAGCGGGCAGGTGCTCGTCACCAACAATCAGGGGCATATCCTGTTCCGGGGGCGCGGCCCGATCCCGCTCGCCCGCTACAACAACATCGCGGAACTGATTCCCACAGGCGTCCCCCCCGCCCCCGGGAATGACATACCGGACACGTTCGGCAGCGGCGGGCTGTTCCGCTACGATGGCTCGCCCTACTACATGGCGCACAGCAAGCTGGAAATCACCTCCACGGACTGGCACATCTTTTCCATCGTCCCGGAGGATACGCTGACCGCCAACGTGGGCACCATCCAGAGGGAAGTGCTCTATCTCATGCTGTTCTTCATCGGCTTGAGCATGGTGTTCCTCTGGCTCGTGCTCAGGATGCAAGGACGGCAAGCCAAGCGTCTCCGACGGGCCAAACAATTCCTCGAAACGGTCATCGAGAACATCCCCGGCGGCTTTTTCCGCTACAGCAACGACGAAAAACAGGAATTCGACTACATCAGCGAAGGGTTCCTCAAGCTGCTCGGACACACGCGGGCCTCATTCAGGGAAGCCTACGGCAACCGGTTCGACAACCTCGTCCACCCGGAAGACCGCAAACGCGTGCTCGACTCCATCAACAGCCAGATCATGCACAGCGACTACGATACGGTGGAGTACCGCGTGACCAAGGCGGACGGGCGGATCCTGTGGCTGTTCGATAAGGCGCAGCTCGTGCGCGACGAAAACGGGCGCTCGTGGTTCTACGTCATCGTCATGGACATCACGTCCCTGCGCAATACGCAGCAGGAACTCAAAATCAGCGAGGAGCGCTACCGTATCCTCACCGAGCTTTCCGAGCGCATCATCTTCGAACACGACCTCGTAACCCGCTGCTCCTATTTCTCTCCCCGCTTCAAGGAAAAATTCGGCTATGACCCCGCCGTGGACAGCGCTTCCGGCTCGCTTTCGGAATACTGTATACATGCCGTGGACAGGCCGCTCTACCGCCGGTTCGTCACCCAGATCCTGTCGGGGCACTCCGCTCCGGCCGAATTGCGTTTCCTCAAGCAACCCTCGGGGTTTCTCTGGTGCCGGGTCCAGGCCGTGGCCATTTTCGACGAATCGGGCCAGCCCGTACGGCTCGTGGGCGAAATCGAGGATATCGACGCGGAAAAGCGCGATACGGAACGGCTCCGCATGAAAGCGCAGCTCGATCCGCTCACCGGCCTCTACAACGCGAGTTCGGCCAGAAAGCGCATTGAAGCCAGCCTTCAACAGCCCCCCAGCGTGGGGATGCATGTGCTCGCGGTAATCGATGTCAATCATTTCAAGCAGATCAACGATACATGCGGCCATCTCACCGGGGATCACGCGCTCATTGAGACGGCGCGGCGCCTGGGCTCCATGCTCAACGAAGGGGACATCGCCGGGCGCATCGGCGGTGACGAGTTCATCGCGCTTTTCCGGGGCGTGCCCTCAATGGGTGCCCTCGAAAAACGCATCGACGAACTCAGGCGCGGGCTGTCGTTCCCCTTGCCGGACGGCCTTTCCATGTCCGCAAGCATCGGCATAGCGGCTTTCCCCAATGATGCAGCCGACTACACCGGGCTTTTCCGGTTGGCGGACGCCTCCATGTACGCCGACAAGCGGCACAGGGATGAAGATGAGATGAAGGGGAATTGAGGGAACATGGGGAGAGGGAGGGGAAACTTTCTGGAGAAAGTTTCCCCTCCCTCTCCCCAAACCCCTCTCCCTCCTCTTCAAAGACTTTCAACTGGTGGGGAGGCCGCGCGAAGGGAGTTCGTTCCGATGCGAGTCCGAAAGAACAAGTTCCTGCGGGTAGACTGAAACAACGCTTTTCCCCATGCCCGCTGATTCCCCCGCAAGCGGGCCCTCGGTGGCGGGGCCTCCGAAAAGCTCGGATGCCGGGTTAAGCTGGGATGTTTGGGGAAATATGTTCCATTCTCGAGAGTACGCCGCTCTCGAGAATGCTGTGAACAAGGATTCGATAAGCATAAAAGTCTTTGGAAATGGAGGGGTGGGCTCCGCGCCGATGGGTTTGGGGAAGGGGAAGCGTGGGGGCGCTCCCCCCCTTTCTTCAGAAAAGTTTCCCCTCCCCCCCAGTGTTTCTCCAGCGTTTATTCTTCCAGACCGTACTTGCTCATCTTCCGGTATAGCGTGGGGCGGCTGACGCCGAGGGCAAAGGCCGTCTGACTGATATTCCCGCCAAAACGGACGAGGGCGGCGGCGATGGCCTGCCGCTCGATGTCCTCAAGCGTCGCCTGCGCCGGGGTGGGCGCGGCGGGCCTGCGGTTCTCCATGAGATCCGCAATCCCAAAATGCTCGGGCAACAACGCGCCGCCTTCCGCCAGATGCACCGCCCGCTCCACGGCGCTCTCCAACTGCCGGATATTGCCGGGCCACGGGTAGCGAAGGATCGCCTCCGCTGTCTCCTGAGGCAAGGGGACCGGATGCCGGTTCAGACGCAGCTCGTGCCGATGGATGAAGTGCTCCGCCAGCGGGAGGATATCTTCGGCGCGCTCGCGGAGCGGAGGCACGAGGATGCTCAAGGTGCTGATCCGGTAATAGAGATCCGCCCGGAACTGGTGCTGCGCAATGGCCTGCTTGAGATCCTTGTTGGTCGCGGAGATGATGCGGAGGTCCACGGGTACGGTGCGCAAACCGCCCACGCGCTGGATTTCTCCCGACTGGAGCACGCGCAGCAGCTTGACCTGCATGTCGAAAGGCATATCCCCGATTTCGTCGAGGAACAGCGTGCCCGTGTCCGCAAGCTCGAACTTGCCGGGCCGCCCGCCCTTCTGCGCTCCCGTGAACGCGCCTTCCTCATAGCCGAACAGCTCGCTCTCCAAAAGCTCTTTTGGAATGGCCCCGCAGTTGATCGCCACAAAAGGCCGGTTCCGGCGGGGGCCGTCGTTATGGATGGCCTGCGCGAACAGCTCCTTGCCCGTTCCCGTCTCGCCGGAAAGCAGGACCGGGGCCGTGCTTCCAGCCGCGATGTGGGCAAGGTGCAGAGCCGAGCGCAGGCTCTCGCTCGCCCCGAGGATGGACTCGAAGGTGAAATGCGCGTGCGCTCCGGTCATCTCCACCGCCATGCGCATCATTTCCTTCTTTTCCATGACCGTGAACAAACCGCCCACCAGTTCGCCGCTGTTCATGCGGATAGGGTCGAGGGACGCGAAATGCGTCGTCCCGCTGCGCCGGGCAAGGATTTCGCGTGCCCGGAACCCCTTCCCTTCCTTGAGATATCCCGTGATGTTATAGCTCTCGCCCACGCTCTCCTCAAAGGACTTGCCCTCGCAGCCGGGCGAAAGCTTCAGCAGCTTGCGGGCCGTGCTGTTGGCCTCCACGATGCGCCCGGTCTGATCCACGGTGACGATGCCGCGGGAATCGGATTCCACCAGCGCGCGCATGTACTGGTTCTTGATCGCCAGCTCGCGGATGCGTTCGCGTTCGCGCAGCTGCGAAGTGACGGTTTCCGCCGCCTGCCGCACAAGCCCGAGCGTGTGGATGTGCATCATGTCGGAACCGCCGCTCAGGGAAATGGCGCCGAGCACGCGGCCCCCATCCAGCGAAAAAACCGGTGCGCCCGCATTGCTGATCTTGCGGGCCTGCGCGGAGTACATCCGGTCGCCGGGCAGGAACACGGGGACGCGCTCCTCAAGCGACAGGCCGATGGCGCATGTCCCGATGTCACGCTCCGTCCAACGGTAACCGGGGATGCAGCGCCGCCGCTTGAAATGCTCCACGAGATCGGAATCCCCAACGACATACAATACATAGCCCTCTGAATCCGCGAGGGCCATACAGAACCCCGTATCCCGCAGCAGGCGGTACAGGGAATCGATCTGCTCTTTCGCCAGCGTATAAAAAACGCGCTGCCCGTTGATGCGCTCGCGCAGCTGCTCATCGGAAAGGCGGGTGGATTCGGGAGCGCCATCAAGGTGGGGGTCCACGCCGTAACGGGCGGACCGCTCCAGCGAGCGCCGGATAATATCTTCCTGATCCGGTACGCTTTGCCGGATAGTCTGCGCGGAAGGAGAAGGCAACGTGGTCAACATGAAATGGCCTTTGTAATAAAACATTACAATGTAATGATACGTTACATTATTTTACCTAAAAAGACGAAAACCGCTGGTAGTTCTTCACTCACGAGGTATCTTTTTATACCACAAAGGACTACATATGTCACGTATCGTTACAATCCCGTATCGCCCGTTTTTACGCCTTTATTATGTAATCGCCTTATTTTTATTATAAAAATAAGATTGTAACGTTCTGGCACAATACCTGCTTAGAAGGACACGGGCACAACAGCGGCCCGGCGCGGACACCCCCCTCCGCGCGGCAATCGCAAAGAGCGGAATGTTTAATCGGATTACGTCGAAAACCTTTTGGATTCTGGGGAGAACCACATGGGCAGGCTTTTAAGACGGAATATCTGGATCGAAGCGGGCATCAGCCTCTTCCTCATGCTCTTCTTCATCTATTTCTATTGCCACATCGATCAGTGGGTCATCGAAACCCTGCCCTCGACCATCAGCCCCGCCTTTTTCCCGTCCGTCGTCACTCTCGTCCTCATCATCATGAGCGCGCTGCTCACGGGGTTCTGCCTCCGGTCCGTGCGCCACATGCTCGCGGGCAAGGTCGACGAGGAACGCCTTGAACTT
The DNA here is from genome assembly GCF_000701705.1 of Bilophila wadsworthia ATCC 49260. GTDB lineage: Bacteria > Desulfobacterota > Desulfovibrionia > Desulfovibrionales > Desulfovibrionaceae > Bilophila > Bilophila wadsworthia. The sequence continues at coordinate 1,892 of NZ_JNJP01000029.1, read as the reverse complement.
CAGGAAGGCGGAGAGGAGGCCGGACGCTTCGCCGCCCTCGCCGGTTACGTCGGCATCCTCTTCCTCTACCTCATCGGCCTCCACTTCATCGGATTCGTCTACTCAACGCCGATCGTCATGTTTCTTGTGTCCCTGATGCTCGGACTGCGCCACTGGCTCATCGGCATCGTCTGCTACGTGCTGTTCACGCTCCTACTCAATTACGTGGCGTTCAACTTCATGCAGATCATCCTTCCTACCGGCGTCCTGTTCGGCTAGGCCAACCACGGGAGAGGCAACATGTTCGCGGACATCTGTACAGGGCTCATTTCCATCCTCACTCCGGAAACCATCGGGGCCGTGGCCCTCGGCATCTTCACGGGGCTCATGTTCGGGGCCATCCCCGGCATTTCGGGCATCATGGCCATTTCCATCCTCCTGCCGCTGACCTTCTACGTCAGCCCGCTGGTGGGCATCCCCATGCTGCTCGGCATCTATAAGGCCAGCATGTTCGGCGGCTCCATCACCGCCGTCCTCCTCAACACCCCCGGCGCGCCGCCGGCCGTCTGCACCGCTATGGACGGCTACCCCCTCACCAAGCAGGGCAAAGCGGGCAAGGGCCTCAACGCGGCGCTGGTCGGCTCGGTGTTCGGGGACACGTTCAGCAACATCCTGCTCATCTGCGTGGCCGCCCCCCTGTCCTATCTCACCCTCAAAGTCGGCCCCGTCGAACAGTGCAGCCTTATCCTGCTGGCCCTGACCGTAGTGGGCAGCATTTCGGGCTCCTCCATCCTCAAGGGCATCCTCTGCGCGGGCGTGGGCATCCTCCTCGCCACCGTGGGCGTCTCCGGTACCACCGGGGCCATGCGCTTCACCTTCGAAAACGAAAACCTCATGTCGGGCATCGCCCTCATCCCGATGGTCATCGGCCTGCTCTGCCTGCCCGAAGTCATCCATCAGGCCTGTTCCGGCATCCGCAAGACCTTTGAACAGCAGTTCGATCTTTCCGGCGAAAACGGCCGCCTCTCGTGGCAGGAAATCAAGAGCCGCATCCCGGTCCTGCTCCGTTCGTCCATCATCGGCTCGGTCATCGGCGCCATGCCCGGCCTCGGGGCTTCCCCCGCCGCGTACATGGCCTACTCCGAAGCCCAGCGCACCTCGAAACATCCCGAGAAGTTCGGCAAAGGCGCCATCGAAGGCGTCATGGCCCCCGAAGCCGCCAACAACGCCGTGACCGGTTCCGCCATGATCCCGCTCCTGACCCTCGGCATCCCCGGCGACGACGTGACCGCCGTGCTCATGGGCGCGTTCCTCATCCAGGGCATCACCCCCGGACCCAACATTTTCTTTGAAAACACCACCGTCGTCTACGGCATCTTCGGCTCGCTCATTATGTGCGACATCCTGCTCTACGTCATCGCCAAGCTCGGTTTCAGGGTATGGGTCCGCATCACGCAGCTCCCGAAGCACATCATCTTCTCGACCGTGACCATCTTCGCCTTTGTCGGCACCTACTCCATCAACCAGAACCTGTTCGACATCCTCTGCCTCATCCTGTTCGGCATCCTCGGCTACGGGATGCGCCGGTTCCAGTTCCCGGCCGGGCCAATGATCATCGGCTTCATCCTCGGGCCTCTGCTGGAGTCCGCCTTTGATCAGACCATGACCCTTTCCGACGGCAGTTTCATGATCTTCCTGACGCATCCGTTCTCGGTCGTGCTTCTTCTGCTCACCGTCGCCGCCGTCTTCAGCATCGCCCGCGCACGTCTGCGCCGCTCGAAGATCGCCCAGCTTGCGCAGGAAGGATAGGAAAAGATGAAATTTGGGGGAGGGGAGAGGAACCCCTTCTGGAGAAGGGGTTCCTCTCCCCTCCCCCAAATTTCATCTTTTCCTATCCTTCCTGCGCAAGCTGG
>NZ_JNJP01000028.1:10441-45322 GCF_000701705.1 Bilophila wadsworthia ATCC 49260 | reverse complement strand
AGGGGGTCCGGGGGAAGGGAGGGAGAAACTTTCTAGAGAAAGTTTCTCCCTCCCTTCCCCCGATTCGTCTTACTCTTCCATCTGAAAATCAACGCGAATTTTATACAGCTTCGTGGCGGGCAGATTCAGGATCGGAATGCCCGTCTTGGCGGTAATGTCGTCAAGCATGGCGCACACGGCCTCCCACGAGGGGCCGATTGCGGAAAACCAGACGTTGTAGGCATGGCGGCGCAAATAGTTGTGCGTCACGCCCACATGCTGGTTCACTTCGGCTATGAAGGCATCCAGCTTGTCCTCCGGAACCTTGGCCGCGCACAGCGTGGAGCGGAAACCGAGTTTGGCCGACTGGAAGTTGGCCCCCAGACGCCGGATAAGCCGGGACTTGCGCAGGGCGTTCACGCGATCAAGCGCTTCCTGCTCCGTGATGCCGAGACGCTCCGCAATGATGGCGTAAGGCCGGGACTCCAGCGGAAAATCCGTCTGGATGATGTCCAGAATGCGCTTGTCCATCGTGTCGAGAGTCATTTCCGTCATTCCGCCTCCTTCGCTTTGCGGGGCTGGTACGTGCACAGAGGCTCCTCACCCATGTAGTCGCCGTCCATGCTCCACGCGCGGGCGCGGCAGCCGCCGCATACCTTATGGAACTCGCAGACGCCGCACTTGCCCTTATACTCGGACTGATCGCGGAACTGGAGGAACGGCTTGGACTTACGCCAGATTTCCGGGAACGGCGTCGTGCGGACGTTGCCGCAGTCGAGCGTCAGATACCCGCACGGCTGAACCTGCCCCACATGGCTGATGAAGCAGAACCCCGTGCCGCCGAGACAGCCGCGCGTCATGGCATCCATGCCGAACGTGGCGGACGTTACGGAGACGCCTTCCTCGCGGGCGCGCTGGCGCATGATGCGGTAGTAGTGCGGCGCGCAGGTAGCCTTGAGGTGCATGGAGGTCGTCTTGCGGAAGTCATAGAACCAGTGCAGCACGTCCTCGTATTCCTGCGCCGTGATCACCTGATCCGAAAGCTCGGCGGCCCGGCCCATCGGCACCAGCAGGAAGATATGCCACGCCGCCGCGCCGATGCGCTCGCAGAGTTCGAATATCTTCTTAAAATCATGCAGGTTATCCCGAGTGACCGTAGTGTTGATCTGAAACTCCACGCCCTCGGCCTTGAGACACTCGATGCCGCGCATGGTGGCGTCGAACGCGCCGGGCACACAGCGGAACGCATCGTGTTTCTCGGCGTTGTAGCCGTCGATGGAGATCGAACAGCGCTGCACGCCCGCTTCCTTGATCTTGCGGGCGTTTTCCGGCGTGATGAGCGTCCCGTTGGGGGACATCACGCAGCGCAGGCCCTTGGAACCCGCATAGGCGATCAGCTCGTATACATCGGGGCGGATCATGGGATCGCCGCCGGTGAAGATGATGATCGGGTTGCCCACGCTCGGGAAGGTATCGATCAGCGCCTTGGCTTCTTCCGTGGACAGCTCGCCCGGATAGGGTTCCGGATGCGCCTCGGCCCGGCAATGTTTGCAGGCAAGGTTACAGGAACGGGTCACTTCCCACGCGATAAGGCGGCACAGCGGGGAACCGTCCTCAAGCGTGCGCGGACCGGCGGGCATACCGCCCGGATGCCCGGTGTGGCCGCCGGGATGTCCGGTGCCGGGGCGGGAATCTTCCCGCCCCATGCCGCATGGCGGCTCATGGCAATTCATCAGCGCACCCATCCTTTCTTGAGGGCTTCTTCGGCGTAGTAGGTCAGGATGAGCTTGGCCCCGGCGCGGCGGATGCCGATCAGCGACTCCAGAACAATCCTCTCTTCATCGATCCAGCCGTTGATGGCGGCGGCCTTGATCATGGAGTACTCGCCGCTCACCTGATAGGCGGCGACAGGCACGTCGAAGTTGTCGCGCACCATGCGGATGACGTCCAGATAGGGACCGGCGGGCTTCACCATGACGATGTCCGCGCCCTCGTCGATGTCGGCGGCGGCTTCGCGCAAGCCTTCCATCGCGTTGGCGGGGTCCATCTGATAGGTCTTGCGGTCGCCGTGATGCGGGGCGGACTCCGCCGCGTCGCGGAACGGGCCGTAGAACGCGGAGGCGTACTTCACCGCATAGGACATGATCGGCGTATTCACATACCCCGCCTTGTCCAGCGTTTCGCGGATAGCCAGAATGCGGCCGTCCATCATGTCGGAAGGCGCCACCATGTCCGCACCGGCCTCGACATGGCTGAGGGCGGTCTTGGCAAGCAGTTCCAACGTGGGATCGTTCACCACTTCGCCGCAGGTGTCGCCTTCCTTCAGGATGCCGCAATGACCGTGCGAAGTGTATTCGCACAGACACACGTCGGTCACAACCTGCAGATCCGGCCACTTCGCCTTAAGCATACGGATGGCGCGCTGCACGATGCCGTTCGGGGCATAGGCTTCGCTGGCGATGGCGTCCTTGTGCTTGGGGATGCCGAACAGCATGAGAGAACGCAGCCCCGCGTCCACGGCTTCGCCCACGGTCTTCTCAAGCTGCTTGAGAGAAAGCTGGTACTGGCCCGGCATGGACGGGATTTCCTTCTTGAAATCCTCATCCGTGGTATCCACCACAAAATACAGCATCATAAGGTCAGCGGCGGACAGCTGCGTCTCACGCACCATTTCACGGATCACGGGATTGCGGCGCAGACGGCGCCCACGATAAAATTCATTCATAACACATTGTCCTTTTTATGATAACAGGCAAGAACATCGCTGTTCCTGCCTCCAGAGAGTCACCGCTTCCCATCCTTGCGGCCCGAGCCTCCCCGCCCTCCAAACAGTCCGCAAAAGCGCGGGGAAAGGTGCCCTCTCCCCGCGCCCATCCCTTATTCAGGGCGGCGGATTTCGTCGTCGGTCAGGTAACAGGCGGGATCCTGGGCCCATTCGTCGCCGTAATAGGCTTCGGCACGGGAGCGGAAGTTGCCGCCGCAGATGTTCAGGAAGCGGCAGGAGGCGCAGCGTCCCTTCACATAGGCCTTCTTGTTCTTCATCTTGTGGAGCAGTTCGATGTTCGGATCGTCCCAGATTTCGGAGAACGGGCGTTCGAGCACATTGCCGAAGGTATGGTTGCGCCAGAACTGGTCGGCATGGACTTTGCCGTCCCACGAGATACAGCCGATGCCGCGGCCGGAGCTGTTGCCCTCGTTGTACTGGAGAAGCTGGAACACTTCCTCGGCGCGCTTGGGATCTTCCTTCAACATGCGCATCCAGACATAGGGACCGTCGGCGTGGTTGTCCACGGTGAGGACTTCCTTCGGCATCCCGGCGTCGAACAGGGCGCGGGTTTCGTCCATGATCAGATCGACCACGGAACGGGTTTCCGCGTGGTTGAGGTCTTCCTTGATCATTTCGGAGCCGCGGCCGGAGTATACGAGGTGGTAGAAGCAGATGCGCGGCACTTCGAGTTCGCGCAGCAGCTTGAAGACTTTGGGGATTTCAACCACGTTGCGCTTATTGATGGTGAAGCGCAGGCCGACCTTGAGGCCCTCGGCCTTGCAGTTTTCGAGGCCCTCAAGCGCCTTCTTGAAGGAGTTCGGCACACCGCGGAACTTGTCGTGGATTTCTTCGGCGCCGTCCAGCGAGATGCCCACATAGGACAGATTGATCGCCTTGAGTTCGCGGGCCTTTTCCTTGGTGATCAGGGTGCCGTTGGTCGAGATGACCGCGCGCATCCCCTTTTCGGTGGCGTAGCTGGCGAGTTCCGGCAAATCCTGACGGACCAGCGGTTCGCCGCCGGAGAACAGCATGACCGGAGCTCCGTATGCGGCAAGATCGGAGATGATGGCCTTGCCCTGTTCCGTGGAGATTTCATCCTTGCCGTCAGGATCGACGGCCTGAGCGTAACAGTGCACGCACTTGAGGTTGCAGCGGCGGGTCATGTTCCAGACCACCACCGGCTTCTTGTCTTCGGAGAACTGAAGCAGGTGGGAAGGGAGCTGGCTGGAATGCCGGCCGTAGCGCAGAGCGTCGGAAGGCTCCACCTGCCCGCAGTACAATTTGGAAATGCCGATCATGAGGACTCCTTGAGATAGTTCGCAAAAATCATCTAGAAAGAAACGCCCCTTGCGGGGGTGTCTGTCAGCCTTTCGTGTCGCGCCATGCGTGGTCCACACGTCACAGTACGCGGTAATGCAAAGAAATACTATTGCTCGCCATACGGGTCAAGGGCCTTATCAGGAAGGGAACGCCGGTGGAAGGGAGGGGGAAACTTTCTGGAGAAGGGGGGAGCCCCCACGTTTTCCCCTCCCTTCCACCGGCCCCCCTTCCCTCCCTCTTCAAAGACTTTTGACCTTATCGAATCCCTCTTTCCGGTTTTACGGAAAACAAAGACGGCTTGCTGGTATTCTCCAGCAAGCCGTTCTTTTGCTTTAATCCGCTGCCCGACAGGAACTTCCGCCGCGCGGCCTCCCCGCCCCTCCCAGCCTCTTCATCCTCCGCCTTAACGCTCCTTACAAATGATTCCCCCAGCGAGCACATGCCCGTGCTCGTCGAAAACGGCGGCGAGCTGGCCGGGGGCGGAGGGGAGCTGCGGCTGATGGAAACGGATAAGCATCCGGGCAGTGGCGTCCATGCCGCTCTCGCCGCCGCCCACCAGACGGATGTCCGCCGGAACCGCCTTCTGGCGATACCGGGTGCGCACCCGCAGCTCGTGAGGCCACAGTTCCGGGGGGACAAGGAAATTCAGTTCGCCCGCCGCGCAGGCATTGACGGGAAGCTCATCAGCCGTCCCAAGCAGCAGCGCGTTGCGGGAACGATCCTTTCCGATGACGTACAGCGGCTCCGTCCACGATACGCCGAGCCCACGGCGCTGCCCCTCGGTATACTGCCAGAGGCCGCCGTGCCTGCCCACGACATGCCCGTCGAGCAGGACCATCGGCCCCCCGGCGGGAAGACGCACGCCGATCCCCTTGAGGAAGGCGCGGTAATCGTCGTCGGGCACAAAACAGATTTCCTGGCTCTCGCGAGGAAGGGGAACCGAAAGTCCCCACTCCGCAAGCGCGGCGCGGACCTCGCTCTTGCGGACGCGGGCAAGGGGAAACACCGCGTTTTTCAGACGGCTTATGGGCGTCAGGGCAAGAAAATAGCTCTGGTCCTTGGCTTCGTCAGCCCCCTGATGCAACGCCATGCCATAACGGGGATGCTCGGCAAGGGAAACATAGTGACCGGTCGCCAACCTGTCCGCGCCAAGCTTGCGGGCTTCATCCATCCACAAACCGAACTTCACCAGCGCATTGCAGCGGACGCACGGGTTGGGCGTTTCCCCGTGGGCGTAACTCTCCGCGAAAGGCCGGACGATCTGCCGGAAAAACGCCTCCTGCAAATCGAGGATATGCAAAGGCACCCCCAAGGCACGGCACGAAGCCTCAAGCCCCGGGACGGGATCGTCCTCCGGCGAGGTTTCTTTCTGGAGGGCATGGAAGGCAATCACCTGTCCCGGATATTCACGTTGCAGGGACGCCATCGCATACAGGCTGTCCGCCCCGCCGCTTACGGCTACGGCTATGGTCATAAAGAAATCCTTTTTAGGGAATGGCGCGCGAGACATGATTCCCCACAGCAGGGGCCTTCCTCGCACCTCTTATCCCCCAAGACTTTCACGGGATAGTCAAATACATGATGTACGTTTTCTATAAAGAAAAAGGAGGTTGCCGTCGAGCAACCTCCCCACTGGTCGAAAGCCTTTGGAAGAGGGGCCGGGAGAGGAAGCCTTTCTTCAGAAAGGTTCCTCCCCCGGTCCATCCCCTTATCTGAAAATAGTCTGATTGCGGTCGGGGCCGACGGATACCATGCTGACCGGCACGCCGGAAAGCTGTTCGAGGCGCTGCACATAGGCGCGGGCGGCTTCGGGGAGCTCGTCCCACGTCTTGCACGCGGTGATGTCTTCCTTCCAGCCGGGCATGGACTCGTAAACCGGGCTCACGAGGTCAAGCGCGCCCTGTTCCTGCGGAGGATAGTCCATGCGCTTGCCTTTGTATTCATAGGCCACGCAGATCTGAATGGTATCAAAACCGGACAACACATCCAGCTTGGTCAGGGCGACGTCGGTGAGGCCGTTCAGCCGGGCGCTCTCGCGCAGCACCGGAATGTCCTGCCAGCCGCAACGGCGCGGGCGGCCGGTGGTCACGCCGAATTCGCCGCCGCTGGTGCGGAGCAGTTCTCCGGTGGCGTCGTTGAGTTCCGTCGGGAACGGGCCCTCGCCCACGCGGGTGGTGTAGGCCTTGAGGATGCCGATGATGCGGTCGAGCTTGTTCGGGCCCACGCCGGAACCGGCGGCGGCGTTGCCGGACACGGTATTGGACGAAGTGACAAAGGGATACGTCCCGTGGTCGATGTCCAGATGGATGCCCTGCGCGCCTTCGAAGAGTACGCTCTTGCCTTCGTTCCACGCCTGTTCAAGCTCGGAAGACACGTCCGTCAGATGCGGGATGATGCGCGGCGCGACGGCCATCACTTCATCGAACACGGCATCCACGGCCAGAGCGTCGATGCCGTACAGTGCCGTGAACAGGACATTCTTTTCCTTGAGGGCGGCGGCGATCTTCGCTTTGAGCAGGTCGGGATCGGCCAGATCCGAGGCGCGCACGCCCACGCGGCCCACCTTGTCTTCATAGCAGGGCCCGATGCCGCGGCCGGTGGTCCCGATCTTCTGGCCCTTTTCGAGCTTGTTCTCGCGGGCCTTGTCCAGCACCTTGTGGTACGGCATGATGAGGTGGGTCTTCGAGCTGATCTTGAGGCGGTTCGGGGAGACGTCCACGCCCTGCCCGATGAGGGTATCGAGTTCTTCCACGAACACGACGGGATCAAGGACGACGCCGTTTCCGATCAGGCAGATTTTGCCTTCGTGTAGAATGCCCGAGGGAACAAGATGGAGCGCGGCTTTCTTGCCGTCCACGATGACGGTATGCCCCGCGTTGTTTCCGCCCTGAAAGCGGACCACATAGTCGATCTCCTGAGCCAGAAGATCGACGAACTTGCCCTTTCCCTCGTCGCCCCACTGGACGCCGACGATCACCACATTGGACATGGGTTACTCCTTGATACCTGTATTCACTGTGCTTCGCGTTTCCGATCCGTCAGGATCGCTGGGGGGAAGCCCGCAACAGTCCATGAAGATCCAGCTTGGAGTCTACAAAGGTTCAGCGGGATCGTCAACGTGAATCGGGCGGAAAAAACGGTTTTCCTGCGGCCTCAGCCTTTTCCGCCGGGCTCTTCGGAGGCATCCTTCTCTGGACTGCGGTGCGGGCGGAACTGGATAATCGCGGCTTTGCGCTTGGGCTTCGCAGGAGCAGGCCTGCCCGTTGGCGGGTCCAGAAAAAAGTCCGGCTCCGCGACGGGCTGCGACGCCGCGCCGGGATGTACCTGCGCCGACCAGCTGTAATTGAACAACTGGTTTTTCCACCGCTTGGCCTGAATGAACGAAAAAACCAGCGCCGCTTCCTCCCAACGCTTCGTGGGTTCGAAATGGGAAACGATGACGGCGTACTTATCCCAGAGCGCCAAAAGGGAAGCCTCATCCAGCGCATCGAGCTGGCGGGCCATTTTGATCAAAAGTTGTTCCATAGGGGGGATTCCTCCTCGAACGGGATGCAAGGGGCGGCATGAGCGCCTCGGCGGTCTTTCGGGCAAGGCGGCGGAACATCTTCCGGCGCCTCTTGCCATTGCCGCACACCCGCGACATGCTACGCCAATCCGCCAAGGGGTTCAAATGGAATTTGCCCGTCAGCGCGGGTTATGATAGGGAATGCCGATCCGCTTTTACCCGACCAACCTCAGGAGACGCCATGTCCAGCCTCAAAGATATGTATCGGACCGTATTGAAGGACACCTTCCCGGACACCATGACCATCACGCTCGGCGACGCCGTGCTCACCTACAAAAAACGCACATGGCACATCGACGGCGAAACCAAGGGGCTGCGTTACGGCGAAAACCCCGATCAGCCCGCCGCCCTGTATGAGATGGAATCCGGCAAGCTCGCCATCGACGGCGTCGAATGGCGCGGTCCGCAGGGCATCATGTCCGCCCTCACCGAAGCCCAGATGCTGCAGGCCGGGAAGCATCCCGGCAAGACCAACCTCACCGACGTGGACAACGGCTGCAACATCCTCCAATACCTCGCGGAACGCCCCGCCGCCGTCATCCTCAAGCACAACAACCCCTGCGGAGCGGCGTGGTCCAAGGAAAGCGTGGGCGACGCACTGGACAAGGCCTTCTGGTGCGACCGCATCGCCGCCTTCGGCGGGGCCGTGGTGGTCAACCGCCCGCTGGACATGCAGGCCGCCGACCTCATCGCCGCCAACTATTTTGAAGTGGTCGCCGCCCCCGACTTCGAAGAGGGCGTGCTCGAAAAACTCGCCGCACGCAAAAACCTCCGTATCTTCAAGCTGCCCGCCCTCGCCCGCCTCGGCGAACTCGCGGGCGTTCCTTTCCTTGACGTCAAGAGCATGGCCGACGGCGGCATCATCCTCCAGCAATCCTTCGTGAACCGCATCCGTTCCGCCGCGGACTTCATCCCGGCGGTCGCCACCACCAAGGACGGCCTGACCGTCTCCGCCCGCAAGCCCACCCCGCAGGAGGCCGACGACCTCGTCTTCGCGTGGGCCGTGGAAGCTGGCGTGACCTCCAACTCGGTCATCTTCGCCCACAACGGTGCCACGGTCGCCATCGGCACCGGCGAGCAGGACCGCGTGGGCTGCGTGGAATTGGCCATCTTCAAGGCGTACACCAAGTATGCGGACACGCTGGCCTTTACCCGCCACGGCATGACGCTCTACGAACTCAAGCTCAAGGCGAAGGAAGACGCCGAAGCCGCCGAACAGCTCGCCGCCATCGAAGCGGACACACAGAAGGCCAAGGGCGGCCTCGCCGGTACGGTGCTCGTCTCCGACGGCTTCTTCCCCTTCCGCGACGGCGTGGACGTGTGCATCGCGCAGGGCGTGACCGCCATCGCGCAGCCCGGCGGCTCCCTCCGCGACTACGAAGTCATCGGGGCCGTCAACGAAGCCTCCCCGCAGGTGGCGATGGTCTTCACCGGCCAGCGTTCGTTCAAGCATTAATGAAGATTGGAAAGGGGAAGGAACGCCTTTCGGATAAAGGATTTCCCCCTTTCCTCTCCCAAGAGTTCCGTAAGGGAAAAAGGAAGCGAATGTTCAGGCTACAGCCCTTCCGGAGCCCTTGTGTGTACGGAATCTTTTCATGAGATAAAAAAAGACCGCCGCCTTTCCCCAGTACCAAAACGTAAACGTCTTGGAAAGGAGAGGGGGTTCGGGGGAGGGAAGAGGGAACCTTTCTCCAGAAAGGTTCCCTCTTCCCTCCCCCGGCAACAGAAGGATTCAAGATGGTTCAAGGCTTGGTTCGTTACCCCGGCGCGGGGTGTGTGGTTGAGTTCATGCAGGGCAACGCGCCCCAGATCGCATGGGTGCTGGAGGAACAGAACGGCAGGCTCCGCCTGTTGCTTCCGAACCGCCGGGAAACGGCCCTGCAAGCCGCGCGCATCCTGCCGTGGCCCGGCCCGGCCTACGAAAAGAACTGCTCCCGCGACGCGGCGCTGGAAATCCTCGAACGCCACAAGAGCCGCCGGGAAGTCGCCAACGTCGATCCGCTGGAACTCTGGGAACTGGCGCAGGGCGAAGTGGAACAGGCTCCGGCCCAGTGGTTCGCGGAACTCGCCATGAGCGAGCCGGATATGGACGCCGTGGCGGCCTGCGGCCACGCGCTCATGCAGGCCAAGAGCCATTTCAAGTTCAATCCGCCGAATTTCGAGGTCTACCCCGAAAGCGTCGTCGCCACCCGCATGGCCGAACTGGAAGCCGCCCGCAGGCGTGAAGAGCTGGTCAACAAGGGAAGCGCCTTCATCCGCCTGTTGTGGGAGATCCATCAGAAGAAAAGCACGCAGTCCCCGGGGCGGGCCGCCGAATCGTTGGACCCCGATGTCCGCGAACGGCTGCGCCGCACCATCATGAACCGCATCGCCGATCCCGAGACCTCGGAAGACGACGGACTCTGGAAACTCATGGTCAAAGGGCTGCCCGACGATCCCTTCATGCCGCTCTACCTCGCGCAGGCGTGGGGGCTCGTGGAGCCGCACCATAACTATTGGATGGACAGGGCCGGATACGCCCCCGGCAACGGCTGGTGCGAAGAGCACCGGGACGAGCTCGACGCCCTGCTTGCGCAAGCGGCGGAAGACGAACGGCAAGAGCCGACCTTCCCGGACAGGCCCATCATCAGCATCGACGCCCCGACCACCCGCGACGTGGACGATGCCTTTTTCATCGAAGCCCGGCCCGACGGCGGCTGGAACCTGACGCTGGCGCTGGCCTGCCCGGCCTTCCGCTGGCCGTTCGGGGGGAAGCTGGACAAGGCGGTCTTCAACCGCGCCACCAGCATCTATCTGCCGGAAGCCACCCACCACATGCTTCCGGAAGCCCTCGGCACGGGAGCCTACAGCCTGCTGGCCCAAAAGACGCGGCCTTCCCTGCTCATCGAATGCACCGTGGGAGCCGACGGCCTCGTGGCCGCGTGCGAACCGCGCGTCGGCTATGCCCGCCTTGCGGCGAACCTGTGCTATGAGGATTGCGAAACCGCGCTGGACGGCGGGGAGTCCCCGGCGTCTCCCTATCTGGAGCAGCTCCGGCAGGCCCTCGAACTTGCGCGGGCCCATCAGGAGCGCCGCATCGAAAAGGGCGCCGTCATCATCGAGCGTCCGGACATCACGATCAATCTTGAAGGGGCTGGCGAAAGCATCACCGTTTCGCTGGATGAAGATCCGCTCGCGCCCAAGGCCCACCTGCTCGTTTCCGAGCTGATGGTCCTGACCAACGCAGCGCTGGCAGCATGGGCCAAGGAGCACGGCGTCACCCTGCTCCACCGGACGCAGGACGTCGCCATCCCCAAGGAGTTCTCCGGCATCTGGCAGACGCCCCTTGAAATCGCCCGAGTGGTCAAAGCGCTGGCCCCCGCCGTGCTGGAAACCAATCCACGCCCGCACGCCGGCCTTGGGGAAGCGATGTATGCGCCGTCCACGTCTCCGCTGCGCCGCTATCCCGATATGATCAACGAAACGCAGATCATTTCCCTGCTCCGGGACGGCAAGCCGCGCTGGAGCAAGGAAGAGCTCGACACCCTGCTTCCCCTGCTCAACGCGCATCTCGACGCCGCCGGGCAGGTACAGCGCTTCCGGCCCCGCTACTGGAAGCTGCTCTACTTCAAGCAGCAGGGCGACCGCTGGTGGCCCGCCGTCATCACTGATGAAAACGACGCCTTCGTCACCGTCAATATGCCCAAGGAGCAGATGATTGTCCGGGCGCGCCGCCAGTTCTTCGGCGAGCGCACACATCCGGGGCAAGAGCTTGAAATCCGCCTCGGCAAGGTGCATCCTCTGCAAAACGACTTCCAGCTTCTGGAAACCAGAGAAATCTAAGGAAACGCCATGTTCGACATCCTGTGGATCTGCCTTACCTACTGCATCGGCTCCGTCCCGTTCGGCCTGGTCTTCGCCAAAACCTTCTGCCGTATCGACCCCCGCACGGCCGGAAGCGGCAACGTGGGAGCGACCAACGTAGCGCGTCTCTGCGGCAAGGCATGGGGGGCGGCCACGCTTGCCTGTGACCTCCTGAAAGGCACCATCCCCGTCTTCATCGCCATGCAGTACTCGACGTCCGAGCTTGTCTGGACGCTCACGGCGCTGGCGGCGATCCTCGGGCATCTCTATTCCTGCTTCCTCGGCTTCAAGGGCGGCAAGGCGGTGGCGACCTCCATTGGTGTCCTTATCCCTCTGGCGTTCTGGCAGCTCCTCATCGCCGTCTGCATTTGCCTGTTCCTGATCTGGCGTTCCGGCTTCGTTTCGCTTGGTTCGCTGGCTCTCGTAACGGCCATGCCCATCCTGCTGGCGCTTTCCGGCAAATTCGGCCTCCTGCCCCTCTCGCTGATCATCCTCGCGCTGGTCTTCTGGAGCCACCGCGAAAACATCCGCCGTCTCGCCAAGGGCGAGGAAAAGACGTGGATTAAGAAGTAACCGATATGGAGAACCGGGGGAAGGGAGGAACCTTTCTGGAGAAAGGCTTCCTCCCTTCCCCCGCCCCCCGTCCCTCCACCTCCCAAGACCTTTGACTGATGGGGAGGCGGCGCGGAGGGAATTCGTTCCGGCAACAGGCCGGAAATCGATTGTAGCAACAAAAAATAACCGTCCGGAGACGCTCTCATGGCATTGAGCATCGGCATCGTCGGCCTTCCCAACGTGGGCAAGTCCACCCTTTTCAACGCGCTGACCAAGGCACAGAACGCGCAGGCCGCGAACTACCCCTTCTGCACCATCGAGCCCAACAAGGCCACGGTTCCCGTGCCCGACCGCCGCATCGACGCGCTCGTCGATCTGGTGCACCCGCAAAAAACGATTAATGCCACCGTGGACTTCATCGACATCGCCGGGCTCGTGCGCGGGGCCAGCAAGGGCGAAGGCCTCGGCAACCAGTTCCTCGGCAACATCCGAGAATGCGCCGCCATCCTTGAGGTGGTGCGCTGCTTTGAGGACGACGACATCACCCATGTGGACGGTTCGGTCGATCCGCTGCGCGACATCGAGACCATTGAAACCGAACTCCTGCTCGCCGACATTCAGGGCACGTCCAAGCGCCACGAGCGCATGGTCAAGATGTCCAAGGGCGACAAGGATGCCCGCGTGGCCGCCGACGAAATGGCCCGCCTTCTGGAGCACCTCAACAACGGCAATCCGGCTTCCACCTTTGAAGCCAAGGACTGCCCGGCTTTCGCCGCCGCGTGGCATGAACTCGGCCTTCTGACCGCCAAAAAGATCATCTACTGCGCCAACGTGGACGAGGACAGCCTTGCCGAGGACAATGCCCATGTGACCCGCCTCCGCGAGTTCGCCGCCACGCGCAACATCGAAGTCGTCAAAATCTGCGCCCGTATCGAAGAAGAACTGCAGGGGCTTTCCGACGAGGAACAGCGCGAAATGCTCGGCGCGTACGGCATCGAGGAAAGCGGCCTGCTGCGCGTCATCCACTCCGGGTACAAGGCGCTCGGCCTTGCCAGCTACTTCACCGCCGGAGAAAAGGAAGTGCGCGCGTGGACCATTCAGGACGGCTGGAAGGCTCCGCAGGCCGCGGGCGTCATCCACACGGACTTCGAGCGCGGCTTCATCCGTGCCGAAGTCATCGGCTTCGACGATTACGTCAAGTACAAGACCGAAGCCGCCTGCCGCACCGCCGGAGTCCTCCGCACCGAAGGCAAAGAGTATGTCGTCAAAGACGGCGACGTGATGCACTTCTTGTTCAATGTGTGAGAAATCGGGGGAAGGGAGGAGGAACCTTTCTGAAGAAAGGCTTCCCCCGCCCCCCCATCCATCCACCTCCCAAGACTTTTATAAGCGGGCTTCAGATGCGCTTTGGGTGGGGGAATGGGCCGCACAAGAATCCCCTACGTTCTCAACACTTCAATACAACCCATTTTTATAAGACAATGAGCTGAAATGGTTCTCCATTCCAGCTCATTGTCTTTTGTGACCAAACAGACCGGTTTCGAGAGGCACATCTCCCATTCGGGAAAACCGACGCGCCGCCTCCCCACCAGTCGAAAGTCTTTGAAGGGATGGGGGGCGCGGGGGGAAGGGAAACTTTCTCCGGAAAGTTTCCCTTCCCCCCGCACTCTCACCCCACCTATTTGCTATGCCCGTAAATGCCGCCAGCAAGAGCGCCGAGGCCACCGCCGATGAGCGCGCCGGTCGTCCCGCTTCCGCCGGTGAGGGCACCAAGGCCAGCACCGAGGATCGCACCCCCGGCAGCGCCGCTCAAGAGGCCCTGCTGGGTCTTGTTCATGTTCGTGCAGCCAACGGTCCCGAAAACCAACGCGCCGACCAAAAGTATGGCTGAAAGACGTTTCATTGCACTTCTCCTATCGCCCCTTCCGGGGTGGGATTATCAAGATATGCCGCCGAGCTACTTGCTGGCGGGAACCATGAATTCGTACCAAAGCACGTCAAAGACTTCGCGGTTCGCCTGATCCGGATGCGCGGCATACCACGCGTCCAGTTTTTTCTGGATATCCGTCCAGTTGGTGTTGCCGAAAGCTTTTATCCATGCCGTGACGAACGGGGAGGCTTGCGTTCCCTGTTGTTGGGCGATCAGCTGTTCGATGGCGATGATATTGGATGCGCCATACAAAAAGGCCAGCTTTTCGTTCTGAGAAGACTGCAACCAATGCTTGCCGGTCAAATCCGTGGCAGACTGCGCCGCAACCGCAGGCAGGCACAAAGCGCAAACAAGCGCCGCCGCAAAGACCACCTTAGTGAATCGAGCCATCATGAGAAACCTCCTTTTCGCCGCATAGCTGCCGCGTGATTCCTCAAGGGGAACATATTTACGGGATGGTTTCAAGTAGAACTACAGCCTTCTAATGCTGTCAGCGGAACAAGGAAAGAGGCGGGCATCAACGCCCGGAAAGGCGGACAAGCCGCTCGAAACGGCGGTGGGTCAAATGGCAAATCGCTGCGGCCAGCGCGTCGCCCGTGTCCACGGCCCAATCGGGCTTCACGCCGAGCACCCGCCCGACCATGAAACTGACCTGCTCCTTGTCGGCCCTGCCGACGCCCACCAGCGATTTTTTGATCACCGTGGGTTCGTAGTCCCGCACAGGCAAATCATAGGCCGCACAGGCCGCAATGGCCGCACCGCGAGCCTGACCGAGCTTGAGCGCGGTCGCCGCGTTCTTGGCGGTAAAAACCTGTTCCACGGACGCTTCGTCCGGTTTCAGACGGCCGAGTACCTGATGCATTTCCTTAAAGATGACCCCGAGCCGGGAAGCGAACTCTCCGTCAAGCGGAGGGCGGATGACCCCGCAATCCACAAGCTGGAGCACGCCGGACACTTCGCGCACCACTCCCCACCCCGTATTCCGGGAACCGGGATCGATGCCGATGATGGTGATGGACTGCGACATGAGAAAAAGGAGGGAAGAGATTTCCGTGCTCCGAATGGAAGCACGGCTCGGAGGCGGGGCCCCCATACGCTCCCCGGAGAAAGGCTTCTGGAGCATTCCGCCTTGAAGGGAACAGAGGGACGCTGGTTAAACGCCAGCGGTTGCAGATTTCGGGAAGGGAGGGAAAACGTTTCTAAAGAAAAGCGCTTTCCCTCCCTTCCCCTATATCTTCAAAACAGTTCAGCCAAATCAGTCTTCCAGCTGAGCCATGATTTCGTCGGAGATGTCCGCGTCGGAGTAGACGTTCTGGACATCGTCGTTGTCTTCAAGCAGCTCGATGAAGCGCAGAAGCTTGC
Source organism: Bilophila wadsworthia ATCC 49260 (assembly GCF_000701705.1). Classification (GTDB taxonomy): domain Bacteria; phylum Desulfobacterota; class Desulfovibrionia; order Desulfovibrionales; family Desulfovibrionaceae; genus Bilophila; species Bilophila wadsworthia. The sequence continues at coordinate 30,001 of NZ_JNJP01000028.1, read as the reverse complement.
GGGCGGTTTCGAGATCGACTTCCATCGTGGTCTGGGGAACCTGATTGAGCTCGGCGGAAATCATTTCCAGCCCGGCGGCTTCGAAGGCTTCGCGGACGGCGTTGAAGTCGGCCATGGCGGTCTGGATTTCCCACACGTCGCCTTCGTCGCGCAGATCATCGGCACCGGCTTCGAGCGCGGCTTCCATCAACTGGTCTTCGGTGTACTTTTCCTTCGAGAACTGGATGACGCCCTTGCGTTCGAACTTCCAGCTCACACAGCCGTTTTCGCCCATGGACCCGCCGCCCTTGCTCATCAGATGGCGGATTTCGGCCACGGTACGGTTACGGTTGTCGGTCGCGGTTTCCACGATGACGGCGACGCCGCCCGGACCGTAACCTTCGTAGTTGATTTCTATAATGTCGCCGCCGGCATCCTGTCCGGTACCCTTGCGGATGGCGGCTTCGATTTTATCCTTGGGGAGGTTGATCGACTTGGCAGCAGCAATGGCCGCACGCAGGCGGGAATTACTGGCAGGATCGCCGCCGTTCTTGGCTGCGATGATGATTTCCTTGGCTGCCTTGGTAAATTCCTTACCTCGCTTGGCATCCTGGCGACCTTTACGGTGCTGGATGTTGGCCCATTTGCTGTGTCCAGACATTGAATCCTCCTGAATGTTTCAAAACAAGGCCGGGGCAATGTTTTCCGGCTGGTGCATCTCAATCGGGGTCCGGCCTCCCTCATACCTTCAAACAAGGAAGAGGGTCATAGCCGGGACCGCGTGAACAGTCAATCCCGGGCGCCGTCCGCCTCTTTCCCCTTGAAGCCCAGCCCGACGAAAAACGTTTCTTTGCTTTCCACGCGGGAACTCTGAGGTTTGAACGAGGTCACGCGGGCGAACCGGGGGCGCATACCTTTGAGCAGCTCCCCGACGTCCGGCCCCATGAAAATCTTGACCACAAAACTGCCGCCCTTCACCAGATACTTTTCGGCGACGGCAAGCGCTTCCAGACAGAGCTCAAGGGAGCGGGCCTGATCCGTGAATTTCGTCCCGGTCGTCTGCGGGGCCATGTCGCTCATGACGACATGGAAGGGCCCCGTTTCGGCGAGCTGCCGCTCAAAAGCCTCGGAGCGCCGGAACACGTCTTCCTGATGGAATTCCACATTGGGAGGAAAAACGGTGACCGTGCTCTGGATATCGCAGGCCAACACCTTGCCCTGAGCGCCCACGCGTTCCGCCGCGCCAAGCGACCACGAGCCGGGAGCCGCTCCCAGATCCAGCACTTTCATGCCCTTTCTGAAAATCTTGAAACGCCCGTCTATTTCCTTGAGCTTGTAGACGGAGCGGGCAGGATAGTTTTCCTGTTTGGCCTTGAGGAAGTAGTGATCACGATATTCTTTCATAGTATCTCCACCTTGTAACCCAAAAACCTCCAAATCACCAGAGGTATGGAGCGGAGGGAACCATGTTTTTTCGGCTCTGCGCGAAGGCCGTGCGGGCTTACATCCTGTCGCAATAGACGGAACTGAGGAATTCTTCCATCGCCTCGTCGGCAAGGGCGATATACTCGGAAAGCGGAAACGCCTTCCCACACTTGGGACAAAACATGTGCACCTCATGGCAAGACCGCTCAATGAACAGCGGCATCCCGCAATGCTTGCAGCACACCGTCGTCTGGACCTTACGGGCACGGGAAAACGAACCCCACATAGCATACCTCCAAAATCGCTTTGGCCTATACGACACGGCCCGATTCGTCAAGCGGCATGGCGCACCCCTTGCCCTTATTGAAGAATGCCTGCACTCTCTCCTTGAAAAGAGAGCACAGGGAGCGGAAACGCATGGAAATCAGGAAACCCGGCGCGGCGGAACTCAAGCCCGCCTTGGCTCTGGCATGGGACGTCTTCCTCAAGGACGCGGCATCCGGCTTTTCGGACGAGGGCATCAGAACATTCAAACGCTTCATCGAATACGACAGCATGGCGGCAACGCTGGCCAACGGGACAACGACGATGTGGGCCGCGTTTTCCGGCCTTGAGCCTATCGGCGTCATCGCCGCAAGGGAAAGCCATATCTGCCTGTTCTTCGTCGCCGGCCCTCATCAAAGGCATGGAATAGGCCGCCGGCTTTTTGAGACGTTCCGCAGCCGGCGCCTCAGCCTCGCGCCCCAGGCGCCGCTCACGGTCAACGCCGCCCCTTCAGCGGTCAGGGCGTACCAGCGGCTCGGCTTCGTCCGCACGGGCGGAGAGCAGGTTGCCGACGGCATCCGGTTCGTACCGATGAAGCATACATTGTGAAGATCTGACAAAAAGCGGCGCCACAGGCCGCCGCCACGCTTGCAACGGACGCAATCGCACGATCGGCGTCCGCCTTTGCAGGGCTGAACCCAAGAGGCAGGATGAGCCGCCGAGCGCCCCTTGGCATCCGTTGTTCCGCTGGCGGTTTTCCTTTTCAGAAAAAACGTTTTCCGGGCTACAGCATGTTCACGGGGTCGATATCCAGTGAAATACGCAGGTTCGGGGGCGAGGCGAGAGGCAGAAGCACGGCATAAAGGGCACGGATGGATTGCCAGTCTCCAGCCTTGAGGAGGCACTGAAACCGCCTGCGTCCCCGCAGGAGCGGCAGCGGCGCGGGCGCGGGGCCAAGAACGGTCACGCCTTTGCTCTCCGAACGCAGCAGAGCCGTAATCCGCGCGAGCTGCGTCGGCCCGTCCGCCCAGTCCATAGGGTAGGAAATCCGCAACAGGGCCAGATTGATGAAGGGGGGATAGCGCCGCCGCTTGCGCAGAGCGATTTCGTAGTCGTAAAACCCTTCGTAGTCCCCGTTCTTCACATACTGCCAGCAGTAATGGTTCACGTCGCGGGTTTGGATAATGACCTGCCCCGGCTTCTCGCCGCGCCCGGCCCGGCCCGACGACTGCACCAAAAGCTGAAAGGTCCGCTCCGCCGCCCGGTAGTCAGGCAAATTGAGGCCAATGTCCCCGTCAGCTACCACAGCCAGCGTCACATGCGGGAAATGGTGCCCTTTCGAAAGCATCTGCGTGCCGACAAGGACCTGCGCCTCCTGCCGGGCAAAAGACTCAAGGATCTCCTCCATGCGCCCCGGGCGGCGAGTGCTGTCCCGATCCAAGCGCAGAACCCGGCCTCCCGGAGGCAGAAGCGTCCCGATATACTCTTCGACACGCTCGGTTCCCTGCCCCATGGGATGGAAATGCAGCCCTTTGCAGCTCGGGCAAGGCGAAGGGAACGGAACCGAATACCCGCAATAGTGGCAGACCAGCCGCTCTCGCCCCTTGTGGTAGGTCAAACCGATATCACAATGCGGGCATCGGGCCACCTTCCCACAGTCGATGCAGTACATCAGTGGAGCATAACCGCGCCGATTCAGGAGAATCACCGCCTGATCCCCCTGCTCCACCGTCTGCTTGAGTGCGGAGAGCGTCTCCGGAGCCAGAATGGACTCGACGCAGTTCATGGACCGGATGTCCACCAGCCTGATCGAAGGCAGCGTACCGCCACCCACGCGCGCCGGAAGCGTGGACACCGGGATTTTCGCCTCGCGGACCGCGTAAAACGTCTTCAGATCCGGGGTCGCGGATCCGAGCACCAATAACCCTTTAGCCTGCGCGATGCGAAACCACGCCACTTCTTTGGCCTGATAGGTAAGCCCTTCATCCTGCTTGAAGGAAGAGTCATGCTCCTCGTCCAGCACTACGGCCCCAAGGGACGGCAAAGGCAGAAACAGGGCGGAACGCGTCCCGACGACAAGGCACGGTTCGCGGCGTTTCGCCAACTCGCGGAACGTTTTTTCGCGCAGGGCGGCCGACTGGTATCCATGAAAAAAATAGAGCGGCACATCCGGCAGCGCGAGAGAGGCGTCCCGGCGCAGCTTCAAAGCGAGCGCCACTTCCGGGGCCAGCAGCAGCATGGAGCGGCCACGGCGCAGGCATTCTTTGGCCAATTCCATATATACGGCTGTCTTGCCGCTTCCGGTCACGCCGAACAGCAGGTGCGACGCGGGATTCCCGGCATCAAGATCCGCACGGAACGAAGCCAGCGCCGCCTCCTGCGCTTCGGAAAGCGCGAAAAGGGCTTCCGATGCGGGAGGCAACAGGTTGCAGCCGGTTTCCTCTTCCGCACAACCGGCTTCGAGGCATTGCAGGCCAATCAAACCGTTCTTGAGCAAAGACTCGAGCGCCGGGGCGACTCCCTGCCCCATTTGCCGCAATACTTCCCGCCGGGAAACGGCGCCATGTTCCAACAGGAACTCCAGAAGCTCGATCTGGCGCGTCGCGGTCGGCCTCACAGCCCACGGCGGATCGCAACGCAGTACACACAGCTCGCTGGCGGCGGCGTCTTCCCGTGGCCCGAGCAACTCCGCCCCTCCCCGCATCCACGCTTCACCAAGCGCAGCCAAAACCTCTACTGGCAGCTTGGGCAAATCCTTCAGCAGCCGTATCTGCGCCTTGCCTTGCGCTTCCATCGTACGGAGACGCATCTGCGTCACCCGAAGCCCCGCGGGGAGCACCATCGCGAGGATCTGCCCCGGCGTCACGGCCTGGCGCAAAGCAAGCTGGCGCACCATTTCCATGTGCCCGGACGGCAGCAAAGGTTCCTTTTCCAGAGGCCAAAGCATGGGCCGAGCCGTTACCCCCTCCGGCAGAGGGGAACCATCGCCGAGGACGACCCCAATACGCAACATCCCTCTTCCCAGCGGCACGGCGACCCTCAAGCCGGGGCACCACGAAAACCCGGCAAGCCACTCGGGAACGGCATAGGTCAAGGAAGCGAATGGGGGCGTCAGCAAAGCAACGGTTCGAAGCAAGGGGATATCCTGAGGTGTTAGGGAGTGGACAGCAGCCTATCCAGGAATCGCTGCTTGTTCCCTCTATCGGTTCAATTCAAAAAGAAACGAAAACAATACATTTCAATGCAATAAAAGAACAGGAAAAAACCACCTTATCCGGCAGCACCTCCTGCCGGAGGATGTGCCGGAAAGGCGGTTTCCCCTGTTTATCAAACGTCATCCACAATGCCTAGTCGAGCAATTCGCGCAACCTGGCCTTCAGGCCGTCGCGCAGTTTTTCATCGCGCAGTCCGAAGTAGATGTTGGCCGTCAAATAATCCACCCAGTCCCCGGCGTCAAAACGGATGCCGCCCATCTTCACAGCCAACATACCGCGTTCCCGGGCCAGAGAAGCCAGCGCGTCGGTAAGCTGAATCTCGCCGCCGTGTCCGGGCTTCACCCGTGCGAGATGTTCAAAAATATCCGGAGTCAGCACATAGCGTCCCACAATGGCGAGGCGGGAATCCACCGTGCCTATGGCTGGTTTCTCCACCATATCCGTAATGTTATAGACGCCGGGAGTGATTTCTTCACCCATTACGATACCGTAACGGTTTACCTTGTCTGCGGGTACTTCCATGACTCCGATAACCGGCATGTCGTGTTCGGACGCCACTTGGACAAGCTGCGTCAATCCCGCGTCATCGCCGATCATAAAGTCGTCGCCGACCATGACCGCAAAGGGTTCGTCACGTACCATCTCCTTGGCGCACAGCACCGCATGGCCGAGACCGAGCTGTTTCTTCTGACGAACGGACATGATGTTGACCATCTCGGCCACATCGCGGACTTCCTTGAGCATCTTCAGCTTTCCGGCGCGTTCCAGAACGCCCTCAAGCTGAAGGTTATAGTCGAAGTGATCTTCAATAACGCTCTTGTCACGGTTGGTCACAAAAATAACGTCTTCCACACCAGCACGGATAGCTTCTTCCACAACGTACTGCACAACGGGCTTGTTGTAGACTGGCAACATTTCCTTAGGAATATTCTTGCTGGCAGGCAAAGAACGCGTCCCCCAACCGGCGACCGGAATGACAACCTTACGAATATTCATGTGGCTCCATTTCTCTCTCGAGAATCTTTTGGGGCAGGCTTTCCACGTCCCATTCTTTACCACTCCGCTCCCTCTATTCGGAAGAAATGCCTCATAATAACAAAATACCGGCGATGCACGTACGGATAATCACGCATCTTACTTTCCAACTGAACAAATCCATTAAGGGCCATTTTTTTCCAGAGGACAATGAGAATGTACGCCTGTTTCCTGTAGGAATAAGCCATCAAGACATGCACAGCCCTCATTCCTTGCCTATCCGAGCGCTTTTTCCACGATTCCGGCGAGCTCGTTGGCGTACACTCGTACCTTGTCCGCATCCTGCCCTTCAACCATAACCCGGCACAAAGGTTCCGTGCCCGAATAACGCAGCAACACACGCCCACGGCCTTCAAGGCCTTCTTCGATACGGGCGACGGCATCGGCGATTTCCGCGTTTTCCTCAAACGGTATCTTGTGTTCGACGTGCACGTTCCGGAGTTCCTGCGGATAGGGGACGAGCAGGCCGGCGAGTTCCGACAGAGGCCGCCCCCGCTGGCGCATGATCCGCAGGATCTGAAGAGCGGCAAGGAGACCGTCGCCGGTTGTGCTGTATTCACGGAAAATAAGATGGCCGGATTGCTCCCCGCCAAGGAGAGCCCCTTGCTGGCGCATGGCCGCCACGACATGGCGATCGCCTACGTTGGTACGGATAAGCGTACCGCCCCGCTCCTTCATGAACACTTCAAGCGCCATGTTGCTCATGACCGTGGCCACAAGGATGTTGCCCGGAAGCTTGCCTTGCTGCATGAGATCCTGCGCGCACAGGGCCATGATCTGGTCGCCATCCAGAACGGTGCCTTTTTCGTCCACGACGATGAGGCGATCGGCATCGCCGTCCAGAGCAAGCCCAATATCGGCCCGCGTCTCGCGGACCTTCGCGGCCACAGCCTCGGGGTACAGGGAACCGCAGCGGTAATTGATATTCAACCCGTTGGGCTCCGTACCGATTTTAACGACTTCGGCGCCCAACTCCTCAAGGGCCAGCGGCGCGACCCTATAGTTGGCGCCATTGGCGCAGTCAATGACCACCCGCAGCCCTTCAAGGGACAAGTGCGCGGGGAAACTGTTTTTGAGATACACGATGTAACGACCCGGAGCGTCCTTGATTTTATAGGCACGGCCGGTGTTCGCGGGTTCGGGATAATTCCAGTCAAAATTCGGGTCCAGCACCATTTCCGTCATGCGATCTTCATCGGCATCCGGGATTTTGAACCCTTCGGCGTCGAAAAACTTGATCCCATTGTCGCTGAATGGATTATGCGACGCGGAGATGACCACCCCCACATCCGCCCGCATGTTGGTCGTGAGAAAGGAAATCGCAGGAGTGGGCAGGGGGCCGACAAGAAAGACATCCATCCCCGCCGCCAGCAAGCCCGCCGCCAGCGCGTTCTCGAACACATATCCCGAAAGGCGGGTATCCTTACCGATGACTACGCGGCTGCGTCGGTTCTTGTCCCGATAGAACGTGCCCGCGGCAAGCCCCAGGCGCAAAGCCACTTCCGGCGTCATAGGATACTTGTTGACCCGGCCCCTCATCCCGTCAGTCCCAAAAAGACGAACGCTCATCAACTACTCCAAGATCTCTTTTGTTATAAAACAGCGGAACAGACCGCTTATTCACTCGGATGCCGGGAAATCGACACGGTTTCCGGGCTGATTTTCAGGACGCGCCCGCCTTGGGGCACGGCAACCTGAAGAGGCGCGTTCACGGCCCCGTCTTCCGCAGGCATCGCCGTATCGGACGGGACGGAAACCTGAAATTGCGCGAGGTACCCGGCATCTTTGACCATCGCCTGAGGGACGGAAACCATGAGGTTGGCCCGTGAAGGCTGAGCGCTTACATTGGGATTCTCACCCTCAAAAATGATATCGCGCTGCAAACTCAGGGTACGCCTCTTCACATCGATTTTCCATGTCACCTTAACGACCTGCGGATTGAGCTCCACAGCGGGCGGGGCAAGCAACGGAACCTCTTCCGAGACGGCCTTCCCTTCCGCCCCGAGATCCACCGGGATCTCCGCCTGTATCTCCTTCATGGACGCGATCACGCTTGCCGGACCGCGCACGGTCACTTGCGGCGGGTCGACCACCAGATCTTTCAGCCTTACCGACGAGGCAGCGGGCGAAGCTCTCAGCGCCACTTTTACAGGCAGGTTCGTTTCCATGATCTTGTCCACTTCAAGAATCATCCGGGATGGCGTGACTTCAAGCACCTCATAGGCCCGCAGTTCCGGCGGCTTGTTTTCCCCCGTCGTCAGCGGGATCACGTTCTTGCCCGGCGTCACGCCGGACAGATCCATCGTATAGGAAATTTCCCGGTTGGTCATGGACCGCAGCAATTCCTGTGGACCGCGGAGGCGCACGCTGACTTTATTGAGCTGGCCTCCCGTCACGATCAATCCGGTCGGCAACCCCTTATAATCAAGGCGCACCTCAACCACGCGCTCGATTTGCTCACGCGCGTTGAGCGTATACCACAACCCGAGGGCAAGAAGAAAGGCTACCAAGAGATAGCGCCAGTTGCCTTTCTGGGGGTCTTTAGTGTTCGATAACATTGTTCAGCGTCTCTTTCAGTTGTTCGGCATCGGGCATAACCGCCAAATGGCCCTTAGAGGCCACGCTCACTTCGCCGCGTTCCTCTGAAACGACAATGACCGTCGCATCGCTGACTTCCGTAGCGCCAAGCGCGGCGCGGTGCCGCGTACCGAAATTCTGGCGGTCCATCTGCGCCAGCGGCAGGATACACCCCGCCGCGGCAATGCGCCCTTTGCGGATGATCACCGCCCCATCGTGCAGCGCGGTATTGGGAAAGAAGATGGTCAGCAGGAGCTCCCGGGATATCCGGGCGTCCAGTACTACCCCGCCCTTCATCATGTCGCCAAGCTGCACCTTGCCTTCCAGAACGATGAGAGCCCCGATGCGCCGCTTGGCGAAGTATTGGCACACCCAGACGAGATCGCCGACCATATTTGACGGCGCGGGGCGTTTCTTCCACGAGAGGTATTGCGTCCCCATCGCGGCAAGAGCCTGCCGGATATCATCATGAAACAGGATCACGATGACAAGGAACAGCGAACCGAACAGGTTCTCCAGCAGCCATGACAAGGAATAGAGGCCTATAAAATGCGAGAGGGCGTACACCGCCACCAGAACGACCAGACCGATGAGCGCCGAAAACGCGCGCGTTCCCCGGATAAGAAGCAGGATGCGGTATAAAAGCAGCGTTACGAGGGCGATATCCAGCACGTCACGCCAATAAAAAGACAGGAAATCCATGATCCGGCTCCAAAATGAGCTTTACAGGGTACGCCGGAAGGATCAGGCGAGAGGCGTCATAGCTTCGACAAGCCGCAGCGCTTGCGCGCAACCGGCAACGTCGTGAACGCGATGGTAAGGGATGCCCCGCGCGGCCAGCAGCGCGACAGCCAGACGGGTGGCTTCGGCCCGTTGTTCCAGTTCGAGGCCAAGGATCTCCCGGAACATGGATTTCCGGGAAAGCCCCACATACAAGGGGCGGCCCAGCGAAGCAAACCGTTCCAGCCCTTTCAGGATGGCCACGGTGTGATCCTTATTCTTACCGAACCCGATGCCGGGATCAAGTACTATCCGATCCTCGGGCAAACCGGCCTTGACCAGCCGTGCCAGATGTTCCTCAAAAAAGGCCAGAATCTCCTCCACCACGTTCCCGTAGCGGGGGTTCACCTGCATTTCGCGCGGGCTGCCCTGACTGTGCATGAGCACATACCCCGGCTTGTATTCGGCAAGCACGTCGAGCAACGCCGGATCGGCCACGCAGGCCGACACGTCGTTGATGATGTCCGCGCCGCCTTCCAATGCCGCCCGGGCCGTCCCGGCCTTCAACGTATCCACGGAAAGGACCGCATCAGGCCGCTGCTCACGAAGGCGCGCCACAACCGGCATGAGCCGGGCGATTTCCTCACCTTCGGGCACGGGTTCGGCAAAAGGACGGGTGGATTCCGCCCCCAGATCGAGCATCCCGGCCCCTTCGTCCAACAGACGGAGGCCATGAGCCACGGCGTTACGCGGATCGATATACTTTCCCCCGTCGGAAAACGAATCCGGCGTTACGTTCACAATGCCTATCAGACAAAAGGGGGCAGGGTTCAACACCCTCCCCCCTCGAAGAATCCATTTGCGTTCGTTGTTCACGCTGCTGTCCTAATAAAGCTGAATGCCCCGACATCCGCAGGATGCCGGGGCAAGCCGTTTACTGCTGTTTGGTTTCGTCCTGCGTTTTCTCGCCCGTCCCGCCATCCTGAGACGGTTCCGCTTCCAGCTTGAAGGTTTCACCCCCCGCGTCAGCGGAAGCAGGGGCGGGAGCCGCAGGTTCCTGCTTCGCGGCACTGCCGTCCGCATCAAACGGCGGCAGCGGTTCGCCCTTGACGAGCAAATCAATATCGTCGCCGGTGATGGTTTCGCGGTCAAGCAAGGCCTTGGCAAGCGCATGCAGGAGATTGATGTTTTCCTGCAACAGCTTGTGGCAGTTCTCGCGCGCGGTCTCCACCAGCTTCTTGATCTCGGCGTCCACGATGCGGGCGGTGTCTTCGCTGTAGTTGCGCGCATGGCCCCAATCGCGGCCAATAAAGACTTCCTCGCCCTGCTCGCCGATGGTCATGGGGCCGACGACATCGCTCATGCCCCATTCGCAAACCATCTTGCGGGCCATGCCCGTAGCGCGCTCAATGTCGTTGCCGGCACCAGTGGTAATCGTGTCGAAGATGATTTCTTCGGCCACGCGCCCGGCCAGCAGCACCATGAGGTTGTTCTGGAGAAACGCCTTGGAGTAGCCATGACGATCGCCTTCCGGCAGCTGCATGGTCACGCCGAGCGCACGCCCGCGCGGGATGATCGTCACCTTGTGCACGGGGTCGGTCCCGGGCAGCAGCTTGGCCACCAGAGCGTGACCGCCTTCGTGGTACGCGGTGATCCGCTTTTCCTCGTCGGAAAGGATAAGGCTGCGGCGTTCCTTGCCCATGAGCACCTTGTCCTTCGCATATTCGAAATCGCGCATGAACACGGTATCCTGGCCAAGGCGGGCGGCCTGGAGGGCCGCTTCGTTGACCAGGTTCTCCAGCGCCGCGCCGGAAAAGCCCGGCGTACCGCGGGCGATGACTTCCAGATTGACGTGCTTATCCAGCGGCGTACGGCGGGTATGCACTTCAAGAATCTTCAGGCGGCCCTTCACGTCGGGCGTGGGAACCACAACCTGACGGTCAAAACGGCCGGGGCGGAGCAACGCGGGGTCAAGCACGTCGGGACGGTTGGTCGCCGCGATGAGGATGACGCCTTCGTTGGACTCAAAACCGTCCATTTCCACAAGGAGCTGGTTCAGGGTCTGTTCGCGTTCGTCATGCCCCCCGCCGAGGCCAGCGCCACGCTGACGGCCCACGGCGTCGATTTCGTCGATAAAGATAAGGCAAGGAGCGTTTTTCTTGCCCTGCACAAACAGGTCACGGACACGCGAAGCGCCCACGCCCACGAACATTTCCACAAAGTCGGAACCGGAAATGGAGAAGAAGGGCACACCCGCCTCACCAGCTACGGCGCGGGCCAGCAGAGTCTTACCGGTACCGGGAGGGCCGACGAGCAGGACGCCCTTGGGAATGCGCCCGCCAAGACGGGTGAACTTGCGCGGATTGGAGAGGAAATCGACGACTTCGGAAAGTTCTTCCTTGGCTTCGTCCACACCGGCCACGTCATCGAACGTGACCTTGCCCTGCTCCTGATTGAGCATACGGGCCCGGGAACGGCCAAAGGACATGGCACGGCCCGCTCCGCCCTGCATCTGGCGCATGAAGAAAATCCACACGCCGATAAGCAGCAGCATGGGGAACCACGACACCAACAGGGTCATGTACCACGGGGAGTCCTCGACAGGCTCGGCCCGGACTTCGACCTTCTCGGCAATGAGTTTATCCACAAGGCCGGGATCGTTGGGGACGTAAATCTGGAACGATTTGCCGTCGGTCGTTTTCCCGGTAAGGGTATTCCCCTGAATAACCACCTCGGACACTTCACCCTTGGCGGCCTGACGCAGGAATTCACTGTACGTCACGCTCGGCTGGGACGAATGCTGAGGCTGGCTAAACAGGTTGAACACAATGACCATAGCCAGGGAGATGACCCCCCAGAGCATGAGATTCCGCGTAAACTGATTCAAAAGTTACCTCCGTATGGCCCGGCAGCGCCAAACCCCGCCAAGCCTCGGGCACAGTGTAAGTTCTCTTTGAGCGTTTGACAACGGCAGACGGGTTATTCAGGAAAAAGCTTTCCTTATGGGGGGGTCTCCGGCGTCATCAATTCCGTATCAGAAAACACTATGGGGCATCAAGAAATTATATCGGCTCAACTGTATGGGCATACTTTTTAAAAATATGTATTTCAAAAGAGTTACGTATACAAGGCACCAAAGCGGGGGACACGGCGGACATGAAAAAAAGCGAAACAGCCCCTTTTCTCAGCCAATCCCCGCCCCCCCCCGGAGGTCCAAAGCCCTCCGGGTGCCCCGCCGTTCCCTCAAAAAACCCTCTCCCCATTGATTCCAAACAAATCCCGGCCCTCGCCTGAGAAACCGGGAAAATTCCATATGAGGAGGCCAAGACCACTCCCCTTCTCAACCGATTGCATTCCGGGAATGGGAAAAGAATAGGCCAGATACGGAAAGAAAAGGCGCCCGTTTCAAAAACGGGCGCCCCTCATTGCCGGTTCCTAAAAAACGTCTTTGTATAGCTGGCTGATGATTTCCAGGCTCATTGTACGTGGGTTCGTGGCGGCGCAGGTGTCCTTCTGGGCATGTCCGACCATCGCGGGGATGTCGCGGGGATCGATGGCCTTCACGTACCGGGCGGCGAGCTCGGTGATGGTCGTGGGGATGCCCACGTCCTTCGACAGCGTCTTGATAGCGGAAATCGCCAATTCAGCGGCGGCGCGTTCGGACAGGCCGTCAGTGCACTCGCCCATCATCTGCGCGATGCGCACAAAGCGATCGAGGCGGGAAATCAGGTTGAAGGACTCCACATGCGGCAGAAGGATGGCGTTGCACTCGCCATGGGGCAGGCTGTAGAAGCCGCCAAGCTGATGCGCCATCGCGTGCACGTACCCCAGACCGGCGTTGTTGAAGGCCATCCCGGCAAGATATTGGGCGTAGGCCATGCCTTCACGGGCTTCCATGTCCTTGCCGTTGGCCACGGCCTTGCGCAGGTACTTGGCAACCAAACGGATGGACTGTTCCGCGCAGGCGTCCGTCATCGGCGTGGTGTTGGTGGAAACGTACGCTTCGATGGCGTGCGTCAGGGCGTCCATACCCGTGGCTGCGGTCAGGGACGGCGGCATACCGACCATAAGGACAGGGTCATTGACCGCGACGTTGGGAGTCAGGAACCAGTCCACAATGGACATCTTCACATGGCGTTCCTTATCGGTGATCACGCAGAAGCGCGTCAGTTCCGAAGCGGTGCCCGCCGTCGTGTTGATGGCGATGTAGTGCGGCAGCATGTGGTTGACCTTATCCACGCCTTCATACTGATAAATCGCACCGCCGTTGGAAAGCAGGATGCCTATGCCCTTGCAGCAGTCGTGCGAGGAGCCGCCGCCGATGGAAATCAGGCCGTCGCAGCCGTCGGCCTTATACTGGGCGACGCCTTCGGTCACGTTTTCATCGGTGGGATTCGGCACGGTCTTGTCATAGATGCTGTACGGGATGTTGTCGCCGTCCAGAATGTCCGTAATGATCTTGAGGATCCCCGTGTTCACGATGCCCTTGTCGGTGACGATCAACGGCTTGGTGATATGGTAGGTGTGGACATAATGAGGGATACCGTGGCACGCGCCCACGCCGATCAGGGAAATGCCCGGAACAAAAAAACTGTGCATCTTGCCAGGAACAGACATGTTCAATCCTTACCGTCAAAAAGAGATGTGAAAAAGAAGCCTCGACTGGATGCTCCCACGGGCGGCGCCGTTTCCGGAGCCACCGCCGCGATACGGCGCCATCAAGGAACTTTGAGTGCTTAACCAAACACGACTCTCACTACCTCAAATGCCCCCGGTTGGCTACCCCGAAAATGCACATTTTTTCACGAAAAGCGGAACCATCACAACAAATCGGAATAGCGAGAGAAAAATCAGCGGAACCATCGTTTGGAAAGGCACGGTCTCGCATGGAAGCGCTTTTCCCCGTAACGATCGCTCACAGTGAAGCCTAGCCCGGCCGTTTTACACCATCCTCCCAAACACCGGCAGCATCACAACGATAACGGCTGCTCCACCGCGAGGCAATCCCAACGTTCCGGAGAGTATACCGATTGGTGTTTCATGAAGTAACCGCACGTCCGGCGAGGCTTACACCGCTTCCGGCCCGTTCCCCCGTTCCCAAAAGGTGCGGGCCCCCCAAAGGCCAGTGCACGCATGGAAAATCTATCCACACCAAAAGAGAACCCAACCCCGCAGCGCCTGCTCTCTCCGAAATAAGCTCGGACAGACACGGAAGACATGATTTTCTCGCGGCCTTCGCTACGAAGCGCATTACCAACCTCCCTCGGGGTTCCACGCGGCTCTTCCGGTCGATGCATCATTCCTCTGGGGAAAGCGGAGTTCTGGACTTCATGCCTTCCACAGCCATCAGCCTTCAATGAGCAGCCCCACTTCCGCCCCTTTCCCCTCAACAATAGAGAACCTCACAGCACGCCGTCAGCCAAAAGGATAATATATTGCAGCAACTATCTTGAAGCCGTATAGAATGGCGCCCCCGCCTTCCACAAAACGCACGTTTCCGCAGCCTGGCCCGGCTCCCTCCGGCTCGCCTTCCCGATTGGACCGGGCATAAAAAAAGCGCCCCGATGCGGACATCGGGGCGCAGATGAATCAAGCCAAACTAGTAGCGCGGAGGACGCGGGGCACGGGGCTTGGCTTCGTTGACGCGCAGGGTGCGGCCACCGAAATTAGCGTTGTCCAAAGCTTCAATAGCAGCAGAAGCACCGGGTTCTTCCATTTCCACAAAACCGAAACCACGAGCGCGGCCGGTTTCGCGATCGCTCACGAGTTTCACAGAAACGACCGGGCCGTAATCGGCGAAAAGGCTCTGAACCTGTTCTTCGGTAGCGGACCAAGGAAGGTTGCCGACATAGATAGACTTAGCCATGAAATAAACCTCATCAAAAAAGACACCGTATTCCCGCGCTTGGCCATCTCCAAAACACCTTGGAAATGACGCGGTTCCTCATGGGTGAACCATGCCCGACACGACAGTGGAAGTCAATGCCCTCTCGAATTTTTATCCTTCTTCTCATAAATTTTCTGATCTTCTCTTCAGTCTTCTTCTTTGCAAAAGGAAACTGATAAGCACTTCATCAGAGATTGTTCTTCCCTTTTCACAAGAAAAGAGGATTTCAGGCCTATCTTTTGCATAAAACCTTTTCAGGAATCTTTCCCGAAGCTCTTTCTTATCCTTCGCCGCATCTAAAAGATAAGGAAAGATTGCAAAAATGCACAATCCTTAGATTGACCATTCAACCAATCTTAATAGAGCCTTCACGGCCGGAGGGGCTCCACGATCACTCCTTTCCTGCTCACGGAGACCGGACGTACGGGGATCAGCGTGTGCCCTTCCCCCCGCAGCGGCGTCCGCAGACGGCAGGGCACATAGCACTCATCCACGCCGTGCTGGCCGGAGGCGGATCCGGCATCCTCGTTGCAGTCCAGCGCCACGAGCAGCCGCTCACATGTAAGGGTGTCCTTCCAGAAGGCTTCGCGCTTGGCCTCCACCACCGCGCGTACGCGGGCGGCGCGTTCCTGCCGGACGGCCTTCCCGACCTGATCCGGAAGCTCCGCCGCCACTGTCCCCGGACGCGCGGAATACGGGAATACGTGCGCATAGGTCAGCGGCAGGCTCCGCACCACTTCCAGCGTCTCAAGCGCGTGCGCTTCCGTTTCTCCGGGGAATCCCATCAGGATATCCGCCCCAAGCCCGAAACGGGGCCACAGCTTAGCTACGCCCTCCACAGCCGAAAGCAGCGCCTCCGGCGTATAATGCCCACGGCGCATGGCCTTCAGCACGTCCGCGCTCCCGCTCTGGAGCGACAGGTGCAGGTGCGGGCAGACCATGCGGGTTTCGGCAAGCGTGGCGATGCCCCGTTCCGTAAGCTGCGCGGGTTCCACGGAACTGATGCGGAAACGCGCCGGATCGGGCCGGGCGCCGCTCCCCCACTCCGGAGCCAGTTCTCGGTCCAGATAGGACAGCAAATCCCAAAAATCCCGGCACCCCTCGTCACGCATGGCGTACTGGCGCAGGTTGATGCCGGAAATCATGATCTCGCGGTAGCCCGCCTCAAGCAGGCGGCGCATTTCGGCAAGGCAATCCTTCGGAGGGCGGCTCCGGGCCGGGCCGCGCGTCAAGGGGACGATGCAATAGGCGCACCCGTGCGAGCAGCCGTCCTGCACCTTGAGTACGGGACGGGCCCGGCGGAATCCGTCGATATGGAAGGGGGGGAACGTGCGGTCGCGCGTGGCGGCGCGGGCGGCGGCTTCGGCGGGGGAGGAAGGGAACGGCGTTGCGCTTCCCGCCGCCTCCTCGGCGAAGAGGACGAGCGGCGGCGCGTCGAGCAGGCGGGATTTATGATCCTGCTCCACAACGCGGAGCACGCCGGGCAGGGCGGCAAGCTGCTTGCGGGCCACTTCGGCGGCGCACCCGGCGATAACGACGGGCACGCCGGGCGCTTCGCGCTGGAGGCGGCGTACGGCCTGCCGTGCGTCGGTCACGGCATTGGCGGTGACGGCGCACGTATTGAGCAGAATCACGTCCGCCTCGGCGGGCGCGTCCGTCTCCGCACCGTCCATGCGCTGCCATGCCTCGCGCACTGATTGGGATTCGTACTGGTTGACCTTACAGCCGAAGGTCAGGATACAGAAGGTCCAAGGGGCATAGTGCATATGATGGGTCTCCCCCGCAGCGCCTGCCGGTTTCCGGTTCGCATGTACGAATCGGGGAACAGCCCAGGCCGTTTCGGCCGGAGCGGCAACTCGCACGGGGGAAACACCAGTCCCCTGGCAGGGATAGAAATCAGGCGGTCTTTTTCTTGAACTGGATGTCGATGATCTCGTAGTTGATCCGGCCACGCGGGGCGTTGACCGTGATCTCGTCGCCGACTTCCTTGCCGAGCAGGGCCACGCCGACGGGAGACTGAATGGAAATGGTCCCCTTGGCATAGTCTGCCTCGTCCGGGCCGAGCAGCGTGAATTCGCGTTCCTCGCCGGTATCCGCATCCTCCACGGTCACGGTCGCGCCGAAGATGGCTTTTTCGCTGGAAAGGGTTGAAAGATCAATCACATTGAACAGCGCCATACGCGATTCGATGTACTTGATACGGGCTTCAAGCATCCCCTGGCGTTCGCGGGCTGCGTCGTAGCCGGCGTTTTCTTTCAAATCGCCTTCTTCGCGGGCTTCCTTAATGGCCTGGATAACGTGAGGACGCTCTTTCTTCAGACGGTCCAGCTCCTGTTCAAGGGCCTGGAAACCTTCTTTGGAAATGGGGATACTGCTCATGTTGGAATCTCCTGAATATTCTTGCGGAAACCGCCCGATACAAAAAAAAACGCCCCCCGTCGCCTGCGCGACGGGTGGAGCTTCGGTGCGATTGCCACACTGCTAAGGTAGTCCATCCCGACGGATAGGTCAAGCAGCCGGAAAAACAGCGGCGAGAAATCAGCGTTCTTTCTGAACAGCCACCTTGCGCCAAGGGGAATGAGCAGGTATCAAGAAGGCGCGGAATTTATTCTTCCGTTCCGGAGACCCCCCGTCCCCGTTCCGCAAACCGTCTATGTCGGAGACATGATGCTGAAACAACTTCTACTCGCTCTGAAACGACTGCTGCGCGCCTTGGGCCCCGTCCTTGTCGGCTGCATCTTCTTGGGTGCGGTCTATCTTCTCTATAGGGAAATCAGCAAATACAGCCTCGCGGATATCCGCATGAGCCTGGCCCAGATTTCCACGGGAAGCATCATCCTGTCCGTCCTGCTCGCCATTATCAACTATATCATCCTGATCGGCTATGACTGGCTGGCGCTCAAAGGCATCCACAAGACACTCCCCGTCTCCCGCGTGTCGCTCGTTTCCTTCGTCGGGCAGGCCGTAAGCTACAATTTCGGCGCGCTGCTCGGCGGCAGTACAGTGCGCTTCCGTTTCTATTCAAGCTGGGGCTTTTCCCCGATGGACATCGTCCGGCTGGTGCTGATGCTCGCCATCACCTTCTGGGTCGGCGCGCTCGGGCTCGTCGGGGCGATTTTCATGATCGCGCCCCCGGAGATCCCGCCGGAACTGGGTATGCATATGCCGCTGGATATCCGCCCCCTCGGCGCCATCCTGTTCCTCATCGCCATCAGCTATCTGATCGTCTGCAAATTCATCCATAAGCCGATCCACATCTTCGGCAAGGAATTCGCGTTCCCGCCCTTCAAGATCGCCGTCGCTCAGGCTGTGGTGGCCGGGGCCGACCTCGTCGCGGCGGGGGCCTGCCTGTACGTCCTGCTTCCCCCGGATGCGCACGTTTCCTTCCTCCAGTTCCTGCCCACCTACCTGATGGCGATGGTAGCCGTGGTGCTGACCCACGTCCCCGGCGGCGCGGGCGTGCTGGAAGTCGTGATCCTGCACCTGACCACGGCCTCGCCGCAGGCCGTTTTCGCGGCCCTCCTCTGTTTCCGCGTCATCTACTACCTGCTGCCGCTGCTGCTGGCCGCAGTCATCTTCGCCATCTACGAAGTCCGCCAGCAGGCCATACAGGAATCCGGCGTGCTGCACGACGCCGGGCGCTGGATGCGGGCCTTCGCGCCCACGATCATGGCGAGCGCGGTGTTCGGCATCGGAGCCATCCTGTGCTTCTACGTCGTCCTGCCCGTCAGCCCCGAACGGCTCGCGCAGATCAGGGAATGGATCCCCCTCGGCATCGTCGAGTTCGCCAGCATGGCGACGGGCGTCGCCGGGGTCATGCTGCTGTTCCTCACGCGCGGCATACAGCATCGGCAGCGCGCCGCCTTCCGGCTGGCCATCGCCATGCTGTGCATCGGGATTATCGGCCCTCTGCTGCATTCCCTGAGCTGGTTCGTTGCCCTGATGTCGCTCATCGTCCTCCTTTCGGTCCTCTCCATACGGAGGAAGTGCTGCCGCCCGTCCTCCTTGTGGAAGCTGCACCTCACCCCCAGCTGGCTGTTCGCCATCGTCAGCGTGCTGGTCTGTTCCGCCGGGCTCGGCCTGCTGATTTACCACATGGACCCTTCCGATCCCGTCCTCTGGACCTCCTCCGACTACGCCGCCGACGCCGCACGCCTGTTCCGCACGTTCGCTGCCGAAGCGCTCCTTCTGATTTGCATCGCCGTCGGCTACATGCGCACGGCCCCGATCCGCAAGCGCTGGAACGCCGTCCGCCGTTTTGGGAGAAGGAACAAGCAATAGATTGAACCGGGGAGGGGAGAGGGAACCCTTCTGGAGAAGGGTTCCCTCTCCCCCTCCAAACCTCCCCCATCCTCCTCAAAGACTGTCAAAACCCCCGGCAAAGCCGGGGGCTTGAAACGCGGTAACCGCTCAAAGCGGTTTTTGCTATTCGCCTACGGCGAATTACAGCAGCTTAAG
>NZ_JNJP01000028.1:0-10431 GCF_000701705.1 Bilophila wadsworthia ATCC 49260 | reverse complement strand
TCACGCCAGTGGTGTCCATTCCAGACGAGGAAGCGCTCCCAATGCTTGACGTAAACGATCAGACCACGGTGCAATCTGTTGTAGAGCTTGGCGTCACCGATGCCGTTCTCTTGCAGGTATGCGATCAGCTCATCCACGGGGATGTCGGGGGCCTTCACCCTTATGGGATGGTAGAGCGACTGGCGGAGCGTCCGATCCTGCTCTACCTTTGCAAGCATATTTTTCTCTGAGGCGTTGAGCGTTTCGGCCTCACACCGCTTTTTGACCTGCCCGGCATATTTGTTCTTTTTCATCATAGCACCTTAATTTTATTTGAAATAAATATGCCAAGTTTTTAGGCAGCAGCTAACATCCCCAGAAAACATCTCGTTATTTCGGGGAGTTCATTTCGCAAGTCGCGGCCACAGTATGGGGTCGAACCGCCGTTGGGAGATCCCACGGGCCGGAAGGACCCGCGAGTTAGGCGTAACCTAGGGCTAGCCAAAGGACTTTTGTGGACGTGCCTTGTGTGAGAGAGGGGATAAGGGGAGAGAGCTAACCGCCGAGGAAAAACAGCTAGGTTAGCAATAAGTAAGCATCTAATGGTGGGTATATGTTCTCTCTTGATGCAATAATCTTTAATATTCAAATAGTTAATTGAATATATCCTGCATAAAAAAAGACTATATTTCAGTCTGTTACAGACAGAAAAAATTTTGTCCAGTGGGACGAAGCCTCGACCGGTTCCGGACCCTTCATTTCATTCCCGTTCCTTGTTCCAGCCATTTTCTTTCGGACTCTTGCGTATAGCTACGAAACACGTTAGGAGAAACTTTCATTTTAAAAGCCACTGTGCGCAACAGCGTGGCGAAAGGACTGTTATGAGCAGCACACCAGACGAAATCACTATTGAATACGAAGAATCCGGGCAGATCCTCATCAAGGAACTGGACAAGGTCATCCTCTCCAAGGGGGCATGGACGACAATCCTTTTCCGCTATCAGGAGCTCGACGCGGAAACGGGCGAATACGGTCCGGACAAGTATGCTATCCGCCGTTATCAGAAGTCGGGGGGCGAATACCGCCAAAAGTCCAAATTCAACATATCCAGCGCGGAACAGGCTCGCAAGATCGTGGATGCCCTCTCCGGCTGGCTCGCGGACGCTTGATGCACACCCTTGCCCAAATGCTTTCCGCCGTCCTCGTGACGGCTTTTTTCTTTTTTCAGACGGCCATCGCCCATGCGGACGGCTTGTTTTCAGCCACCGTGACGCAGTGTACGGACGGAGACACGCTTGTGCTTGATACGGGACAGCGCGTCCGGCTTGCCGGAGTCGATACCCCTGAGAAAGGCTCCAAGGATACCCCGCCCCAGTATTATGCCCGCGAGGCAGCGCGCTTCACCTGCGAGCGGACACGGAAACAGCGGGTCAAGGTCATCCCGCTTCCCGGGGCATCCCGAGATCGGTATCAAAGGCTTGTCGCGGAAATCATCCTTCCCGACGGGCGTTCCCTCAATGAACAGCTTCTCCAGCAGGGCATGGCTTCTTTTTACGCGCACAAGAACCTCCCCAGCCAGTTGGTACGCCGCCTGACTGCGGCTCAAAAGGACGCACTGGACAAGCGCGCGGGCTGCTGGGGGTTCATCCTGACCCGCCCTCAGGCTCAGGAGCCCTACATCGGCAATAGGAACAGCAAACGTTTTTTCTCCAAAGCATGTCTGCGCACGGCCAATATTTCGAAAAAAAATCAAATCCGCTTTTCGGATCTCGAAGAGGCGTTCAGGTCGGGCTATGCGCCGGCAAGACCATGCGGCATCTGGCCGTCCGCAGAGTAAGGGGCTTTCCTGCACTCCACCAAAAGGATACTCTGTTCTCATGAATACAGAACGTGGAGGCAAAGATGTGGAACGCCGAAACAGCCCAATTCCTGCATAACTGGTATGCAACGCCTGAGGGAACCTATGCCATCACTCAGGAAAACCGCCTTTTTCAACACTTGATCTCTCAGTGGCCCCGACGCGGGCATACGCTTCTGGACATAGGGTGTGGAGCGGGTATCTTTTTGGAGATGCTCTGGCACTATGGATTTGATGTCACGGGGCTTGATACCGGTACTGACCTGCTCGACATGGCGAGGGAACGGCTGGGGAACCGGGCTGAATTCCAGCTGGGCCGCCCGGAACATCTCCCTTTCGACGATGAAGAATTCGATTACGCAGCTCTGCTCACCGTGTTGGAATACGTGGACAACCCGGAAGACGTACTGCGCGAAGCCATCAGAGTTTCCCATCGCGGCGTCATCATCGGTTTTATGAACAGTTTTTCGCTCTATCAGATACAAAGGCGCCTGCACCGTCCCACCCTTGAGTACAGGCACAGACGCCATAACCTGAATTTCTGGTCGCTGGCCCGTATGGTCAGGCGAATCCGTCCCAAGGCCACCCTCTCTTTCCGATCCGTATTGCTTGGCCCGCCAAACACATGGAAGAAAGAAGGGCTTTGGGGGAAGATCAACAGCCTGCAAACGCCGCTGCCCATCGGGGCATATCTCGGCCTCTGCATCGACACCATGCCGCGTGTCCCCCTGACGCCTTTACTCCTTCGCGCCAAAGAGAAAGCGTTCAAAGTCTATACGGGGCTCCAGCCCGAGGCCAGCCGGGAGGGGGCTCCTTCCCGTCCCTGATGGATGTCCCTCCTCTTGGGGTGCCCCCTTCAAAGAACGACAGTATTATCAGCCGAACACCTTCGGGAGAGATATGGCTCAGGCAAAGGGCACTCCCCCCGCCCTTTGCCCCATCACGGCAGCGGCGCTCCTGCGACTGAAAACGGCCATAACCGCCCCCTCTCGGCCTGGCTCATCATCAAAAGGCTTCATCAGCGTATTTCCTTAGAGTGTCGCAGCCCCGGCCCTACCCTTGAGAGAAGCGCACACGAAAACGGTTTCCGCCTTCCCAATGCTCGTGCGCCACTTTCCAGCCCAAGCGTTCACAGCCGCGCAGCACAAGAGAGAGCCCCAGCCCGCTTCCGGGGCTTTTGCTGGTCCCGCGCACGCCCCGTTCAAACATGCGTGCGCGCACATCAGGATCGATGACGGGAGCGGTATCCGTCAGAAGCATTTCATCCGCACGGAACTCCAACAGAATGCGGCCCTGTTCGGTATAGCGACATGCGTTGTCGAGCAGATTGTGCAAAACCATGGCGGCCAACTCAGGGCTTCCCAAAACCGTCAGACGGTCGGGCAACAGACTGGAAAAGGTGACAGGCCTCCCTCGCAAGCGCTCCCGGATCTCCACCTCCTCCTGCCTCGCCAGCACACACAGATCGAAAGGCCGGAACTCCAACTGCTCCGGCTTACGCGCAAGAAGCAGCATTGTACCGACCATCGCCGTCATGGACGCAACAGTCCGCTGCATTCTGCCCACAATCGGAAGCAGTTTGTCATCTCCGCTCAAGCGGCTTTCCAAAATCTCCACCCCGCCCTGCAATACGGTCAGCGGAGTGCGCAACTCATGGCTGACGTCCCCAGTGAACAGCTGTTCCCGGTTCAAAAACTCTCGCAAGGCCTGCTCCCTCCCTGCGAAAGCCCGCGCCAGATCACCGACCTCGTCATCCCGAGAACACAATAGGGTGTCATCCAGTGCTTCGCCCCGGTTGACCTTGCCGGTCAGCTCGACAAGCGGCGAGACCAGCCGACGGCTCAACCAATAAGCCAACAATCCCGCCCCGATCAGGCTCCCCACGACACATGCCAGCGCAATATCGGCCATCACCTCTTCCAAGTCGTCAAGGTCCTTGATCTTGCCGACAATGGCGTACTCTTGCCCCTCCTTGTCCCGGTATGTCATGGCATAGCGATCCCGTTTGATGCGCACGAGCTCACGCACCTTGGAACGCTCCGGACGCAAATCATCAGGAATGGCTTCCCCGACGTACCATTTTACCTTCAGTTCCTTTGCAAGCAGCTCGCTGTCCACGGAAAGCCTTTCTCCCTTACGGAGAGTGCGCCCTTCCTCAGCAGCTATGAGCAAACGCATGATCGGTTCCATGTGCCACCGGATGACATGTGTAATCGCATAGTCATACGAAAGGTAGGCGCTCAGGCTGAATATCCCTCCGGTGACCAACGTCAAGACGAGGAACGCCTCCGCGATGCGCCTGCTGAGCGAACGTGTCCTGACTCGCCGCGCCACCCGATTGCGCAATGCCGCCAGCGGACGGAAAAGGAATATTGCCCGCCACAAGGCGCTGCAACCGGCACAAAGTCCATTGAGAAACGACGATGTTTTATTCATGCCGAACCAACGTATAGCCTACATGCGGGATCGTCTTGAGGAGCGGACAGGTAAACGGTTTGTCCAGCTTCTGGCGCAATTCATGGATATGGGTACGCAAGGCATCGCTGTCCGGCGGAAAATCCCCCCAGATGGCTTGTTCAAGTTCCGTTCTGGGGACGACGGCCGGAGCGGCCCGCAGCAATGTCTCCAAAATGACGAACCCTGTTGGGCTCAAACGCAGGGGAACCCCGCTCCGGGTTGCGCTGTGGGCCGCGGGATCAAGCTCAATGTCTTCCCAACGTAAGACGCTACGGGTCTGCCGCCCCCGCGCACGGCGCACCAGCGCACGCAACCGGGCGTCCAGCTCCTTCATCGAAAACGGCTTGACCAGATAGTCGTCAGCTCCGCAATCAAGCCCCGTCACACGATCCGCAACCGTATCACGGGCCGTCAACATGAGAATCGGCGTCGGATCGACATGTTCTTCCCGTAAAGCCCGGCACACCGCCAACCCGTCCATCCCCGGAAGCATGATGTCCAGCACGATGACGTCAAAGGTACCCGCCACCGCCATCTCCAATCCGATATGGCCGTTGGCGGAACAGTCGAGCTCATAGCCGAGAGGTTCGAGGAACGCGTACAGATTTGCGGTAATATCTTGGTTGTCTTCAATAATCAGTGCACGTATCCGGCCTGCTTCCATGCGCTCCTCCGCTTCCCTCAAACGGTCTTCCGGCAATGCCATAAACAAAAGGCGGGCACAGAGAATCTCCGCGCCCGCCTTCCCGAACGAACTACTTCACGATTTCAAGATACCGCACGTCCACTTCATTGGCGCGCCCTTGCTTCTTGTGATCCACTTCGCCCGTCAGCCTCACCCGCGTCTCCGGCGTTACCCTATTGGAACCAAAGATCCGCTGGCCGATTTCTACCGTTATCTTTCCGGAATCATCCTGAAATACATACTTGTTTTTGCTGAGGCGTTCCAGAATATTCCCTTCCAGCGTGCAGGTGGTATCATCAAGGGCATTTTGTACCTGCGCCGCTTTCGTAATGGTCTGAGGGCCGGGGCCAGCGAATCCGCCGGTACTGGCATTAGGTCCCTCAAACCCCGCGAAAGCGGGAACTGCCAAAGCCAAAGAAAGCAGCAAAGCCATGATGTAACGCATACGGATACTCCTTTATGGGGGTTCTCATTCATTGGTGAAGCTATCATGCTACACAGGGCGTGAAGAGAATGTTAAGAGCAAAAAAAGATTCTCTCAAGCGCCCTCCCGCACTCTTCGCATCTTCATCACCATGCGATGTCCTTTTTTCTCACTGAATTTGCAGTAAAAAAACGGAGCGGCCGGAATGCGTTTTTTTGCGGCCTCCGGCGCGCTCCACAACCACCGACTGCATCCGCCCCGAGGGAACTCCCGCTCCGTTGAGGCGGGCCCTTGTTTTCCACCCGGGACTATTGCACACTTTATACTCTGGAGGTGCAATCATGGCCAAGCACGACAGTATCCCCGTTTCATCCAGCAAGCTGCCCCTGTTCGCCCCATTTGCCGTTCCAAAGATCGGAAACATGGCTACGGCATGGCACGAGATACTGCATCTTGGCACCAAGCAGCGCCACTCCGCCGGAAGCATCGTCAAGGTTGAGGGCGAAACCTGTTTCGATCTCTTTTATATTGATGAAGGAAAAGTCCATGTGGTTTTCGACACGATCGACGGCAGGATGCGTTCGGTCGTTTCCTTTGAGCCGGGAAGCATCTTCAACCTCGCTCCCGCGGCCACCCGGTGTGAGGCATCCGGGCAGTATCAGTGCATGACCGACGCCGTGATCTGGCAAATTCCGGGAAAGGTACTGCATGATCCCGTTTTCGCCGCCCGGTATCCCAACCTCATGCTTTCCGTTATCGAGTTGCTCGGCACGCTGGTCCTCACCTACCATACGTATCTCACTGACATGCTCATGAATGATTTCGTCACCCGTTTCAGCCGCTTTCTCATTTCCCTCAGCCTTGAACGGGGTTCCGATGAGTTCCCTCTCGGCATGACGCAGGAACAGCTCGCTTCCGTGTTCGGCGTCCATCGCGCTACACTGGCGCGGGCAATCCAGCACCTCAAACAGGAAGCCATCATTGCCTGCTTTACCTGCCGCCGCGTGGAAATCATTGATATGGAACGGCTGCGCCATATGGCGCACCTATAAAGCCCGCCTTTTCGTGAAAAAATATCCATTTAGCTTGTTTTTATTTTAATTAAATTATTTCAGTGTAATACAAAAAATCCCGTCATTCTTCATGACGGGCTTTTTTGCGTTTTGTCGCATATGCGATAGTCGCACTCACCCATGTTGTGAAAGAAAGAACGCATAACGACATCTCATGATACCCCAACTTCGGAAAACACCGTTTTGCTCAGGAGGAAACGAATATGCCCCCAGTCATCGACAGGACCAAATGCATTGGTTGCGGCATGTGCGCGGACGTGTGCCCGCTCCAAGTCTTTCGCCACGATCCCAAGAAAGACAAAATTCCTGAAGTACGCCGCCCCTATGAATGCTGGCATTGCAACGCCTGCGTTCTTGATTGCCGGGCCAAGGCGATCGAGCTTCGGCTTCCTCTGACGCACATGTTGCTCTATGTGGACTCCGATTCCCTCAAACCCAAAGAATAACCCCGCAGCATCAGCATCCTTTTATCACTCGGAGGCAATCATCATGATCCCCATTAAAGAAAGGCTGGAATCGGACGTTCTCATCGTCGGCGGCGGCATCGCCGGACTTATGGCCGCTATTGCGGCGGCGGACAAAGGCGCGAGCGTAATCCTGCTGGATAAGGCCAACACGAAGCGCAGCGGGGCGGGAGCCACGGGCAACGATCATTTTCTCTGCTATATCCCGGAGAAGCACGGCACCATCAATGTGGTGTATGAAGAATTTATGGACAGCCAGAACGCCACCAGCAACGACACGCCGCTTGTCATGCGTTTTCTGGAAACCAGCCCCACGATCGTCAACATGTGGAATGACTGGGGCATCAACATGAAGCCTACCGGGGATTTCCACTTCGAAGGCCATGCCTATCCGGGGCGTCCAAAAATTTTCCTCAAGTATGACGGCCACAATCAAAAAAAGGTGCTCACGGAACAGGCCAAGAAACGAGGCGTCCGTATCGTCAACCACTCGCCCGTGCTGGAACTGCTCCGCGACGATAACGGCATCACCGGCGCCCTGGCCCTCGATATTTCCTCCGACGAGCCGGCCTATCGTATCGTGAAGGCCAAAGCCGTAGTGGTCGCCACGGGATACGTCAGCCGTCTGTTCACGACCGATCCCACGCCGAGCCAGATGTTCAACACGAACATGTGCCCTTCCGGAACCGGTGACTCCATCGCACAGGCGTGGCGCTTGGGAGCCCATCTCGTCAATATGGAAAAGACCTACCGCCATGCCGGGCCCCGTTTCCTCGCCCGCTGCGGCAAGGCCACATGGATCGGCGTCTACCGGTATCCCAACGGCAAGCCCATCGGCCCGTTCATCACCAAGCCCAACGTGGAAACCGGCGACATGACCAGCGACATCTGGGCGTCCGCCTTTACCGATCTGAAGCTCAACGGCACGGGCCCCGCCTATATGGACTGCTCCGGCGCGAGCCCGGAAGACCTCGAGCATATGCGCTGGGCCATGCGGTGCGAAGGGCTCACCGCGCTGCTCGACTATATGGACAAGGAAGGCATCGATCCCGGCAGACATGCCGTGGAATTCGGGCAGTACGAAGCCAACCTCTGTACCAACGGCATCGAAATCGACATCAACGGCGAAAGCAATATCCGCGGCCTGTTCGCGGCGGGCGACATGATGGGCAACATCAGCGGCGATATCGGCGCTGCGGCGGTCTACGGCTGGATCGCGGGGCATCACGCGGGGGACTACAAAACGCTCGGTCAGCCCGCCGATGTGGACGGTGCGCCTTTCTGCCAGGAGCGCATGGCATTCTTCAGCAGCCTGTATGAACGCAGCGGCGGCGCGTCATGGCAGGAAGCGAACTTCGCTCTCCAGCAGATCATGACCGAATACGCGGACTGCGGCCCGCACCGCCTGCGCTCCGATACGCTGCTGACGGCAGGTATCAAATATATCGGCGACCTGCGAAAAAAAATCAATAAGGAAATGTCGGTATCCGATGCCCACGAACTGATGCGCGCTGCGGAAGTGCTCAACCTGCTCGATCTCGGCGAAGCGCTCATGATTGCGGCACGCGAACGCAAAGAAAGCCGGGGACGTCATTTACGGGCCGACTTCACCTTCACGAACCCTTTGCTCCGCGACAAGTTCCTTCGCGTTTGGCAGGAAGGCGGCACGCCCCGCACGGCATGGCGCGACCGCCTGAAATAGGCTGTACGCCGGGGAGAGAACCTCCCCGGCCCCGCCACACGGCCCTTTTCCCCCAATTGTTTTCCAGAGTTCCGCCAACCATTCCAAAGCATATCCCCGGTAAACGCCTGTACATTCCTGTCCGGTCAAGCCATTTTTCCCTCATACCAACAGAGGTCGTTATGAATCCCGTTCAGGCTCTCAAATGGACCATGACCCTGCTTATCCCTTGCGGCGTCTACTTCCTTTCCCCGCAAGACGTCTCGCCGCATTTCCCGCTGTACATGGGGCTTACCAGCGCCGCCATCATAGCATGGGCGCTCAATGTATTCCCCGCCATCGGCGTGGCGGCCATGCTCACGTTCGCCTATATCCTTTGCGGCGTGGCGGATGCCGAAGTCGTATTCGGGCCGTGGGCCACCGTGCTCCCGTGGCTGAGCTTCGCTGCGGTCATCATTGGTGAAGGCATGGAAAAGACGGGGCTGGCCAAGCGGCTGGCCTTGCGATGTCTCAAGCTGACGGGCGGCTCCTTCAACGGCCTTGTGGCGGGATTCTTCCTCGCCGGGCTTGTGCTCGTCGTCATTCTTCCTTCCATCCTCGCCCGCGTCGTCATCTTCTGCGCCATCGCAGTAGGCATTATCCAAGCGCTCCAGCTCGACGCCAAGTCCCGCATGTCGTCCACCATCGTCATGATGGCTTTCTTTGCGGCGGCGGCCCCGCAGTTCATGTTCCTGCACTCCTCGGAATCCTTCATCTGGGCTTTCGGGATGATGCTCAAGGGGACGGACAAGACCGTCAACTTCTGGGACTATGCCTATCAGGCAACATTCATCAATTTGATATACTACGCATTGTCGATGGCGACGGTCTATATCGTAAAGGGACGCGAAACGCTCGTCTCCGGAGCGCACTTCTCCACGTTCATCGAGCAAAGCTGCCGCGAAATGGGCCCCATCCAGCCGCGTGAAATCAAGCTGCTGGTCCTCGTCTTCGGCATCATCCTCGGCTTCATGCTGGAACCCCTGACCCATATCGATCCCGTATACGTCTGTTGCGTGCTGGCGCTCCTGAGCTACCTGCCCGGCATCAATGTCCTTGACCGCGAAAGCTTCAGCAACCTGAACATCGTATTCCTCGTGTTCATCACGGGCTGTATGGCTATCGGCTTTGTGGGCGGTAGCGTCGGCGCGAACAAGTGGGCCGTGGCGAGCATCGTGCCTCTGCTTCAGGGATGGGGCGAAACCATGTCCGTCGTATGC
This sequence comes from Bilophila wadsworthia ATCC 49260, assembly GCF_000701705.1. Taxonomy (GTDB): domain Bacteria; phylum Desulfobacterota; class Desulfovibrionia; order Desulfovibrionales; family Desulfovibrionaceae; genus Bilophila; species Bilophila wadsworthia. Next base: position 551 of record NZ_JNJP01000028.1, on the reverse strand, counting down.
GCCTATGCCGCCGGGGTCGTCATCAACTTCCTGCTCACCCCGCTTGCGGCGACGGCCGCGTTTACGCCCGCCTTCGGAGAGCTGGGGACAGCCATGAACGTAAACCCGCTCCCGCTGTTCTACGCATTCAACTTTGGCCTGGACCAGTACATCTTCCCGTATGAAGCCGTTTACTTCCTCTACATTTTCATCACTGAACGGGTCCTGCTCCGCCACATCGTAACCGCCTTGGCGATCCGTATGCTCATCGTAGGGATCTTTGTCGTTGTGGTTGCCGTCCCCTATTGGAACGGTATCGGCCTGATGTAGCGCACTCGGAAATGGAGGGAGCCCTCTGTGGGTTCTCCGGTTCACCTTTCCATTGCCGTCGGCCAGCTGTGTTGCCCCGGATAGATTTCCGGGGCAACATTTTTGTTTATGCTTTACAATAGGCTTCCACCGTCCTCATTCTTTTCGCTGTCAAAACCCCCGGCAAAGCCGGGGGCTTGAAACGCGGTAACCGCTCAAAGCGGTTTTTGCTATTCGCCTACGGCGAATTACAGCAGCTTAAG
>NZ_JNJP01000027.1 GCF_000701705.1 Bilophila wadsworthia ATCC 49260 | reverse complement strand
CAGTTAAGCTCTCCATCGTCGATGATACTGCGCATTCTTACGTGGGAAAGTAGAACAACGCCAAGACTTTATTTCCAAAGGGCCGTCCTATCCAGGACGGCCCTTTGTTTTGCCCGAACTCATCCTCATCACAGGCCACCCCTCCCCAAGCCCCAGGCTAGGCGCAAGCCCCTCCTGCTCTTTCTCCCTCAGCCTTCCCTCCCCCTCGGGTTTCCTCCTCCCCCAGCTTCTTTTTCCTACGGTACCCGCCCGGTTCGCTCCTTAATCGGATCATTTGCTTCTTCTCCGCCTTCTTCTCTTTTCCCGCAAGCCTCATCGATTTGCCGAAGAAGGGCTTTAGATGCTGTGTCCGGAAGTAATGCATCACTTTTAGGCGTGTTGGGAAATACTTCCCTCCCAAGGGCATTGGGGGGCGCGTTGTTTCCGAATGAAAAAGAGATGAGAAGGTACAGCATAAGATGAAAAACCGTATGGATTTTCCTCATCATGAAAATACTGTACAAGCGAAACTAGTGCAGGAAGAGTATTCCCAAAGCGGCGAGTACTGTCAGTATGAGGCAAACACCGAGGCAACCCTTTTCTTTTCGTTTTTTCTCAGGTTGTGCCTTTTTTGAAGGGGTTGTAGGTTGATACTGGGGCTTTTGCTGATTTGACGAGGCCGCTTTCTCAATCAGGTCTTTCTTTTCGAAAAACTCTTGCATCTCGTGCGTAAAACGCTGCCTCCAGTCTTCAAACCAGTGTTCAGGGTGCTGGCGCTGATATTCCCGTTCAAGGTGTTTTGTGAGGTCGTCCGGATCAGAGATTTCCGCTGGAATGGCTGACGTATCCAACGGATAGAAGGACGTCGTGATTTCCCTAGCGATCTGAACGAAATATTTCATGCTGTGTTTGTCATCAAGCATGACTCCGGAAAGGTAGAGGAGCTTGGCGCACGCCTCGATGTTTCTTCTGTTCAGATGGCACTGGGTAAGGTTTACATAGAAATTGCCGGAATTCAGTTCAATGAACGATCCCAAGTATTGGCAGCAGCCGGCTACCCACGTGGAAAATTCTTTGTTGAACTCCTTTTTGATCTGGATGAAGGTCACAACAGGATGCTCATCCAGCTCATCCAGAAAACTGCCGGGAAGGGAGTAGGGCGCAGGGAAGGACGGAAGCTTGGCCGGAGTGCGCTTCATGACGCCGGCAGCGTTCAGGGATGCTTGGGCCATTTTTTTGATGGCCTCAGGATCAATGAGCGTTTGCTTGTATTCGTGTGGCAACGAATCGAAAGCTTCCCTTTTTTTTTCCGGGAGGCTGTTTCGGAACTCTTCAATCCGCTCGTCCAGATCCATGCGTGCACCTTGTTTGCTTGGAGTGGTGGCCAGCCGCGGTACGGGGCCGTGGGGAACGCCGCAAGTGTTCTATGCGGGAGAATATGATTCCAGCAGCATATCTGAGAATCATTTCCGTGACAACAGATGTCTTGAAAAGGTGCGTTGCTTGGGAATGTTTTCTCACACGATCGTTGAAAACGTGAAACGAAGAAGAGTGGGGAGAACCGGAACTGAGCGGCAAAACGGCCGGAAAGCACACGTCGTTATGTGCAGTTGGGGCATCGGAATTGCGGATTTACAAGGCATTCTCGGTATGCTAAGACTGAAGTCCTTATTGTTCGGCGTTGTATCCGTCCGTATGTAATCACACAAAGTGTAACGAAATTGTTAGGTTGTCTAGATGGACCTTCTCACGGAACTTGAAAGCCTGATCCCGGAACTTGAAAAGGGTTTGGATCAGGCTTCTTCGTTGCAGGAAATGGAAGCGCTCCGGGTTGAATTCCTCGGACGCAAGGGCCGCATTGCCCGCATCATGTCTCGTCTTCCCGAACTTGAGCCTGCGCAGCGTCCTTTGCTGGGGCAAACCGCCAACCGGGTGAAGGAAAGCCTGACAGCTCAGTTCGAAGCCAAGAAGACGGCTCTCGACAACGCCGAAGAGGCCGCCGCACTGGCACGCTTTGACGCGGGCCTGCCCGGCCGTTTGCCGTGGCGCGGTTCGCTGCATCCGGTGACCATGGTGATGGAAGAAATCTGCACCATCTTCAAGGGGCTTGGCTACGACATCGTGTCCGGTCCGGAAGTGGAGACGGATTACTACTGCTTTGAAGCGCTGAACATTCCGCCGGAACACCCCGCGCGCGACATGCAGGATACCCTGTACGTATCCGACGGCATCGTGTTGCGTACGCATACGTCCCCGCTTCAGGTGCGGACCATGCTCAAGCAGAAGCCTCCCGTCGCCGTGGTTGCGCCCGGACGCGTCTACCGCCGCGACTCGGACATCACGCACACGCCGATGTTCCATCAGGTCGAAGGCCTGCTCGTGGACAAGCACGTGACCATGGCCGATCTGCGCGGGACGCTTACCGCGTTCATGCGTGAAGTGTTCGGTTCCGACACCCGCATCCGTTTCCGCCCGAGCTTCTTCCCGTTTACGGAACCCAGCGCCGAAGCCGATATTTCCTGCTGTATGTGCGGCGGGAAGGGGCATGTCAACGGCACTACGTGCCGCGTGTGCAAGGGGACCGGCTGGCTGGAAATCCTCGGGTGCGGCATGGTCGATCCTGAAGTCTTCAAGGCCGTTGGCTACGACCCGGAAGAAGTGACCGGATTCGCCTTCGGGCTTGGCGTGGAACGTATCGCCATGCTGAAGTACGGCATCGGGGACCTGCGCATGTTCTTTGAGAACGATGTGCGTTTCCTCGGTCAGTTTGCCTAGGGCCAGTATCCCTCCTTCGGACAGGGAATCGGGATCGGACTTCAGTTCTTCTTTAAAAGGTATTTCTTCGGCTCATTCCGGAAAAATGCTGTTTGCGGTCCCGATCAAGAGAAGAATGCGCCGTCGTTGTGGGAAGGCTTTCCTCGGCGGTTTTTGGGGCGATGCCCCGAGAGGATTGAGCAATGCTGTTAAGTCTGAAATGGTTGCGCGAATTTGTTCCGGTGGAAGCCGGGGCTCAGGAAGTCGGCGATCGCCTGACGATGCTTGGGCTGGAGCTGGAAGACATCATCCATCCGTATGATGCCATCAAGGACATCGTCGTCGGGCACGTCCTGACGAAAGAGGCCCATCCCGATTCGGATCATCTGGCCGTATGCACGGTGGATGCCGGACAGGAAGAAGTGCTGAACATCGTGTGCGGCGCACCCAATGTGGCCGCCGGACAGAAAGTGCCGGTGGCGCTGGTGGGCACGACGATGCCCGGAGGTATGGTCATCAAGAAGGCCAAGCTGCGCGGCGTGCCTTCGTTCGGCATGATCTGCTCCGAGCGTGAGCTGGGGCTTTCCGAAGATCATAACGGCATCATGGTGCTGCCCGAAGGCTTCAAGGTCGGCACGCGCCTCATCGACGCGCTGGATCTGGATACGGAGATTCTGGAAATCGGCATCACCCCGAACCGCGGCGACTGCCTGTCCGTACTCGGCCTTGCCCGCGAAGCGGCGCTGGCTTTCAAGCTGCCCCTGACGCTGCCCAAGGTGCATGTGGAAGCACAGGGTGCGGATTGGTCGTCGGAATGGGCCGTGAATATCCCGAATCCCGACCTGTGCCCGTTCTACCAGCTGCGTCTCGTGGAAGGCGTGACCATCAGGCAGTCGCCCATGTGGATGCGCCACCGCCTGCACGCTGTGGGCGTCCGCCCCATTTCCAACATCGTGGACGTTACCAACTATATTTTGATGGAGCTGGGGCAGCCGCTGCACGCCTTTGACCGCGACAAGCTGGAAGGCGGACGCACGGAAATCTCCGTGGCCCGCGACGGTGAACGCATTGTGACCCTTGATGGGCAGGAGCGTGTGCTGACCTCCGCCGACCTGTTGATCCGTGACGGCATGAAGCCTGTTGCGCTCGCCGGCGTCATGGGCGGGCTCGATACGGAAATTTCCGACGCCAGCCGCAACGTCATGGTCGAGAGCGCGGTGTTCCGCCCTGAAACCATCCGCAAGACGGCCCGCCGCCTTGCCTTGGCCAGTGAAGCCTCCTACCGTTTTGAGCGCGGTGTGGATCAGATCAATTCCCGGTTCGCTATGGACAGGGCCGTCAGCCTGATGGCGGAACTTTCCGGCGGCGTGGTCCGCACAGGTGCCTGCACGCAGGAGCCCAAGCTGTGGGCAGCCCCGCACCCGCGTTTCCGTGTTCAGCGTACCGTGGATCTGCTCGGCATGGATGTCGAGCCCGCGTTCTGCGCGGATACGCTGGAACGTCTGGGTTGCGGCCTTGACCGCTCCGACGAGGCGGACTGGAAGGTCACGACCCCGAGCTGGCGTTCCGACCTGAGCCGCGAAGTGGACCTCATCGAAGAAATCGCGCGCGTGAAGGGCATGGACACCATCCCGGAAACCCTGCCCGCCGTTTCCCGCCCTCTCGATCGTTTCGGCCAGCCGGAATCCCGGTACGGTTTCCTGTCCCGCATCAAGGCGTGGGGACGTGGCCTCGGCCTGAACGAAGCCGAGAACTACAGCTTCGTCGGCCACAAGGATCTCGATCATCTCGGCCTTTCCAAGGAAGGCCGCATCGATATCATCAACCCGCTGACCGAAGAACAGAACGTGCTCCGCACCGAGATCGCCCCGAGCCTGTTGCAGAATGTGCGTACCAACATCGCGCACGGCAACATGGGCGTCCGCCTGTTCGAAGTGGCCAACGTGTTTGAGGCCGATCCCGCTTCCCAGACCACTGCGAAGGAAAGCGCCCGTCTCGGCATGGTGATGTACGGTTCCCTGTACGACACGGCGTGGCCGAATGCGGAAATCGACGCCGGATACGCGGACATCCGTGGGCTGGTGGAACATTTCGCGGCGTTCCTGAATCTCTCCGCGCCCGTGTTCACCCGCGACGAAAACACGCATCCGTTCCTCGCTCCGTGCGTGCGCGTGACCGTCGACGGAAAGCCCGTCGGCGTGGTGGGGCAGGTCAAGGCGCAGCTCGCCGACGCCTACCATGCCCGCAAGCCCATCTGGCTGGCGGAATTGGATCTGGAAACCCTATGGGATCTGCACCGGGCGGCCCGCATCGTGTTCAAGGCGCTGTCCGTGTTCCCGGCGTCCAGCCGCGACGTGACGGTCATTGCTCCGCTTACCCTGTCCGTGGCCGCCGTTGAGAAGCACATCCGCGACATGCGCATTGCCATCCTCGAAGACGTGACCCTCATCGACCTGTATGAGCCCAAGGATACGGAAGAACGTAACCTGACCTTCCGGCTCACGTTCCGCAAGGCCGACCGGACTCTTAAAGATGCCGAGGTGGACAAGGAGCGGGAAAAGGTGGCACAATCGCTCATCAAGAATCTGGGCGTCCGCATCTGATCGTGACGCATCGATGACGAGGCATGTCTTTTTGTCTGTAATCAATGGAGCATGACGCGTTCCGCATGGGAACTCTATGACTGGACGGACGTATCGCATCGGGGAAGCGGCTCGGCTGCTGAAGCTGGAAGGTTACGTATTGCGTTTCTGGGAAACGGAATTCGAGCAGTTGCGCCCCTTGCGTACGCCGAAAGGGCAGAGGTTGTATTCCGATGCGGACCTCGTCGTGCTCCGGCGCATTCGCACCTTGCTGCACGAGCAGGGTATGACCATCGAAGGGGCCAGGCGCGTTCTCGAACGGGAATGCGCCGAGTCCGGCGACGGAAAGGCCCGGACAAGCGCGGAAGACATGCTCCGCCATGTGGAAAGCGAACTGATGGCCCTGCAGGCATTGCTGGGGCGGCAGCGTCTTAAACCGACAAGGTAAGCTCCGATGATTCTTTCTCCTTCTCTTCTTTCCGCTGACGTGGGCAACCTTGCGGCGGAACTTTCGGCTTTGGAGGCCGCCGGTCTCCGGTGGGTGCACTGGGATGTCATGGACGGGCGGTTTGTGCCGAACATCACCTTCGGGCAGCACGTCATCAGGCAGTTGCGCAAGCGCAGCGGCCTGTTTTTTGATGTGCATCTGATGATTGTGGAGCCCGAAAACTATCTTTCCGAATTTCAGGCTGCAGGTGCCGACATGCTGGTCGTGCATGCCGAGGCTACCCGGCATCTGCAGCGTACGCTCGCGGAAATCCGGCGTCTGGGCATGAAGGCCGGAGTCGCGCTCAATCCAGCCACCCCGCTGTCCGCGCTGGAATACGTGCTGGAGGATGTCGATATGATCCTCCTCATGAGCGTGAACCCGGGATTCGGCGGGCAGAAATTTTTGCCGATCACCTATGAAAAGATCCGCCGTCTTCGCCGGATGCTGGACGAACGCCGCCTTGAGACGCTCATCCAGATCGACGGCGGCGTCACGCCCGACAACACCGCCGATCTCGTGCGTGCGGGTGCGGACGTGCTGGTGTCCGGTTCGGCGTTTTTCTCGGTTCCACCCTATGAGGCCCGTCGTCTGGCGTTTGAGAGCAAGGCGGAGGAAGCCCGTTCACTGACTTTGTAAGCTGACGGAGAGTAGTCATGCGTTCCCGTAAAGAACTTGCCGATGCCATTCGTATCCTTTCCATGGACGCCGTAGACAAGGCCAAGTCCGGCCACCCCGGCGCGCCTATGGGCATGGCCGACATGGCGGAAGCCCTGTGGCGCGGCGTGTTGCGTCATAATCCCGCCGATCCCCATTGGGCTAATCGTGACCGGTTCGTCCTGTCAAACGGCCATGCCTCCATGCTGCTCTACAGCGTGCTGCATCTCACCGGCTATGACCTGAGCATGGACGATATCAAGAATTTCCGCCAGCTCGGCTCCCGTACGCCCGGCCATCCCGAAAAGGGTGTGACCCCCGGCGTGGAAACCACCACCGGGCCGCTCGGACAGGGCTTTGCCACCGCCGTGGGCATGGCTGTGGCTGAAAAACTGCTCGCCGCCGAGTTCAACCGCGACGGCTTCCCCATTGTCGATCACCACACATACGTGTTCCTCGGCGACGGATGCCTCATGGAAGGGCTGTCGCAGGAGGCCTGTTCCCTCGCCGGGACTCTCGGCCTCGGCAAGCTCATCGTCATGTATGACGACAACGGCATTTCCATCGACGGCGACGTCCACCAGTGGTTCGGCGACGACACGCCCGCCCGTTTTGAAGCGTGCGGCTGGCACGTCATTTCCGGCGTGGACGGTCACGATGCCGCCATGCTCGACGCGGCGCTGGTCCTCGCCCGCAAGGAAACCGAGCGTCCGACCCTGATTTGCTGCAAGACGACCATCGGTTACGGTTCCCCCAAGAAGGGCGGGACGGCATCAAGCCACGGCTCGCCGATGGGGGCGGATGAAAACGCCGCCGTGCGTGCCGCGCTCGGCTGGAAGGACGAACCGTTCGTCATGCCGCAGGACATCAAGGATGCGTGGGACGCCCGCGAGCGCGGCGCAGCGCTTGAAGGCGAGTGGAAAGCTCTGTTTGCCGCCTATGCGAAAGCCTATCCCGATCTCGCTGCCGAATTCGAGCGCCGGATGAGCGGCACATTGCCTGCCGACTGGGAAAGCGTTTCCTCCTCCGCCATCGCCCGTTTTGACGCGGACAAGCCGAAGGTCGCCACCCGTATCGCCAACCGCGACGTCCTGAACGCCATCGCTCCGCATCTGCCGGAACTGTTCGGCGGTTCCGCCGACCTGACCGGTTCCGTGGGCACGTGGCACGAAAAGGCTTCCCGCATCGGCCGCAACGACTGGAACGGCAACTACCTGTCCTACGGTGTGCGTGAATTCGTCATGGGTACCGTCATGAACGGCCTTGCGCTGCATGGCGGGTTCATCCCCTACGGCGGCACGTTCCTTGTGTTCTCCGATTATGCCAGAAACGCCATCCGCCTGTCCGCGCTCATGAAGCAGCGCCTTGTCTGGGTATTGACGCACGATTCCATCGGCGTCGGAGAGGACGGCCCCACGCACCAGCCCGTCGAGCATGTGAGCAGCCTGCGCCTTATTCCCGATCTGCTCGTGTGGCGTCCCTGCGACGCGGTGGAAACCGCCGTGGCGTGGAAGGTGGCTCTTGAGTCCGCCCAGCCTTCCTGCATGGTGCTGACCCGTCAGGGCCTGACGCCGCAGACCCGCACGGAGGAACAGCTTGAAGCCGTGAAGCGCGGCGCGTATATCCTCAAGGATTGCGAAGGCACACCCGAGGTAATCCTCATCGCTACGGGTTCCGAAGTGCAGCTCGCCGTTTCCGCCGCCGAAGCGCTGGCCGGGAAGGGCCGTAAGGCGCGCGTGGTTTCCATGCCTTGCGCCGAGTTTTTTGACGCGCAGCCTGCCGAATACAAGGAAAACGTGCTGCCCCGCGCCGTGCGTGCGCGCGTGGCGGTCGAAGCTGCCTCCGTGGACGGTTGGTGGAAGTACGTGGGGCTCGACGGCGCGGTGGTCGGCATGTCCGGCTTTGGCGAGTCCGCCCCCGGCGACGTGCTGTTCAAGCACTTCGGGTTCACCGTCGATCATGTCGTTGACGTTGCCGAAGGCTTGTTGAAGTAGAAAAACGAATCGGGGGAGGGAGCTTTTTGCAAAAAGCTCCCTCCCCCGTACCCCCACCCGCAAAAACTTCAACTGGTGGGGAGGGGACACGGAAGGAGTTCAGGAAGGACGAGCGTTTTTTCTGTATTGTCGACGTGTCCCGTTTTTGTGTCCCGTAGTATTCTCCCTTTTTTCCATATACGGGAAACCTGCGGACAGGGATTCGATAAGGGCGAAAGTCTTGGGAAGAGAGGGGATGGGGTTTGGGGAAGGGGGGAGAAACCTTTCTTCAGAAAGGTTTCTCCCCCCTTCCCCAATCTTCATACAAAACAAAGCAATGCGAATTAATATACTGACTCTGTTCCCGGAATGGTTTGCATCCCCGCTGGATACGGCGCTGCTCGGCAAGGCGCGCGAGGCGGGGCTTGTCGAATTCGATATCCTGAACCCCCGCGACAGGACGGAAGACCGCCACCATATCGTGGACGACCGTCCTTATGGCGGCGGGCCCGGCATGGTCATGATGCTGGAACCGCTGGTAAAGACCTTGCGGGAACTGGAAACGGAGCGGGGCGGAGCGGGGCGGATCATCATGCTCGCCGCCGCCGGTAAGCCGCTCACGCAGTCGCTGGCCCGCGAGCTGGCGCGGGAAGAGACGCTGACGCTGGTATGCGGCCGGTATGAAGGCATCGACGCCCGGCTCATGGACATTTTGCCGGTCGAGCAGGTCAGCGTGGGCGAGGCCGTGCTCAACGGCGGGGAGGCCGCCGCCATGATGCTGGTGGAGGCCGCGACCAGGCTCATCCCCGGCTTCATGGGAAAAGAGGAATCCGGAGACGACGAAAGTTTTTCGGCGGGCCTGCTGGAGTATCCGCACTTCACGCGGCCCGAAGTCTTTGAGGATGTGCCCGTGCCGGATGTGCTGCGTTCGGGCGATCATGGCCGTATTGCCAAGTGGCGGCGCGAGCAGTCGCTGCGGACGACGCTGCGGGTCCGGCCCGACATGCTGGACGGGGCGCCGCTGACGTCGGACGACATGGAGTACCTGCGGGAAACGGTGGAGGCCGCTGGACGGCTCCGCCTTGGCCGCAACCTCCATTGTGCGCTGGTGCATTATCCCGTTTTCCTTGGCGATCGCAAAACCGGCGCAACCTCTTTGACAAACCTCGACGTTCACGATATAGCACGGTGTTCTCGCACATATGGACTGGGGAGTTTCACGGTTGTAACCCCCTTGAAGGATCAGCAGACCATTCTGGAAACGCTGGTCCGCCATTGGACGGAAGGGCCCGGCGGCGTCTCCAACCCGGATCGCGCCGAAGCGTTCAGCCTCGTCCGTATGGCTTCCGATGTGCAGGGAGCCATTGATCTTGTGGAAGCACGCACGGGACAGCGCCCGGTTCTGCTGGGAACCAGCGCGCGGGACAACGGCGTCATGACGCCTCAGGCTGTGCGGGATCTGCTTGTGGACCGTCCGGTCCTGCTCCTTTTCGGGACAGGGCACGGGATGGCCCCGGAGATTCTGGATGCCTGCGACGGCATACTGAGGCCGCTGCGGTGGATGGATGCGTACAACCATCTCCCGGTGCGTGGGGCGGTCGCCATTACCCTTGATCGGGTGCTCGGCGACTGCTGTTAGAGCCTCTTCACGGCCGCGCCTTTGCGGTACGGTGCAATGCTCTGTGTTGATACCTCCCCCGGCGACGGGGCGAGAGAGCGCAAGCGACAGCCCGTTTCGGGAGTCACCGACAAACGAAGCGACATAACTTCAGGTTGCCCGTCAGACGGGGCAACGACTTCTTTGAGGAGAAGGACATGACCATCATCGAAAAGATCGAACGCGAACAGATGCGCCTTGATATTCCCGCTTTCAAGCCCGGCGACGCCGTGAAAGTGCACTTCCGTATCGTCGAAGGTGAAAAGGAACGTATCCAGGTGTTCCAGGGCAACGTGATCCGTATGCACCGCGGCACCGTGGGCGCTACCGTGACCGTTCGTAAGGTCTCCGACGGCGTGGGCGTGGAACGTATCTTCCCCCTGCACTCCCCCTTCATCGATCACATCGAGCTGGTGACCGAAGGTTCCGTGCGCCGCAGCCGTCTGTACTACCTCCGCGATCTCAAGGGTAAGGCTGCCCGTATCAAGCCCAAGAAGCGCTACTAGTTCCCCATCAGGGAAGAGGGGAGTTTTTCCCCGCAGTGAGGCGTTTCCCGCCCGGCGACGGGCGTTCTGGAAAAAGGGATCTTTCCTGCAAAGATCCCTTTTTCCCTTTTTGGTCTTTTGTTACGGAGAGTGTATGGCTGGCCGCAAAAAATCCGTATCCGTGCAGGAAGAGCTGCTTCTGTGCCCTTCCGCGAAGCCGGGCGACTGGTTCCCCGGCATACCCGTTTCGGCGGTTGCCGGGATCGATGAAGCCGGGCGGGGCTGCCTTGCCGGTCCCGTGGTTGCGGCGGCGGTGATTTTGCCCGAAGGCGCGGTTATTCCCGGCCTTGCGGACTCCAAGGTGTTGTCGCCTACCCGCCGGGACGGTCTGGCCGCCGAGATCGGGGCCGTGGCGCTGGCTTGGGGGCTTGGCGTCGTCTGGCCTCCCGAAATCGATCGCATCAATATTTTGCAGGCGACGCTCAAGGCCATGTGCCACGCCGCCAGCGTGTTGAAAGTCCGGCCCAAAGGGTTGCTCATCGACGGCAACCAGACGATCCCCGAGCCGCTGTTCCGGCAGCGCGCGGCGTGCTGGCCATCGTCCCCGCGCCAGAAATCCATTGTGGACGGCGACGCGCTGGTCCCGGTCATTTCGGCGGCGTCCATCATCGCCAAAACATTCCGTGACATGCTCATGGATAAGCTCGACCACCGCTATCCCGGCTATGGTTTTGCCAAGCACAAGGGCTACGGCTCCAAAGAGCATTTTGCCGCCCTGCGCGAGCTTGGGCCGTGCCCCATGCACCGGAAGACGTTCCGGGGCGTTTTGCCCGAACAGCAGACGGCGCGGCAGGGCTCGCTTTTGTGACCTTGCGGCAGGAAAAGGGGCGCGCCGGAGAGGATGCCGCCGCGGATTGGCTGAAAAAGGCCGGGATGCGGATACTCGCCCGCAATTGGCGCAGCGGTTCGTATGAACTGGATCTTGTCTGCCGGGACGGGGACGAACTGGTTTTTGTCGAAGTCCGTCTGCGCGGCAAGGGGAGCCTTGCTTCGCCCGAGGCGAGCATGACGCCCGCCAAATGCCGCAGCGTGGTCAAAGCCGCCCGAGCCTACTTGTCCGCAAGCGGGGAATGGGATGTTCCCTGCCGATTCGATCTTGTCTGCGTCCGTGACGCGGGCGCAACCTTCGAACTGGATTATTACCGCCATGTCTTTGACATCTCCGAAATTATGGGTAGTGGCGACGCCGCTTGGCAACCCTGGTGATCTTTCTCCCCGTGCGCGGGAAGTGCTGGAAGGCGCGGATATGGTCCTTGCGGAAGATACCCGCCGGGCGGGGCTGCTGTGCCAGCGCTGTGGGGTGAAAGCCAAGCGGTTCATGAGTTTTCATGACCATAACGAAGAGAGCAAGCTGGACGAAGTGCTGGGCCTGTTGAATGGAGGCCGGACGCTTGCGCTTATTTCCGACGCCGGGCTGCCGTTGGTGGCTGACCCCGGCTACCGGCTGGTCCGGGCCTGCCGCGCGGCGGGGATTCCCGTATCGGTGGTTCCGGGGCCGAGTGCGCCCGTGACGGCGCTCGCCGGGAGCGGCATCGCGCCGCAGCCGTTCGCGTTTTTGGGGTTCCTTCCCCGCAGCCGCTCGGATCAGGAAAAGACGCTGGCGCCCTTTGCCAATCTGGCATTGACGCTTATCTTCTTTGAACGTAAGGACCGATTGAGCGAAACGCTCTCTGCTGCCCATGCTGTGCTCGGCCCACGGGAACTTTGCATTGCCCGCGAACTGACCAAAACGCATGAGGAATACCTTCTCGGGCGGTTGGAGGACGGCGTCCCGGCGGGCGTTGAGTTGCTTGGCGAGATCACGGTGGTGGTCGGACCGGCGGAGGCCGGAGGCGTGACGGACAGGGAAGAGGTGTTTCGCCTCATCGCCGAGGAGCGGGAACTGGGCGGTTCGCCCCGGGACGTTGCGCGCCGGGTGCAGACCCGGACGGCCGGATGGACGGTCAAGAGCATTTACGCGCTGCTGTCCGCAAGGAGGTAAGCTATGAGCGCCAAGAAATCGGGCGGCCCCCTTATTGGGGATAACCGTAAAGCCCGTCATATTTATGAATATCTGGAAACCATTGAAGCGGGTATTTCCTTGACCGGGCCCGAGGTGAAAAGCCTTCGTGCCGGGCAGGTGAACTTCACGGACAGTTATGTGGAGTTCAGGCGCGGCGAAGCGTGGCTGATCGGCCTGCACATTGCCCCGTATACGAATGCCGGGTACGTGGAGCAAAACGCGGACAGGCCCCGCAAACTGCTGATGCACGCACAGGAAATCGCGTCGTTTGCCGCGAAAGTGGAACAGAAGGGCCTGACCGTGGTTCCGTCGAAGCTGTATCTCAAGTACGGGAAGATCAAGGTGGAGTTGGCTCTTGGACGGGGCCGCAAGCTGCACGATCACCGCGTGGAACTGAAGCGCCGTGCCGAGACCCGGGATATGCAGCGCGAATTGCGCGGATAACGGCGCCATCGGGAAGCATGACGGGAAGACGCTTTCGGAGCGCTTCGCCAGCCGTGTTCCCTTTGGGATGTTCACGGGATTGAGGGGTATACGATGGAGGCGGCGTTTGGGAAAGCCCCGCTCATTTCTCGCAAAGGGAAAAATACGGATGCCCTGGGCCGTTTTGCTTGACAGCGTGAGGGTGATCCCGTATAGAGATTCCCGTTGCTACGGCGACCTTTGGGGATGTAGCTCAGCTGGGAGAGCGCAGCGTTCGCATCGCTGAGGCCAGGGGTTCAATCCCCCTCATCTCCACCAGAAAGACTTCTCAAGAACTCCCGTGAGTGCTCATAAGTGCTCACGGGAGTTCTTCTTTTGTCCTTTTCCCGTGCTCAAATGCGCTCATGTTTTCTCGATTGAAACCATTGCAGCTCACATTTTTTTGGGGCAACAATGTCTCTGACAGATACGCGCATCAAGACTGCGAAGCCCGCTGAGAAAATCTACAAGATATACGATACCGATGGGTTCCACAGGCCGTATATTCACAAGAAAGAAAAATAAAAATGGTACGTGGTCGCCTTGGTCGTCAGTTATCACTGACTCTCAGATTGGCGACGGCATCACTAACACCAACGGCATCATCTCCGTCCCCGAAGTCATTTCTTCCGGCACACAGTTACTCCCGCTTTTGGGGCTCCTTGCGGGGAGCCTGATGCGTGTGTGTTTGCACCGTCTGTGGACTCACACTGGTTGCTTTCTGTGAATGCAAGCCGATCGCGCACAGGCAAAGGCCCCTTTCCGTTGTCGAACGGGAAGGGGCCTTTGCCTGTTTATGGATATTCCGGAGTGCGGTGGTAACGCTAGGCGTCGTTTCGTGGCCCTTGGGGCATGAGAGGCATCCCTTTGCCACCCGAGGGCAGGGCCTTTGTTTCCGTTTCTGGCACTTCCCCGTACACGGCGAAGTGACCGCGCCCGGTGTTTTTGATCTGGTACAAGGCGGCGTCGGCCTTGGCGAACAGTTCGGCGTAGGTCTTGCCGTCACGCGGGAACAGGCTTATGCCGATGCTTGCCGAGATGACATAATCCTGCCCGAGGGAGACATGGGCGAGCTCGACGGAGAGCCGCCTGCATTTGGCTTTGAGGGTTTCGAGCCCATCGGAAAGGGAAATGTCCTTGGCGAGCACGACGAATTCGTCCCCGCCCGTGCGCCCGACGATGTCCGTGGCGCGGAACGTCGCGCGCAGGGTAGCCGCCACCGCCTTGATCACCGAGTCCCCGAACAAGTGCCCGAACGTATCGTTTGCGTATTTGAACTTGTCGAGATCCACAACGATGAGCGCGTGGTTCCTCCCCTCCTGCAACTCAAGGGAGACAAGGTGTTCCGTAGTGATCTTGTTGTAGATCTGCGTGAGCAGATCCGTGCTTGCTTCGTGGCGGAGGCGGTCTTCCTCGAGCTTCTGGTGGTGGATGTTCGTGAGCTGCCCGATGAGCTTGATGGCGCGCCCGGTTTCGTCACGGATGCTGCGGAAGCGGATCGAGTACCACTGATAGCCTGCTTCCGGCTGAAGCAGGCGGAGGGTGAGGGCATAGGAATCGACCCCCTGCTCAATGCGGCGATAGGCCTCCTGAAGCGTTTTCGCGTCCTCGGGCAGGAGCATGTTGAGCAGGTTGTCCTGATGCCGCCTGTAATTAGGGATGACCCGGGGCTTATGGAAAATGGTTTCGTAGCGTTCCGAGCACGTCATCTCGTCGGTGTCGTAGTCGTATTCGAAGATGATGTCGTTGGTCAGCTCCGCGACGATGCGGTTCCGCTGCTGTTCCAGCTCCAATGCCCGCATGGTGTTTTTCTGCTTGCTGACGTCCACGAACACGCCCTGAAATACGGGCACGCCGTCACGGTGTCCCACGAGGCTGGCTTGGAGATAGATCCAGACGACACCTCCGTCCCTGCGCAGGATGCGGTATTCGGTATGCACCGGGATGTTGCTTGCGAGGCTGGAACGGAACGCGCCGAGCAGGTGTGCCCGGTCGTCGGGGTGCACCACAAGCAGGGCTTCGTCGTGCACGTCCTGCTCATATTCCGCGTGGCTTCTCCCGGCAAGCGCGTAAAAACCGGCGTTTGCCCAGAGCACACGGAGGTTGTCCGTGAGTTCGAGCCGCGCCACCCCGCCTCTGACGCCGTTGATGACGGCTTCAAGCTCCTGCGAGGTTTCAGTCGCCCGGGCGCTGGCCTCTTCGGCCTCCCGTGCCCGTTCTTCTGCTATGCTGAAGCTTGCCTTGAGCCGCTGGACCATCGTGTTGAGGGCGCGGGCCAGCTTGCCGAGCTCATCCTCGCGCCGGATGTTTAGGGAACGATCGAGATCGCCCGAGGCTACGCGCTCGGCGAACTCCACCCCCTCTTGAAGGACACCGGTGACTTTACGCAGGATGAGGTAGATGAGCAGGGTGACGAGCAGCAGCGCGCCCACGCAGCTCAGGATGATGTCGCTGCGGAGGTTGCGTACCCCGGCGAGCATGGCTTCCTTGGATGCGGCGGCCACAATGATCCACCCGTTGGGCAGGGCCGTATAGGCGCTGTACATGATCTGCCCCTGCGGGTTCCTGTATTCCAGAAACCGATCTTTGTCCGCGGTGGCTTCCTTGATGAAGCGCTGTTCGGAGACATTGTCGGCGAACATCTTGTTACGGTCCCTGTGCATGATGACCGAGCCGCCCGGCGTGCAGACGAAAACGTACCCCATGCCGTTGAGGGTGACGGGATCGACGATAAGGCGCGTGAGGTGCTCCATGTTGATCGCGCCGACGAGCACGCCGGATACTTTGCCCCTGTCATAGATGGGGGTGGAGATGATGAACGCCTTTTCCTGCGTATAGGGAAGGACAAGCGGACCGTCGAGGGTTTGTGCGCCTTGCAGCGCCTTGTGGAAATAGGATGAGGTTTTCCGGCTGGTGGCGTTCTCGCCCGGATTGACGCTGGCGATCACGGTCCCCCTGCTATTGAGGACGGCCAGCCCGTCGATGCTTGGGAAGTCGAACACGGCCCGCCGCAAATGACGGGTAAGGAGCTTGCTCCGTTCGCCCTCGGGGGATTCATCAGGGTTGCGGAGCAGCTCGATGATGGCGATGCGATCCGCCACTGTGAGCAAATGCTGGCGGGTGAGGTTCATGACGGTGGTGAGTTCGCGCCCCACGGCGTCGAGCGTGGAAATTTCAAGGATGCGGGTAGCCTCGGCCACGGAATCCCGGGCGTCGCTGTATGCCTTCCATCCGATGAAGGACGTGGCGAGCGTCACAATGACGCTGATGGGAATGATCATGCGCGCGATAAGTGACATCGTATCTTTCTCGTGTTCAAAACCAGTAGGGGGGAGGAGCCCTGAAGGGCGAAGAGGGGGTTCGAGAGAAGATACGCGGGGAAAAGGAAATGTAAACTATAATCCGGGCGGAAGCGTTGCGGGAGCGAGGGATGGCCGCCGGATCGGAGCGGCTAGGGGCGGAGAGGCCGTTTTGCTGAAAGGCGGTGTCCGGGCACCGGGATCGCCCCGCAGGGGAGCGGGTGAAACGAAAGCCCCGAAAGCCGGGCTTTCGGGGCGAACCTATCCGCGCGTCTTGCGCCAGCCGTCAAAACGTTCCTGAAATATTTTTGAATCTTGCCTGGTCCGTGTGGACACCATCCAGAGGAAGACGCAGATTGTGAGGGCCACAAGGCCCACAAGGGCGAGCAGGATGTATACGATAACCGTCAGAATGGCAAAAATCGTTTCCATAGGGTTGCCTCCATGTCCAATCTTAGCAGAGAACGGCTCCGCGTCAAAGAGGGCACAAGGGTGCGGGCGGGGAAGGCGTAAGGGGGAAGGTTCCGGACATGCAGCCGACGGGATGGGGGACGGCCCGCCATACTGCGGCGTGCCCCAACATCCTTGACTTTAGCGTGTTCAGAGCTATTGTGGAGACAGAGGAAAAGGCGTTTCCTATCACTTCATTACGGAGGCATCATCTATGGAAGTGAAGAAGATTCTCTGTGCGGTGGACTTGGAAGACACAATTGCCCCTTCCGTTGAATATGCGAAGATGATGGCGTCCATGACCGGGGCCTCCATTTTGGTTGCCTATGTCATCCCGGCTCACACGCCGTATGAGGATGTGTATCTTTCCGTCAACAACCAGCCGAATGAAGTGAACAATCCCAACGAAACCATCCAGAAGTCCATGAACGACCTCTTGGCGGAACAGTTCGCCGGGATGGATGCCACGGGCGTCATTCTTGTGGGGCGGCCTGCCGAAGAGCTGGTAAAGCTGGCTGAAGAGAAGGGTGCCAACCTCATCGTCATGGGCACGCACGGGCGGGCGGGGTTTGACCGCCTGCTGTTCGGGTCCGTCGCCCATGAAGTGGTGCGGGCAGCGCCATGCCCGGTGATGACCGTCCGGCCCCTCATGCCGAAGAAGTAAGCGATAAGGGTGCCCTTCCGATTGGGGAAGGGCGCTTTTTTTACGCTCTGAGCCCATCCGGTCAATCGTTCTCCCCGGAAGGGGGCGCCTCCCGGCGCCTTGCCTGGGCGCTTCCGGAAAGGCGGGCTTTTTCCTGCTGCTTCAGTTTACGGTTTTCCGCGAATTGATTGACGATCATGGCGACGATGACCAGTGAGTACATGTACGCGATCAAGGCCACGAGGATGGTGGCGTTCTTGGCGACCCATGTATGGGGCGTGATGTCGCCGTAGCCGATGGTCAGGATGGTCACGTAGCTGAAATAGAACAGATCACGGAAACCCTGCCCGCCGGGCGTGAGCCCGGAAAACGAGCCCGGTTGATGGAACTCCACGGCGACGAAGACGAAAAAACCGCAGTAGCCGATGAGGAGCAGGCCGCACAGCGCCGCGAGCACGCTTTCCCGGTCCACCAGCGGGGCCGTGTAGATCTGCCGGAAGAGTTCGAGCGTCACCCACCCAAAGAACACGACATAGGCGAATACAAGATACTCTCGCAGATTCAGGGGCGTGAAGCTGTCCAGCAGGCGCCCGACGATGAGCAGGCCGCCGAGGAAGAGCAACAGGGTCAAGAGGTATCCCTTCCGCCGGATATCGAAGAGGGTGATCCCCGCGATGAGCTGGATCGGCAGGTAGATGGTCTGCGCGATGCCGTCGTAGATGTCTTCGGGGAAGAAAATGTTGACGACGATCGTGCACAGGAGTGAAGCGAAGAGGAGGTCGAAACGGTATTTGTAGGCTTCCGATCGGATGTGGTGCGGATGCTCGGGCATGGGCGGCGATCCCTCGTTGGAGGATTGAGCGGGTGTGCTTCCGTTCTTAGGAGAAAAATGCGCGGCGGTATAGGGGGATATCCGGAGATCCGCCGTGAAAATGAAGCAGGTATAAAAGAGGTTGCGGCGCGGCCTGATTTGAACGTGATGAAAAGGGGAAGGGAGGCGTCCATAACCCCAGGGGCATGGCGGCGTTCCTCCGGTGGCCGGAAGCGCGGGGCGGCGGAAAAGTTGAAAAGTATGGCGGGAACATTTGCGAAATGCCGACTGGGCAGGTATGCTCCCACTGCGTCTGAGCGCGCCGGGGAGAGGCGCTTTCCTTGGCGCTGTGGGGATGTGATACGGGCGGTTCCGGGGGGAGATCCGCCAGACAACGGAGGGGAATGGTGAGAGCGGTCCGCACCTTTCGGGGGAGAAACGTCTACGTTTTGTGCCTCCTTGGCATTTTTGCGCTTTCGGTTCTGGTCGCGCTCTCCTTCCTGGAGTTCAGGAGCGAAAACCGGGAACGTATCCAGGCCGTCAACAACGCCTATCTTGAAGAGATTGCCCGCCAGTCCAATCTCCGCATCTCCATCAGGATGAATGCCGCCATTGCCTATACGGCCATGTTCGCGGAGCTTTTTTCATCGGTTGAGCGCCTGACCGGGCCGGATGCCGCGGCTTTGCTGCAAAACATGGCGGGCCATTACGACTTCCACGATGTCCGCGTGTTCACGCCCGATGGGAAAGGCCGCGATTTGGAAGGTTCCGTCCGCGTGGAGCCCGGCGAGCCGTGGTTCCAGGACGTGCTGCGCGGCAATCACGACGTGCGTTTCATCCGTAACGGGCATGGCCCGGACAATCTGCTCTTTTATTCGCCCATCATCAGGGACGGGGAGATCGTCGGCGCGGTAGCCGGCGTGTATGATATGTCCATCCTCTCCCGGATCATGGATATGAGCTACTTCCACGAGCGCGGCTACAGCAATATCCTGACGTCCAGCGGCGAGTCGGTCACGACCTCGCGCCACACGTCGAACATCATCGGCGGCAGTGAAAACGGGCTGGAAGCGTTTGAAGCCAACGCCGTAATGCTGGACGGCTATACCTTTGAAGGGCACAGGACGATGCTCCGTGACGGGACGTCGGGTTTTATCCGGTTCTCCGTGGGCGGATACGGGCGCACGGCCTATATCACGCCGCTGGGCATCAACGATTGGCGCCTTGTGACCATCGTGCCCGACGCCGTCACCGAGGACATCTGCGATCCGATCAACCGGGGCGCGTTGTCGTTCTCCATCAAACTTTTCCTTGCTTTTGTGATGAGCGCCATGCTTATCAGTTTCATCATCTTCCGTACCCGGCGGGAGGTAGAGGGCGTGAATCAGGAAAGAGACTCGATGGCCGACATTTCACCGGGCGGCATCGTAAAGTGTACGCGCGATGATTTCCGGATGCTCTATATCAACCAGGGATGCCTGGAGCTTGCGGGCTATTCGCGTGAAGAGCTGGAAGACAGGTTCCAGAACGTGTTTCTTGGGGTCGTGTACCCTGAAGACCGGGATCGGCTTACCGCTCTGATGCGGGAATGCGGTTCGGAGCCGCTGCAATGCGAATACCGCATCGTGACGCGTTCCGGCGAAGTGCGGTGGATTCTGCACCGTATGCGCCTTGCGGTGGAACAGCGCGGCGCGGCGTGCCTCTATTGCAGCATGACCGACATCACGGACGCCAAGGAAGCGGAGTTGAAGCTCCGCATGAGCAACGAGCGTTTCCTGATCGCCATTTCCCATACCGACGACATGCTGTTTGAATATGTATACGCCACGGGGCGGATCATGCGCATAGCCGGGAAGGGGGCCTCTCTGACGGAAGCGTCGCTGCACGAAGCGATGGATGAGATCGGCATGGACGAAGAGAGCAGGAAGGCCATGGAGGGCGTCCTGGAGACATTGCGGTCCGGGGAAGCCTCGGCCTCCGTGGTGATGCGCTCCGGAAACGGCTGCAGCCGATGGTTCCGCGTCACGCTGACCAATCTTTTCGATGACGAGGGCCGCCCATACTCCGCGCTCGGCACGCAGGAAGACATTACCGAACTGAAGGAAGCCGAGCTCCGTTTTGCCCGTGAGGAGCGGTACCGGGAGGCCATGCTGTCCAAGACGATAGCGTCTTATACCGTGAACCTGACGCGGGACAGGCTGCTGTCCCGGTACGCGGATGGTGAAGAGCTGGGCGTGGAAGAGCCGGACGCGTCAGCCGCCGCACGGTTCCGCAAGGCTGTGGAGGTGTCCGTACACCCCGAAGATCAGCAGGGCGTCCTGCGTTTCTATGCCACGGAATCCCTGTTGCAGCTGTACGCGGCGGGGCAGGGGGAAACGTCGCTGGAATACCGCACGCTGCGCGGCGACACCTTCATCTGGGTGTCCGCCTCCATTAACCTGTTGAAAGATCCGGCCTCCGGGGATCTGCTGGCTTTTGGTTACCTGACGGACATCACGGAACGGCGGCAGCGCGAGGCTGAATTGGTCTATAAGTCCGAGCGGGACTTTCTGACGAAGCTGTATAACCGGTCCGCTGTGGAAAAACGGTTTTCCGAGTATGCTGCTTCGGCCTCTGGGGACGGATTACTTGCCTTCTTCAGCATGGATTTGGACGGGTTCAAGAATGTCAACGATACGCTGGGGCATCTTGAGGGCGACAGGCTGCTGCAATTGGTCGCACGTGAGCTGGAGTCGTGTTTCCGTATGGACGACATTGTGGGCCGCTTGGGCGGGGATGAGTTCATTGCGCTCATGTATGGCGTCTCAACCCGGGAAATCATTGAGCGCAAGGCTGAGGAGCTGTGTGCGCGCATCCGGTCCATCCGCATGGCGCACCCCCGTTACAGCGGGGTTTCGGTAAGCATCGGCGTGGCCATTGCCCCGGAACACGGGGATTCGTTCGAAGAGCTGTATGCCAAGGCTGATGTCGCCTTGTACCACGCGAAGCAGGGCGGGCGGGATCGCTTCGTCATATACGGCGGGGAATAAGGCCCGGATTCCGCAAAGAAGGCGGGCACGGGCTGTTGACAGGAGTGCCGTGAGCATGGAAAATCGGTTGTCTGATGGGTGCCGCCGTCCGAGGGCTGGCGGGCCGAATGATTTGTATTGCCGGGAGACAGGATGTTGACGCTGGAAGAGATTCGTGCACATTTTCGACGGCATGACCCCGTGTCCTCCTCGTTGGGGATTGAGGTGCTGGACGTGGGAAGGGAGTACAGCCTTGTCGAGATGCCGCCGCATGGATGCCAGCTCAACGGCATGGGAGCGGTGCACGACGGAGCCGTTTTCGTTCTGGCGGATGTGGCGTTTGCGGCGCTTTCCAATGCGAACGGCCTGTACTGCACGAATGCCCAGACCTCCATTTCGTTTGTGCGTTCCGGCCGCGTGGGGCCCCTGCGTGGGGAAGCGCGTGTGCTCCGTTCGGGGAAGCTGCTTTCCACATACGAGGTCCGGGTAACCGATGCCGAAGGGGGCCTTGTGGCCGTGGCGACCATAACAGGCTATGGCGTCGGCGCGCGGCTTCCTCTGGGGGATGCATAGCGTTTGCGGGTTCCGCATCGGGTGTTCCGTTGCGGGGTGTACTCAAAGAAGGAGGAGGGTGCCGTGTCTGTCGCCGCCATGTGGTTTATTCTGGGCATAATCTTGCTGGCCGTGGAGCTGGTGTCTCCCGTGTTCGTGCTGTTTTTTTTCGGCCTTGGCGCGTGGGCGGCGGGGGTGACGGCGCTGTTCGTGGACGATCTGGCCATTGAAGTGGTCGTCTTCGGAGCCTCGTCCGTTGTGTTTCTCCTTTCGCTGCGTCGGTTGTTTGTCCGCAGCTTTCGAGGAAAGACGCAGATTTCATCGGATGCCGCGTCGGTGGGGCTGCCGAATCTGCATGCCGGGAAAATGGGGACGGTAACCCGGCCCATTCCGGTAAACGGGGTAGGGGAGATTTCGGTGGGCGGCAGTTTTTGGCGCGCGGTGTCCCCGGAAGCGCAGCCGGAGGGGGCGCAGGTGCGTGTCTTGGGGCATATCCCCGATGACGAACTGACGCTTGAAGTGGTTTCCGGTGGGGAAAACTCCCGGAATCCTGCGTAGCTATTCAAACATGGAGAGCATAATATGCTTGATTTGATCGGTTCTTCGTTGACGGTTTTCGTTTTCTTGGCGTTGCTGGTTATTTTCGTCCTGTTCAAGACGGCGCTTGTCGTGCCGAACCAGCAGGCGGTGGTGGTCGAGCGGCTCGGCAAGTTCCACGCCGTTCTGTTCGCAGGCTTTCATATCCTCATCCCCTTCATTGACGCCGTGGCCTACCGCCGCTCCCTGAAAGAAGACGTTCTGGACGTGCCCAAACAGACCTGCATCACGAAAGACAACGTGAGCGTGGATATCGACGGCGTGCTTTACCTTCAGGTGGTGAACCCCGAGAAATCCGCCTACGGCATCAGCGATTACATGTTCGGTTCCGTGCAGCTTGCCCAGACGGCTTTGCGTTCCGCCATCGGCAAGCTGGAATTGGACAGGACTTTTGAGGAGCGCAGCACCATCAATCAGGAAGTCATCTCCGCGCTGGACGCCGCCACCGCGCCGTGGGGCATCAAGGTGCTGCGGTACGAGATCCGTGACATCACGCCGCCTTCCGGGGTCATGCAGGCGATGGAAAAGCAGATGCGCGCCGAACGTGAAAAGCGCGCGCTCATCGCGCAGTCCGAGGGCGAGATGCAGGCCCGGATCAATATGGCGGAAGGCGCTAAGGCCGCCGCCATCGCCGAATCCGAAGGCAAGTTGCAGGCGATGAAAAATCAGGCCGAAGGCGACGCCGTACTGATCCGGGCGGTTGCGCAGGCCACCGCCGACGGCCTTGCCACCGTCGCCGACCAGATGGAAAAGCCGGGCGGTACGCAGGCGGCGAACCTGCGCGTTGCGGAAAACTATCTGGAACAGTTCGGCAAGCTCGCCAAGGAGGGCAACACCATGATCCTGCCCACGGATCTGGCGAACATTTCCGGCCTCGTCAGCAGCCTCACTTCGGTGATCAAGCAAGCCAAGGCGTAAGAAAGAAATCACGAACAGGGCGGCTTCGGCCGCCTTTTTTGTTGTCTCCACGGGGGGCGGCGCGTAGGTGCGGGCGAGGCTTCGCGGGGCTCACCGGGCCTGCATGATGAAGCCGTGAGCCTGGAACGGCGGTATTGTTTTGATTATAGCCCTTTATACTAAAAGGTTTTTTCCGTGCCCCATGCTACGGTCCTTCCATACCAAAGCATTGGAGGCTTATTATGCAGAATAAATGGCATGAACACTCCGTTGGCAACATCGTGGTGAATTTCCCTCTGTCTTCCGCCATATTCCGTGCTGCGGGCATCGACTACTGTTGCGGCGGTGGGCGTCTGCTCGGCGAAGTCATCAAGGAACAGCGCCTTGTCGACAGCAATATTTATAAAGCGCTGGATGAGCTTGCCGCCCGTACGGAAAAGCCCGCTGAGCCTTTTTCCGAAATGAGCGCCGAACGGCTCGTGGAGTTTATCCTGACGAAGCACCACAGCTATCTGTGGGGAGCACTTCCGGAAGCGCATGAACTGATTGTGAACGTGCTCAAGGCCCACGGAAGGCGCCATCCCGAGCTGTACGACGTGTATAAACTGTTTGGCCAGTTGTCGCATGAGATGGAACCGCACCTGATCCGTGAAGAAACGGAACTCTTCCCGGCCATCGCCAACAGTGAGGCGAAGGAACACTGCCAAGCTCTGGTGCATATCCTGGAAGAGGAGCACGAAGCCGCGGGGACTCTGCTCAAAAAGCTCCGCCATGCCACAAACGACTACAGCGTCCCCTGCGACGGATGCGATACCTTCCGCGAACTGTACAAGAAACTTACTGAAATCGAAGAAGATACCTTGCAGCACTACCATCTTGAAAACAACATCCTCTTCAAGAAAATTCTTGCGTAGTCCGTTGGAATCGTAAGAGGTTTACTCCTGTGGCGGACAATCCGCCCGTCCGGCGTCTTCGCCGTGACTCAGAGGATGGCATCTCCAGTTACGGGGTGGCGCTGAACCGAAGTCGGGCGGGAAAACGGAAGGCAGAGTGGTTTTCGCTGAAATTTCTTCCGAAAGGGCGTTTTTTCGCTTGCCAGCTCTGAATGTTTTGGGTATACCTCCCTTCCATGCCGAAGTGGTGGAATTGGTAGACACGCTAGGTTCAGGGTCTAGTGAAGGTTCCTTCATGGGAGTTCGAGTCTCCCCTTCGGCACCAACAAGAAGTCCAAAATAGTCCATAGGAGACCGAAACCACAAAGAAAAATGTGATTTCGGTCTTCTCTTTTTGTCCAGTAAAAACCAAGTACCCACGTGGACACCCCCAAAAATCGTTGGTAGATTCGCAGGTACCAATACCACAACGCCATTTCGGCACGGCGAAATATCAGCACGCTAAAAATTTTCTTTGAATTTAAATAGATAGAGGTAGATTTTTCTGGTTTTCGCCGCACACTTCCGGACTGTTTTGGAGGATACCAACATGAAACTTTCCGATGCCGCTGTGCGGAACGCCAAGGCCAACGGCAAGGTGCAAAAGCTTTCTGACGGCGGCGGTTTATACCTGCATGTGACGGCGACAGGCAGCAAATTATGGAGAATGGCCTACAGATTTGAGGGCAAGCAGAAACTTTTGAGTTTTGGCGCATATCCGGCGGTTTCGCTGAAAGATGCCCGCCATAGGCGTGATGACGCCAGAGAGTCGCTTGCCAAGGGGATTGATCCCGGTGAGGAAAAAAACAGGCCAGAGAGGCCGTACTCGCAAAAGAGCGGGAAGAACGGGACACCTTTGAATTTGTGGCGCGGGAGTGGTTCGCCAAGTACGAGCCGACGCTCTCCGAAAAACACGCCAAAAAATTACGTCGCTATCTTGAAAATACGAGTTTCCCGGCCATTGGCGGGAAACCTGTCACCCAGCTTGAACCTGCCGACTTTTTGCAGATCGTTCAGCCCTCGGAGCGTCTCGGCCATCACGAAACAGCCCACAAGCTCATGCGCCTGTGCGGACAGGTGACGCGCTATGCCCGCATCACAGGCCGCGTGAAATACGATGTGGCCGCTGGATTGACCGAAGCTTTGACGCCGGTACAGACAACCCATTTCGCCGCTGTTACCCTGCCGGACGACATTGGCCAGCTTCTGCGGGATATTGATGCCTATGTCGGCTATACCTCCGTTGTCTATTGCCTGAAAATCCTGCCCTACGTTTTCACTCGCCCTTCGGAATTGCGGCTTGCGCACTGGAGCGAGTTTGACTTCAAAAACGCCACATGGATCATTCCGGCATCGCGCATGAAAATGCGGCGCGAGCATGTGGTGCCGTTGTCCAAACAGGTGCTGGTCTTGCTGAATGAGCTTCACGCCTATACCGGCAACGGAAAACTGCTTTTCCCCAGCGTCCGCGCACTCACTACTCCCATCAGCGATGCCGCGCCGTTGGCCGCGTTGCGGCGCATGGGCTATGGCAAGGAAACCATGACTCTGCACGGCTTCCGGGCAATGGCCAGCACAAGACTCAATGAACTTGGCTTCCGAGCGGATGTTATTGAAGCGCAGCTTGCGCACAAGGAGCCGGACACCGTTCGCCTTGCCTACAATCGCGCGGAATATATGGATGAACGGTGTCGTCTTATGCAGGCATGGGCGGATTATCTGGATGGACTACGCAACACACAACAGAAAAGAAGCAAGGAGGAAGTATGAAAGAGAAGGCCAGGTCCGATCGTGAGGTTTGTATCTCCATTGGGAAAATAGAAGGAGAAGCCCAGGTGACGAGCAACGACACCGGCTGGAGCGAAGAAGAAAAGGAGCGTATGAGGCAGGCCGGTTACGACGACATGGATATAATCCGGGAGTGGTATAGCTGAGCAATGCCTTTCATATTTAAACGGGCGGCACGAGTTTTTGCCATGAAAATTCGTGCCGCCCGTTTCCATATTGTCCAGCTACGATGTTTGAGCTATTTTTTCCCATGTCAGACCAGCAAAAAATATCCATGGGCAGGGTACGGCAGGCATACGATCTGACCGCCAATGAAGTCGAACAGCTTATTCAGTCCCTTTGGCCCGACGCCGTGTTTCCTGTGGAGTTATGGAACAGGACGCATGAGACATTTTGGCGGGCTTTTGCGGATGCTCGTCAGGCCGTCTACAAAATGGAAAGCCCGACGTTGCCTCAGGTGGACCTGTCGCTCAAAAGATTTCAAACATACCTGCTCGCCCATGACATCATGGACTTTTTCAGGAGGCTCTCCCTGAATATCCATGTCAATGTGCTGAAACCGGGACTGACATCTATTCTTGAAGAGTCCTATGAAGATATGGAGTCCATATTTTCAAAGGAACGAGAATTTCTGTTCAACAGTCTGGATAGGCTGAACACAGAAAATATTTTCGAGCAGTATTCACCGGATTCGGCACTGTTTGAGAAGCCGGTATGTTCCATTCCCGTTTCAAGCTACCACTTTATTGCGCATATCTTTGTCGATACCATAATGGTGGATAGAGACTCCGCTATCAGGCATCTCCGTCATTATCCCCTGCGCCGGGAAGTAAAAGGCATCACCCGCGCCCTTGTGGAATCCGTTTTACGGGCAGCTCCGTCGGAATCGGCTGTTGCTGATAAAGCGGCGGTACTTCCCACATGTGAACGGTCGCCACAGGATGGAAAACTCGTTTTTTACGTTCCTGGCGCCATCTGGGAAGGAAGACCCGACACGGCTGTCCGTGACGCCATGAAAGAGAAGTATCCCCTCGCGGTGATCGCCTACGTTCTGCTGTACTGGTGCGGTCCCCAAAAATCCGAGGCAGGCCATAAAGCCCCACAGGGCCGGAAGACGCATGTGGGCCGCCTGCTTGCGGAAAAAGAGTACAAGGACGAAAAATCCTATCGCAATCTGATGGATATGCTCCTCAAGGAAGCGGATGCATACTCCATACTCAAGGTATGACCAGTCTGCTGTTTTCCCGTCTTTTTTAGATTTTCCCGCCATTTTTCCGTCCGATTCCCTCACGGGAATCTTTTGACGTGTGCCAGACTCTCCTGAAATTCAGCAAGATTCAGGAGAGTTTTTATGTCACGATCTGATACGAAAATCCCCTCGTGTGGTTTTTTTCGTCTTCCTCAAGTCATCGCCCTGATTCCCATAAGCAAGAGCGCCTGGTGGGAAGGCTGCCGTACCGGTCGCTATCCCAAGCCCGTGAAGCTTGGCCCTCGCACAACAGTCTGGCGAGTTGAAGACATCAAGGCGTTCATCGAAAGCGTGGGTAAGGACGGCAGCCATGAATAGCGATATCCAGCAGCCCGGTTCCTTTCGGAGATATAGTGAACGTCTATCGCCTTGTCTCATCTCGACTGAATATCCGCGACTCGCCAAAGGAAATTTGTTCTTCAGGAACACCAAGACCGTAAAACAGAAAGGCATTTCTCGCCTCTCAAGGCTCTCCCCTATACAGACACGTAGCGGACACGATACACACAAGGCCGCCCCGGTTTATGCTCCACAGAGTTTTCCCGATACATGCGCTGTTACCGTCCGTCATGCGTTCATGGACCCGCCCCGGCCCGCTCACCATGCTGACTACACTTTGAGCCGGACACTGGCCGGAGGTGTTTCGTATGGTGTTCAGGCTCATGCCGCATACCGTCTCTCCATGAGCTGGATGTTTACCCGGTGCTGTCGTCATACCCACCAGCGACATGCTGGATACAACTCCGCTTCACCCCCGGTACGTACCCGCCACATTCCTGATGCCCGCATCATGCATCCCCGTTTTTGCGCGGATGCCTGTTCATTCGTCCGGCCTTGTCTCCGAAGGCCAGCCTACGTTTCGTATAGACGCTTCGCGTCATACTGCACGGCTGGCGAGGGGCGTTGCCCCTTCGAACCCCGGAAAGCCCAAAGGCAGGGAAAGCGGTGAAGCGCGTCAAGCCCGTCCGCAACGCCGCCGTCGTCGTGCGCGTGTTCCCGGAGGAGCGTGACATTCTCCGCTTCAATGCCGCGCTGCACGGCATGAGCATGTCGGACTACATCCGCCAGACCTGCCTTGGCATCCGCCTGCGAAAAACGCCGGAAGAGAAACGGCGGCTGCGGGAGCTGTCCCGCATCGGCGCGAACATCAACCAGCTTGTGAGATGGGCCAACACCTATAAGCGGGCGGCGGAAGCCGTGGAGGTATTGACGGCGCTGGCGGGCATCGAACAGCGTATTATCGAGTTCGCATCATGCGCCTCAACGGAAGATGAACCGGAGGCGAAGCCATGCTGATGAAAGTCTTTCCGCACGGCACCGGGGAAGGCGACAAGCCCAGCCGCTATCTTGTACGCCCGGACTATCCGGGGAGAGACACAGCCCCGCCCCAGGTGCTGCGCGGCGACCCAGCTATGACCCGCGCGCTTGTCGACAGCATAGAGCGGCGATGGAAATTCACTTCCGGCGTTCTGTCATGGCACCCGGATGATAAGGTGAGCGAAGAGCAGGAAGAGGAAGTCATGGACGCCTTCGAGCAGGTGGCCTTCGCCGGGCTGGAAGCGGATCAACGCAATATCCTTTGGGTGCGGCATACGCACGCCGGGCATCACGAGCTGCATTTCCTCATTCCACGCTTGGAACTTTCCAGCGGCAAGGATTTCAATGCTTGTCCTCCCGGCTGGCAAAAAGACTTTGACGTGTTCCGCGACCTGTTCAACTGGCGCGAAGGCTGGGCGCGTCCCGACGACCCGGCACGGGCGCGGGATGAGCTTCCGAAAAAGGCCGACCTGTTCAAGGCGCGAATGGCGAGATGGGGCAAGGAAATCAGGGAAAGCGACCGCGACCGGGCTAAAGAGGTCATTCACGCCTTTCTCAAGGAAAAAGTGGCGCGGGGACTTGTCCGGAACCGGGAAGATATTCTGAGCGCCCTGAAGGAACAGGGGCTGAGCATCAACCGCGAAGGCAGGGACTACATCAGCGTCATTGCCCCGGACAGCGGCATGAAGATGCGCTTCAGGGGAGGCTTTTACGCCAGGTGCTGGACGCCCAAAGATATCCCAGAGGAAGAGTCCGAGGAAAAAAAGAAGGAAACGGCGCGGCGCATGGTCGCCCGTCTGCAACAGGACTTTGAGCGCGTCATTGAAAAACGCGCCGCCTGCAACATCAAACGCTATCCGGTAAAATGGAAACAGCTCCCTGACGAGGAAGCCCTCCTTTTGCCCCAGCTTCAGGAGGATACCATTCATGACCGAAACAGAACGGATGCTGATGCAGAGCCTGAAACGGATGGAGGAGAACTGCAACGCCCGGCTGACGGCCTTCGGCACGAGGATGGACGTACTGGAGGACAGGCAGATGCTGATTCAGACGGAACTGCGCGCCTTGAAGCGATTGTTCACCGATGTCAGCGAAGTGTACAGCAGCTTGCGGACCTTGTTGGCGACCTTGAAAAACGGCGCATAGCGCGGGAACGGCAGAGCCGACCGCGTATGCGGATGCGATAGGGAGCGTCACACATGGGAAAGTTCAAACGCATTCCGGTGAAAGACATCAATGCCATGCGGAAAATCCTTGACGACCTGCCGGACAGAAATCTCGGCAAGACACGGGAGGAAGCCGCCGAACTGCTCAACGCCAACATCCTGAAAGCGATTGAGAAGGGATACACGGTGAGGGAACTGGCGGACATCATGGCCCAGGGCAATGTGGTCATTCCCGCGCCCGTCATCCGGGCAAAGGTGCTTCCCCAAAAGGCGGTTCCGCGAAAACGCGAGCTGAAGCCCCGGCCTGAAGCCGTGAAACCCGTCGCGGTTCCTCCCGTCATGTCCCAAACACAAGAAGATATACCGGAATACTACACGCCGGACAAACCCGATACGGAGCTTTGATCATGAACATTCAAAACAGCGTGTTCTATGTCGGCGGCAGCAAGGGCGGCGTCGGCAAGAGCCTCTTTTCCTTCGCCCTCGTGGACTATCTGCTCAACAGAAACACGAACATTCTGCTTGTGGATACCGATACCGACAACCCTGATGTCTTCAAGGCGCACAAGGAGCTTGTCCTGTCGAATCTGCTTTGCCGTCTGAACAGTCTGGACGATGCCGATGGATGGGCCGACCTGCTGGACACTGTGCAGAGCTACCCGGAGCATGCCGTGGTCATCAATGCCGCCGCCCGCACCAAGACCAGCACGGCCAGTTACGGCGACATCATGAAGGAAGCCCTGCGGGAGATGCGGCGGGAACTGGTTGTTTTCTGGATAATCAACCGGCACCGCGATTCCATAGAGCTTTTGCATTCCTTTCAGGAAGTGTTCACAGACGTGCCCATCCACGTTTGTCGGAACCTGTATTTCGGTGAAGCGCGGCGTTTTGATTTGTATAACACTTCCAAAGCGCGGGAAGCGGTGGAGAAGAACGGCAGGACGCTGGACTTTCCGGCTGTCGGCAACCGCGTGGCCGACTGGCTCTATTCCAGACGCATGTCCATCCGCGCCGCCCAGCCTGAAATGCCCTTCGGCACACGCGCGGAACTACAACGCTGGCGGGGAGTGTGCGCGAAAATGTTTGATTCCGTCATGGGAGAAGCTTCATGAGCATGGATACTGTGATTGCTCTCGGCAAGGCGTGCGGCAGGGAATTGTCCGAAACGGAGGCGACCCGTCTGCGGGAGGTCGGCAACAGCTTGAATCTCCGGGAGGACGACGCGCTCTGGCCGCTGCTGGCCGCGATGGAATATCAGCGCATCTACTATGAAGCCCTGCCGGAGAAAATCGCCGAGTCGTCCAGAGCCATCATGGACGGCATGGCCGCTGCCGCAGAAAAGGAAACTGCCGCCGCCCAAGCCCGGCTCACCGATAGCGTGGTGAAGGAATCGCGGAATCTTGCCTCGAAAATTCAATACGACAGGCTGGTGCCGATGGGACTGCTTGCCCTGATTTGCCTGCTGGCCTACGGGAGTCTGATGCTCTGGGCAGGCTTCCGTATCGACACCGGGCGGGATATGCCTCTGGCGGCGGTTCTGCATATGCCCTCCGGCTGGCTTATCAGTGGGCTGTGTCTCGCGGCGGGTGTATTTTGCGGTGCTTTGACCGCAAAGAGGTTCGCTGAAGCCAAGAGAGGCTGGTGGAAGAATGGGGGCATTGCGGTACTTTTTATAATGCTTGGTACGCTGTTATTCTCCCTTTCTCTCTCACGATTAGGATAGGTTATTCCAAAAAACCAGGAGGGATACCCAGCTTTCCCTCATTACTTTCAGCAGTTCTCCCTTGATGTTGTCCGGGCTCAAGCTCCAGCCCCGCCGCTTTGGCCGTCTTTTCAAAGGAGGCATCGTTCAGGCGCAGCGCGCCCACAGGCTCAACCACAATGGCCGGAGGAGATTTGGGGCAGTGCTTTTCACAGAACCCGCATCCGTAGCAGCGTTTTTCATGAACAACCGGCACCGGGGCTCTATGTCCTTTCTGCACAACGACATCCACCGCGCCGTAAGGGCAGTTTTCTTTGCACACCATGCAGCGCCTGTCTTCCGCCTAGGCAAGGCAGGTTTTCCGGTCAAGGACGGCGGTGCCTGCTTTGGCCCATTTCTTTTCTTCCAGCGGCAGGGCGTGTATGGCCTGCGTCGGACAAACGGCCCCGCAGGACGCGCAGTCCGGTCGGCACGCGCCGGAACGAGGGTCAAGAAATGGTGTGAATATCCCAGAAAAACCGGCCTGAAACCAGATCAGCTGCAAGCCTCCTGTCGGACAGGCTTTCATGCATTCGCCACAGCGTAGACAGCGGTTTAGAAAATCCGTTTCCGGGCGGCTGCCGGGTGGCTTGACCAGACCTCCCGATGCCGTTGATGGGTATAAAGCATCGGCATGAGAAAGGCCCGCAAGATTAGCTCCAGCGGCCAAAGACGTACAGAAGGCTCTCCGCGCGGGAAGTGGGGGGTGATGTGAAAAAGAGAATGCCGATGGGCTGTTGCCAAAGCCGAAGGAAACGGCCTTGTGGTTGCATACGGAAACACATGCCTGGCAGGTCAGGCATTCGGAAGGTTGCGACAGAACGGGGTTTTCTTTCAGAATCCCCGCCGGGTACTGTGCGGAGCAGCGCCCGCAGGAAGTGCAGTTTGTCGAAACATGCCTCTTCCAGAATGCGAACCGGGAAAACAGCCCCAACAAGGCCCCGGCCGGGCAGAAGCAGCGACACCAGAAACGCGGCCTGGCGCTCTCCAGCACGATGAGGACAAACCAGAATGCGCCTACAAACCATGAAGTATAAAAATATCGTGTGTCCGGGTGCCAGTATAACCAATCGATCGCTCCCGCCCGTTCCAGAAGCGGCGAGACCGCTTCCAGGCCCTGACCGATGCCTTCCAGCCCCAGCGGATGCAGGACAAGCGCATAAAGCCGTGTCGTCAGAGGAATGGGGCTTGCCCAGAAGGCAAGATTTACTCCACAGAGAGCGGCGGTCAGGATTACGGCCAGCACAAGGTATTTGAGGCTTCGCGGCACAGGGGCCGAAACGTGGCGCTTACCGCTTTTTCCCCTTCCCAGGAGGCGGCGAACTGCACCTCCGAAAATGTCCAGCGTCGCTCCCATCGGACAGAGCCAGCCGCAGAAAATGCGCCCGGCCAATACGGCAAGCAGGATGGTAAACACGGCGGGAAAAAGACCCGGGATAAGGGTTCGGATGACCAGAGGTATCGCCGTATCGGTAAGGGGATCAAGCAGCAGGAAAAGGTCTGACGGCAGACCGAAAAAACTCCCGGTTTCAGCCGTTCCCAGAAGCAGACAAAAAAGAACCAAACAGCTCGCCTGCACAAATCGTCTCAACTTGCCGCCCATACGATGCCCTTTTTCCAGTTACAGGCTCAAACGCCGGACATGCATGTTTTCAATATCCATGCGCCCCAGCCCTCGTGCGTGAGCTTGGGCGATATGAGCCACCTGACGCGGCTGGATACGGCGGCCATACCATTCATACGAGGCGACCGTCATGGCGTCGGCGGCGACCGGGTCGGTGGAGGCGATGATTTCTCCCGGCGTCAGCACCTTGCCCGGCCCATAAGGGCCGTTGGTGCTGAGGACGCGGGATGCGTCGATCACCGCCAGCGCAGGCTTCAGCCGGAAACAGAGATCGACGATGGCCGTATCAAGGTCGTAGCGCCAGTGCATGACATTACGGTC
Source organism: Bilophila wadsworthia ATCC 49260 (assembly GCF_000701705.1). Taxonomy (GTDB): domain Bacteria; phylum Desulfobacterota; class Desulfovibrionia; order Desulfovibrionales; family Desulfovibrionaceae; genus Bilophila; species Bilophila wadsworthia. The sequence continues at coordinate 12,114 of NZ_JNJP01000027.1, read as the reverse complement.
CAGAATCAATCCCATCTGGCCCTTGAGCGACAGGCTGACGCCCGTGGACGTGTTGGTTTTCGCCACAGGCGCGGCGATGAGCACGTCGGCGTCCAGCACGTCGTTCATGACGGCGTTGGTTTTCATGTCCCTTGCATCATTGAGCGTGGTTTCCTGATAATAGCGTTCATGGGTGAGGTTGTGGCAGACGCCGTTCCTTACGCCGTTGCAGGCGTCAAGGATGCCCGACCGCTCAAGCGGCTGCGTTCCGCTCTGGAAGGCGTGGTCAAGGATACGGACTGTTCCCGCACCGGCTTCCAGGCACATGACCAGAAGTTCCCGCACCACTTCGGGATGAGTATTGGTTGCGCTGGCGACATCCGCCGCAAAACTCATATTGGGCTTGATGACCACCTTCTGTCCGGGCCTGACGAAAGCCGACATGCCGCCGAGCAGCTCCACGGCGGCTCTGGTCGCGGCCGCCGGGCCGCCCTTGACCACGGCGATATCGGGAGAAGCATCAGCCAGAAGCCGGGGCGGGAACCCTAGCGCGGCAGCGCCGATGGAAAGCGCCGCTGCGGCCTGAAATTTGAGGAAATCGCGTCGGTGCATGTGGCCTCCTGATTGCCTGATGAGGGGGACGGGGTATGTCTTCCGTTCGCTCAGTACCAGCCGAACAGGGTTTTTCCCCCGTCCAAAGCGCGTATCCGCTGCATGTCCTCGTCTGGCAGCTGAAAATCGAAGATGCCGAGGTTTTCCCTCATCCTTTCCCGGTGAGACGATTTGGGAATCACGGAAATGCCCAATTGGACCAGATACTTCAGGGCTATCTGCGCCGGAGTCTTGTTGTGGGCGAGACCGAGGGCACGGAGTACGGGATTGCTGAAGAAATCGTTTTTCCCGGCGGCAAAGGGGCTCCAGGCCTGCATGTGCGTACCGTGCTTTTTCATTTCCTCAAGCAGTCCCCTTTGCTGAAAGAAGATATGGGCCTCGACCTGATTGACCGCCGGAATCACCGTGCAGGCACGCAGGAACGCTTCGCAGCGGGATGCGTTGAAATTGGAAACACCTATGGCCTTGAGCCGCCCGGCCCGGTAGGCCTCTTCCAGCGCGGGATACATTTCTTCCGCTTCCCGATACGGCTCATGAATCAGCAGCAGGTCAATGAAGTCGAGTTGCAGGGCGTTCAGTGAGGCTTCAATGCCCTGTTTCGCTCTCGCATAGGATGCGCTGGGCCGATACAGTTTCGTGGTGACGAACAGCTCGCCGCGCGGTACGCCCCCGCGCCTGAGCGCGTTCCCCACCTCCCGCTCGTTGCCGTACATCTGGGCCGTATCAAACAGACGGTAGCCCAGCTCAAGAGCTTCCAGCACGCAGCGTTCGCAATCCCCGCCGCGAAGCGCATACGTGCCGAGGCCCAGCATGGGCATGTTCACACCATTGTTCAACGGAACCATGTCCATATCTGTTCTTCCTTTCATATCTTTTCTAACGATAATCCGAATCCTCTCAATTCACGCAGCTTCTCCGCGGAACCGTTCTTCTCTCCGTGCGCCGTAAAGACCCCCATATTTTCCAAGCCGAGAAAACCCAGAAAATCCCCGCGAAAAGAGAAGAGGGCACCATCATACATATCGGCGTCACCGGAGCTTAAAATCATGGCAATCTTTTCAGACGAGGCGGTCTTGACGGATACGCGATGGAGTACAGACGGTCGATGGCGCATTTCAACTGTCCGGAAAGGCCGTGATAATAGATAGGGGATGCCAAGACGAGCATGTCCGCATCCAGAAGAAGCGCGTAGACATTCTGCATATCATCCTTCTGAATACATTCTCCGGGGGCTTTGGTATGGCAATGTTCGCATCCCAGGCAGCCATTGATTTTTTTACGGCAGACATCCACGATGGTTACCTGATGCCCGGATGCGAGGGCACCCTCCCGGAAGGCTTCAACCATTTGCTTCGTATTGCCTTTGGGACGAGGACTTCCGTTCAATACCAGAATATGCATGATGACCTCCTGATTTTTTGGCCGGGCGTTTCCGAGCTGCGGCAGGTGCGCCCCAAAACGCCCGCCAATCGTGCTTTTGGGCTATCTGTATGATTTTTCAAAGATGCTGGCGCTATCCTCGTCAGTCATTTCGCACGGGTTGGCCGCGAACAGCCCTCCCTGCATGGAACGCGCCCCTTTCGCCAAGGTCATGAACTCATCCGGCGTAAAACCGTAGTCGCTCATTTTCAAATCAGCGACGCCGCAGGCTTCCTGCAACGCGACAAGGGCCGTGATGAAATCCTGCGGTTTATCGGCTCGCTCCATGCCCATGGCCCTTGCCATTTTGACGAATTGGGCGTCGCAGGCATGACGTTCCATGAAAAACTCGGCGAAAGCTTTGGAAATCATGATCAGGCCTGTACCATGAGGCAAATTATGGTGGTAGGCGCTCATGGAGTGTTCCATGCTGTGCTGGGCGGTTGTGCTGGTCAACTGCATGGTCATACCCGCCATCGTGCTGCCATAGGCGATATGTTCCCTCGCTTCCAAATCATGACCATCTCTGACCGCACGGGGAAGGTACATGGCAATGTTTCTGATGGCCGACAGCGCGATGGTTTCGCTCAGGATATTCACGCCGTTGGACATCATGACTTCCGTATTGTGGAACAGCGCGTCAAAGCCCTGATAAGCCGTATAACGCGCAGGAATCGTCCTCATCAGTTCCGGGTCCACAATGGCGAGAACAGGATTGAGCATCGGATCGCCAAAACCGATTTTTTCCTGAGTTTCCGGATTGGAAATAACGCCCCAACAGTTGATTTCCGAGGCCGTTCCTGCCGTAAGCGTGATCGTCACCACAGGCAGACCGGGACGGCTTAGCGGTTTGCCCTTGCCCGTGCCTCCGCAGACATAGTCCCACAGGTCGCCTTCGTTGGTCGCCATGGCGGAAATGGCCGTTGCGGAATCCAGCACGGCCCCGCCCCCCAGGGCGACGATGAAGTCGCAGCCGTTATCTTTGGCGAAGGCCGCGCCTTCCATCACCATATCTTTCAGGGGATTTTCCATGACCTTGGCAAATTCGGCCACTTCCACGCCCGCCTTTTTCAGTTGCTCCAGTGTGCGGTCATAGGCACCGCTCACTTTTGCCGACTTGCCGCAGGACATCAGCAGCAGAGCCTTTTTGCCGGGCAAAGCCTGATTCCCAAGTTCGTTCAGTGTGCCGGAACCGAACACTATCCGGGTAGGATTGTAAAAATGAAAGCTCATACGCATGGTTATCACTCCTTATTATCTTGTGGTCTGAGGTCGCGGGGAAAGAAACGGAACGGTCTATCGGGTCAGAAAGTTTTTCTCCTGAAGCCAGGCCAGGACATCATCCTGGGCCTTTGCCGCACGTGAACCACGGACGGCAAATCCCTCGACAAGAGTTGCTTGCGGGCAGCTTTGGGCTATATCGCGCGGAGAGTCGGCAAGCCCGTTCCCTCCATGCGTGCAGAAGGGGACGAGGGTTTTCCCGGCGAAGCCGAACTGTTCAAGAAAGCTACGGACAATCATGGGCGTGGTTCTGAACCAGTTCGGGTACCCTATGAAAATGGTGTCATAGGCGTTCATATCAGCGGGAAATGTCACGGCCAGAGCCGGGCGCGCATTGTCTTCCCATTCCTTTCTTGCTCTGCGTTCCGTAGCGGAATGTTCGGACGGATAGGGTTCCGCAGCTTGTATTTCAAATATGTCTCCGCCTACGGCGGCATGGATCATCCTGGCCACGGCCCGGGTATTGCCGGTATGGGAAAAATACGCGATCAGGATTTTGCGCGAGGAATCAGCCGCAGCGGCAGCAAACGATGCAAGAGGAAGAATCCCCGCCGCCACGGCGAATCCGGCCAGCCCCTTCAATGCGTCACGCCGGGTATGACGTGGCGGCGTATTCCCAAAAGCCATATGTTTTTCCATAATGATTCTCCTGTGACGATGACATTCAACGTTGCGCGGGGGACGCCGCCCCTCCAAGGAAATGCTGCCGTTGGAGCATTTCCTCCGTATGGGTATAATGATACGGCGTACTGTAGAAATCACTGACAAGTTCCGTCCATGTACCGACACGGTTGTTGAAGGGTCTTTCCTTGAGGTATTCGGCATACTGCGCGTCATAGAACTTCAGTGCGTCTTCGAGGTTGGTATCGTACTGCTCCTCAAAGAGCATCGCACGCATGGGCAGACGGGGTTTCAGGCCGGGGTCTTCAGCGGCATAGCCGATGCAAAGGCCGAGCACGGGAAAAACATAGGGAGGCAGGCCCAATTCACTGATAACTTCAAGCGGGTTTTGACGGATGTCGCCGATGACGACGGTTCCCAGCCCCAGAGATTCGGCTGCGGCAACCGCCGTTCCCACGGCAATGCCCGTTTCGTGAGCGCCGACAATGACGGTATCCATATCTTCCAGAACAGTATCCAGAGATTGTCCTTTTACTCTACAGGCAAGCCAGGTTCGATAATAATCGGCGCAGAACACAAGGAAAACCGGAGCTTCGGCAATATGTTTCTGATTGCCGCACAAGACGGAAAGGTGATTTCTCCGCTCAGCGTCTTTAATGGCGATGACCGAAACCAGCTGCACATTGACCCAGTTCGGAGCGGCCTGCACAGCCTGTATGATTTGGGTCAGGTCTTCCTCGGAAACGGGCCTGTCCTGATAGGAACGGATGGAACGGTGCGACAACAGGCTCTTCATGACGGCGTTCATCACTTCCTCCCCAGGTCGTTTTTCTTCAGCCACGCGGCGGTTTTTTCCCCCGCGGCAGTCAGACCGCCTTCGTAAACCTCAAGGCCGTCCCGTACGGCGGCGCCGCTTGCCAACTTTTTAACATCCTTCAGGATATGGCCCATTCCTCCCCCGCCGTTGGTGCAGAAGGGAAGAATGGTTTTCCCGGTGAAATCATGGGCAGCCAGAAAGGCGGCGACAGGCGGAGCCATCGTATTGAACCAGTTGGGCGTGCCGAGCAAAATGGTACTGTACGGTGCGATGTCGCACTTTTCCGCCAGTTCCGGCTGATACCCTTCGCGGGTTTCCTTTTTGGCCTGGGCCTCGCAGGTATCGTAATCGTCCGGGTATGCCTGAGCCGGTTTGATTTCAAACAACGTCCCGTCTGTAGCTTTCTGAATGTGCTGTGCCAGCTGACGGGTGTGCCCTTGATAGGAAAAGTACGCAATCAATGTTTTATTCATAACACTATCCTTCAAATGATGGTTTTGTTTTGCTGAACAGAGTAAGAGGGTATCTCTGTGAACTATGGGCTTTATCTGTCGGCATCATGCCGCATTTTGAAGAGAAGAAAGTCGAGGGCGTCAATTTTCTTCTGGCCTTCATGAACATCATCAAGCAGCGTCATTCTATGCCTTTGGAGAAGATGGATTCCTTCCTTCAGTTTTCCCTGAGAACATAAGTCCAGAAAAGTCTTCTTGGTCGTTTCGTCACATCCCGCATCATTCAGGTTGCGGTCTACCGCAAATCGAGGATCAATCACTCCCTTTCACCTCCTGTCTGATGGGAAAATAGGATTGCCCTCTATAAATAGCAAATACTTATATCAAATAATATGAAATGCTTGACAGGCATTTCTTAAGAAACTACGATCAATCCGGTCAAGGAGGTCCATCGCTATGGAGTTACGGGTATTGCGGTATTTTCTGGCGGTCGCCAGAGAGGGGAGCGTGACGGGGGCGGCGAATTTTCTGCATGTGACGCAGCCGACGCTTTCCCGGCAGATCAAAGAGCTTGAGGAAGAGCTGGGAACCAAACTTTTTGTGCGGCACAGCCACAGCGTTTCCTTGACGCCGGACGGGATGCGCCTGCGCAAGCGCGCGGAAGAGGTTGTGGACATGATTGAAAAGACGGAGGCGGAGTTTGCCGTCAAGGAAGAAAGCGTTGAAGGCGATGTTCACATCGGAGCCGGAGAAACGCGCGTCATGCGGCATGTCGCCGAGGTCATCCACGAGCTGCGGAAGGATTACCCGAATATTCATATCCACTTGTACAGCGGCAATCTGGAAGACGTGGCGGAACGGCTGGACAAGGGGCTGCTGGATTTCGGCGTCCTGATCCAGCCCGCCGATCTCTCCAAATACGACTACGTCAACCTGCCTGAAAAGGACGTCTGGGGGGTCGTCACGCGCAAGGACAGCCCCTTGGCCGCACGGCAGGCCATCACCCGGCAGGATTTGCTCGGCGAGCCGCTCATCCTTTCGCGGCAGGCCATCCGCCGCACGTCGACAAAAAATGAATTCATCGAGTGGTTCAAGGACGATTTTGAAAAGCTGGATGTGGTGGCGACGCTCAACCTTGTCTATAACGCAGCCCTCCTCGCCGAAAGCGGGGTGGGCCATGTCGTCACTCTGGACGGGCTGGTCAACACTTCGGAACACAGTCACCTGTGTTTCCGCTTTCTGGAGCCCAGGCTGGAGTCGGGGCTGAACATCGTCTGGAAAAAGTATCAGGTCTTTTCCCCGGCAGCAGAGGTCTTTCTTCAGAAAATTCAGGCGGCTTTCGGAGAAACGGTCTGAGCCGTCCTCCTGAAGAGCCTGAAGGCAGTATGACGTTTTTGTTCCGGCCTGCCCCGGGCGGTTCCGCTTCTTTCGCAAAATGATATTCTTTAAAGCTATATCATCATATTTGATATAAGTATTTGCCATGATTCATTGCTCAGGGTAAACGGGAAAAAACGTCGGAAGGAAGGCGGCCAACGTCCTTTTTTCCGGTCCACCTGAAAACCGGGGAGATACCATGAACATGAGCAAGAAAGTGGCGGCGGGGATTTTTCTGGGAATGACTGCCCTTGCGGGCAGCGCATGGGCGGCAAGCAACGGCACATCTGACACCATTATTCCGAAGGACGGCAAAGCCATGAGGCTGGAACAAAGCTGGGACAAGATATTCCCGAAGAGCGACAAGGTTGACCACAGGAAGGTGATTTTCACCAACCGCTACGGCATTGCCCTTGCGGGCGACCTCTACATGCCCAAGGGGGCCGAAGGCAAGCTGGCGGCCATCGCCGTGAGCGGCCCCTTCGGCGCGGTGAAGGAGCAGGCGTCCGGCCTCTATGCCCAGACGATGGCCGAGCGCGGCTTTCTGACGCTCGCCTTTGATGCCTCCTACACGGGAGAGAGCGGTGGCGAACCGCGCTATGTGGCGTCCCCCGACATCAATACCGAGGATTTCAGCGCGGCGGTGGATTTCCTTACCACCCTGGAGAACGTGGATGCGGGGCGCATCGGCATCATCGGCATCTGCGGCTTCGGCGGTATGGGGCTGAATGCGGCGGCTATGGATACTCGCATCAAGGCGACGGTCGCCTCCACCATGTACGACATGAGCCGCGTCAACGCCAACGGCTACTTTGACGCCATGAACGCCGACGCACGTTATGAGGCCCGCAGGCAGCTGAACGAACAGCGCACCAAGGATGCACAATCTGGAACCATTGCTCCATCACAGGCAGGGCTGCCCGCCTCCCTTAAGGGAAATGAACCGCAGTTCGTCAAGGATTACTTTGACTACTACAAGACCAAGCGCGGCTTCCATCCCCGTTCTATCAATTCCAACGGAGCGTGGAACGCCACCTCTTCCCTCTCGTTCATGAATATGCCGCTGCTGGCCTACGCGGGCGAGATACGCAACGCGGTGCTTCTTATCCACGGCGAAAAGGCCCATTCGCGCTACTTCAGCGAAGACACCTTCAAGAAGCTCAAGGGCGAGAACAAGGAACTACTGATTATTCCTAATGCCAGTCATACGGACCTATATGACAAGATAGATGTCATTCCTTTCGATAAAATCGAAGCTTTCTTCAAGTCCAATTTGTAGATTCTGACTTGTACCCTTTCTGGAAGCGAAACCGTATGTTGATGCGGTTTCGCTTTTTTATGCATAATTGGATGTCTATACTTGCGTTAGTGATATTGTGAAAAATTATATCATCATATTTAATATAAGTATTTGCTATGACAATCCACAAAGATTATCTCACTTTGGAGTACGACGCCAACAAGTCGTACAACTACTTTGAAGCGGACTTTTGAAAAAGGAGCTTGATATGCATAACAAGACAAACGATGGCAGCGGCATGCTTGTCCTTATTCTGACCTTTGGCGTCTTCGGCATCCTGAATACTGAAATGGGAGTCATCGGCATGTTGCCCCTGATCGCCGATACTTTTCAGGTCTCGGTGCCGGAGGCGGGATGGACGGTGACGATTTTTGCTCTGGTGATCGCCGTATGCGGTCCGATCACGCCCATGCTTTTTTCACGGTTTGACCGAAAGACGGTCATGCTGTCAGCCCTTGGCGTGTTCATCATCAGCAATGTCGTTTCCATGTTTACGGAGAGCTTTGCTGTTCTGCTGGTCTCACGGGCTGTCCCGGCAATATTCCACCCGGTCTATGTTTCGATGGCCTTTACTGTCGCCGCCACGTCGGTTGCCAAAGAAGACGCGCCCAAAGCGGTCGCAAAGGTTTTCATCGGAGTTTCCGCCGGGATGGTGCTGGGAGTTCCCGCCGCCAGCTTTATTGCCAGCGAAACGTCCTACGCTATGGCAATGTTTTTCTTTGCCGCCGTGAACGGTATGGTGTTTTTGGCTACCATCGTTTGCATTCCGTCCATACCGGTGACAGGCAGACTTTCCTATGGGGAACAATTGCGTGTGCTGAAAAAGCCCGCTCTCTGGTATGCCGTGAGCGCCGTTGTTTTCACAAACGGCGCCGTATTCGGCTTTTTCAGCTATCTTTCGGACTATCTCAAGAGCGTTACACAACTGCCGTTTACCATTATCAGCATTGTTCTCTTCATCTATGGAGCGGCGAATATCGTGGGAAATGTCCTTGCAGGCAAACTGCTTGCCGTTGATGCTCACCGGACGATCAGGCTCACCCCCTTCGCGCTGGCCTTTGTGCTGGCATCATTGTTTCTTCTTGGAGACAGTTTTACCCCCATGCTGGGAATCGTCCTGCTGTTTGGCATCCTCACCGGCCTTTCCAGCAATAACAGTCAGTATATGATAGCCAACGCCGCTCTTGAAGCGCCCGAGTTCGCCAATGGGCTTTTCCTGACCTCGGCAAACTCGGGCACGGCTATCGGCACAGCACTTTGCGGATTGTTTATATCCGAAATGGGAATTCACTATTCCGTCTTCGGAGCGCTGATCTGCCTCGCGGCGGCAACAGTGGCCATATTCTGGGCGACCCGCTTATATAGATGTACCCCACTCATGAAAAAATATCCTGAGTTGGCGGAATCCATGCGCTAATACTCTCGCTTACAGTTACGTCTCTAACATCCTAAATATGGTCTACCCCCTGAACGCCTCACCTGTTTCTATTGGTGGGGCGTTCAAGCTATTTTATTGGCTGGCTTTAAAGACCAATATCATTCTGGAACGTATTTTTTCATCCCAATTTCTGCCGGGTAGATTTTAGGGTATTAAAAATTTCTTAAAATTTTTTACCTTTTATTTTTACATAGTTAACTAACAAAACAAGTGTCAACTACAAACGGCTGTACCTACAAAGTCCCTTTTGCCGCTCCCGGTACATGTTCAAAGACACGACGCAGGGCTGCAACCGGAGCAGCAGGCCGACGGCAGGTACGCCGGAGCCGGCTTGGCGCGGGCAAAACCGGCTCCAAGAGAGCGCATGATTTTGCTTTTTGGTCGGACAAGGTATAATCAGATTGACCTGATGAAAAAGGCCATCCTGATCAGAGCTTTTCGAGGAGAGCTGATGGGGCAAGTACATAACTAAAAAAGCAACAATTATAAAAACAGATACCGCTGACCCAATTATAACCTAATAATTTTGTCTACCGCTCCAACATGCCAATTATGGACACAGAAAACTACCTTTCTTGCCTGCCTACATCATCAGTTTTCTTCGGAACTCGACATATTGTAGCGATCTTAATATTTATGCTCATCATGTGGTTGTGTGGTATTAGTATTTATCTCTTGAGAAGATTGTTGAGAAAATTGAGTCATCATACCTCTCATTTGTGCCTTTCCCATTTTTTCCCAACTATAATCACTTCTATCTATTACTGAAATACTATCTTGTAAATTTCTAAAAATACTTGTATTCAAATCTATTGCATCATCAAAATCAACAATTGATTCAATTCCATCTTTCTTTATTTCAATACGCCGATCATTACGTATTTCTATTTCATAGGCATACGTAATACGTTGATTAGCAAGAGTCGAATACTCAATTTTACATATAAAATTTAATAAACTTTGAATAGAGTTTTTGTTCATATCGATGGTATTCTTGAATTGTTCTTGGTTTGTTAGTCTTATCATTATTTTTTTCATAACTACGCAAGAAACTTATTTCATTTTTGGTGGAATATCTATAAACTGAATCAGTATCAAGATTCCTTAACTCAGTATTAGTTGTTGCAATAATATCTTTAATTCCTACATCTGAATTATTCTCAATTTGTAAAATTCTACATTTTTGATTTAATAGTTTATTAAAATCATCATAAAAATCAAAACCATCTTCGCCTGAAAAAAGTAATATTCTATTATAATCGTTATTCACTATTAATCTATCAAGTATGTTGCTAAATGTTTGCAACATAAGAGAAACTTTTATCAGCACATACTTACTTTGTTTAAATTCGTCTTTACGTACTTTTTCAAAATTATCTGCTTGTTCTTTCAATTGTTTTTTTTTGTACGGTTATTAGTATATATTACCGCGCCAAAAGTTGAAAATGCAGTTAATAAACCTGCAATTATTGTGGCCCCCATTTCCCACCAGCCCGGCGATATAAAAATTATTTCGTTTGACATTATACTATTCTTCCTACGTGAAAATTAAATAAAAGCGAGTATGATGAGATCTGACATTTGTGCCTAAATAACGCCTTGTTCTAATTTGGTAAGAACCCAATTATTCAAACTTACCCCAGCATCGGCAGCCTTTTTTGCAATTTTTTGATGCAATTCTGGCGAAATCCTAATATTAAATCGGCCAGAAAACGGCTTTTCAGGTTCTTTGCCTACTTCAGAACAAAGCGCTAGATAATCCTCTACGGAATCCGCAAGCGTCTGTTTCAGCTCATCAATGGACCGGCCTTGAAAGGTCACGACGTCATTGAGATGCAGGACTTCGCCGTGGAAAATATCGGCATTAGAATCGTATTCAAAACGTCCCTGATAGCCTTTATAGGTGAGTGTATTCATGGCTTCAATCCTAATATTCGCAAAAAAGCGTCTTACTGATTTGACCGCGCCCTTATCGGTAGTGGGCTACGGGTGAGGGCGGTGGAACACGGCTACCTGTTTTTCCCAAATAAACCAGACTCGCGAACCTCGCCCTTCTTTGATGATACCACCGTACCCTTTGAATACGCCCTCAATGTCGGCCCAAGAAATGGCAGGGCTGACCGGACCGGCAAATATGGCTTCTAAGATTTTACGGTGTTTATTGTTTATGACTCATGGTACTATCAATAGGTGTCAAGTTAAGTGGTAAGGCTTTTTACAGCTTCCAGAAAAATGGGATAGAATAGACGTATATGGACAAAAATGGCTTATAAAATACCATAGTGGGGTGCCCGAAATAGAGTCGAACTCCGGTAATAAATCCAGTTTGTTGGTATGGACGTTGGTATAAAAATTTTTAATATTTTTTATTCAAATAAAAACAAATAGATGACTTCACAATCTGTTCTCCCCTTCGCACCATAAGAAAGCAAGCGGGCTGACAGAGCAATCTGTCGGCCCGTTTTTCTTGTATAAAAAGAAAACCTCCCGCTAGGCGGGAGGTTCCGAAAAGCTTACAGCTTTGCATATGTTATAAAAACTCCTTTTGATTTGTTAGTAAAGCTTGCGGTCTGGCAACTGCAAGCGGCAACAAATCAAAAGGAGGTCACAATGAGTGGCGTTCAAAGTTTAGCCCACACAAAATGGAACTGCAAATACCATGTGGTATTTGCCCCCAAATATCGCAGGCAGGTTTTCTATGGGGAAAAGAAGCGTGAGATCGGCGAGATATTGCGCAGGCTTTGTGAATGGAAAGGAGTGACAATTCTCGAAGCGGAATGCTGCCCGGATCATGTATATATGCTGCTGGAGATACCAC
>NZ_JNJP01000026.1 GCF_000701705.1 Bilophila wadsworthia ATCC 49260 | reverse complement strand
TCTATTCAAAAAATAGCAGTGGACATATCACGTCCATTGCTGCTGTGACTTATGAAGACGGCACGAGAGAACTTGTGGCGGATAGCCCTCTCCAAATCAACGACATACAAATAAAACAGGTTGTTGACGGCGGAAGAAGGGTAATCGTGCTCTCTGGGGCGCGTGGCAAGGAAGGGTATTCATTTCGTTTTTCCCCGGACACGGGGGAGGCATATATGGATGGCCGTGTAATACATGCGAAAGCCGATACCGCCGGATACGCAGATACCGCCGGGAGTGCGAATGCGCTTGGCGGCAAAGCTGAATCGGCCCTCTCCGTAGCGTATGCAAGGGACTCTGGGGCGATGAACGGCAAGGCCGAAAGTGCCCTTTCCGTCAACTATGCAAACAGTGCTGGACAAGTATATCTAGCAGGTTCGGCAGTGCAATGGGTCGTCAATCTCTCAGGTCCACAAATCACAGTGCCGCTCGGTGGTACATATAATGTCGTGTGTATCTGCTTCAACGACAGTGGCGGCAAAGGCGCTGTGAAGCACTACCCCAATATTGCCGGGGGCACAGTAATCCCGAACGCACCCACAGACTACATGGTCGCCGGGCTTTGTGCTCGTGTTGCATAAAAAGAGGTTAAAATGATTGATTTTTCGCAAATCATCCACCGCACTTTTGACGACTCATACGTCATCACGAAAAATGGTATGCCCTACCATGTCTATCCCTACTCTGCCGAATTCGCGGAAGAATGGGACGAGGCATTTGCCTATGCCGAGGCGCACCCTGAATGCGTGACCGAAGAAAAGCCTTATGTACCCACGCTTGATGAACTGAAAGCAGCGAAGAAGGCATGGATCGACGCTGAAACGTCCGCCGCCATTGCTTCCGGGTTCGACTATGCCGTGGGCGGAGTCACCTATCATTTCAGCTATGACACCTTTGACCAGCAGAATTTTGCGGATACGGCGAACGTTTGCATCATGAAACAGGCGGGGATGCCGGGCCTGCCCGACTCCGTAATGTGGAACGCCTACACGGTGCCGGGCAATGAGCTGGTGCGGCTGACGTTCGACGCATCGGGCTTCCTCGCGCTCTATGCTGGCGGGGCTATGCGGCACAAGAACGGGACGATGCAGCGCGGCGGGGAACGTAAGGCGGCTGTGGAGGCCGCGACCACGCCGGAAGAGATTGAAGCCGCATGACCTACGGAAAACGAACGTTGATCGCCGTCGACCAGCTCATCAATACGCTATTCATGGACTGGCCCGACGAGACCCTGTCCTCGCGCTGTTACCGCTGGGCGCGGGACGGGGTGAGAGCGTGGCCCCGCAAGCTCGTGGACGGGCTGTTCTTCTGGCAGAGGGAACACTGCAAGAGCAGTTACGAGAGCGAGAGGGAGGGGAGACAGTCGCCGCCGGAATTGCGGAGAGTATAATGGTCTCTCGATTCGTTGTGCAATCGCTGCAATTTGATGTTGACTCGTATGGACACAGAGCTAGTGTCCGGTCACGAGGAGGCGGTTATGAGTCTAATCACCCAGTATAATGCAGTAAACAACGGATGGTGTCCGTACAATATCGGACGGCGATGTCTTGGAGACAAGTGCTTGGGATGGCTCTGGGCCGCTCCCGAAGAGGCCACCGAAAATTCTTCTGTCTGCAAGGATGCCGCAGGTGCCGCATGCAGTGAAGACTGCAGCCAGTGCGCGTACCGTCTGGGGCGCTGCGCCCTGATCTCTGCCGAGCAGCAAGACGATCAGCAAGATATGCCCGTCTACCGAGGGAGCTTTATCATGTCTGCGGAATGACGGGGGTACATATGAGAGCCACATGAAGGCCGGGAGTAATCCCGGCTTTTTTTGTGTAAAAACATCTGGTTATCGCAAGAAATGACTTGCATCTCTTTGCAGCAAGAGCGAACACACAACCACGGAAAGGAACAAAAGGCAAACAACAACGACAAGTTAAGGAGATAAAGATGAACATTTTTTTAATCGAAACGGAAACAAACCATTTCGCCAACCAAATTTTCTCAGCTTGGGTGAAAAAGACGCTCCCAGACTGGAACCTCATAAAGATCGAGTCGGATAGTGATAACGTCATAGAACTGGTGCAGGTGGCGCTGACCCAAAATATATCCAAGGTGATCCATCTTGGAAATCCCACGATTGGAGCCATCATACAGATGAGCATGGCTTTTTCGATGGGGATGCCGGTATACGCCCTCGGCTTGCCGGTTGACAAACAGGATGCCGCTTTCCGGGGGATACTTGAGGACTGGAGCTACGAAACCGAAGACTTTGAGCGGAGCCTGAAGAGCATTTTAGGCAAGGCGGCGTAAGCAAAAGGGGTGGGCGGGGTACTTCCCCGCCCTTAAAAATCCTTTGAAATCAGCAAGAAATGACTTGCATCTCTTTGCAACAAGAGCGAACACACAACCACGGAAACGAACAAAAACAAATAAAAACAAGGTGTTGAAATGTTTAATGTAGCAAAGGCTCTCGAAAATTTCTGCAATGCATATGAAGGCGAAGTTACTTTTTACCCTGATTATTCAGGGAGATGCATGTACGGGAGAACATGCCCCGGCATAACCGTGAATGACGACCTCCAGCCGTTTGAGCTTGCCCTCGCACTTGCTGACTTTGTCAGCGAAACTGAAGAGGTTACCCCCTACGAGCTTGGCGATATGCTTGGGACAAGCCGCGTCGATTCGATGGGGCTTGGGTACATCGTCTACTTCCCTAACGCGGCATAACGGAACCGGCCCCCTCCAGAACATCGGAGGGGGCCGCATCAGAACTAAAAAATTCTTTAAAATCAGTAAGAAAAGACTTGCATCCATCCGCAACAAGAGCGAACACACAACCACGCCACGGAGCGGAAACGAAATACAAACCAAGGGGTTAGTGATATGGATCGCAAGTTTGGAGTCGAGCTGGAGCTGGTCGGAATCACCCGGGAACAGGCGGTAAGGGCCCTTACCGGAGTGGGCATTACGGTACGCGAAGAAGGATATAATCACGAGACTCGTAGGCACTGGAAGATCGTCAGCGACTCCAGCGTGATGGGAGGATTCGAGGTTGTCAGCCCCGTTCTGCAGGATGAGGCCGGGCTTGATGAAGTTCGCAAGGCCGCAACCGCATTGGATGACATGGGAGCTACGGCGAACCGGAGTTGCGGATACCATGTCCACCTTGACGCCGGAGACTTGACTGCGAACGACATCCGGGCCATCGTCACCCGCTATGCAGACCACGAAAGCGAGATAGACGCCTTTATGCCGCCGAGCCGCCGAGGAAACAGCAATGTGTACTGCAGCAGCGTGATGCAACTGGCGCGAAGCGAACGCTTCCGGAGCGCCGGGACGATACGCGACCTCGTCAACGCGCAGGGCGGGCGCTACTTCAAGGTCAACCTGCAGAGCTACTATGTCCACAAAACGATTGAATTCCGCCAGCATAGCGGGACAATAAACGCAGCGAAGGTTACAAACTGGGTGCTTTTCCTGCAACAGTTTGTCGAAACCTGCCGAAGGCCAGCCAGCGCGGAGATTGCGGTGCGCGGCGGGGTACAGGGACGGCTTGCCGCGATACTCGCCGAAGGCCCGGTGACGCTGGAGGCCCTGCAGGAGCACTTTGGATGGCTTCCGCATACGGCTCGCGCCACGGTAGCCCGCCTTCGCCGCACGGGGCTTCAGATCGGAGCGATAAAGCTGGACGGTAAGCCCGGATACAAGCTCATCGGCAACGAGCCGACGACGCTCACCATCGGACTTTTTGACGGAATAGACGCCAACATAGCGGAATTTTACAGAAACCGTACTGCCGTATTTGCGGCGAGGGAGGGAAGATGAAATACAGGATGCTGAACGGGAAGATCGTGGGGGCGGACAGCCCCCGCCAACTGGCGGAAATCATGAACGAGATGGTGATGACGCCAGCGGAAACACTGGAGGACTGGATGAAGGATTCCGCAAAACGGGCGCAAATCTACAGCGGCAGCATAATACGATGCACAACGATAGAGGAGCACATTGAAGATCTCATCGCCGCCGGATTCATCACGCCGGTTGAGTGAGTCCCCAATATCCCCAAATCTTCAATGGATTATACGGGATAACTGAGAAAAACACAAGTATCTTGCACGGCTGAAAAATACTTTGCACAGCTTGCGAGGATTCCGGAAAACGCCTCTGGTTTGCGTCATGGTACGCGCCAGAGGCTTTCTTTTTTGGGAAAGTTTCAGACGGCAGAGGAGGGGGCAGTTGTGATGCCCCCTCCGGAGAGACGTCCGGCTGAGTGGACGTAGCTCCCCACGGCACCACGGACATAAGCGAGATGCCCGCAGTGATTCCGCCTGCGTGATTGCCCACGGATAGGGCGCAGTCACGCTATCAGAGGCCGGAGTCCGGTGCAAGCTGCAAAGGACTGGCAAAATGACTGAGCTGAAGGAGATCCGGTGTCACAAGTGTGGAAAACTGCTGGCAAAGGGCGAGGCTCTGGTTCTCGAACTCAAATGTCCACGCTGCAAGGCGTACAACTTCCTGCGAGCCGTGAGCGCCAGACCAGAGCCGCGAGAAGGTCGAACCGAGATGATGAGTGACGCAAGATAACGAAGGTTTCAAGCCCATCCGCTCGCCTCTGGCTGGCTGGATGGGCGGCAAGTTCCAGCTCTCCAAGCGCATTGTCGCCGCCATTCCCGAGCACATCTGCTACGTCGAGCCTTTCGCGGGCGCGGCATGGGTACTGTTCCGGAAGCCGGAGTCCGAGGTCGAGGTTATCAACGACATCAACAGGGAGCTGGTGACTTTTTACCGATGCATCCAGCATCATCTGGAAGAATTCGTCCGCTATTTCAAGTGGGTGTTAGTGAGCAGGGACGAGTTTGAGCGCCTGAAACGGGTCGAACCCGACACGCTGACGGACATCCAGCGGGCGGCGAGGTTCTACTACCTGCAGCAGCAATGCTTTGGCGGGCGCATTACCAACCCATCCTTTGGATACGCCGCCGTGCGCGGCCCGAAGCTCAACCTGCTCCGCATTGAAGAGACACTCTCCGCCGCACATCTGCGCTTGGCACGGGCGTATGTGGAATGCTTGCCGTACCACGAGGTCATCCGGCGTTATGACAAGCCCACCACCTTCTTTTACATCGATCCTCCGTACTGGGACTGTGAGGATTACTACGGCAAGGGATTCTTCAGCCGGGAGGACTTCGGCAAGCTGGCGGATCTGCTGGAGGGCGTGCAGGGGAAATTCATCCTGTCCCTGAACGACACGCCCGGCGTCCGAGAGACATTCAAGGCGTTCCGATTCGAGGAGGCGGAGGTCAACTACACCTGCTCGAACGGCAAAAATCTAAAGTGCGGGGAAGTCCTGATCCGGAATTTTAGTATAAATTAATATCATATTTAACAACAAAAGCCCTCTTCAATCATTGAAGAGGGCTAATTTTTATTTTTCATATTTAGTAAATTTTAAAATTTTATTTTTAGGTAAAATACGTTCATCTCCAATTCTATCGAAATATGTCTGTTCAAGACCTAATAGTCTGATTACATCTAAAGCGCCTAAATTTGATATTTGTTCTAAAGAAATACATAGCTGTTTAAAAATAATATCAGCACTAGCTTCTAATAGATTTGGAGCCTCTAAAGGTGTTGTTTCATCATATGGTTCACAGGTCCTCCAACCTTTGCGAGAAAGATTTATTTGAATATTCTTGTGAGCTTGTTCAGAAATAATATTTAACTGGAGACAACGCCTGACTTGAGCAGCAATTGAAATTTTCCATTTTTGTTTTAAAATACGAAAAGTATCTAAGCTGGCGTAAGAAAAATCCCTCGCATACCCTTTTTCAGGCATAAGAAACGCTGATGCAAATAACCACGCCTGCTCCTCAATTATTTTGAGATTTGTATCTGCAGGAGTTATATGTCTATGTAAAACAAGATGCCCTAATTCGTGGGCCATGCTCATTCTATCTCTATATGCTGTTGTATTTTTTGATAAAAATACAACAGGAATGGTGCCTCCATGTAACCAACGTGAAAAACCATCTTCGCTGGAATCCATATCTAGTCGAACAACTAGACATCCATTGTTTTCAAGTAACTTTATCATGTTGGGAATTGGACCAAATTTTAAACCCAACAGTTCCCGTGTTTTATATGCAGCTTGTTCTATCTTGTTTTTTTCAACAGTTGCCCAGTGCTCTCCCAAAGAGAGTTGAGGAATATTAAGTTTAGGGATATCAACGTAATTAAGAATTTCATCAAGTAACTCATCTAATAGTGCGCTATGCTGTTCCCATTGTTCTTGGAATATCTTTTTTTGTCGCCGCAATGCTCGAAAATAAACAGGAGTTTCGAGTCGATCTGGCATGGGCTTACAAAAAAAACTTTCGGGAAGGGAGAGCGCGTTTGCTAATCTAGTCAGGGAGTCTTGACGCGGCTCCCGTGTCCCGGATTCATAATGAGAGAGGGACATCACAGATACTTGGGAAAGCATAGAGAGAGAGGTCTTTGTTAGGCCCCGTAGTTCCCGCGCTTGCCGCAAACGTTCTTTGATGAAGCTTGCCATGATTATGCCATTTTTCGAATTTCTTTGGGTTTTGGAGTAGCAATAGGGAGGTCTTCCTCTGGCTCTGTACCAAGTCCCGTATTGCCAAGGGTTAGGGGAAGCGAAATTATTTCTAAAAAAGATACAGCCCGCCTATCAGGCAGGGCTAATTTTAAAAAACCTAACTCTTCTCCATGCTTAGTTTCAGGGCCATGAAGCATAATGATATAGGGGACTTGTTCCTCTTTAGGCATTAACTCTTTTGAGAGAAAAAACTGATTACTCAGCGCGTGCTTACACCGAAACTTTGCAGTTCGCAAGCTTGCATCGCGATAGGGTAATCTATGCATGGTAAGGCATGCAGACTCGACAGTTCCCATCATATAAGTATAGCTTGAATTACGTGTCATTTTAGAGCGTAATGAAATGTTTGGACACTTAAAAATTTCAAATGTTTCTTGAAGAGCAAGATCTCCAGCATCCCTTTGGCGTAGAGACAGATTTTGATGCCGTTGCTGTGCAGAATGGAATCGTCCGGCCTCATTTGCGGCTATTGAGTATTCCCGGCTTAGGTAGGTTATGAGTGTGGGGAAAAAGTTTTCTGGCATTGTTTTTAAAAAATAGTCAATAAATTTAACCATAAAACTCAATTCATCCTTTTTTGAAAATAAACATAATGTAGAAATAATTATTTTTTTTAAACTTTAAAAAGGATTGTTGAGGTTGTCAAGAGTTTTTACGGTCTTTAGGGGGTCGGGGTGGGAGGTCACAAGTTCCTCTTTGAGGAGGCTCGGGTCAACTACGCCTACTCGAACGGCAAGAATTTGGAAGGGGGTGAAGTACTGATCCAGAACTTCTGACGAACGAAAAAAGGCTCCAAAAACTGGAGCCTTTTTTCGTCATATCCAAACATCGTGCCAATTGGATTTTTCACAAGTTCACATTCTCAAGTTGGCTGCAACAGATTCTCATCTTGGGTGACTCCTCACACCAATCTATCTGAAAATTTCCCATTGGTTCATCTAAAATAGCGGGATAAGAGCGGGATAAAAGGGCTTGCAAAAAGAAAAGCCCCTTAGAGAGTGTCTCTAAGAGGCTGAATTTTCTGGTGCGCCCGACAAGAATCGAACTTGTGGCCTACAGCTTAGGAGGCTGTCGCTCTATCCGACTGAGCTACGGGCGCGCGTTAGGAACGTGTTGTTTTAGGTGTTCAGGCCGGTGAATGTCAAGCCTTGCCGTCGTCGTGGGGGAGTTCTTTGTCGTTGATGCCCATGCGCAGGAGTTTTTTCCGGAGTCCTTCCCGTGTGATGCCAAGCAGTTCCGCGGCTTTGCTCTTGTTGCCGCCGGTTTTGTTCAGCACATCAAGGATGAGTTTGCGCTCCATTTCTTGCAGGTTGTAGTTCTGCGCCGTTGGCGTTTCCTCCCGAGGGGTATCTGCCCCATCCCGGCTGATGAGCGGTTCCGTCTCGAGAAGGTGGCATCTGACTTCATCCGGCACGATACGCGTGGAGAGATCGGAAAGCTCCACACGGTTGCCGATCGTCAGAGAGGCGGCGCGTTCCATTTCGTTATTCAATTCCCGCACATTACCGGGCCAGCCGTATTGCAGAAGCTGCCTGCACACGGCGGGAGAGAGCGAAAGCCGGGGCCGTCCCATATAGGCGCAATGGCGCTCAAGAAAAAGCTGTGCCAGCAAAAGGATGTCATCTCCGCGATCTCGCAGGGGAGGAACCCTGATTTCCGCCACATTGATGCGGTAATAGAGATCTTCCCGAAAGTTGCCCTTGCGGACGGCTTCTTCCAGATTGGCATTGGTGGCGGCGATGAGCTTGATGTCCACGCTCACGGGTTTGGAACTGCCCACGCGCAGGACTTCGCGCTCCTCCAAAACCCGGAGCAGCTTGGCCTGATTGGGCAAGGTCATGTCCGCCAGCTCGTCGAGAAACAACGTGCCCCCCGAAGCTTCCTCAATGAGGCCCTTACGCGCGTTGACGCCCGTGGCGATGCCTTTTTCGATGCCGAACATCTCGCTTTCAAACAGCGAGTCGGGGATGGCCGTGCAGTTGACCGCTACAAACGGCCCTTCGCGCCGGGGCGAGTTGAAATGGATCGCCTTGGCGATGACTTCTTTCCCAGCCCCGGTGGGGCCGAGGATAAGCGTATTGATGGGGCGGCGGGCGATGGTCAGGGCAAGCTGAATGACCTTCCGCATGGCCTCGCATTGGCCCACGATCTTCTTGGTCTGGTAGTTTTCCTGAATGGTCCGCATCAGATGCGTGTTGCGCTCGGCGAGGAGCCTGTGCGCTTCCTCCAGCTCGGCGTTGCGGGTTTTCAGATCCGCAATGAGCTGTGAGCGGTGGTACTCCCGGCTTTCCACCTTGACCAGCATCATACCGAAGGCTTCCGCGAGCCGGACATAATTCTTTGGGCCCGCGCCTTCCTTGGTGAGGGCGAACAGCCTGTCCTCGCTGGCGGGGCGGCCCCAAGCCAGATCGTCGCAAAGGTTGATCAGGGTATCCAGAAACGCCTGTTCGGAGAGAGGTTCTTGCTTCACGTTCGTTTCCTGTGCGTTCGTCATTGCCGCTGGAGGGACTGCACCCAGCGCAGTACTTCGGCCACCGGGCCAATGAGATCCTTGGGGATGTAGGCGTTTTCCGTCCCGTTTTCAAAAAGGCTGCGGGCCAGCGGCACATTCCGCATGATCGGGATGCCTTCTTCCTGCGCCACCCGTATCATGCGCTGGGCGAGGAACCCTTCGCCCTTGGCAAGGATAACCGGGAGCGGCGTCCTGTCTTTTTCGTAATCCAGCGCCACGGCGTAATGGGTCGGGTTGGTCACGAGCACCTTCGCTTTGCGCACGTTGCCCAGCGCGTTTTGGGAGAGCATTTCCTGATGGAGCTGTTTGCGCTTGCCCTTCACCTGCGGGTCGCCCTCCATCTCCTTGTACTCCCGTTTGACTTCATCTTTCGACATCATATGGTTCTTGGTGTACTGCCATTTCTGAAAAAGATAGTCCACGGCGGCGATGACGCAGAAGACGCCCGCCGCCATGAGCAACAGGTCTTTGACAGCCATCCCGAGGACTTCCCACATGGTCCAGATCGTCCCCCGCTGGATGGCGAACAGCGTCGGCAGATGATCCCGCATGACAACCCAGACCGTAACGCCGAGCACCGTCACCTTGATGATGTTCTTGAGGAACTCCACAAGGTTCTTCATGGAGAAAACCTTCTGGAACCATTTGGACGGGCTTACGTTTTCGAGCTTGGGCATGGCTCCCTTGAAGGCGAACAGTATACCCACCTGTCCGAGGTTGGCGACGAGGGCCACGGCCATGACGAGGCCGACGAGCGGGGCGACGATAGAAACAGCTATGTGGAACGTGGCTTCGGCGGCGCGCGGCGCGGCCTCGGCGTAGGGCGTGGACAACAGCTTCATGGGAAGCTCCATCATCGCCAGCAGCGATTCCAGCAGCTGCCCCCCCATCACGACAATATAGACGGACAAGGCGAGCACGGTCAGGGCCGACGGCACGTCCTGGCTTTTGCACACATCCCCTTTCTCGCGCGATTCGCGGAGGCGTTTCGGTGTTGGCTGTTCGGTTTTGTCGCTCACGGCAACAGCCTCCTGAGCTGCTCGAAATCGGCCTTGACCCCATCGAACAATCCTGTCGCGTTCGACAGCAGCATCATGAAATAGAACAGCATCAGAAAGGCCGCGACGCCGCTCTTGATGGGCATGGCAAGCACGTACACGTTGAGCTGCGAAGCGAAGCGGTTGATGAGCCCGAGCGAAACGTCGGTGAGCAGGCAGGCCACCACGATGGGGCCGGAAAGCAGAAGCATCATGAGCAGAAGCCAGCTCACGCGCCCGGCGAAGAACAACGGCAGGTTGATGTCCTTAAACACGCTGAGCGGGATGAGCTGCGTGACCGGCCAGATTTCGTAAGAGGCGTAAACCACGCCAAGCAGGGCGAGGAATGCGCCGGTGGAAAAAAACAGGTAGACGGCGCTCTGGAAAAAGAACGAGCCGAGCGGCGAAGTCTGTTCGCCGGACAGCGGATCGGCCCCTTCCGCCATGGACGCGCCGCGCTGGTTGTCGATGAAGAAGCCCGCGCACTGGATGGTCCAGAACAACATGCCGGACAGGTAGCCGAGAAGCATCCCGATGAGCGTTTCTTTGACAAGGATGGCCCCGTACAGGGCGAACGTGGAGGAGGAGAGGCCCTGCGTTTCGGGGAGGCTGGCGACGATGGCGGGGTGCAGTATGAGATAACAGGCAAAAACCACGGTGGTCCGCAACTGCCCCGTGAGGATGTTCCCGCCCATGAACGGGGCCACCTGCACGAGCATGAACAGCCGGGGCATCCCCACCAGCAGCGCCAGCAGTTGCTCGAAAAGGTGCAGTTCGTTGAACAGTGCCTGATAATCCAAATGAAGCCTCCGTGGAGGATGCCGGCCGCTCTGCAACGTGCCGTCCGGCGATGCCGTTGGCCTCCTCGTGTTCTTGCCGCATTCTTCGCCCCGGGCTTTCCCCGGCCCTCGCCCAATCAGCGTATCATATAAAAACGGCTGAAAATATCGTCGGCGTAACGGAGAATTTCGCCGCTGAGCCAGCCCCCCATGATGAAGAGGGTTAGGACCACGGCCAGCAGCTTGACGCCGAAGGTCAGCGTCTGTTCCTGCAACTGGGTGATCGCCTGAATGAGGCTCAACAGGATGCCGATGAGCGAGGCCACGATGATGGGCGGCATCGACAACATGAGCACCAGATAGAGCGCTTTCATGGCGTAATCGATGGCGGCTGATTCCATAGTGCTGTCCGGCGCGGGGATTCCGCCGACGGGACTCCCGCCGTGCGGCCTCCCCACCAGTCAAAAAGTTTGGGGGGATAGGGGAGGGGTACGGGTGAGGGGAAAGGATACCCTTTCCCCTCACCCGATTCTCTCTACAACCTGATCCTGCTGACGGGCTGGATCGAAATCTCGGGCGTGACCTCTTGGTACGAAACAACGGGCAGGCCGTAATGCTCGCCCTCGATAAGCCTGCGCACATACCGCCGGATATCCATGGAAGCCATGAGTACCGGCTTCTGCGTGTTGGCCGTGTACTTCCCGGCGGACTCGGTCACGGCGCGCAGGAACCGCTGCGTCGTATCGGGATCAAGCGCAAGGAACGCGCCCGCCGAGGTCTGCCGGATGGCCTTGCGGATCGTCTCCTCGACCGAGGGGTCCAGCAGGATCGCGGGCAGCATGTTCTGCCCCTTCGAATACATGTAGCTGATCTGGCGCTTCAGGGCGCTGCGGACGTACTCGGTGAGCATGACGGTATCCTTTTCCTTGGGGCTCCACTCGATGAGCGCTTCAAGGATGCTCCGCAGGTCGCGGATGGATATCTGCTCCTGCACCAGCCGCTGGAAGATTTCCGCAATACGCTGCGTGGGCAGCAGGCGGGTGGCTTCGCGGACCAGATCGGGGGCGCGTTCCTCCATCTTGTCGAGCAGGTACTTGGATTCCTGCATACCGAGGAACGATGAGGCGTGCCGGGCGAGCAGCAGCGAAAGGTGGTAGGCGAGGATGCGCGCATGGTTCATGATGCTGATGCCCACGCGCTCCAGCGACGCGGCCTTGGACTCGGGGACCCAGAGGGGCTCGACGTCGGGCAGGAACCGTTCACCGAGCTTGAATTCCACGCCAAGCATGGACAGGTTTTCGCTGGTATCGCGGGCGATGACCATGCCTTTTTCGAGTTTCCCCCGCGACATGGGGATTTCGTTGACGTTCAGGACGTAGGAAAGCTCCGGCAGGCCGGGGTTGGGCCGGATGTTGATGCCGGGGAAGGGCACGCCGAGATCGAAATAGAGCGCGCGGCGCAGGTTCGCCAGCTCCTCATTGAGCGAAGCGTAATCGAGGGATGCGCCCATGTCCTCCGAGATATCGAGGATGATGGGCACGGTGGGCGCGAACTCGTCCCGCGCCGCGCCGGGGCGGGACTTGGGGCGGGCCGTGGGCGTGAGCGACTTGGAGAGTTCCTCTTTGGCGTCCGGGGCCTGCGGGGTTTCGTTGACGCGCTTGAGCACATAGCCGAGCCCGCCGAGGAGGGCCGCCAGCGTGAACAATTGCGGCTTGGGGAAGCCGGGGATGAGGGCGAAGAGGAACACCAGCCCGCCCGCCATGAGCAGCGCCTTGGGCTGGGCGAATATCTGGAGGCCGATCTGCGAGCCCACGTTGTCGTCGGAATCGCCGGTGCGGGTGATCAGGATGCCCGCCGAAATGGAGATGAGCAGCGAGGGGATCTGGGATACCAGCCCGTCGCCGATGGTGAGGATGCCGTAGGTGTGCAGGGCGTCCCCGGCGGTCATGCCGTTCTGGGTGATGCCGATGATCGTGCCGCCCACGATATTCACGACGGCGATGATCATCCCGGCGATGGAGTCGCCTTTTACGAACTTCATGGCACCGTCCATGGCGCCGTACATCTGGCTTTCCTGACTGATGCGCTCGCGGCGGCGCTGCGCCTCCTCCATGTCGATGACCCCGGCGCGCATGTCGGCGTCGATGGACATCTGCTTGCCGGGCATGGCGTCGAGAGTGAAGCGCGCCCCGACTTCGGCCACGCGCTCCGCGCCTTTGGCTATGACGAGGAACTGCACGATGGTCAGGATGAGGAAGACCACCGCGCCGACCACAAAGTTGCCGCCAAGGGCGAATTCGCCGAACGTGAAGATGATTTCGCCCGCGTCCGCCTGAAGCAGGATCAGGCGCGTGGTCGTGATGTTGAGGCCCACCCGGAACAGGGTGGTGAACAGGAGCAGCGTGGGAAAGACCGAGAAGTCCAGCACCGTCCGCACGTACATGGTCATCATCAGGATGGTGAAGGACAGGGCCATGTTCACGCCGATGAGCGTATCCACCACCGGCGTGGGCAGCGGGATGATCATCAGCGCGATGACGGTGACGAGCAGGAAGACGATGTTGATGTCGTTGTGGCGCGTGACCACGCCGACGGCGGAACGGGCCGTGGTGAACAGGCTCATACGCGTTTGCCCATGCTGTTGAAGGGGGGCTCGGCCAGCGCTTGCGCGGACGGGCCGTTGCCGGCGAGGTACAGGTATTCGTTGACCGCGGCCCTCGCTTCATCCTTGCGCCCCTGCTGCCAGAGCGCGCGTGCCCGGAGCAGGTGCAGGGCGGCATGGCGGGTGGAGAGGGTTTGCCCGTCCATGACCCGGTGCAGCAGCTGGAGGGCTTTTTCGGCATTGCCGCGATCCGTTTCAATGGCCGCGAGCGTGGCGGCGGCCCTCCGGGAAATGGCGTCCATGCCTTCGGGGGCGAGCTTGTCCAGCGCCGCGAAGACCGTGGCGGCATTGTCCAGACGCCCCATGCGGTAATACAGATATCCCAGAATGGACAGTGTGTTGCGCTGTTCCTGCGTAAGCGCCACCTTAACCCCCTATCATCAGGCCCATGTAGGCGTTGAGGAGTTCCTTGTTTTGAAGCAGCGGGGCCAGTTCGCCGTCGGCCAGCGCCCGGACGGCGGGATCATCGGAATCCTTCAAGGCTTCCAGGCATCCCGCGAGGTTGCCGGAAAACACCTCCGGGCGGAGGATGTCGCCGTCGCCCGCATCCGGGCAGAGCGCCTGCTCCACGAGGTGGTGCGCGTTGCACGGGGAATACAGTTCCTCAAGCCCGGCCTCGCGCAGGACATTGGAGGCGAGGGGCCTCGCCTCGGGGATGCCGCCGCGCGTTGCCGCCGGGCTCTCCATGATGGTCTGGATGCCGAGGGAAGGATCCAGAAGGTTGATGCTCGGCATGGCTGTCCTCCTTTGCCGGTAAAGAAAACCGAGGTTGCGGAATCAGGCTTTGGCGACGGTATCCATGACGCCGCTGAGGAACTGGACGGCCCTTTCGATGCCCGCCGCCGTCGCCTGCCGTTCGGGGAAACGGGTGAGAAGGACAATATTGCCCTTGTGCACCCCCCCGGACAGCGGCATGGGATCGGCGTGCCGGTAATGGCAGCGCTCGAGCACGCGGCGTGGGGCTTTCACGTCATACTCCGGCACGGCCCGCGCGAGGTAGACGAGCAGCTCACGCTCCCCGGCGTTTTCGGCAAGCTCCAGATGGAGCCGCCCGAGGCGCTCCACGTCGAGCGCGGCGAGCCCCGCAGGGGAAAGGGAAAAGGCGGGCATACCCATGCGTCTGCCGAATTCGGCGATTTCACGTTCGATCATCACGCGTCTCCCAAACTGGCGAGGTATTCGTCTTCACGCCGGATGGCGGCGTCCACGGATTCCTGTACGGCGTCGATGACCTTCATGCGGCCTTGTTCGCCGTCGAAAAGCTGGACGGGCAGGTTGCGGGCCATATTCAGGAGTTCCTGAAGGAACAGCACTTCGCGTTCGATATCCGGGGCCTTGGCCTTGGAGGCAATGCGATCGATCTGCATGGCTCCGAGGAAATGTTCTTTGCGCAGGTCAACCAAATCGCCGAGCAACTCCATCGGAGCAAGCCCGCACTGGACCCCGTGGACATCCTGCCAGCGCTGGAGCAGGCGTTCGCACTGGACATGCGTGCTTTGCAGGAGACGCACCTGTTCGAGGGTGGCGTGGACGCTTTCGAGATGGGTGGTTTCCATGCTCGGTACGTCCGTGGCGAGGTCGTTGCCCAGCGCGTTGAAAAGGAAATCCATCGCCTTGCCGAAGCCCACATCGCCGTATTTCTCGTGGATGTGGGTGAAGGCGGCGTTGACGTCCGTAAAGTCGCAGACGGTCTGGCGGTACAGGTCGCGCAGGCCGTCCGCGCTGTCCAGTTCGGGATATCCGGCAGCGGCGAGCGCGCCTTGGATGCCCGAACGGATCTGCGGGCCGTGTTCGGCTTCGAGTTCGGCGAGCCCTTGCCGGATATCTTCAATAACGGAAGGATCAACGGACGGATCATCCGAAAAGGCGTCAAGCGCCTCGGAAAGGGCGGCATAGGCGTCGCTCGGGTCCGGAAAGCGGTAAAGCGCCTCCCGTGAGGCCTTTTCCCGGCCTTCGCGGGCGCGCAGGCTGTCCTTCAGGCGATCGATGTTCTGCGACTTGCCCGCCTCATGCATGAGATCCTGATAGAGCTTGACGCGCTCGGCATAGGCGCTTTCAGCGCGTTCCCGCTCCTTGCGGTCCTCAAGTTCGTATTCGTCAGTGGTGTCAGCCGCAAAGGTCAGTTCTTCGGCCGCATCGGCGAGCAGCGACATGGGGTCTTCCACCTGCGCGGCGGCGTTCCCCATGAGTGAGCCCGTGGCGAGAGAGCTCGCCGCCGACGCGGTTGCGCCTCCGGCCATCTGGCTCATAGTGGTGACGGAAAAATCTATGGACATGCCTCCTCCTGCCCGGCTCCCCGCCGGGAAATGAGTCGGCCCCCGTGCCTGGAGGCTGCGGGAACACGTGATTCCGGGAACCGATCCATACCGGCCCGCAAGAAATCATGCGAGAAATATGCCAATCATCGCTTAGCGAGTATCATAGGCCGCAACGTCTTACAAGCGCCTCCTTTTTGATTGATTTGGGTAATAGCCTGTAGTAGTTGTCAAAGAAGATTTATCAATGGATGAGAACAATGTTGGTAGATGTAAAGGCGAAATAGTGCCAATATTGTTTGTTTTCTGCGCACGGAAAACCATGCAAAAAGGCTTGATGAGCCGAAATTCCTCGTATTTGTTTGTTTGGCACGGAACATGCTAAAAATGAAGCACCAACAACAGGAGCAACGACATGGCATTCACGGAAAAAGACATGCAGGCTCAGGAAGAACAGCTCAACGCCCTCAAGGACGAGCTGTCCCGCCTCAACCAGAAATTTGATGCGCAGCTCAAGGGCATGGGGCTCACGGAAGACGATCTCAAGCAGCAGGAGGCGATGACGCCGGAAGTGGAAGCGCTCGTCGCCAAAGCAAAGGAAGAGGCCAAGCGCGCCGGGGAAGCCCGCAAAGCGCAAGCCTCCCTGGATAACCGTCCTTCCGGCAAGGCCCCCGGCGCTGGCCGCCGCGGTGTCGTCCGTCTTTAATTTTTAAGATAGGGGAAAGTATGGTTCAGGGTTCCGGTGGAGTTGGAGGATTGGGAAGCGTCACCAGCGTGGGCAGCCTCGGCACGTGCACAAGCGTCAACTTCATTTTCGCCAAGCTCCAGATGGAGCTGGCCGCCTCGGCCAAGGATTCGGCCCTCGGCTACATCAAGCAGATCGAGAGTGCGCAGGCCGAACAGAAGGAAGTAGCTGATTTGCTCCAGCAGGCTCGGCAAGCTCAGAACGAGGGGGAAAATGGTACGGGCGTAGGGCAAAAAAGCATCAATGGAGTCACCGTGACAGGTAAAGATTGCTACCCTATGTCGAAAGAGCTGGCCACGTTTATGGAACAGCACGAATTAACTTTCCCAAACACGGATAAAGATTATATTTTGGGCAAAGACGAGTGGGATGTCGCAATCCAATCCCTTCAAGCATATCAGGAAACCATCGGTACGGACATCCAGACGCTGATGGTTTATGTGCAGGACTTCATGGGCCAATACAACTCGTACACGCAGGGAGCGAACTCGGCCATCCAGTCCGGTATGCAGACGCTCACCAGCGTGGCCCGCGGGCAATAAATAACGTATCCAAGGAGAATGATATATGGATCCAGTCAGCGGAAACAGCGGTTCGGGAAGTGTCTCCAGTGTAGGCAGCCTCGGCACGTGCACAAGCGTCAACTTCATTTTCGCCAAGCTCCAGATGGAATTGGCCGCCTCGGCCAAGGATTCGGCCCTCGGTTACATCAAGCAAATCGAGGGGGCTCAGGCCGAACAGAAGGAAGTTGCCGATATGCTCCAGAGGTGCCGCGAACTCCAGAATCAGGCCAAGGACAGCGGCGGATGCACTGAAATGCCCGCGGATGTCCGGGAGTTTATGGATAAAAACAATCTCACCTATGATTTGACCACCGGTGGAGTCAGCAAGCCTACAAAGGAAACCGCGGACAGCTTGCATAATAAGGACGAGTGGGACGTGGCCATTCAGTCCCTGCAAGCCTACCAGGAAACCATCGGCACGGATATCCAGACCAAGATGGTGTATGTGCAGGACTTCATGGGCCAGTACAATTCGTATACGCAGGGCGCGAACTCGGCTATCCAGTCCGGTATGCAGACGCTTACCGCCGTGGCTCGCGGCCAGTAAAGATCCCTTTCGCAGGGGCAGCCCCGTCTGGATGGTTCCCGTACATGTGGGGGATGCCCCTTCACCGGATGGCGGTTGCTTGGGGGTACCCGGATCTGCGGGCTGACCTTTCGCCAACACCCTTTTTCCCGCTGTTGCGGGGCGGTTCCCGAGGAGCTTTTCATGACAGAACAGAAACGTGCGGCGGTCGAATATACGCAGGAAGAGCTTGAGACGATGGTCAAGGCCGTCCTGAACGGCGCCACCATCGGGGACGTATGCAACGTCTCTCAGGATATGTTGGAATCACTGTATAGCCTTGGATATAACCTGTACACGTCCGGCAACTACAAGGACGCCGAAACCGTCTTTTCCGGGCTGTGCCTGTACGATCACAACGATCCCCGTTTCTGGATGGGGCTCGCCGGAAGCCGTCAGGCCAACGGCAAGTATCAGGAAGCCGTGGACGCCTACGGGCTTTGTTCGGCGATGGGCGCGCTCGCCAGCCCCGTGCCCGTGCTTCAGGCCGGAATGTGTTACCTCAAAATGGGGGATCGGGAAAAGGCCCAAGGCGCGTTCGTTGTAGCGCTCTCGATGGGCGAAGAGGGCAATCCCGAACACGATGCCGCGCGAGGCAAAGCCTCGGCCATGCTCGCCATTCTCGAACAAGCCGAGAAGTGAGGTTCCCATGCCCAACTCCATTGGTTTTCAGGTCGGCTCGAAGTTCATGGAGCTTGCCGGCGGCGTTGAGGTAAACAACCTCCAGGAGGCCATCAAGAAGGCCCTGCAGGAAATCACGCTGCCGGATCTGCCGTCTTCCTCCCCCAATGCGTCATCCTCATCTTCAGACTTGCCGAGGCTGGCCCCGCCCACGGCGGGAGGGCTCTCGCTCGAAACGCTGGCCCAGATGATCAGCAACGAGACGCGCACGCAGGCCACCAAAGACGGCGTGGCCTCCATCGACGCCAAGGGAAAAGAGCGCGCCGAGATCAACGAGAAGAAGCTGGAAGAGATCATGGATCGCCTCGACTCCATGAAATCCAAAGGTATCCTCGATGTCTTCAAAAAGATTTTCAGCTGGGTCGGCGTGATCGTCGGGGCGATAGCCAGCGTCGCCACAATCGTGGCCGGGGCGGCAACCGGGAACCCGCTGCTTATCGCGGGCGGGGCCGTAATGCTCACTATGTCCATCAACAGTGCCGTGAGTATGGCGACCGACGGCAAGGTAAGCATCAGCGCCGGGATTGCCGCCGGATTGAAGGCGTGCGGGGTTCCGGAAGACATCGCCGGGTATGTCGGCATGGCCTGCGAGCTTGCGATCACCATCGTGGGCATCGGGCTGACTATGGGCGGCTCCTTCGGCTCCGCCGCCACGACCTCAGCGCAGACCTTGTCGAAGGTGGCCGACATTGCGCTCAAGTCGTCGAACATCGCCAGCAGCGTCGTGCAGATGGGCAGTGGGGCGACGAACATCGCCGGTTCCGTGTACGATTACAAGATTTCCACCAGCTATGCGGATACCAAGGAGCTGGAAGCCATTCTGGAACGCATCCAGCAGGCGCAGGATATGGAGCTTGATTTTCTGAAGGGCGTCATGGAGCGCGCGGAAAAGATGCTCGAAGACGTCAACAATATTATTGAAGGATGTACCGAATCGCAGACGGCTATCTTGACCAATGTCGCGCCGACGATGGCCTAGCGCGGTGGAAGGCGGTGCTCTCACGCCACACTCCGGTTTTTCCGGTTGATGGGTGCGGAGGAAGAGGCTTGTGCCGCGTGATGGATGCGGCGTTTCGTGAGTGGCTGAGAGGGCAGTTCGCGTTTTCCCGTACCGGGATGAGCGGTGGCCAAATCGTATACGGGAAGGCCGTAAGCAGTAAGAGGATACGCATATGTCAGGCATACAAGGGTTGTCATCCGATCAACAACAGGTTTACAATCAACTGATAAACGATGCGGGGACGGTCAATGTTTCCCGAGCTGCCGTGGACAAGGAGCTACAGGTTGCGATGGATGCGGGGCTTTCCTTTCAGGAGGCCGCCGCGCAGGTCCGCAACGATTTGCCGACGCTCACCCCGCCGAAAAGTTCTTTCGGAGCACTCGGCGCCTGGGTGGGCGTGGCCTCCCCGATGGCGAGCATCAATGCCCTCATTACGGAAATGAGCGCCGAACAGCGCAAGGAAAACCGTGAGGTCATGAAAGCGCAAACCGACAGCATCGCCATGTCGATGGAGCAACAGGCCGATGAAATCCGCAAAAAGGCCGTGGCGCAGCTCGTCTGCGGCGTCGTGTCCGGGGCGATCAACATCGGCATGGGCGCTGTCCAGTTCGGCATGGGCATGAAGCAGTTGAACATGGGCAAGCAGCAGGGGGCGCTGGCTAAGGAGCAGGGCGTCCTCGGCAAGCAGCAGACCGACATCGCAAACAAGCAGGCCGATCTCAAATCCCTGCGGAGCGAAGGGGCGAAGTTGTCCGGCGATGAGCTGAAGCAGTTCAATGCGGAGTATTCAAGCCGGAAGGCGTCGCTGAAGGCTGATATGACGGATGTGAAGACGCAAATGAAGACGCTGGATGCAAAGTCCGGCGCTTTGGGGGCTCAGTCCCAGAGCTACGGAGTCATGGGGCAGTCCATGTCCCAGCTCGGGCAGGGGGTAAGCGGCATCGTCGGTTCCGTCGGGGATTTCATCGGGGCGCAGTACGACGCCGCCATGAAGGAGATGGAAGCCGATCAGGAGCGGATGCGGGCCAGCCGCGATGCGTTGAAGAGCATCAACGACAGCCTGTCCGAATTGATCCAGAAGTCGATCTCCACGCAGGACGCCATCCAGCAGAATATGAACCAGACCCGTTCACGGATTTTGGGATAGGAGGTCGTATGGCTATCAACGGCATTTCCACGCAACAGGTTTCGGGAGTTTCCCCCAATGCGGGCGTATCCGCCAACGGGGGCGCGTCGATCGAGAGCGTGTCGAACGCCATCAGCGCGGCGGCAAACAAGGGCATCACGCCTGCGGGGCCCACGGTGACGGAACGGGACAGCCGGGGCTCCACCTATGGCTTCACGCCGTACCACGACCATAACGGCAATAAAATGGTCTATCTGGAAAGCCGCTCGGCGTCCGGAGTCGTTTCGCATATGCCGCTTAAATTCGAGCAGCTCGAATCCCTTTGCTCCAGAAGGGGCATAGCCGTCCCTTCGTTGCAGTATAATTAGGGGGAGGATCATGGTAACGAACAGCGAACCGCAAGATCGGCTTTTGGAAGAATTGAGCGCATGTTCGGCGGTGCTGTCGGCCATCGCGGAGAAGCTCGAAGCGGAAGGGCGTTCCTTGGAGGCCCTGACGGATGCCGAACAACGGGAAATCGAGGCTCTCGGCAAACGGGTGGAGCGTTGTGACCGCCAGCTTGACGAATGCCTGAAGGATACGCCTTCGTGCGGGAAGGGCCCCATGCCGCACGTTTGGGGTCTCCGCGTTTGATGATTGACAAGGCGTTGTGGAAGACCGCATAGTTCCCCCAAGGAGGCAACATGTCGCTTTTGCAGGAATCCGTTGACGCACTGACGGCGGCTGCAGGCTGGAAAAAGGCCTCTCCCGGCGCGGACGGCGTCTTCCGCTTTCGCCTTGAAGGCGATTTGGACATGGAGTTTTTTTCGCCTGATGGGCGGACGGGCATCCTGCGGGCCGATCTTGGCCCGCTTCCCGCTGCGGAACAGGATGCGGATGATCTCTTGCGGAAGTGCGCTTCCCGTATGGTCGCGGCCTCGCGCTCCCGGAGGACGGTCCTTTCGGTGGATGAGGGCAGGTTTTCGCTGCACCTTGTTGTGCCTTTGGCCGAGAGCGTTGCCTCCATGCCGGGGTATGCCAAGGATTTTTTGAATGATCTGGCATGGTGGAAAAGACAGGTGCAGGGCGGTGGCGCGTCGGCGTTTTCTTTCTTCTCCGGTATGCAAGCCTGGAATATGGGGCGCTGATGCATTGTCGTGGTGGCGTTTCGCTCTTGATGGTTTTTGCACTCGTTTTCGGAGTGCTTCTGGTTTCTTGCCCGGCGTTTGCCGTCCAAGGGGGATTTTCCCGTCCGTACACGCACTATGCGGACGATGAGGATCTGACAGTCATCCTCACGAACTTCGCCCGCTCGCAGGGGCTCGGCGCTTCGTTCTCTCCCGGCGTGGTCGGCAAGGTGAGCGGGCGCTTTGATGCCGTTCCCCCGGAAACCTTCCTGAAGGGGATGCAGGCCGCCTTTGGCGTGACATGGTATCGGCTCGGCTCCACCCTCTATTTTTACAGCGAATCGGAACTGTCGCGGACGTTCATCACCCCGCGGGCCATGACCGCGGAGCGTCTGTACCAGATGCTCAGGCAATCGGCGGTGTTCGCCCCGCAACTGCCCGCGACGCTCGCCCCCGGCGGCGCGATGATCGTCGTGTCCGGCCCGCCCACTTACCTTGCCCAGATTTCAGCCGCCGTCACCGCCTTTGAAGAGGCGCAGATCACCAATTTCGTGATGAAGGTCTTTCCGCTCAAATATGCGTGGGCGGAAGACATGTCCGTCAACAGCATGGACAAAACGGTGACCATCCCCGGAGTGGCGAGCATCCTCAGGGCCATGGTCACGGGTTCGCCCAATTCCGCGACCCGGGTGACGCAGGACACCGCCACCGTGGACAAGCTGTCCGGCACCGGGCTCATCGCGCAGGGACGGATGACGCCCGTGGCTCCCGATGCCCCCGCCCCCGCCGCGCAGCAGGGCGGACAGGCCGCTCCGCAGAATGCCACGCAAGTGAACATCATGGCCGATCCGCGCGTCAATGCGGTGCTGGTCAATGATGCCGAATACCGGATGCCGTACTACGCCAAGGTTATCGCGGATCTCGACAGGCCTGTGGAACTCGTGGAAATCCATGCCGCCATCGTGGACATCGATTCCGACTTCAAACGAGATCTCGGCGTTACGTATCAGGGCGCGAACAGCCGGGACAAGGGCTGGAGCACCGGAGGCGAGTTTTCCGGCACCGGAGACAAATTTTCGCCTCTGCCCACGATGGGCACCCCGTCCGGAACGGGCATGAACCTGTCCACCATCTATACGCACGGCGCGGACTTCTTCCTTGCCCGCATCCAGGCGCTGGAGGCGGAAGGCGAAGCCAGGATGCTCGGGCGGCCTTCTGTGCTGACAGTGGACAATGTGCAGGCCACGCTGGAAAACACCAGCACCTATTACATCCAGGTGGAAGGCTATCAGGCGGTGGACCTGTTCAAGGTCGAGGCGGGGACGGTCTTGCGCGTGACCCCGCACATCATCCGCAACGAACGCGGCCAAACCTCCATCAAGCTCGCGGTCAGCGTGCAGGACGACCAGAACGACAGCAAGGATGCGCCGGTCAGCGACAACAGCGTTCCGCCCATCAAGCAGACGAAGATCAACACGCAGGCCATCGTGGGCGCGGGGCAGAGCCTGCTCATCGGCGGGTACTACTACGAGCAGAAGTCCACGGATGCCAGCGGGATACCGATCCTCATGCACATCCCCGTGCTCGGAAACCTCTTCAAGACGACGAGCAAGGGGACCAAACGCATGGAGCGCCTGATCCTCATTACGCCGAAGGTCATCCATTTGGATGAGATCCCTACGACGCCCCCCCGCGTGGACGAACCCACATTCCACAGATCGCCGACGCAGGCCGATTATGAGGAACGGGTTCCGGCGGCCCCGCAGAGCGGCTGCTCCCGGAAACGGCCCGAACTGGAGACGGTGACGCCCGCCACGGCGACCCCGTTGTCGCCGCCCGCGGCGCGGCAATCGCCCGGAGTACAGGCGCAGGCACGGCCTGCGGGAGCGCTATGAGTGCCTCCGGCTTGATTGTCTTTCGTCTTTTTTCCGGCCCCCACATAGGGGCGGAACTTGTCTTGCCCGCGGGGAATCAGCTTGTAGGGTCCGACGACTCTTGCGACATCATTCTTCAAGACAGTTCAGTCGCTTCCCGGCACGCGAACATCGTCATAGGCTTTTCCGGGGACGGCGCCCCGTCCGTGCGGGTGACGCCGCTCGACGGCGAGATACTGCTCAATGGCGCTCCCTTGCCGTCCGACGGTGCGGACATCCCCGCGCGTACGCCGTTTTTTCTGGGCTTGACCTGCATGGCATGGTCGGAGCCCGGCGAGCTGGCGGACGCATGGCGTCAGGTCGCGTCCGGCTTGCAGGAGCGGCGTTCGGTGCAGGAACGCCCGGAACCTGCGGAGCCGCAGCGCGAAGAGCCGGTCATGGATCTCGGTGATCCGATGATACTGTTGGAAGAAGGGACTTCTGTAGGCGCCAACGGCGTTGGCAAAACGCTTTGGGAGCGGTTGCGCTCCTTGCCGCCGCAGAGGTTGGCCTTGTCCTTTTTTCTTTTGCTGGGCCTGTGCGGGCTGACTTTTTCCTATGCGGGCAGAACCCCGGATGCGGAAACGAGAGTCAAGGAAATCCAAACCATTATTGACGAAAACGGTTTTCGCACATTGGTCGTATCTCCGCAGGATGAAGGCGTCGGCGTGCAGGGAGTCTTGCGCGACGATGCCGAAAGGGCCGATCTCCTGCGCTTGGCACAAGGTGTGCAGTACCCTGTTTATCTTGATGTGACGCTCCGCGGGGACAGGGTCGATGCCGTAACGTCAGCCTTCGCAAGCCGGGGATTCTCCCTCTCCGTGCAGGAGAAGACGGATAACCCGGACGACGGCCTGGACCTTGCCGGGTACATGAAGGACGGGCTCGTGGAAGAGCAGGCCTTTTCCGCCGTCCGCGAAGATGTCCCGGAACTGCGGGACCAGGCCGTCTGGAGCCGTTTGGACCGGACCATCCGTCACGCCGACGCGGTTGAAGCGGTCCTGTTGCCGCTCTTGAAGGAGGCGGATCTGGCGTTTGTGCAGGTCCGGTTCCTGCCCGGAAAGGTGGAGCTTGCGGGCCGGTTCGATGTGGCCCAGCGTATCCGTCTGGACGGCGTGCTGGACAAGGCCCGTGCGGAACTCGGCGTCCCGGTCGTGTTCGATGTGGTTGCGTCGTTCGAGAAAAAGCGGCCTCAAGCCGAAGTCCGGCGTGAAGCCGCGGCGCCGCAGCAGGCGGAGGCGGGAGACGTTCCCGCGCCGCAAGCCGATGATATGCCGGAGATCCGGGTGACCGGGGTAACATTGACGCCCATGCATTTCATCAGTCTGGCTACGGGGCAGCGTGTCTTTGAGGGCGGTCTGCTCCCCGGCGGATATGTGCTCGAGTCCATCGGCGTGAAGGAGTTGAAGCTCCGTAAGGATGGGCGGATAATCGTGTATCGACTGAGAGGTTCCAATGAGTGACGCGATGGTTTCCGTGCTGGATGCCCTTGACGATCCCCGCGCCTTGCAGGGCATCCGGGATGAGGTTCTGGAAATGGATCTGGCTGTCAAACGGCATATGGATAGGGGGTTGACCCCCGACGAATGGGCTGTGGCGCAGGCCGTCCGGGAAGCGACGCAGGCTGCGTTGCATTCTATGGACAACATGGCGAAGTAAAAGGATTTCTAACCAAAGTGAGTTTGCCATGAATATCAACGGCACGAGTGGAACGCCGGGATTGAACGTCAATGAGCTGTTCAACAGCGGCTTGGATTCGATCAGCAGCAAGGGCAAGGACCTGCAGGCCAAGATGACCGAGATGCTGGGCAAGGACGAAGTCAGCCCCGAGGACATGATGGCCCTCCAGTTCGAAGTCGGGCAGTACAATGCCATGCTGGAATCGCTCTCGTCCGTCACGAAGAGCATGACGGATATGATGAAGAGCCTTGCCCAGCGTACCGGCTGAGTTTGTCTCCCGTCCGGAATCATGTTCCGGGACCGCACCCCGGATGCTTTTGCGTGGCTCCATCCCGCGCATGGCGCGTCGGACGGGATGACGGACAAGGAGAAGGGGCTGTCCCCTTCTCCCCTTTTTGCGTTTAGCCGGGGGTGCCCGGGCTGCCCGCATCTTTTTACGATTGGAGAAACGCCATGCTGTCCGATACCCAGATCAGCCGTTTGCTTGATGTCGCCAACGCTGCATGTCACGGAGGAAACGTGGTGGATGCGCGTGCCATGTACGCGGGGGTGCTCGCGCTCCGCCCGGGATTTGCGCCCGCTCTC
Organism: Bilophila wadsworthia ATCC 49260; assembly: GCF_000701705.1. GTDB lineage: Bacteria > Desulfobacterota > Desulfovibrionia > Desulfovibrionales > Desulfovibrionaceae > Bilophila > Bilophila wadsworthia. The sequence continues at coordinate 19,876 of NZ_JNJP01000026.1, read as the reverse complement.
ATGGGCAAGGCCCTGAGCCATATTGTGGTGGATGATTTCGACGAGGCGGAACGGCTCCTGAAAGATGAAGTGCTGGCCGCCATGCCGGAAGATGAGGACGCGCAGGCGCTGCTTGGTCTGTGTTACACCTTGGCGAGACGGCAAGGCGAAGCCGAAGCTGTGCTTGCCCCGCTGGCCGCCGGCGAAGGCCCGAGAGCGGAGCTGGCCGCCGGGTTGCTTGAAAAACTCCGGCAAGAACCGTAGGCTGGTGTAATCCGGCGGAGGTAGACGTGGACATTTCCGGTCTTGGGGCTTCAAAGCTTTTGGAGGCGCTGGAAAAGCTGGGCGTCTCCAAGGGGGCCGAACTGCGGAGCCTTGGCCCGCAGGGAGAACCTCCCGCCGAGCTGGTGCGTGCCTTCGAGGATGCGCTGCGCGCGCCGGATGGGCAGGGCGGCCCGTCCGTGCAGGGCGTTGCCGAAGGCTCGCGGGAGCACGGGCCCTTTGAGGAGGCCGGTCAAGATATCCCGGAAGTGACGCGTACGGATGAGGCAATCCCTCCGAACCCTTCCGAAGATCCCGTGTACGGCATCTCCGAGGGGAGCCGGATTGACGGCATCGGCGGTACGATGCGGATAGAATCGCCTTCCGGGCCGCAGGCCGTGGAAGGGCGGACGGATGCCGTTCAGACGGACGGCATGCAGGAGCTGGCCCGGCTGCTCGAGCGGGTCGGCGGCGGGAACGCTTCCGCGACGGAGTTGTACCAGCTGCAATTCCTTGTGGGGATGCTCCGGGTACAGGCCACGGGCGGGGCGAAGTTGTCGCAGCAGGTCAATCAGGGTTTTGAATCGTTGTTGAAGCAGCAGGGGTAGAATGTGACGGAAACGGGGCGTGGACATATGACGGAAGCACATGGGTCCGGGAAAAAAGGGATGCGCTGGCTCCCGTTTCTGCTGGTGTTGTCGCTCTGTGCGGCGCTTCTGGGCTGTCAGGTAGAAGTGTACCGCGGGCTGACCGAGGCGCAGGTCAATACGATGCTGTCCACGCTGCTCAAGCGCGGCATCCGGGCCGAGAAAACCGCCGCTGGAAAGGCTGGGTTCACCTTGTCCGTGGATGAGGATCAGCTCGTTCAGTCCCTTGAAATACTGAAAGAGAACAACCTCCCTCGGGCGGACTACGAAAACCTCGGCAAAGTTTTTTCCGGGCAGGGGATGATCTCATCCGCCTCGGAGGAACAGGCTCGCATGGCCTACGCCATCTCGCAGGAGCTGTCCGACACCTTTTCCCGTATCGACGGCGTGCTGACGGCCCGCGTCCATGTGGTGCTCGGAGGCACGGATCAGGCCACCGATACGCGTACCCTGCCTTCCGCCGCCGTTTTCCTCCGCCATACCCCGGATTCGCCTGTCGTCAACCTGGTCGCCAAAATCCGTGAGCTTACGTCCAAGGCCGTGCCGGATCTCGACTATGAACGTGTTTCCGTCATGCTCGTTCCGGTTCGGGAACAGGTTTCCGTACCCATGGAGCCAACCCCGAAATTTCTCGGATTGCCGCTCGCGCCGCAGAACGGGCCGCCATATGCCTTGATCGGCGCGGGGATCGTCTTTTTGGCGGCGCTCGCCGGACTTGCGCTGTTGGCGCTTTCCCTGCGTGATGCCCTGCGGAAGCGCAAAGAGGCGGCGAACGCCTCGGAAGATCAGCCGTCGTAACGCTGGCACGGCCGGACAGGTATGCACACCTCGTTTTTTTCGGACATCATCGCACGGAAACCTGCGCTGTTTCGGGCTATGCTGGCCTTCAACGGTCGCTTGGGCTCCGTTGTGCCGGACTGTCCCGAAGCATGGCGCGTTCCCGGTTTGAACACGGCGATTGTGGCGGCGGAACTCTCGCGGCGTGGCTCGCCCGTATTGGCGTGGCCTGTCGCGCCGCCGGAAGAAGGGTTCTGGGATTTCACCGACGAGTCACGGCGTTTGGCCTTCCTGAGTGCGGAAGAGTTGGAGCGTCTGGGCAAAGTGTTCGGCGTGTGTGTCCACGCTGCGGAGCTGGCTCGCATTATCACCCGGGAGCCGGTCTTGGCCCTGCGTGAAGCCCTGGGGGAACCGCTGTACCGCTATGGCATCCAGCGCGGGCAGTATCAGCTCGGTAGTGTGCGGCAGTTTTTTCTGAGCCGCGACGTCCGGGAGCCGTTGCTGGAACGTATGCAGCGCCACGGCCGTCTGGCGATTGCCATTTGCCGCGCTCCTTGGCCCGCCGCCTTGAAGGAACGGGCCGCCGAGAATATTGAGGATGCTCCGCCGTCGGTGTCGCCTGCGGTTCAGCGGGCGGTATGGTTTGGTCTGAAGAAGCTGTTGCTGAAGGAGGTTGCACCGCAATGGGCTCCCTGTTTCGATTGACCGGGGACACGGTAACCCCGTCCGCCGGGACGCGTGTGCTCAAAGCCTCTGAGGCCGCCGTCCTTCTGGAGGCCAATGCCGTGCTCGACGCGGCCCGTGAGCGTGTGGCCGACATGGAGCGCAAGGCCGGGGAGGCCTATGAGCGGCGGCGCGAGGAAGGTTACCGCGACGGCGTGGAGGAAGGCCGCCTCGAACATGCCGAGAAGGTGATGGAAACCGTGCTGTCGTCGGTCGAGTACATCGAAGGCATTGAGGCCACGTTGGTGAATGTGGTTGCTGTGGCCGTGCGCAAGGTCATCGGCGAGATTGACGAAAACGAACGCATCGTCCGTATCGTCCGCAATGCGCTGGTGACGGTCCGCAATCAGCAGCATGTGACGATCCGCGTGGCGCCCGCTGATGAAAAGGCCGTCCGGGAGGGGTTGGCATCCATGCTGGCCTCCGTGCCGGGCGGGGCCAGTTTTCTGGATGTCGTGCCGGATGCGCGTCTTGAGCGGGGGGCGTGCCTTTTGGAAAGCGAGCTTGGCGTGGTCGATGCCAGCCTCGAGACACAGCTCAAGGCGCTGGAAAACGCCCTGCGCTCCAAAATCGCTTCATAGCGCGCACCGATTGCGGGGACAACGCCGACAACCGCTAGCCGTCTGCCCCATATGCGATCGCGGCCCGATTCATTGGTATACACGTTTCCCCCATTATAGAGCGGTGTGTGCCGTTGCACGGCACGGCTTGAGAAAGGACGTTTTGGGGCCACGCCCGCATTTTCGGCCCTTGCGGAGGGGCGATTGGGCGAACGCCTGCTTGGATCTCGCGGATATGGTTTGACAAACGGATGGATGCCCTATGGCCTTTGAATATATCGGAGCGCTTCTTGAGGAAGCGGTGCAGTCGACCGCCTCGGTGGAGGTGCGGGGCCGCGTGGAGCAGGTCGTGGGGACCATCATCCGGGCCGTGGTGCCGGGGGTGAAGGTCGGCGAACTGTGCATCCTGCGGAACCCGTGGGAAGACTGGACGCTCCGGGCCGAGGTCGTGGGCTTCGTGAAGCAGGTGGCCCTGTTGACGCCGCTCGGCGATTTGCAGGGCATTTCGCCCGCAACCGAAGTCATCCCGACGGGGGAAATCCATTCCGTGCCCGTGGGCGAAGATCTCCTCGGGCGCGTCCTGAACGGGCTCGGCGATCCCATCGACGGCGGGCCGCCGCTCAAGCCCCGGACCCACTATCCGGTTTACGCCGATCCCCCGAACCCCATGCTCCGCAAGATCATCGACAGGCCGATTTCTCTGGGCCTGCGCGTGCTCGACGGGGTGCTTACCTGCGGCGAGGGGCAGCGCATGGGTATTTTCGCGGCGGCTGGCGGCGGTAAAAGTACGCTCTTGTCCAGCATCATCAAAGGCTGTTCCGCCGATGTGTGCGTGTTGGCGCTGATTGGCGAGCGCGGCCGCGAAGTGCGTGAGTTCATTGAGAACGACCTTGGCCCGGAAGGGCGGAAAAAGGCCGTGCTGGTCGTTTCCACATCCGACCGCTCGTCGATGGAACGCCTCAAGGCCGCGTACACGGCCACGGCGGTGGCGGAATATTTCCGGGATCAGCACAAGAGCGTTCTGCTCATGATGGACTCGGTGACCCGTTTCGGGCGCGCACAGCGCGAGATCGGCCTTGCCGCGGGCGAACCCCCGACCCGGCGCGGTTTCCCTCCGTCCGTGTTTTCGACGCTTCCCAAGCTGATGGAACGGGCGGGCAATTCGGATAAGGGCTCCATCACGGCGCTGTATACCGTACTGGTGGAGGGCGACGATATGACGGAGCCCATTGCGGACGAAACCCGCTCCATCCTCGACGGGCACATCATCCTGTCCCGCAAGTTGGCGGCGGCGAACCACTATCCCGCCATCGACGTACAGGCCAGCGTCAGCCGTGTTATGAACGCCATCGTTACGAAGGAGCACAAGAAAGCCGCGCAGGCGCTCCGTAAGGTGCTGGCGAAGTTCGCCGAGGTGGAATTGCTCGTGCAGATCGGCGAATACAAGAAAGGATCGGATAAGGAAGCCGACGACGCGCTGGCCCGGATCAACGCCGTAAACGCGTTCCTCAGGCAAGGTTTGGACGAAAAAAGCACTTTTGAGGAAACGTTGCAGGCGCTGTATAAGGTGGTGGCCTGAGCGTGGAAAAGTATCCGCTGGCTCCATTGCTTAAGGTGCGCGAATACCGGGAGGATGCGGCCAAGAATGCCCTCAGTGCCGCCGAGCGCGCCGTGGTTGAGGCGCAGGAGGCGGTGGAGCGGTGCCGCGGGGAGCTGGAGCGCTACAAGGTCTGGCGTCAGGAAGAGGTCGAGCGCCGCTATGACGCGATCATGGGCAAGGGCCTGAGCCTCAAGGAATTGGATGTGTTCAAGGCCGGGCTCGGTGCGCTGGCCGATGGCGAGTTGAAGCTGGAAGAAGCCATCGCCCAAGCGCTTGAGAACGTAAAAAAGCGCCAGGAGGACGTACGCAAGGCCCGGGAGGCCGCGCGGCAGGCTCAGCACGAGACGGCCAAAATCGTGACGCATCGGGACATCTGGCTCGTCGAGGCCAAACGCGAGGCCGAGCGTCTGGAAGATTTGGAAATGGAAGAATTCAAACCGCTGCCGCCTCAGGGGACCGAAGGCGAGCTCTAGGGGCGTTTCACCCTCGAAGGGGCAGGAAGCATTGGGGAAAGGAAGGGAAACCTTTCTGGAGAGACGTTTTTCCCGTCCGGCTTCCTCAAATCTGCCGATACGGAAGCTATACCGCTCTTTCCAATGCCTTTTGCGTCCATTATGCCCTGCATTTTCGGGAATTGAGCGCCGGTTGGAGCGATAGCCCTTTCAAAATAAAGAAACCCGTCCACAAGCGGAGGAATGCGGGAGGTGTCGTATGGCTGACTTTATGAAGGTGGATATGTCCCGGCTCGGGCAGGCTGAAGGCCGATCTGCGGATTCCGGCATGGCCGCGCCGTCAGGTGCGGACGTGGATACCTTTCAGCAAGCCATGCGGCGGCGTCCGCTTGACGAACGGCAGGGTTCCGGAGGAGAGGAGTCCGACGGGGGACGTGGGGCTTCCCATGCTCCTGACGAGGATACCTCAGCCGAGGCCGAAGCGCTTTCCAGCATGTTTTCCCGGATGACCGGGCCGTTGGATACACTTTTTGCCGGACGCACGGCGCAGACGGCTGAAACGGCGGCTCCGTCCGGAGATGCTCCGGATTTGGGTGCGCTGGCGGAAAAGCTCGTGGAGCGGATTCTGGTTTCCGGGCCCGACGGGGGCCATGAGATACGCCTCACCCTTGGCAAGGATGTCCTCCCCGGAACCGAAATCCGGCTCCAGCGCGGGAGCGACGGCGTGCTGTCGGTACATTTGGCGACGGACAACGCGGCATCCTTTCAGACCCTCGTCGGCGCACAGGAATCCTTGAAGGCGCGGCTTGAGTCGTTTGAGAAGGATGTTCGCGTCGAAGTGGTTTCTGAACGGGGCGAGGCCGAAGCCGAGAACGGCGATGGGCGTCGGCAGTCGCGCGGCGAGTATGTCGCTCCGGACGAACGGGATGCCTGACCCCGGCGCACGGGGAGGGATGCCGCGCCGGCCGTTTGAAGAGGCGTAGCCCGAAACTTTTTGTAACAGCCCTCCATTGCCGGGGGCGGAGAAGTACATGGAGATACTGCCTTTCCGGGCTCCGGCGCTTTCGCCGCTTGAAGCGCATGTCTTCAACCTGCTGTGCACGCGGGCGCAGCCGTGGCCCATTGATGTGGCCGGTACGCCGTGCGCGTTGGAGGCCGGGGGCCTTGCGGCTCCGGTCCCTCCGGTGTGCGCTTTTGACGTCGTTTGCGGCGAACGGACATGGCGCGTGGAACTCGGCAGCCTGCGCTTGCTGGCTTTGCATCCGGCAGTGGCGGATGTGCCGCCGAACGCCGCACTGCCCGGGGCGCTGCAGTTGGCGGTTCTCGACTTGCTGGCCGCTCCTTTGGCGGAACTGGCGCAAACGTTTTTGCATGTGCCGCTGGCTGTCCGCAACGTCCGGATGATCGAAACGGCGGAACCGGCCGTTTGTGCGCTTCCCCTGACGCTGCACGTGCCGGTGGGGGCGGGGGCCTCCGCAGAGGCGTATCCGATCCCTGTCAGGCTGTGCCTCCCGGATCGGGAGAGCGCGCTCGAACTGGTGGAACGTCTGGACGCCTTGCCGCGCCGCCGCGCACTGGGGCTTGCCGGGGACGTGCCGGTTCCGGTCAGCCTCGAAGCGGGGCGTATGCGGCTTTCCGTCAACGAGCTGTCTTCCCTTGAACCAGACGATGTGCTGCTGCCGGAAACCTATCCGGCGCGTGAGGGCCGCGTTACGCTCCGCCTCTGCGCCACGTCGCGTTCCCTTGCGTTCGCCTGCTCCCTCGCGGAGGGCTGCGCGACCATCCTTTCTGTCTTGAATCCCGAGGAGGGGCCCATGTCCGACGAAAACAATACGGCTGCCGGGGCCGCGCCGTCCGAAGGCGTCGATACCGGCGAACTGGAAGTGACGCTGACCTTTGAACTGGAACGCCGCCTCATGACGGTGCGGGACGTGGAGACGCTCGCCCCCGGCTATACTTTCGCGTTCGGCGGCGATGCGCTCGCCCCGGTCACGCTGTACGCCAACGGCAAATCCGTCGGCAAGGGGCGCCTTGTGGATTTGAACGGGACGCTCGGCGTACAGGTCGTCAGCCTCGGCAAGGTGGGAGAGTAGGCATGACGGGCGTCAATCCGTTGTATTTCATTGTGGGCATGGCTTTGTTGGGCCTTGCTCCGTTTTTCCTGATGATGGTCACGTCCTACGTGAAGATCGTGGTGGTCACGTCGCTTGTCCGCAACGCCCTCGGCGTGCAGCAGGTCCCGCCCGCGATGGTCATGAACGGCCTTGCCATCATATTGAGCCTGTTCATTATGGCCCCCATGATGATGAGTACGATGGACATCGCCGAGAAACTCCAGATCAGCGCGGAGCCTTCGCCGAAGGAAGTTATCGGCATCGTCGACAAGCTGTCGCCGCCGCTGCGCAAGTTCCTTTCGGACAATACGGAGGACGGCGTGCTCCGGGCCTTCATGAGCACGGCGAAGCGTATCTGGCCCAAAGAACAGCATGATCAGATTTCCAAAGACAACATGCTGATCCTCGTGCCCGCGTTTACCATTTCCGAATTGACCAAGGCGTTTCAGGTGGGGTTCCTGCTGTATTTGCCGTTTATCGCCATCGACCTTATCATTTCCAATATCCTGTTGGCGATGGGCATGATGATGGTATCTCCCATGACCATTTCCCTGCCCTTCAAACTCCTGCTTTTCGTGACCCTTGACGGGTGGCTTAAGATCAGTCAAGGATTGCTCTTAAGCTACAAATAGCAACAACATCAGGAAGAACGTGTATGCAAGTTGTCACATCGGAACAGGGTTGCGTCAGTATCATTGCGCTTACCGGAAGGATCGACGCAACCACGGCGAGCAGTTTTGAAACCTCCTGCCGTGAGCTTCTGGATTCCGGGGCCAAAAAGGTCGTGGTGGATCTTGGTGGTGTCGAATACATCAGTTCCGCAGGGTTACGGGTCATTTTGACGATGGTTAAGGCGAGTAAGGCCGCCGCGGCGACGCTGGCGTTCTGTTCCATGCAGTCGATGGTGGCGGAAGTTTTCAAAATTTCGGGATTCAGCTCCATGCTCCCCATTTACGCCACGCGCGACGAGGCCGTCAGCGCCCTTTCCTGAGGAGGCGATCATGGCGACGCTCAGCGTTCCGGCCAGTCTTGAGCAGCTGGCGAATGTCAATGCCTTTATCCACGAGACCATCCCTTCTTCATACAGGCCGCTGATCCCGCAGGTGGAGCTTGCCGCTGAGGAACTTTTGGTCAACGTATTCAGCTATGCCTATCCGGATGTCCCGGGTGAGGCGCAGGTCGCCTGCCGGGAAGTACGGCTCGACAACGTGCCGTACTTCTGCTTCAAGGTGCAGGACTGGGGAGCCCCTTTCGATCCTTTCCTTGAAGCGCCGGTCCCGGACGTATCGCTCGGCGTGGACGAGCGGCCCGTGGGCGGGCTCGGCATCCATTTGATCAAGTCCGTAGTGGCCCACTATACCTATGCCTACTACGAACAGTCGAATATTATCGAACTCTATTTCGCGCTGCCCGAGTGATCCGCGTCCTGAGTTTTTGCCTGGCGGTGGGGATGTTCGTATCCGGCACGGCTTCGGCGGGCGTCATCCTGCATGAGGAGCTCTCGACGGACGAGCGCCCGGCCCAACGCCTGCGCCCCGTGCATCCCGGCGGCCAATCCGAAAGCTCCTTGCCGCCGCGTCCCTCCATCCCTACTGAAAACCTGCTCGACCAGATGGACATTTACGCGCTGTCGCCCCATGCGGCGGCGCTGTCCCTGCCGCGCATGGTGTCGCCGCAACTGGTTCTCCGCGCCCATGCCGGAAAAGGGACGCTCCCTCCGCCCGCCGTGTGGCGGGAACTCGTGGCCAAGGCCAGCGGCCGCTACGGGCTCGATCCCCGGCTTATCGCGGCGGTGATCAAGGTGGAGTCCAATTTCGAAACCATCGCTGAATCGGAGAAGGGCGCACAGGGGCTCATGCAGCTTATGCCGGGGACGCAACAGATGCTCGGCGTTATCGATCCTTTCGATCCCGAGGCCAATGTGGACGCGGGGAGCCGCTATCTGCGCCAGCAGATTGACCGCTTCGGCAGGCTTGATCTCGCGCTCGCCGCCTATAATGCCGGGCCGGGCAACGTCCTGCGCTATGGCGGCATCCCGCCTTTCGCCGAAACACAAGCCTACGTGAGCAAGGTGCTGTCACTGCTGGATGCCGACAACTGAGCAATCCGGCTATTCTTTTCAAGGAAAAGACTCTCTCGAAAACGTCCCCGCCGTATTCATCCTCGCGCCCTCTTCTTTTCCCCTTTCCCTGCAGAGCCCGCCGCCAGACAAAGAAAATCCCTCGCAGCACGGAAAAGCCGCCGCGAGGGATTCAATAAGGGTGGAAAGCCTTTGGTGGAGGTAGGTGGGGGGAGGAGGCCCCTTTTTCCAGAAAGGGACCTCCTCCCCCCACCTACCTGCTTACCATCGTTACTCATCAAACGTGGGCCGGTTCTCCGCCTTGATGGCTTTGCGGACATCGACGAATTCGGGCTCGCCCCACGGAAGGGCGGGGGTGCGCTTGGGCGCCACATTGACGAAGGTGCTCTCGCCGTTGATCTGAACGCGCACGGCTATGGTCCCGTCGGGAGACGCCTCGGCGGCCCGGACGCCTTTGGGCGAGTAGGAGGCCACGAGGCTGGCCGCGTCCTGAAGCGTTTCGTTGTCCCACGGGGTGAGCTGGCGGGCAAGTGCGAAAGGGCTCGGAAAGTCACGCACGCGGAGGATGGCGTCGCCGGGACGGACCAGACGCTCCAGCGCCGAGTTGTCCGCTTCGTTGCGGCCCATCGACAGCCAGTGATCACCGAACCAGTACTGACGCCCGATGTTGGACAATTCGAAGTCTTCAACCGTCGGCTCTTTGAGGCGCGTCAGGACCGGCCAATAGCGCCGGGAGTTTTCCTTTTCCGCCAGTTTGCACCCTCCGGCGGGTGTGGGGATCTCTTTCAGGCCCATTTGATCGGCCAACGCCATTTGGGACTTCCGGCCGCGCCCGAAGATACCGAGCAGCTTGTTGCGATCCACCAGGCCCGAGATTTCAGGGGCGGTCGGATCGAGCAGTTGGGCGCTGAGCGGACGGAGGAGGGACTCCTTAACCTCTGCGTCGCGGCGGATGACATTGAGGGTGTCGCGGCGCTGGGACATGGGGCGCTGCCCGAGCACTTCACCGGAGATAAGGAATGACGCTCCCCATTTTTTCATGAGTTCCCGCGCTTTGCGCATCATGAGGATTTTGCAGTCGACACAGGGGTTCATGACTTTGCCGAAACCGTGGGCGGGGCGTTCCCTCAGGAGGCGCACGAACGCTTCACCGACGTCCACGGCTTCCACCTCAAGGCCGTACACCTTCTCCCAGTGGGGGATCAATTGCGGCTTGCCGAAAAAGGGGGTGACAAAATGCAGGCAACGGACAACCAGCCCTTGTTCCATGATCAGGCGGGCAGCGAGGATGCTGTCCAGCCCGCCGGAAAACAGGGCAAATGCATGCGGAGTGGAGGTATTCATAAAGCTATTCTACTGCGCCGGATACATGAACACAAGCGTCTGTTGTGTTGGCGCACAAGGGAAAAGGGCATGGCGTCGGCGTTTGCCGGATCGCACATGCCCTTTTTTATGGGGGCATCGTCCGATGCCCCGAATGAGGTGTGGGAGAACCGCGGGACGCATACGGGTTCTCTCGACCCCCTTAGACAGCGGAAAAGCTGACTTTAGGGATGATCTTTGAACTTGTTCATCAGGTGTTCGTTGCCGCTGTGGCAGGGCGTACAGTCCATGACGCTCTTCATGTTGTCGGCTTCCTTGCCCTTGGCGTGGCATTCGCCGCAGGTGGTGACGGATTGCGGAGCAGCGAGAGCGGGCTTGAAGGTTCCGTCGATTTTAGCGTTCATGATTTCGACGGCCTTGTAGGTGACGTCGGCGGTGAGGCGGCCGCAGCGTTCGCTGCGCGCCTTGGAGTTTGCCTCAACCTTGTTTTCGAAGCACCATCGGCTCAGGGAGACGTGACACAGTACGGAATCGGCTACGCTGGTGGGAAGATCGCCCTTCACGCCCTTGGCGGCTTCGCCGGGGTTGAAGATGGGCAGTTTCGCCGTTTCGTACCAGCGGTAGAGTTCCGACACCATCGCATTGCGTTCCTTTCTTCCCCAGAAAAGGGCGTAAGCCGAAGCGGGGCCGAGCAGCGCGCCGCAGATGGTGCCCCAGTCGGAGATGCCGCCCTTGCCGACTTCGAGCATGGCAAAGGGGAACTGATTGTACGGGGCGCCGTATTTTTCGCCCATAAGGCCCACGATGGCGTAGAATGCGCCGTACGCGCATCCCAAGCCCTTGTGCCAGTAGCCGTCATAGGCCACGGCGGCGCATTCCTTCGGATCAAGCTTATGGGGCTTCCAACCAAAGTCCCCGTTGATTTGCTCAAAGCGTTTGGTCTTGGGATCCGCCGCAATACTGGTCCCCACAACGGATGCGACGGTACCGCCGACGGCGAGTCCGCCCAATGCCCCAAGTATCGCTCTTCTGGTCAGTTCCATAGCCACTCCTCCTTGCAAGCTTGTTTGTCCTTTTCTGCTCAATATCGTTTTTGCCCGTCACAGAGGACGTCCGTTCGGCATTTTTACCGATATTGGGTGATAAAAAGAGCCTTCTAAGCTTTTGTCCGCGACGCATGGCCTGCGTACAGACGTTTATCGAACGGGTTGTTCGACAATTCACGTGAAGGATGCCTTCAATCCATTATCCTGTCAATGGGGATTAACGGAAAAAGGGGACAGCTCCGTATGAGAGTTTTGCGTTTCTGAGCGGTTAGAGGGCAAAAAAAGTGCCCCGGGCGATTACGCCGAGGGGCACCTTTTTTCATCTGGGGAAAACTACTTGGTTTCGTGGAGCCACGCCTTCATCTTTTCCAGCTGGCGCGCCACGGACAACGGGCCGGTGCCGCCGGGGGCGTTCCTGCGGGCGACGGCGGCGCGGTATTCGAGCACGTCGAACACATCGGGGCCGATGCGATCGCACAGGCCCTGAAGCGCGTCAAGCGGCAGGGCTTCGAGCGAGAGGTTCTTCCCTTCGGCCAGCGCCACGGCGGAACCCGTGATGTGGTGGGCTTCGCGGAAGGGAATGCCCTTTGTGACCAGGTAGTCCGCAAGCTCGGTCGCGTTAAGGAAACCGGCGGTGAGGGCGCGGGCCATGCGGACTTCATCGAAGCGCAGGGCCTTCATCATGCCCGCCATAAGCTCCAGGGACGTGCTCAGGGTGTGGTCGGCGTCAAGGAAAGGCTCCTTGTCTTCCTGGAGGTCACGGTTGTAGGTCAGGGGGAGGCCCTTCAGGATGGTGAGCATGGCGGTCAAATCGCCGTACACCCGGCCCACCTTGCCGCGCATGATTTCGGCGACGTCGGGGTTTTTCTTCTGGGGCATGATGGAGGAGCCCGTGGCATAGGCGTCGGGCAGCTTCACGAAGCCGAAGGCCGGGTTCGACCACAGGATGATCTCCTCGCAGCAGCGGGAGAGGTGCATCATGGTCGTGCTGGCGCAGAACAGGGCTTCGATGACGAAATCCCGGTCGGACACGGCGTCCATGCTGTTGTCGAATGTGCCGTACATGTCCAGCTCGCGGGCCACGGATGCGGGATCGAGCGGGTAGGTCGTCCCGGCGAGGGCGGCCGCGCCGAGGGGGCTGATGCGGGTGCGCTTTTCGCAGTCGGCCATGCGCTGGACGTCGCGGCGGAGCATCCAGGCATAGGCGAGCAGGTGATGGGCGAGGCTGACGGGCTGCGCGGGCTGGAGGTGGGTGCAGCCGGGGAGGATGGTGTCCTGATGTTCTTCGGCGCGGGCCATGTATACGGCGGCCAGTTCGCGGGCGAGGCGCTGCCATTCGCGGAGCCGGTCGGAGACGAACAGGCGGAAGTCGAGCGCGACCTGATCGTTGCGGCTGCGGCCCGTGTGGAGCTTCTTGCCCACGTCGCCCACGAGTTCGGTGAGGCGGCTTTCGATGTTCATGTGGACGTCTTCCAGTTCTTTTTTCCACTGGAAGGTGCCGTCCTCGATTTCCGCGCGCACGGCGGCGAGGCCGGCGACGAGCTGATCGGCTTCCTCGGCGCTGATGACGCCCTGCCGGGCCAGCATACGCGCGTGGGCGCACGAGCCGGCGATATCCTGCTTGTACAGGGTCCAGTCGTAGGAAATGGACTGCGTATAGGCTTCGACGGAAGCGGCGGTGCCTTCGTGGAACCGTCCGCCCCAGAGTTTTTCTTTCGCCATTGGTGTCTCCGTGTTCGCTGTGCGCCTCCGGCGGCCGGGCTGCCGCCCGGACCTGCTTGGGGGGCATGATGCCCCCCAAACCCCCTCGGCGCGGAACGGCTCCCCATACGGCTGCGCCGCACGGGGAGCCGTTCCGCTTGAGAGGCTTTGAGAGACACACCCATCCATTCAGGCCGGAACCTGCCGGGGGACGTATGCTCGTGTTTGCCTAGTATGTTTCCCCGCCCTTCATCGACTCTTGCAAAAGTCTTGGGAAGGGGTGGGGAGGGTTTGGGAGGGGCGGGGAGAACCTTTCTTCAGAAAGGTTTCCCCGCCCCTCCCAATCTTCACAGTCAACTCATCTTACTTGATGAGGTCTTTGCGGTAGCCGCGGATGCGGAGGCTGTTCAGCTTGATGAAGCCGGCGGCGTCCTTGTGGTCGTAGGTGGCGCATTCCTCGAAGGTGGCGAGGTCGGCGCAGTACAGGGTGTTCTTGGATTCGCGGCCGACGGGCCATGCGTTGCCCTTGTAGAGCTTCAGGCGCACGGTGCCGGAAACGCGTTCCTGCGACTTGTCGATGAAGGCCTGCATGGCCTCGCGCTCGGGGGAATACCAGAAACCGTTGTAGATGGCTCCGGCGTAGGAGGGCATCATCATGTCGCGGATGTGCATGGTTTCGCGTTCCATCGTGATGCCTTCGAGGTCCTTGTGGGCCACGTAGATGATGGTGCCGCCGGGGGTCTCGTACACGCCGCGGGACTTGATGCCCACAAAGCGGTTTTCGACCATGTCCACGCGGCCGATGCCGTGCTTGCGGCCAAGTTCGTTCAGCTTCACCATGATCTGGGCGGGCGACAGGGCTTCGCCGTTCACCGCGACCGGGTCGCCGTGTTCGAAGGTGATGGTGACGTATTCGGCTTCATCAGGGGCCTTCTCGAACGGGACGGCCATGATATGGGAGGCTTCGAGGGGTTCTTCCCACGGATCTTCAAGCTCGCCGCCTTCGAAGCTGCAATGGAGCATGTTGCGGTCCATGCTGTAGTGCTTCGCACCGGAGGAGATCGGAATGTTGTGCTGTTCGGCAAAGAAGTTCAGGGCGGTACGGGACATCAGATCCCATTCGCGCCAGGGGGCGATCACGCGCAGATCGGGCGCGAGGGCGGCGGCGGACAGCTCGAAGCGGACCTGGTCGTTGCCCTTGCCGGTCGCGCCGTGGGCGAGGGCGTCGGCGCCTTCGGCACGGGCGATTTCCACGAGGCGCTTGGTGATCAGCGGGCGGGCCACGGAGGTGCCGAGCAGGTAGCGGCCTTCATACAGAGCGCCGGAGCGGAGCATGGGGAAGATGAAGTCCTTGGCGAACTCTTCGCGCAGGTCTTCGATATAGGCCTTGGTCGCGCCGGTCCTGAGGGCTTTTTCGTCCACGCCGTTCAGGTCGTCTTCCTGCCCCACGTCGGCGGTCATGGTGATCACTTCGCAGCCGTAGTTCACCTGAAGCCACTTGAGGATAACGGAGGTGTCCAGCCCGCCGGAATAGGCGAGCACCACTTTCTTGATGTTTCTCTGCTGAGCCATGAAATCTCTCCAATGAGATGAGGAATATGCTTTCGGAGCCGCGGACCGGGGAGGAGGGCGGTTCCGTTAGAGCCAGAGGTACGGGTTGTTGGCGAGTTCTTCGCCTACGTTGGTGTTGGGGCCGTGGCCCGGATACACCGCGGTTTCCTGCGGAAGGATGAAGATCTTCTTGTGCAGCGACTTGCGCAGGGCTTCCTGGCTGCTGCCGGGGAAGTCCGTGCGGCCCACGGAGTGGTAGAAGAGCAGGTCGCCGGTCATGATGCTGTTCAGTTCCGGGAAATAGATGGAAAGGCTGCCGGGCGTGTGTCCGGGCGTAGTCAGCACTTCACACTTGATCGAACCGAAGGTGTGCGGGCCTTCCTTCAAATCTTCCCATTTGAACGTCGTCACCGGAGGGAAACCCCATGCGCCGCTGCCGCCGAGCTCGGTGCCGAGCAGGGAGGCATCCCCGGCGGGGCCGTAGACCGGAGCGCCGGTCGCTTCATGCAGGGCCGCCACGCCATACAGGTGATCGAAGTGGAAATGCGTGCACAGGATGGCCCGGAGCGTGAGGTTCTGTTCCTTGAGCAAGGCGAGGACTTCGCCGAGGCCGCTGTTCAAATCCCCGCCCGGATCGACGGCGACGGCGTCCGAGCCGCTGATGACGATGTGGCAGTTGGTTTCAAGCGGCCCGATGGGAAATGTTTCGATGGGCATATTGAAATCTCCCTCTCTATGACAAGCGGCTGCCGACGCTCAAATAAACGGCTGCTCCGTTCCGCATGGGAAAAGAGAGCCGGAACAGGGCAGGCCGGTTGCGGCTGTAGGTTTGGCATATCCTTGGTGATCAGGATAAACTGCATGACTATAGCCCGAACCCGCCATTCGTGCAAATACCGCTCAATGGCGGAAAAACGGTCCCCGAAAAGCGCTTTCGCGGGATATTTCGCCAGTAATACATGTTATTCTTTGAATAAAAGGCGGAATGGCGAGGTCCGGAGCGATACAACCGATGGTCCGCCGTTCAGCAAAGTTTTTGCGGATAAGGGCGTATTCCGACAAAGGCCGGGGTGAAGGCGCCGCAACGCCCGTCAACCCGGCCCTGATTTCCCGTCAAACGGAAACTATTCCGCGTCGTCCTCGCTGCCGCCTTCGAGGGGGCGCGTGTATTTGCAGGTCTTTTCGGGGCAGGCGATGAACTTGCCCTTGGCCTTGGTATTTTTCAGCACCAGCAGCGGAGAGCCGCATTCCGGGCAGGGCTCGGCGATGGGCCAGTCCCACAGGGCATAATCGCACTGGGGATAGTTGCTGCACGAGTAGAATATCTTGCCGCGCTTGGAACTTTTTTCCACAAGCACGCCGTTGCAGCCTTCACGGGGGCAGGGGACGCCGGTGGAATAGGGTTCGGCGTGCTTGCAGTCCGGATATCCGGAGCAGGCAATGAACCGGCTGCCGGTGCGGGAACGCTTGAGCACGAGATCCTTGCCGCATTCGGGGCAGGTCCCGACCTTTTCGAACTCCGGCTTGACCTTTTCCTGAAGGTGGATCTGCCCTTGCTCGTCGCGGGTGTAGTTCGAGGTATACCGGCATGCGGGGTAGCCGGTACACGCGAGGAACTGCCCGGTTTTGCCGAACTTCACGGCCAGCGGCTTGCCGCACTCGGGGCAGGGGATATCCGTCACCGTATCGGTTTTGGCCTTGCCCATGCTCTTGGCGGCTTCGAGCAGCGTGGGATCGAAATCGTTGTTGAAGTTGCGGAGCAGGGCCACCCAGTCCTGCTGGCCTTCGGCCACCTTGTCGAGCAGTTCTTCCATGTGCGCAGTGAAGCCCACGTCCATAAGCGTCTTGAAGTGTTCGCGCAGCCGGTCGCACACCACGCGGCCCAAGTCCGTGGGCGCGAAATGCTTTTCCTCCAGCGTCACGTAGTCGCGGTCCTGAAGGGTGGAGATGATCGAGGCATAAGTGGAAGGGCGGCCGATGCCGAGCTCTTCCAGTTCGCGCACCAGCGAGGCTTCGGTGAAGCGCGGGGAAGGCTGCGTGAACTTCTGTTCCTTGGTCAGGCTGTTGAGCTTGAGCGTTTCGCCCTTGGTGAGGGCGGGCAGTTCCACGCCTTCCTCGTCCTTGCCGCGCGGCATGACCGCGAGGAAGCCGGGGAACAACATGCGCTCGCCCTTGGAACGCCACTGGACCGGGCCGTTGTCAATGGTCACGGTCGTATCGTGGAAGCGGGCCGCCGCCATCTGGGAAGCGACGAAGCGCGCCCAGATGAGCCGGTAAACCTGATACTGGTCCGGGGCGAGGTAGGGCTTGACGTCCTCGGGCGTGAGGGTCACGTCGACGGGCCGAATGGCTTCGTGGGCGTCCTGAGCGTCGGACTTGGTCTTGAAATTCCGCTTGCCGCCGGGGGCAAGGTAGTCCTTGCCGAAACGGTTTTCGATGAAATCCGCCGCCGCTTTCTGCGCTTCGTCCGCGATGCGCACGGAGTCGGTACGCATGTAGGTGATGAGGGCGGTCGTGCCGCGATCGCCGAGCTCAAGGCCTTCATAGAGGCGCTGGGCGATGTTCATCGTGCGCTTGGCGGGATAGCTGAGGCGCTGGTTGGCGGCCTGCTGGAGCGTGGACGTGATGAACGGAGGCATGGGCGCGCGGCTGCGTTCCTTTTCTTCAATGGCGGAAACCGTGAACGGAGCGCCTTTCATCGCCTTTTCGAGCGCGTCGGCGGTTTCGGTGTTGGGGACGACCGGCTTCTTGCCTTCTACTTTCCAAAGCTCGGCCTTGAACGGCGGCGGGATGCTGCCTTCAAGGATCGCCTTGAACAGCCAGTATTCTTCGGGCACGAAAGCCTGCCGTTCCTCTTCACGCTCGACGATGAGGCGCAGGGCCACGGACTGGACGCGTCCGGCGGAGATGCCGCGTTTGACGTTTTTCCAGAGGAGCGGGGAGAT
The DNA here is from genome assembly GCF_000701705.1 of Bilophila wadsworthia ATCC 49260. Lineage (GTDB taxonomy): Bacteria > Desulfobacterota > Desulfovibrionia > Desulfovibrionales > Desulfovibrionaceae > Bilophila > Bilophila wadsworthia. Next base: position 2,117 of record NZ_JNJP01000026.1, on the reverse strand, counting down.
CTTGTATCCCACGAGGCGGTCGAGCACGCGGCGGGCCTGCTGGGCGTCGAACAGGTTGACGTTGAGGTCGCGCGGGTGATCCAGCGCCTCATGTACGGCACGGGAGGTGATTTCGTTGAACTGGATACGCTTGATGTTCGGATTTTTGTCCTTCAAGAGTTCGGCGACGTGCCACGCGATGGCTTCCCCTTCGCGGTCGGGGTCGGGGGCGAGGAAGACGGTGTCCACCTTGGAAGCCGCGTCGCGCAGGGACTGCACGACCTTTTCCTTGCCTTGGATGATTTCGTATTCCGGGGCGAAATCGTTGGCTTCATCCACGCCGATGTTGCTTTTGGGAAGATCCCGGATATGGCCCACGCTGGCTTGCACCAGATAGCCGGGGCCCAGAAATTTTTTGATGGTCTTCACCTTGGCGGGAGATTCGACGATAATGAGACTTTTGCCCATGTGCGCATCCTTTTGACTGAATCCGCCACGGAAAATGACCCGTGGCGCAGCACAACATACGACACTGGCGCGTAACGTCAAGCCGCAAAGAGCAAGAAATCGGTTACGGAGAACGTTCGGGGGAGGGAGCTTTCTGTAGAAAGCTCCCTCCCCCGGACCCCGCCCGTAAACGTATTGACGGGGGGGCGGCTGCGCGGAAGACGTTTGTTCCAGCCGGAATGAATGCCGTTTTTTGCGGAAAGCTTACGGGAAGCTCGGATCGCCTTGGACCGGAAAACCCAAACACGGTATTGGATAAAGATCTAGCTATACAAAAGGGATAGAAGTGTCAGAATGTCTGCTTTCAGAAAAAGCCCCTTCCTCACTTCCCGATATCTTCCTATGCTTTCTGATCGTTGAGGCGTTTCAGGGCGGCGGCACATTCGGCGCTGCCGAGATCCGCGCCCTTTTTGTACCAGACGGCGGCCTGTGCCGGATCGGCCTTGACGTCCTTACCCTGTTCGTACATTTGGCCGAGGTGCAGACAAGCGTCGGCGTCGCCGGCGGCAGCGGCTTTCTTATAGTAGTCGAGGGCCTTGCCCTTATCTTGTCCCACGCCGTAACCCTGGGCGTACAGATCGCCGATGGCGCTGTAGGCGAGGGCATAGCCCTGATCGGCCGCTTTCTGGAACCAGCTCATGGCTGAGGCGTAATCTTTTTTGCCTTCCATATGGAGCTGTCCAAGCTTGGCCTGAGCGGCGGCATAGCCCTGATTGGCGGCGGAGGTGAACAGTGTGACGGCTTGTTCCGTATCCTTCTTTACCCCGCGGCCCAGTTCGTACATCTGGCCGAGCAGGTATTCGGCGTCGGGGTGCTCCAATTTAGCGAGCGGTTCCACAATAATGAATGCTTCTTCGTAGCTGCCGTTGTCATAGGCTTTTTGGGCCTGCTCAACTGAGGGGGCCGGGGTTTCTTTAGCCGGATCCGTGGCAGCCGGAGCCTGTGTCTTTACGTCGGCCTTGGCGTCCTTTTTGGTATCCGCCTTGGCTTCAGCGGGTTTGGCCGCCGCTGGCTTATCCGCAGCCATAGCGGCAGGTTTGGCGGCTTGCGCATGTTCTTCTATGGCCAGGGCTTCCGCCGCCGGAGCCAGAGAAAGCAGCGTGACGGCGACGAGGGCGGGGACAACCTGTTTCGTATTGATCATGATCAGAACCTCCTGTCGGAATAGAGGGCGAACGACCGGAATCTCCGGCCTATTGGGGCGGAGGCGTTTCGACCCTTGGGGACCATAGAAAAACGGCTCCCACGCTAGAGGTCAATGATTTACCGTAACGATATGGCTGTGGCGAAGAAAACCGGGGGAAGGGGGAGGGAAACTTTCTACAGAAAGTTTCCCTCCCCCTTCCCCCGGACCCCCATCTCCCTCTCTTCAAAGACTTTTGGCTTTATCGAATCCCTGTTCATGCTTTTGGGGAAATGGAGGGAGGTCGTCTTTGTCAATGAGGAGAGTGCAGTCCTGAAAATATTGGGGGCCTTCTAAGGAAAAGTAAAGAGACACAAAGCTAAAAGAATCCCGTAAACCCAAACGGACCCGCGGGGACCGACAGTTTTGCTATAGCCGAGAACCGATGCGGCGGGCGGCTGCACAGATGAAAGTCTTGGGAAGGGGAGGGATGGGGCTTGGGGAAGGG